>DFZA01000015.1 GCA_002382665.1 Peptococcaceae bacterium UBA4068 | reverse complement strand
AAAGATCGATTAATACAACGTATCGCGGAGTTTATTCGAAACACTGAAATAAAGAAGATCAAAGTTTCCCGGTGGTTATAGCAGAGAGGCCACACCTGTTCCCATTCCGAACACAGAAGTTAAGCTCTCTTACGCCGATGGTACTTGGGGCGCAGGCCCCTGGTAGAGTAGGTAGCCGCCGGGTTTAATTTTAAAGAAGGATTACCATTTTGGTAATCCTTCTTTCTATTATAATTTTACCACAATATTTTTACTAATTACTGGATTTCTATTTGCCGAATATTTTCATTTACGTCTTCTTCGTTTTTCGGTAATGTTAATTCCAAGACGCCGTTATTGTAGTTGGCTGTTATATTGTTTTCATCAATGCCGGAAATATCAAAGTTACGGTAGATACTGCCGTATCTACGTTCGCGGTGAATGTAATCATTGTCGTCATCTTTTGTTTCTTGCTGACGTTGGGCAACAATACTTAAGCGGTCATTAGCGATGTTGATTTTAATATCGTTTTTGTCAAATCCCGGAAGTTCCGCCTGTAGTAAAAACTTATCGCCGAGATCTTTGATATCAGCGCGGAATTGCGAAGCATCATTGTTCCAAAAAGGGAAAAAGCGATCCCAGTTATCAAAATAACGGGATAATCCACGTTCGTTGTTATTAAAAGGAATTAAACTAAACATAAATGCCTCCGTATTGGTAAATAATTATTGATTATTATTATGCTTGCTTTTTATTATGGATATTCTATATTAGTAAGCTGTAAAAAAATGGATATGAATTTACATCATAAGCGGATATGTTATAATATTAAATATAAGGAGGGAAAAATAATGGAATTTCAGCTGCAAAGCGATTATCAGCCCACCGGCGACCAACCACAGGCGATTGATTCATTGGTGGACGGAGTTAGCCGCGGTTTGCATCATCAAGTATTGCTTGGTGTTACCGGCAGCGGCAAAACTTTTACTATGGCCAATGTCATTGCCCGTTTACAAAAGCCGACATTGGTTATTGCCCATAATAAAACACTGGCAGCGCAATTATGCGGAGAATTTAAAGAGTTTTTTCCTCAAAATGCTGTCGAGTATTTTGTCAGTTATTATGATTATTATCAGCCCGAGGCATATATTGCTTCATCTGATACCTATATAGCCAAGGACTCGGCAATCAATGATGAGATTGAAAAGCTGCGTAACGCAGCTACCGCCTCACTGCTCCAGCGTAGAGATGTATTAATTGTCGCCAGCGTTTCGGCAATTTACGGGTTAGGCGATCCCGCTGATTATTTGCAGCTTAGCCTATCTTTGGCTGTGGGAGAAACAGTGGATCGGGAGCAGATATTACGTGCACTGATAAATATGCAATACAGCCGAAACGAAATGGATTTTCATCGCGGTACTTTTCGAGTGCACGGCGATATTATAGATGTATTCCCAGCCGGCAGCGGCGATCGGGCTTATAGAATTGAGCTATTTGGTGATCAGGTGGAGAAACTGACAGAAATCGATGTATTGACCGGAGAGGCAATCAGCGAGCCACGGAAGGTAATGGTTTTCCCTGCCAGCCATTATGTAACTCAAGATGAGAAAATGAAGGCAGCGTTGGTATTAATCCGTGAGGAGTTGGGCAGCGAATTGGTCAAGTTGCGCCAGGCTGGAAAACTACTGGAAGCACAACGGCTCGAGCAGCGCACCAATTTTGATTTGGAAATGATGGAGGAAATCGGGCAGTGCAGCGGTATTGAGAATTACAGCCGGCATTTGACAGGTCGTAAAGAAGGAGAGCCTCCGTATACATTACTTGATTATTTCCCGGATGATTTCCTGATCATGATAGATGAATCGCACGTGACTTTGCCGCAGATAAGAGGCATGTATGAGGGTGACCGCGTGCGTAAAGAAGAGCTGATCAAATATGGATTTCGCCTGCCTTCGGCTAAAGATAACAGGCCTCTGCGTTTTGCGGAATTTGAGCAGCGTGCCAAACAATTGGTATATGTGTCCGCAACTCCCGGTCCTTATGAACTGTCAAATAAGCAAAATATGGCCGAGCAGGTGCTGCGGCCTACCGGATTGCTTGATCCGGCGGTTGAGGTGCGACCGGTTAAAGGCCAGATCGATGATTTGCTGAATGAAATCAATTTGCGGGTAGCCAAAAACCAGCGGGTTCTGGTTACTACCTTAACCAAACGGATGGCGGAGGATTTGAGCGAGTATCTGAGTAAAGCAGGCGTAAAAGTCCGCTATCTTCATTCTGATATCAAAACATTGGAGCGTATGGCGATTATCCGCGATCTGCGACTGGGCGTATTTGATGTGCTGGTTGGCATTAATTTGTTACGGGAAGGCATCGATCTGCCGGAAGTATCATTGGTGGCTATTTTAGATGCTGACAAGGAAGGGTTCTTACGTTCCGAGCGATCCTTGATCCAGACTATGGGGCGCGCGGCCCGTAACAGCGAAGGTCAGGTAATAATGTATGCCGATCGGAT
The DNA here is from genome assembly GCA_002382665.1 of Peptococcaceae bacterium UBA4068. Lineage (GTDB taxonomy): Bacteria > Bacillota > Dehalobacteriia > UBA4068 > UBA4068 > UBA4068. The sequence goes on along the minus strand of DFZA01000015.1, from coordinate 65,591 downwards.
GACTGATTCGATGCAAGCCGCGATCAATATTACAGGGCGCAGAAGGTTGGTGCAGCAACAATATAATCAGGAGCATAACATTATACCGCAAACGATTATTAAAGAAGTGCGCGATGTGGTGGCGGCAATTGTACCGCCGGACAGCATCAATAAACTCAAGCCGACGGAAAAGATGAGCAAGCGGGAGCAGGAAAAGCTGATTCGTTCGTTGGAGAAAGAAATGAGAGAAGCCGCTAGGCGTTTGGAATTCGAGGCTGCAGCTCAGCTGCGTGATGCGATAATGGAATTGCGGGCTTCCGCCAGATAAAATTTTAAAAGATAGATTGCCTTTATAAAAAATGCCCGCTATAATAAATCTTGCATAATAATATTGAGAATTACTTACTTTAAGGAGCAGTATTAATGACCCAGAATAATATAGTTATCCGCGGCGCCCGCGAACATAATCTTAAAAACATCAATGTAACAATACCCCGCGACAAGTTGGTAGTAATTACCGGGTTATCTGGCAGCGGCAAAAGCTCGCTGGCGTTCGATACGATTTATGCCGAGGGACAGAGGCGTTATGTGGAATCGCTTTCATCTTATGCACGCCAGTTTTTAGGGCAGATGAGTAAACCTGATGTTGATCAGATTGAGGGATTATCGCCGGCGATTTCCATTGACCAAAAGACGACCAGCCACAACCCCCGTTCGACGGTTGGTACCGTGACGGAAATCCATGATTATCTTCGATTGCTTTACGCGAGGATAGGCCACCCTCATTGTCCGAATTGCGGCGACCCGATCAGCCGGCAGACTGTGGATCAGATCATTGATACGATCAAATTACAGCCTTTAGGCAGCCGCTTGCAATTATTGGCGCCGATAGTCCGCGGGCGAAAAGGTGAGTATCAGAAGACTTTTACCGATTTGAAAGCGCAAGGCTATGTCAGAGTCCGCGTAGACGGGGAGACAAAGGATTTAGGTGAAGAGATTAAGCTTAATAAACAGCAAAAGCATGATATAGAGCTGATTGTTGACCGGATAATTTTAAAAGAAGGCCGCGATAAAAGATTGGCCGACTCATTGGAATTATGTCTGCAAATGGGCAATGGGCTGGCAATTGTATTGGTGGAACAGCCTGACGGTAAAACCGAGCAATTGATTTTCAGCCAGGAATTGGCCTGCATCAAATGCGGTATCAGTATCGAAGAATTGACACCGCGCGCTTTTTCGTTCAATAATCCTTTCGGAGCTTGTCCAGCCTGCGGCGGACTGGGGTTTAAACAATATATTGATGAAAAACTGATGCTCGCCGACGAAAACCTTTCGATCAATCAGGGCGCTTTGCTAACGCTTAATGTTAAAAATCGCGGCTGGTTTTACCGGCAGTTGGAGGCGGTGTCCAAAGCGCATGATTTTTCAATGGACACACCGTTTAAAGATTTGAGCGCGGAGGCGCGTGAGGAAGTTTTTTATGGCTGCGGAAACCAGCGATTTCCGGTCCGTTATGCCGATGAACATGGGTTTGAGCGTGTTTGGCAAACTCGTTGGGAGGGTTTGATCAATAATTATCAGCGCCGCTATGCTGAGACTAATTCCGACGGTATGCGCGACGAATTTGAAAAGTATATGACGATAAAGCCCTGCGAGGTCTGCAACGGCGCGCGTCTGAAAAAAGAAAGTCTGGCAGTTACCGTGGGTGGATTAAATATTTATCAGCTTAGCTTACTGCCTATTTCCGATGCGACCCGGTTTTTTGATCAATTAGTATTAAGTGAACGCGAGCAGATGATTGCTGTCCGTATATTGAAAGAGGTTAAGGAGCGGTTGCATTTTCTGACTGACGTAGGACTTGATTATTTGACGTTGTTTCGCAGTGCAGCTACTCTATCCGGAGGTGAGGCGCAGAGGATCCGTTTAGCGACACAAATCGGTTCCGGATTGATGGGTGTTTTATATATACTGGATGAGCCAAGCATCGGTCTGCATCAGCGCGATAATGCCCGTTTGATCACGGCCTTAAAGCATTTGCGCGATCTTGGCAATACGGTGTTGGTGGTCGAGCACGATGAGGATATGATGCGCAATGCCGATTATATCCTTGATATCGGGCCGCGTGCCGGTGAGTATGGCGGAGAGCTGGTAGCGGCTGGTACTATAGATGATATTATTGCTTGCCCTGAATCGCTGACCGGCGCTTATTTGAGCGGGCGCGAGAATATTGAATTACCGCTTCTGCGGCGGATTGGTAACGGCAAGAGGCTACTGATTAAGGGCGCGCGCGCTAATAATCTGCATAATGTTGATGTGGAGTTGCCGTTGGGATTATTTATCTGTGTTACCGGCGTTTCCGGCAGCGGCAAGAGCTCGTTGATTAACGAAGTGTTATACAAGGCTTTGGCGCGGCGGCTCAATCGTGCGCATACGTTGCCCGGCGATCACGATGCAATCGAGGGAATGGAGTATCTGGAGAAAGTCATTGCCATCGACCAGGCGCCGATTGGCAGAACTCCCCGGTCCAATCCGGCAACGTATACGGGTTTGTTTGATTTGATCAGAGAATTATTTAGCATGACGCCGGACGCTAAAGCGCGCGGTTATAAACAAGGGCGCTTTAGCTTTAATGTCAAGGGCGGACGCTGTGAAGCTTGTCAGGGCGATGGCATTATCAAGATAGAGATGCATTTTCTGCCCGATATATATGTACCATGCGAGATTTGTAAGGGTAAACGCTATAATCGGGAAACTTTGGATATATATTATAAAGGGAAAAATATTTCCGATGTGTTGCAGATGACAGTTGACGAAGCTTGCCTGTTCTTCGCCAATTTGCCGCGGCTCAAGCGCAAGCTGCAAACCTTGAAAGACGTAGGGCTTGGTTATATTCGGCTGGGGCAGCCGGCGACGACGCTTTCCGGCGGCGAGGCGCAGCGGGTTAAATTGGCCACGGAGCTTTCGCGGCGCAGTAACGGGCGGACGCTCTATATATTGGACGAGCCGACAACAGGACTGCACAGCGATGATATCCGTAATCTGCTGCAGGTATTGAACAGGTTGGTCGACGCCGGTGATACGGTTGTAGTGATTGAGCATAATCTTAGCGTGATTAAAACGGCTGATTATGTTGTAGATATGGGGCCGGAAGGCGGAGACAAGGGCGGCATGATTGTTGCGACCGGTACTCCTGAGCAAATTGCCGCCGATCAGACGAGTTATACGGGGCAGTTTTTACAGACTGTATTATAATGAGGGATCGCAATGAAAGAGAAGTTGCATGAAAAATTAGCGTCGTTGCCCGGGGCACCCGGTTGTTATTTGATGAAAGACAACGAGGGGCAGATTATCTATGTTGGAAAGGCAATTAATTTGCAAAAACGGGTGCGTTCGTATTTTCGTCCTACCGCTTCGCTTGACAGTAAAACAGCGGCATTGGTGGAGAAGGTTGTGGATTTTGATTTTATAGTTGTTGCCAATGAAACGGAAGCGTTGATTTTAGAGGCTAATCTGATCAAGGAACACAGTCCGCATTATAATATATTGCTGCGCGACGACAAGCACTACCCGTATTTACGTCTGACGGTAAACGAGCCTTTCCCGCGGCTATTGGTGGCGCGGCGTGTATATAACGACGGCAGCAGGTATTTTGGGCCGTATCCAGCGGTGGGCAGTATCCGGCAATTGGTGAATACTATTCACGAGATAATACCGTTGCGGCGCTGCAGCGTTAGAAGCTGGCCACAGGGACAGCGTGCATGCCTTAATGCTCATATCGGCCGCTGTCTTGCTCCTTGTGAGGGTAGAGTCAGCGAGCAGCAGTATGCTGAGGTGGTTGAGGATGCGCTGAATTTATTGCAGGGGCGGACAGCGGAGATTAACCGCCGGCTAACGGCTGAGATGGAAGAAGCCAGTCGGCAACTGCGTTTCGAAGATGCGGCGCGGTTAAGGGATATCATTGCGGTGCTTGACAAAATTGGTCGCAAACAACGCATGGACAGGAGCGCCAAGGGTGGCAACTATGATTTGTTGGCGGCAGCTGCCGCCGATGGGCATTGTGTAGTGCAGGTATTTTTTGTTCGCGGCGGTCAGGTAATTGGTCGGGAGCATTTTACATTGACTAACGGCTTTGCCGGAGAAGAGCCGCTGTTGCTAAGGAGGTTTATCCAGGAATACTACAGTGGCGACAATATGCCGTCTTATATCTACTGCAATAAGTTACCGGAGGATGTGGAGGTGTTAAACAAGCTTTGTGCGACCAAATTTGGGCATAAAGTGAGCTTTGTTGTACCCTGTCGTGGCGATAAGCTGCGCTTAATCCGTCTTGTAGAGGAGAACGCCAGATTATTACTCGACCAGTATCTTAATTCGCGGGAGCGGCGGCAGCAAAAGGCGGCTCTGGCGTTGGAGGGGTTGCGGCAGCTTTTGGCACTGCCGTCAACGCCGCGGCGGATAGAGTGTTTTGATATCAGCCATATTCAGGGAAGCAATATGGTTGGCTCTATGACAGTAGCTATTAACGGTTGTCTCGAACCGTCGGAATATAGACGTTTTAAAATTAAGACTCTGGAGGGTAGCAATGATTTTGCCGCCTTGCAGGAAGTATTGGAGCGTCGTTGGCGGCGGGGTATGGCGGAGATTCCCGAAGGGAAACAGCCGCGCAATTTTAGCGATTTGCCGGATTTGACAGTGATTGACGGCGGCAAGGGACAACTTTCTTCAGTTGTTGAGCGGTTGCGGGAGATAGAGGCGCCGATGCGGGCGGTGATTGCGCTGGCTAAGGAAAATGAAGAAATTTTTACAGTCAGTAGCAGTCAGCCGATATGTCTGGATCGGCAGGATCCGGCGCTGCAATTGCTGCAGAATTTACGTGATGAGGCGCATCGTTTTGCCATTACTTATCATAGGCAATTGCGTGGACATCAGCAAACTGCCTCAATACTTGATCAGGTGCCGCAGTTGGGGCCGACGCGTAGACAATCGCTGCTCAAAACGTTTGGTTCGTTGGCGCAAATCAAGGCTGCCAGCGAGCAGCAACTGGCGGCAGCACCAAAGATGACAAAAGCTGCGGCGGCAGCCTGCTATAAGTATCTGCATAGCGATGGTGAATCAGATAATTAATAATTGCTGCAAATATGCTTATATGTGATATAATAGCAGCACAGACCGAAATCTTTGATTTCGAGGCTGAGCGCCTATTTTATAGCTGAGATTTTCCCGGTTAGGGAAAAGCCAGCTAGAATTACTGCACAGGCTGAAATCTATAATTTTGAGAATGAGCGGCTATTTAAGCTTAAGATTTTCCCACGAGGGAAAAGCCAGCGATATCCGCGTTAGCGGATATGATATTATAATGACGGAATTATTTTTCGAGGTGACAATATGTCTATCAAGTTGATTGCTACCGATATGGATGATACGCTGTTTAGTCGTAGTTTGGAAATATCGGAGCGTAATAAGCAGGCGATCACCGAAGCGGTTAGTCGGGGCGTGATGGTTACAATTTCTACCGGACGGATGTTTCGTTCGGCGGCGATGGTCGCGGAACAATTGAAACTGGATTTACCATTGATTACGTATCAGGGGGCTCTTGTCAAAAAAGTATCTTCTGGCGAGGTATTGTTGTCATTGACAATCGATGAGGAAACGGCTCAGGAGATGGTCGCTTTTGCCGAAGAACATAATTGTGCCGTACAGGCTTATGTAAATGATATGTTTCGGGTAAGTTATATTGATAAAAGGGTAGTACATTATACCCATATTTCCAAAGTGCCGGTGATGGCGGTTGGCGATTTGCGGCATAATCTTGGCGGCAACCCGCACAAAATATTGATCAGCGGTGACCCGCAGCGCATGGATGAATTGTGGCCGCTGGCGGAGCAGCAATTTGGCAGCAGAGCATATATTACTAAATCCAAACCGTATTTTCTTGAGCTTCTTAATCCTGCTGCTAATAAAGGCGCGGCATTACGTTATCTTGCCGACCAATTTGGTATTAACAAAGAGGAAACCATGGCCATCGGCGATAATTTTAACGATATTAAATTGTTTGACGGCGCCGGTTTGAAAATTGCTATGGGCAATGCCGTTGAACCGCTGAAAATAATAGCCGATTATGTTACCGAAGATTGTGATAACAGCGGCGTCGGCATTGCAATAGAGAAATTTGTTTTAGTTTAATATGGAGGAATAAAATGGCTGGTAATAATGAAAGTATATTAATTATCACCGGTATGAGCGGGGCTGGTAAATCTCAAGTAACAGCAGCTTTGGAAGATCTAGGTTACTTTTGCGTGGACAATTTACCGCCGTCATTGTTTGCCAGCTTTATCCACTACAATCGGCAGACCCGTGGCGAGCTATCCAAAATGGCTGTAATTATTGATGTGCGCGGCGGTGAGGATTTTTATTCATTTGAGCAAGTATTGGCCGGTCTTGCCAATGAGGGTATTAAATTTCGTATTCTTTTTATGGAAGCATCCGAAGCGGTATTGGTTAGCCGCTATAAGGAAACAAGACGACGTCATCCGCTGGCACGCTCCGGACGCAGTGTCAGTGATTGTATCGTGGAAGAAAGGCAACGGCTGACTGAGATGAGAGGTTTGGCCGATATAGTAATTGACACCTCTGATTTAACAAACCGCCAATTGTCCGCAATGATCGTTAAGATGTTTTCCGAAAACGAGAGTGAAATTTTTGCTGTCTCTGTCAGTTCCTTCGGTTTTAAATACGGTATGCCGATAGACGCCGACATGGTTATCGACGTGCGTTTTTTACCGAATCCTTACTATATTGAGGAAATGCGATATCAAACCGGTCTTGACACCACGGTCCGTGATTATGTCTTAGATAAACAGGAAACGACTGAGTTCCTTAATCTCTATCTGTCGCTGTTAAAATTTTTATTGCCGAATTATATCAAAGAAGGCAAAAAACATCTGGCCATTGCTGTCGGTTGTACCGGCGGCCGTCACCGTTCGGTAACTATTGCTGAGGCTATTGCCACCTCTTTAGTATCTGATGGCTATGAAACAAGCTTATCGCATCGTGATATTAAAAAAGGCAATAAAACCGGTCGTTGATCGATATATGCGGAGATGCTGTTTATGACATTTACTGCTCAAGTAAAAGATGATTTGACTAGGGTTGCTTGTACCCGCGGGTGTTGCCGCCAGGCGGAATTGGCAGCGTTTTTTCGCTTTGGAGGTAATATCCATATCGGCAGCAGACAAAGTATTGCGCTGTCTATAAATACCGAGAACGCGGCGGTAGCGCGGCGGATTTTTGCTTTATCAAGAAGTTTAGGTTTGAAAGCGGAGCTGGCAACACATCGTCGCGACCGCTTAAAAAAAAATCAGGTATTTTCGCTGATAGTCAGAAACAATGCTCAGGTTGAGCCGTTATTGGCAATGATGGGCATTATGGATGCTTCAATGATGTTAAATAGAGATTTCCCTGGGCGTTTTAATGAGGATATTATCAGTAACGACTGCTGCCGGCGGGCGTTTATCAGGGGTGCTTTCCTGGCTAGTGGATCGGTTAGTAACCCCGAAGGCGCTTATCATTTGGAAATTATTGTCCGCGATCAAAGGCTGGCGGCCTTGTTGCGGCAGCTCTTGGCTGAGTTTGATATTAATGCCAATATAACTACACGAAAAGATGTTTATATCGTTTATCTCAAATCCGGAGAACAAATCAGCAGTATACTTAATTTAATGGGTTCGCATCGTTCCTTACTGGAATTTGAGAGCATGCGCGTTGATAAAGAAATGCGCAATCGCGTCAACCGTCTGGTAAACTGTGAAGAGGCCAATCTTGATAAAACGGTCGCTGCGGCGATGCGGCAAATTGCTATGATCCACCATCTGCAAGCGACAAAAGGTCTGGGTTGTTTACCTCCCTCTTTATTGGAGGTGGCACAGTTACGCTTAGATCACCCCGACGCCTCTCTTTCGGAATTAAGTGAAATTTCGCATATCGGACGGTCCGCTATTAATCATCGCTTTCGTAGATTAATGAATATTGCTGAGGGATTGCATAACAAAGGAAAATAGTGAATAATTATTATAAAAAAAGTTTATTAAACAAAAAGAGAGGATTTCTTATTATTATAGCGAATGACCTAAAAGGGCTGGGATTTTTAATTTAAAGGAGGATGTTTAAATGACTGTTAAAGTTGCGATTAATGGGTTTGGCCGTATTGGCAGACCATTTTTCCGCCTAGCTTTTGGAAACCCGGAAATAGAGATTGTGGCAATTAACGATTTTGCCACTCCGGAGATGCTTGCATTTTTGCTCAAATATGATTCGGTGCATGGGCGTTATGACAAAGAAGTAAGCTTTGCTGATGGAAATCTCATTGTTGAAGGAAAAGAGATTAAGATTTTGTCTGTTGCCAATCCGGCAGATTTGCCCTGGAAAGAGCTGGGTGTTGATATAGTACTGGAATCTACCGGAAAGTTTACGGAACATGATGCAGCTTATGCTCATATCAAAGCAGGCGCCAAAAAAGTTCTGCTTAGTGCTCCGGGTAAAAATGAAGATATTACCGTTGTATACGGTGTTAATCATAAACAATATGATCCGTCTAAACATTATATAGTTTCCAATGCTTCTTGTACTACTAATGCGTTAGCTCCAGCGGTCAAAGTTATGCAAGAAAAATTTGGTATTGTTAAAGGCATTATGACAACGGTTCATTCCTATACAAATGATCAGCAAATATTGGATAAAGTCCACAAGGATTTCCGTCGTGCCCGTGCTGCTGGCTGTTCAATTATTCCTACTTCAACCGGCGCTGCCAAAGCTGTGGCATTAGTCTTGCCGGAGGTAAAGGGAAAACTTAATGGTTTTGCCCTGCGTGTGCCTACTCCTAATGTGTCTGTTGTTGACTTGAATTTGCTCTTGGAAAAGCCGGCGACTGTTGAAGAAATCAACGCTGCCTTAAAGGCTGCTTCTCAAGGCGAGCTTAAAGGAGTTTTAGGTTATTCGGATGAGCCGTTGGTATCTATTGACTATAATGACACGTCCGAATCCGGTACTATCGATGCGCTTTCGACAATGGTTGTTAGTGAAGATATGGTAAAATTGTTCATTTGGTATGATAACGAATGGGGTTATAGCAACAGAATTGTCGATATTGTACTCTATATGGGCAGAATGCTGTAGATATCAGGACGAAAGGAGCAGCTTAAAAATGTCCGTAGATTATCCTAATAAAAAGACAGTTCAGGATATTAATGTTGATGGTAAAAAGGTATTTTTGCGCGTTGATTTTAATGTACCCATCATTGACGGTAAAGTCAGCGATAATGAGCGGATAATTGCCGCCTTGCCGACGATTCATTATTTGATGCTGCATAATGCCAAAATAATAATTGCTTCTCATTTAGGCCGTCCCAAAGGTGAGCGCAATCCTAAGTATAGTCTTAGGCCTGTGGTTAAGGAATTGTCGGAGCTGTTGAATAAACCTGTAATATTTACTGAAGATTGTTTAAGCCCGGAAACACAAAAAACTGTCGATAATTTAGTAGATGGCGATATTATGCTTTTGGAGAACATCCGTTATTATCCGGGCGAGGAAGCCAACGATGACAGTTTTGCCCGCGCACTTGCTTCATTGGCTGATATTTATGTAAACGATGCATTTGGCACGGCGCACCGGGCTCATGCCTCAACGGCCGGTATAGCTAAATATCTGCCTGCAGTTGCCGGATTTTTGATGGAGAAAGAAGTCAAGTGTTTATCGGCGGCTTTGCATAATCCAGCCCATCCTTTTGTATCTATAATCGGCGGCGCCAAAGTATCAGATAAAATTCAAGTAATTGAAAATCTATTAAATATAGTAGATAAATTACTGATAGGTGGCGGTATGGCCAATACTTTTTTGGCGGCGCAAGGGTATAATATGCAAAATTCTTTGGTTGAACAAGAGAGAGTGGAATGGGCCAAACAATTATTGGCGACTAAGATCGCAAATAATCTGTTATTGCCTGTTGATGTGATTGTAGCTAAAGATATTGATGCATCTGATGTAATAGAGGTAGATGCAGATAAATTGCCTGAAGGATATATGGCTTTAGACGTCGGCAGTAAAACCAGACAATTGTTTGGTGCAGCTATTGCTGATGCTAAAACGATTATTTGGAACGGCCCCCTTGGCCTTTTTGAAAAGGAGGCTTTTGCTAAAGGCACCTTTGAATTACTTAAAGTTGTGGCTGACAGCGACGCCTTCAGCATAGTAGGCGGCGGTGACAGCGTAGCCGCCGTTAATCAAGCCGGTTTAGCAAGTGAGATCAGTCATATGTCTACAGGAGGAGGAGCTTCTCTTGATTTCCTTGCGGGTAAGGTTTTACCTGGTATAGCAGTATTAAATGATAAATAGTACAAATATACTTTGCCGGACATATTATGTCCGGCAAAATCATGTAAGACACTGGTTGTCGAAACCGAGAGGGGATAATAAACATGGATCAAACGTCGCGCAGGGTGATAATTGCAGCTAATTGGAAAATGTATAAGACTGCTGATGATGTAAATAATTACGCAGGTGGGTTGCTGCACTTACTACAGCCGACTCAAGCGGAAGTTATAATAATTCCTGCCGCCATCCTAGTACCTGCAGTAGTGGATGCGTTTGCCAAAACCACGGTAAAAGTCGGGGTGCAAAATATTTATTGGCAGCCGGAAGGTGCGTTTACCGGAGAAATATCTTTACCGATGGCGAAAGTTGCCGGAGCCGATTATTGTCTTTGCGGCCATAGCGAGCGTCGGCATTATTTTGGTGAGAGCGCGGAGATGGTAACTCGTAAAGCTGCGGCGGCAATAGATGAAGGTCTGATACCTATTGTTTGTATCGGTGAGACTCTTGATGAACGGGAAAACGGTGAAGCATTTGATGTTTTGCATAGCGATTTGTTTGCATCCTTATCTGCGATTGAGCCGAACAGTGATCTGATTATTGCCTATGAACCTGTTTGGGCTATTGGAACAGGACGTGTAGCATCTTCTGCTGACGCCGAAGAAGCTATTTGCTATATTCGCAAACAATTGTTTGAACTTTGGGGCGATATTGCCAATCAGGTAAGTATTATTTACGGCGGTAGTGTTAATCCCAATAATATTAAAGATCTGTTGGCTTGTAGCAATATTGACGGTGTTTTGGTCGGCGGAGCCAGTCTCAAGCCGGATAGTTTTGCTGCCATTGTTAATGCTGTTAGCTGATATGTTTGATATACTAAAAAGTCGGAGGATAACATGAAGTTTGCCGGTAAACCTTTAGTATTAATGTTGCTGGACGGTTGGGGTATGCCTGAACATACTCCTACCGATGCTACCTGCATAGCAAAATTACCTGCTTTTCATAGCCTTTGGCAAAAATATCCCCATACGGTTTTAGGCGCCTCGGGTACCGATGTTGGTTTACCGGCGGGACAAATGGGTGATAGTGAAGTCGGACATATGAATATTGGCGCTGGTAGAATAATGTATCAGGACTATACGCTGATTAACCGTGATATTGATGAAGGTACCTTCTTTAATAACGAGACTTTTATCAGCGCTTGCCGCCAAGCTAATAGATACGGCGGGGCTATGCATTTATTCGGATTAACTTCAGATGGTGGTATTCATAGCCATATTAATCATTTAATAGCATTGATGCGTTTATGTAAGCAACAGCAAATACAAAAGTTGTTTATTCATTGTTTTACCGATGGTCGTGATACCAATAGTGGGATAGCACAGCAGTTTACTGAGCGTATCGAGCAAGAAATTAAAGAGCTGAAAATCGGTAAAATTGCCACCGTTTGCGGCCGATTTTATGCTATGGATCGAGATAAACGCTGGGAACGTGTGCATGAGGCTTATGAAGCACTGGTTTATGGCCGTGGGCGAAAAGAAAAATCGGCTGCTGAAGCTATCAGGGCATCATATGCGCGCGGTGATAGTGATGAGTTTATTGAACCTACAGTAATCGTTGATAACGACGGTCAACCGGTGGGATTGATGAAAAGCGGCGATAGCGCTATCTTTTTCAATTACCGTTCCGACCGGGCCAGAGAAATCAGCCATGCTTTTACCGATAAAGTCTTTGATTTTTTTGACCGGGGGCCGCAGCCGCCACGGTTGTTCTATGTTTGTTTTACCAATTACGATGATACGTTGGAGAATGTGGAAGTTGCTTATTCACCGCGCCCTCCTCGTAATACCGTTAGCCGTGTTATTTCCAAAAACGGCCTGCGGCAATTACGAATTGCCGAAACAGAAAAGTACGCACATGTTACCTTCTTTTTCAATGGCGGTATAGAAAAAATCGACGTCGGTGAAGATAGGGTTATGATACCTTCTCCAAATGTCAAAACATATGATAAGAAGCCGGAGATGAGCGCCGGTGCTGTTACAAAGGCGGTAATTGACCGTATTCGAAGTAGTATTTATGATGTGATTGTTATTAACTATGCCAATCCGGACATGGTGGGCCATACCGGTAATCTGGAGGCAACCGTCAAAGCATTGGAGTATATCGATAACTGTATTGCTCAGGTTATGGATGTTGTGAAGGATGTAGGCGGTACACTGATTATTACGGCCGATCATGGAAATGTGGAGAGGATGACGGATGAGCATTGCCAACCGATGACTTCTCACACAACCAACAATGTACCTTTTATTTTAGTTGACGATGGTTTGCTGCATTTACAGTTGCGTGAAGGCCGGCTGGAAGATATTGCGCCGACGATGCTGCAATTGTTGGGAATTAAACAACCGGACGAAATGACTGGTTCTTCGTTGATAATCTCCGGTCTAAAACATTTTGACCAGTTGGAACTTAATTTCGGGTAAATACTATTAGGGGTTATAGCCCTCAAAAAATAAAGTTGGAGGTAATAAAATGTCTACTATTGCTGATGTCAATGCAAGAGAAATTCTCGATTCTCGCGGTAATCCTACGATTGAAGTGGAAGTGGTTTTGGAAAACGGCGCTTTTGGCCGTGCTGCCGTGCCATCCGGTGCTTCAACCGGCGCTTATGAAGCGGTTGAATTGCGCGATGGCGGTGAAAGATATTTAGGCAAGGGCGTCATGCAGGCTGTCGATAATGTTAGAACTATTATTGCCAGCTCTTTAATTGGCAAGGAAGTTTTTGATCAGGCAGGTATTGATGCGCTGTTGTGCCAGTTAGACGGGACGGAAAATAAGGCGGTTTTGGGTGCCAATGCGATTTTGGGCGTGTCGTTAGCTGTAGCCAAGGCAGCGGCCGACTGTTTGGGAATGCCTATTTATCGATATATTGGCGGCGTCAATGCTAAAACTTTACCTGTACCGATGATGAATATTCTGAACGGTGGTCAGCATGCTGATAATAATGTCGATATTCAGGAATTTATGATTTTGCCGGTTGGCGCGTCTTCATTTGCGGAAGCGCTGCGGATGTGCGCTGAGACTTTTCATAATTTACGTAAGGTTTTAAAAGCACGCAGCTATAATACCTCCGTAGGCGACGAAGGCGGTTTTGCTCCAAACCTTAAATCTAACGAGGAAGCGTTGGAATGCATTTTATTGGCGATAGAAAAAGCAGGGTATAAGCCATACGAGCAAATTCGCATTGCCATTGATACTGCCGCCAGCGTTATTTATCAAGACGGCAAATATAATTTGGCCAGCGAGAACCGGATTTTAAGCTCCTCGGAAATGATTGATTACTATGAAGACTTATGTAACCGCTATCCGCTGATTTCAATCGAAGACGGTTTAGCTGAAGACGATTGGCAGGGCTGGGCCGAATTGACGGCGCGTTTAGGTAAAAAGGTGCAGATAGTTGGAGACGACCTCTACGTTACCAATACCAAACGTCTCAAACAGGGTATTGAACTAAAAGCCAGCAATTCGATTTTGATTAAGCTTAATCAAATTGGTACTTTGACGGAAACCTTGGAAGCAATTGAAATGGCCAAAAAAGCTAAATTTACGGCCGTGGTATCTCATCGTTCCGGTGAAACTGAAGACACTACAATTGCCGACCTGGTAGTGGCCTTGAATAGCGGACAAATCAAAACCGGCGCTCCTTCGCGTACGGATCGGGTTGCCAAATATAATCAATTATTGCGGATTGAAGAACAGCTTGGCGCAACCGGCATATATGTGGGAATGAACGCATTTTATTGTTTAGCTGATTAATAATCTTTATAACCATAGCGAAAATAAGTATTGTATTATTTTGCGTTTTATATTAAACTGAATATTGGAATTAAACTGAAAATATTGGACCTTAATTTTGGAGGTGAAATCTTTGACTTTAGCTTTAACTATAGTACAAGTAGTAATAGCTTTAGCAATTATTGCTACAGTATTACTGCAGTCAGGTACTTCGGCAGGTCTGTCCGGATCTATTGCCGGCGGAGCCGAGACTTTCTTTGGTAAAAAGAAAGGTATGGATGAGTTCTTAAGCAGAACTACCAGATTGTTGGCGGCAGTTTTTTTTGCGATAACGGTTATCATTGCAATCATCGAGTAATCTTTATCACGTAATCAAAAGAACGGCAAAAACGTTGCTTCTGACATAAGGAGGTATTTTTGTAATGGAGAATATGTTGTATTTGGCGCCATTAGCAGGTATTATAGCTCTGATTTTCGCATTCATTCTTACCAAGCGGATTAAATCTATGGATGCAGGTAACAGTAGGATGAAAGAGATTGCCGATGCTATTCATCAAGGTGCTATGGCATTTTTGAGCAGGCAATATAAAACGTTGATTGTTTTTGTTTTATGTTTGATTGTTGTTTTTTGTGTTGTTGGTTTTGTAACCACCGGTGAGAAAAGCTTGCAGCCGGAGACGGCTATTGCTTTTGCGATCGGTGCTTTCTGCTCCATTTTAGCAGGTAATATCGGTATGCGAGTTGCTACTCAAGCTAATGTTCGTACGGCTAATGCAGCCTGGAAAAGTGGTCTTAATAAAGCTCTTGGTATTGCTTTTTCCGGCGGCGCAGTTATGGGAATGAGCGTTGTCGGTTTAGGCCTGCTTGGATTAGGCATTGTAGTATTTATTTTTTATGGCAATAATTCGATAATCAATGGTTTTGGTCTTGGCGCATCTTCTGTTGCTTTATTCGGTCGCGTTGGCGGCGGTATCTATACCAAAGCTGCTGATGTCGGCGCTGACCTGGTTGGCAAAGTTGAAGCCGGTATTCCCGAAGATGACCATCGCAATCCTGCTGTTGTAGCTGATAATGTCGGCGACAATGTCGGAGATGTTGCCGGTATGGGTTCTGACTTATTTGAGTCTTATGTCGGCTCGATCATAGCGGCTATAGCCCTGGGCGCTTCGTTACACATCGGTGCTTCCGGCGAAGGCATGATCACACCGTTGATCATCTCAGCGGTTGGTATTATTGCTTCGATTATCGGGACTTGTTTTGTTAAAGTTAAAGAAGGCGGCAATCCTCAGGCTTCTCTTAACAGAGGCACCTTGGTAGCCAGTATTTTGGCGATAGTTGGTGCATATTTTGTCTGCCGCTTAATGCTGCCGCCAACCTTTGATGTTACCGGCTTAACCGGTGCTACAATTACTTATACCTCTACCGGTGTTTTTCTCGCTACCATCGCCGGACTTATAGTCGGTTTCTTCATCGGTAAGGTGACCGAGTATTATACATCTGCTGCTTATTCTCCTGTCAAACAAATTGCCAAGTCCTGTGAAACAGGTACTGCTACCAACATTATCAGCGGTGTTGCTACCGGAATGGGATCAACTGCTATGCCGATCATACTGATTTGTATAGGCATTATAGTTGCTTATCAATTTGCGGGTGTTTATGGTATTGCTTTGGCGGCTGTTGGTATGCTTTCAACGACCGGAATGGTTGTTGCGGTTGACGCTTACGGCCCCATTTCTGATAATGCCGGCGGTATTGCTGAAATGTCTCAACTGCCTCCCGAAGTCAGAAAAATTACCGATCAGCTTGACTCTGTTGGTAATACTACTGCCGCAATTGGTAAAGGTTTTGCTATCGGTTCGGCTGGTTTGACTGCGTTAGCTTTATTTACTGCTTATACTCAGGCAGTAGGTATTAATATTATTAACATTCTCGATCCAAAGGTAGTTGTTGGTTTGTTTATTGGTGGTATGCTGCCTTTCCTATTTTCTTCTATGACCATGAAGGCGGTTGGTCGTGCGGCCGGCGCAATGATTGAAGAAGTTCGCCGTCAGTTCCGGGAAATCCCCGGTATCTTGGAAGGCAAGAATAAGCCTGATTATGCTCGTTGTGTTGATATAAGTGCCAAAGCAGCTTTACATGAAATGGTTGCTCCCAGCCTTTTGGCAATAATTGTACCTGTTGCAATTGGTTTGATCCCCTTCTTGGGTAAAGAGTGCTTGGCCGGTGTTTTAGCCGGCACCTTGGTCACCGGCTTTCTGCTGGCGATTTTTATGGCCAATTCCGGCGGTGCTTGGGATAATGCCAAAAAGTACATTGAAGAAGGTAATTATGGCGGCAAAGGTTCCGAAGCTCATGCTGCTGCGGTTAATGGCGACACTGTTGGCGATCCCTTCAAAGATACCTCCGGTCCTTCTCTAAACATTTTGATCAAGTTGATGACGATTATTTCGTTAGTTTTTGCACCTTTATTTTTATAAAATAATATAGTATCATTGAACCGGACGATTTTTTCGTCCGGTTCATTTTATCTTCATAAGGAGAATCATTAATGCAAGAAATATATTTTGATAATAGCGCTACTACAAAGGTTGCACCGGAGGCGATAGCCGCGGCTATAAAGGTGATGGCCGAAGAATACGGCAATCCATCTTCTATTCATAGCAAAGGTGTTGCCGCTTTTCGATTGTTACAACAATCACGCCAAGAGCTGGCTCAGCTCTTGGCAGCGGATAAAAAAGAAATATACTATACCTCCTGCGGCAGCGAATCTAATAATGCGGCTATTTACGGAGCCGCTGTCCGCCTGCATAGCGGCAGGTTGATTGTCGGTGCTACCGAGCATCCGTCATTATTGGAACCGGCCAAAGATCTGGCGTCAAAGGGGTATGATCTGCAACTGTTGCCTGTTGATGGTTGGGGAATTGTCGATTTAGCTGTGCTTGAGCAGATTTTAACTAAAGATACGCTATTTGTCGGCGTTCATTATGTTAATAATGAAACCGGCGCTATTCAACCGCTTAGGGAAATTGGCGCCATGGTAAAACAGCTGGCGCCGCAAGCACATTTTCATATTGATGGAGTACAAGCTTTTGGTAGGTTAGCTGTTAATCTGGCCGAGTGGCAAGCGGATAGTTTTGCCGTTAGCGGTCATAAGATTCATGCGCCCAAGGGTATCGGCCTATTATGGCTGAAAAGCGGCAGTAAAATACCGCCGTTTATTCGTGGCGGCGGGCAAGAAAGTGGCTGGCGCAGCGGGACGGAAAACCTGCCATCAATTGTGGCTTTGTCCGCAGCGGCGTTAAAAATTACTGCTAATATGGGGCAAAACGCTGCAAGAATAGCGGCTGTTAAACAAACTTTGCTGACCAATATTAAGCAACTGGTGGAGGAAAGCTTTGTTAACGGCGATATTAGCCAGGCGGCCCCTCATATTCTCAATATGTCATTTATTGGCGTCAAAAGCGAGGTATTAGTGCATTATTTGGAGCAGCAGGAGATATATGTTTCATCGGGTTCCGCTTGTTCGTCTCATAAAAATGTTGCCAGTCATGTGCTGACAGCCATGGGATTATCAAATGAGCGGATAGCCAGTGAAATTCGCTTTAGTTTTTGTCCCGATAACAATATTGAAGAGGCAATAATTGCGGCTAAAGCTCTTGCATCCGCAGTGTCGGAGATTCGCCAGATGACGGGATATTGTTCGGGAGGTAAAAAATGAAAAGTTTAATTTTAGTACGATATGGTGAATTAGGGTTAAAGGGTAAGAATAAAAAACAATTTATTATCCGCTTGGCCGAAAATATGCGGGCGGCTTTATTTGACTTAGAGGGTTGGAGTGTAAAGACAACACAAGGCAGGTTATGGGTAGAAACTGATGATAGGCAGGCCGCATTAAAGCGCCTGACCAAAGTATTTGGCATCTATTCTCTGTCGCCGGTAGTGGAGACGGAAAAAGAGTTGTCGGCGATTTGCGATGCGGCTTTTGAGGTATTGATGGCATCATTGCCGAATGGCGGTACTTTTAAAGTTGAGACTAAGCGCGCCGACAAAAGCTTTCCTATGACTTCTCCGGAGATTAGCAAAGCTGTTGGTACGGCCTTGTTTGATCGGCTTGATCAGCGTTGGGACGCCGATATGCATACACCCCAGCGGACTATTTATGTTGAAATTCGCGTTGAAGGCGCTTATGTTTACGGTGAAGTTATACCGGGTGCGGGCGGTTTGCCTGTTGGCTGCAGCGGTAAAGCGGTATTGATGCTTTCCGGTGGTATTGATAGCCCGGTTGCGGGTTATATGGGGTTAAAACGTGGAGTAAGTATTGAAGCCGTGCATTTTTACAGTTTCCCTTTTACGGGCGAGAAAAGCAAGGAAAAGGTGTTGGACCTCTGCCGCTTGCTTGCCGAGCGGATGCCGGGCAATATACGCTTGCACATTGTTCATTTTACTGAGATACAAAAGGCCATTCGCGCCAATTGTCGGGAAGACTATACGATCACAATTATGAGGCGGTTCATGTTCCGAATTGCGGAGAGGATTGCCCATCAACGTGGTGCTCTGGCGATTTATACCGGAGAAAGCGTTGGGCAGGTAGCGAGTCAAACTTTGGAAAGCATGGCGGTAATTAATAATGTCACGCTTCTGCCTGTGCTTAGGCCGTTGGTTGGTATGGATAAAGAAGATATTATTAAAGTGGCCAAGGATTTGGGCAGTTTTGAGACGTCTATACAACCGTTTGAAGACTGCTGTACAATTTTTGTGCCTAAGTTTCCGGTAATCAGGCCGAGTATCGAAGAAGCCGAAAAACAAGAACAAAACCTTGATATTGAAGGGTTAATTTCCGAGGCTTTGGCACAAACTCAATTAATCAATATAGGTAACCATACTGTACGGCGAGGATAAATGATTAAGTTTAGATATTTCAAGTTAAAATAACTATCAAAAGGAGTTGATATTATGCAAAACGCAGATTTATGGCAGAAATGTATTGATTTCCACGGACATAGTTGCGGCGGTTTAGCTATCGGTTTCAGGGCGGCATTATATGCGCGTAAGTTGTTGGATGTTGATTTTTCGGAAGATGAACAAATAGTCTGTATTACGGAGAACGATGCTTGCGGCGTAGACGCTATTTCGGTAATACTCGGCTGTAGTGCCGGTAAGGGTAATTTGCTGTTTCGCATCCGTGGGAAACAGGCATTTTCATTTTATAATCGTCAGAACGGTCAATCGTTTCGTTTGATATTAAAGGCACAGCCGGACAGTAAAAAAGATAAGGCAGATAAGCTTGAATATATGCTCAATGCTCCGGATGAGGAATTATTTGCTGTTACTGAAGTGACGCAGCCTTTGCCACCGGAGGCGCAAATTTATGGCTCAAAACCTTGTGACGAGTGTGGCGAAATGACAGCGGATTGTTTTCTGCGTAATAAAAACGGAAAAATGCTTTGTGCTGATTGCTATGATAAGGCTTAAGATGGATAAAAAAATAAAGCCTGCCTCTTTAGAGGCAGGCTTTTTGCTTGTTAAACAAGGTGTTTATTACTAATAATTATCTGCTTTGATGTGGAAATAAGATTGGGGATGGTCACAAACCGGGCATTTTTGCGGCGCTTTCGCGCCTTTTACGGTATAACCGCAGTTGGAACATTGCCATACCACAGCGGCATCTTTAGTGAATATTGTATTTTCTTCGAGATTAGCCAGTAATTTACGATATCTTTCCTCGTGTTCTTTCTCAATTTTGGCGACAGCGGTAAAGAGCGCGGCGATTTTGTCAAACCCTTCTTCTTTAGCTTCTTTGGCAAACTTAGCGTACATATCGGTCCATTCGTTATGTTCGCCGGCAGCTGCATCAAGTAAATTAGTGGCTGTATCAGGTATTGCTCCATCATGAAGAATTTTGAACCAGATTTTAGCATGTTCTTTTTCATTGCCTGCGGTTTCTTCAAAGATCGCTGCTATTTGTTCATAGCCTTCTTTTCTTGCTTTAGAAGCATAATAATTATATTTGTTGCGCGCTTGGGATTCACCGGCAAAGGCAAACTGCAAATTAGCTTCGGTTTTACTTCCTTTTAAATCAGTCATAGCTTTTACCTCTTTTCTTAACTAATTTTGCTGCTGATGATATATTATCATAAATGTTCAGATAGTCGCAATATAACTTTTTAGCGAAGCTATAGTTTTTTCTTTAGTATCTTTTTTGAGTTTACCGACTTTGTGCATTAGATAATCGGCGAAAGCCGCAGTAATGTTGGGTTCATTGATGACAAAGGCAATCGACGGGGATTCGGCCATGGCAATAACAACGCCGGTGTTTTCTTTAACATAAACTGAATATTGACTGTTTTTTTCATCATTGATGATAGCGTTATAGTTTCGGTGGTTGGTAATTAACTCAATGATGTGCTCTAAATGTTGGATGAATTGTTCTTTTGTGTAATAAATATCTTCGGGAATAATTTCATTGATTAATGCAATTGGTACAGCATTATCCCTGACCAATTGTGGATCGGGTAGAGTTAGTAACTCAATAGTATTTTGTGGCGGGTTATAACTGACAATATCCGCTGGCACTCCCGCACTTTTTAAAATATTTCTCTGCAGGTCCACAGGCAAGGAGATCTGCGACAGATATGGCGGCTTGATCAGAATATTTGCAGATTGATGATTAAATTCTTGGAGTGCGTCGCGGTATTCTTTTTGTTTTTCAACAGTGTAGATACTCATTAATGGTTTGCAAATTGCTAAATAATCATTGAATTCTTTGCGTAATGCACTAATTGCCAGCTTGTCCGCAGTGTATATATTGAGCATACCGTGAGTGTTTTCCATAATAGAATCGGATATTATTGCCCCGGTATTGGGAGCAATAAAAAGCGACCGCCGGTAAATGCCGTCCCTTGCTTTTGGGTAAAAATACGGTTCGATTGCCCCGGTTAGATAAATAGGCATCCATTTGCAAATCATAAAAAAGGTATCGTTAATTTCATTATTTGACGTATGTATGAATTTAATTTTGTTGCCTTTTTTTATTGCAGCCATTAAAAAGTGAATTACCAGGCGGCAAAAATCATTGCTTTCAGTAAGCCAGCTATAATTCTCGTCACTGAATATATAGATAGTCTGTGGTTTTTTCTCATCTATTATCTGTGTTAGCAAACGAATTACCGCTTCCCGTTTGCCGTCAACACCGATATAATAATCAAGGGTTTTGGGCTTAAGATCGCTTTCCAAGTTTAAATCAAAAGGTAAAGTTCGTGCTGTGCTGAAATTTTCCAAAAAGTTTTCTACTGATTTCTCATTTTTCTGCTCATCGTAAGTAAGCCATTTATAAATTATTTGTGCTCTGTCTTCAATGTTGTCCGGTAGTTCATTTGTTAACATAATCATTTCCTGCAGGGATGCTTTTTGTGAATTGCTTTTGACTTTTTTTGATAGGTAATTGGCCATGGGAATTAAAAAGGCTGGATCTTTAGATAGTCTGCGGCCGCCGCTTCGCAGTCGGCTGACATATGACGCGTCTATCGATGCAGCCACGCCAAGCTCATTATTTGACGTTTTTGTCAATTCCATAATCATGTTTAACTTTTCATTAAACATTTATACCCCACTCCCTTACAAACTATTACTTTAATTTTGGCAGAGTAAAATAATAGTTTTTTATATAATTTTTCCAAAATAATTTTAACATAACTTTTTTTCTCTTTCAATAAAAATGATTTTTTCGTCAAAAACATGACATAAAATATAAAAAAGTAAAGGGCTGATGAAAAATCAGCCCTTTACTTTATAATTGCAGCATCTTAATAGTTACCGGCAGTTGTCTGTTTGAGCTTTGTTACTCTTAGCATTGTTCGCCTGGGATCTGGCAGAGTTAGGATTAGAACTGGTGCTAGGATTTGAGCTCGATTTCTGACTGGAACTGGGGTTTGAGCTGGGAGAGCTCGGATTGGAGATAACAGGTTGATTTGATTTGTTATCGATTTTGCTGTTGTCGATTTGGTTGTTTTCAAATTTGTTCATTAAAAATTCCCTCCTATTTTGTCTTGTGCTGCTTTAATAGTTTGTACTTGATTTTGACTTTTTATGTGTCATATCAAAACGATTATTTGATTGCAGCTAATCTGGCCCTTGCTTGCCTGATATCTGAGTCGATTTGACAAATTTTAGTACTATGCTGTCCATAAATATTTGCTTTTTGATAACGTTTTTTTACTGCCATACCATGTTTTATATAATCTTCTAGTTGGCTTTTTGTTTTCATATTTTTCACCGTTAAATATTTATTTATATTTAAATTTATTGCCAAATTTTTGATAAAATATACTATAAAAATAACTTGACAAATACCGGTATTTATATTACAATCAACCACAAATATATATGTAAAAGCTTTGACGGAGATAAGTACAATCTTCAACCGCTTTTCCAGGGAATGAATGCCTAAGACTGAAAGCATTCTAAAGCGGCGGACTGGAAATTCACTCCCGAGCAGCCGGATGAAAAGTTTTGAGTAGTCTTGGACGGTTTTTCCCCGTTACAGGAAATAGATATCGGAGAAGTTTCTCCTGTATTGATGAGTGGGTTGCGTTAGAACAACCAATTAAGGTGGTACCGCGGAATACTTCCGTCCTTTATAAGGACGCGAAGTTTTTTTGTTTTTAAGATAGGAGGATATAATTATGTATTGGAACCAACAAGCGGAGTGTATGAGCCGCGATCAAAGAGCAGCGTTGCAATTGGAGCGATTGCAAAACATTGTCAAATATGCTTATGACCATGTGGCTCCATTCCGAAAAAGCATGGATGACAAGGGTTTGCTGCCGCAAGATATTAAGAGACTGGAAGACATAACCACCCTGCCTTTTACCTCCAAGCAGGATTTGCGTGACAGTTATCCTTTTGGCCGTTTTGGCGCACCGATGAGTGAAATAGTGCGCATTCATGCATCCTCAGGTACTACCGGCAAACCGACTACTGTCGGATATACTAAAGAAGATATTGACACATGGTCGGAAACTGTGGCTCGTGGCTTGACGGCTGCCGGGTGTAACAATAATGATATTATCCAGGTATCATATGGTTATGGACTGTTTACAGGTGGATTGGGATTACATTACGGCGTTGAAAAAATCGGTGCGGCTGTATTGCCGTCATCGGTAGGCAATTCTAAACGGCAGACGATGATGATGAAAGATTTTGGCGTCACCGCTATTTGCTGTACGCCTTCTTTTGCTACATATATGATCGAAGTATTAGCGGAAAATAATATTGATCCGCAGGAACTATGCTTAAAAC
The DNA here is from genome assembly GCA_002382665.1 of Peptococcaceae bacterium UBA4068. Taxonomy (GTDB): domain Bacteria; phylum Bacillota; class Dehalobacteriia; order UBA4068; family UBA4068; genus UBA4068. Next base: position 42,160 of record DFZA01000015.1, on the reverse strand, counting down.
GCGGTATTTTTGGTGCAGAGCCCTGGAGCGATGCTATGCGTAATAATATAGAAAAAAAGCTCAATATCAAAGCTTTTGATATCTATGGTTTGAGTGAAATATGCGGCCCCGGCGTATCAATGGAATGCGAAGCCAGATGCGGCAATCATATATTTGACGATTATTATTATCCGGAAGTAATTGATCCGGATAGCGGCGAACTGCTGCCGGAAGGCAAAGTTGGTGAATTGGTAATTACATGCTTGACTAAAAAGGGTATTCCAATGATCCGCTATCGGACTCACGATTTGACCAGTCTCCATTATGGACCATGCGACTGCGGACGGACGCATGTACGGATGGGGAGGATACTTGGCCGCAGCGACGATATGCTGATTATCCGTGGCGTCAATGTATTCCCTTCACAAATTGAATCGGTATTAATGGAAATGGGTCAGACTTCGCCCTACTACCATATAACAGTTGACCGCCAGGGCAGCCTTGATACTTTGGAGGTTCAGGTGGAGTTATCGGAAAGTATGCTCTCAGACGAAATTCGCGTGTTAGAAGCCTTGCGTGATAAAATTAAACGCAATATTGAGCAGACACTTGGTTTGGCCTGCAAAATTACGCTTTCGGAACCGCACTCTTTAACCCGTTTTGAAGGTAAAGCGGTACGTGTTACCGATAGAAGAAAAATATAGCTTCAAATACCGGCAGGAATGAAATAATCAATAGGGAACTTTTTATTAATGGAGGTGATTAATTTGTCTATAAAACAAATTTCTGTTTTTCTGGAAAATAAAAAAGGACGTCTGATCGCCATTACCGATTGTTTATCCCGTAATAAAATTAATATTCGTGCTTTATCTATTGCTGATACCGCCGATTTTGGTATTATCAGAATGATTGTTGATAATCCCCAAACCGCTTATGAGAAATTGAAGGAAGACGGCATTACCGTAATTGAAAGTGAAGTACTGGCCGTGCAGATTCCCAATCAGCCCGGCGGTATGAATAATGTTTTAAAATTACTCTGGGACGCCGGCATCAATCTTGAATATTCTTATGCCTTCTTTGGCAATGATCCGCAGTATGCTATATTGATACTCAAAGTAGATAAAAAATCGGAAGCTAACGCAATTTTGGAAAAAGGAAATATTAAACTGCTTTCTAATGAAGAATTATCAGAGCAGACAATTCAAGGTTAAAATAAAACAAGCAAGGTCTAGCAATTAATGTAATTTTGAGCAAAAATATATAAAACACGGCTAAATCCTTGTAAAATCAAGGGTTTAGCCGTGTTTTTTGAATTTGTCGCTTGTTTGTTGCTTAAATATACTAGCTTTTACTCAAAAATAACCCGCAATAATCGCATTACACATTGCTTTTACGTCTGTTACAATCGTCACAAAGCATTTGACAGTTTTCCGGTATTGTTTTGCCGCCCTTGCTCCACGGAGTAATATGATCTGCTTGCATTTCGTCAATATCAAAATGCTTTTTACACTTAGGACAAATACCCTTTTGCCGCTCATATGCCTGCCGTGCCATTTTTGGGGTAAACGCTCTTATGTTTAAATGCCGTTCGTCACCGTCAAGCAGATATTCATAAATGCCGGAATACTTTGTTACATCTTCATTATCCATAAGGTCAACAATACGCGCTTCAAGCTGTTTCGGATCATACTTGCCTGCGCTGTATTTATTGTAGAAAATGCCCCACTCAAGCCCGCTCATTTCCTTACTTCGATATACGGGGAAAGTTGCTTTTACCCAATTTATAACGGTCTGAAAGTAAAGCCATAATTCATTACAATTCGTGTCGTGCTGGTGTTCTGCCATATAATCTTCAATTTCCTTGTCGTCGCGCGATGCAAGCCAGCGGATAGCGGTTTCAAGGTAATTTTGACGGTTTAGCGAACCGTTCAAATAATCGCTTGCTATGGTGTAGGCGGGGCAAGCTGTTTTACTGAAATATTTCTTTGCTTCGGTTAGCCATTCGCCCGTATAAATGGCATTGCGTAACTCCTGCGCGGTCAATTGCTCGCCCGCTATGTTTATGATTTTGAACCAGTCTAATTTTTCCTTGTCTGTTCCCTCGCAAATATAAATCATTAAGGTGTAGTCTAAAATTTGCTGTCTTTCTGTTTTGGTCAGGTTATCAAAGCCCATATGGTCAATGGAATAATCGCCGTTCACATATTGGCAAAGGCTAATTGTGCGTTGTTGCCCGTCAAGAACTTCAAAATTACCGTCGTCGGAGAGTACCCAATACATAACATTGAGCGGAAAATTCTTTTGTACCGTGCGAATGACTTCATCTCGCTGCTTGTCTTTGTAGATGAATTCACGCTGAAAAGCAGGACGAATATTTAAGCGTCCGTTATAACCGACAACGCCATTTTCAGCGCTGTCTATATAGCCCTTGACAACTTCATGAACGGGAATTTCGTTTAGCTTGATTTTCATATTTACACCTGCTTTCTCTTGATTAGAATTCGTGAAAACGGTATTTTTGCTTTTCCGTCTTTGTCATAATAGCAGAGCATTTTCATGCCTTTTGTGTAATGCCCCGTCCCTCCTTGCGTCCTGTATGCTTGTAAAAATTCTTCGGGCATATTGGAAATACCGACTTGAATATTTTCGTCCTCACGTTCATAACCTAAAAGCTCAAATTGTTCCGGGTTGTACTTGTTCATATAGGTTTTAGGCACACCCATAACGCCGTAATAATCGCAAGGAATATTCTGCGTTTCGCGTACGTCAATACCATCAAACGTTTCATATTTAGGGTATTCGTCCGGATTGTATGTTTTAAAAAGTATCATATCTTCGTGACGTTTTTCTATATCTATGTTTGTAAACCACATAACTCCGGAAATGCGAATTAACCCCTCTTTATGATGAGATGAAACGGCATAATCTTCATATGGACTTAGAAAGAAACCGACATTTCCCTTAAAACCATAACCAAGCCACATTTTATTATCTTTCAACAAAGGAAAAATCTCTTTATATGTTATTGCGTTTTGATTACCGATAATTATAAAAGATTTCTCGTACTCTACAAGCTGCGCCACATATTCTTTGAATAGCGAAAATGGCGGGTTTGTAACAACAACATCGGCTTGCTTTAATAACTCGATACATTCAGCGGAACGAAAATCGCCGTCGTACTGCAAAAGCGTCAAGGCGTTTTTGTGGTTTTTCAAAAGATATTCAACGTCGGCAAGATCTACACGCCCGTCTTGGTTTTCGTCCGTTACCTCGCTGATTTCGATTTTGTAAGGTTTCTTAGTGCTTTCCTCTTTTACTGTAACAACTTCATTTCCGAATAGCGTCAACTGAGTATATATAATAGGGGACGTTGCATAGCAGGTGGCAATCAGCTTTTTCAGCCCCAACGAATTGAAATTAAGAGCAAAGTATTTGAAAAAGTTACTTTCAAAAGGATCATCGCAATTACACAATACAACTTTACCCTTGAAAAAGTTCCTATAATGGCGTGCTTCACGTTCTATATCGGAAAGTTGAGTATAAAACTCGTCCTTTTTTGCATCTTTTGCTACCGCCAGTTTTTTGTTTGCCATGATTATTTACCCCCGTTTCCTGCGTCGCTTGTCATTTCTACGATGTCGGCAATATCGCATTTCAGAGCGGTACAGATCTTAACAAGCGTTTCCATTGAAACAGGGTCGTTTTTGCCTAACTTGGCGATTACGTTTGTACTAACCCCGGCTATTTTGCGTAAATCCGTTTTCTTTATATTCTTATCTATTAACAGTTTCCATAGTTTGTTATAACTTATAGCCACTTTGCCTAACCTCCCGCGCCATATTATAGCTAACCTATATTATATTACCATAACGCAAACCATATGTTAAGAAATAATTATTATTTCGTGATTTTTCCTTGATATATAATGAATAGCGCAAGGCGCGTCCCCATAATGCAGATACTTCATAAACCATCTTATTACACTAAAAAATCCCCGCCCATTCTGGAAAATGAGCGGCGATTCTTATGTGTGCGGTCAGGTGCTTTTTTATTTATTCTAGTTCATGTTGGCCGGTATAAAGCTGATAATAGCGGCCTTGCTGATTGAGCAATTCCTGATGGTTGCCGCGTTCGATGATTTGTCCGTGTTCCAAAACGAGGATAGCTTTAGCATTGCGGATAGTCGAAAGACGGTGGGCGATTACAAATACCGTCCTGCCTTCCATCAGGCCATCCATGCCTCGCTCTATCAAGTGTTCGGTACGGGTATCAATGGAGCTGGTTGCTTCGTCAAGAACCATTACCGGCGGATCGGAAACATAGACGCGGGCAATTGCCAATAGCTGACGTTGGCCTTGTGAGAGGTTGGCTCCGTCGCCACGCAGTATAGTCTGGTATCCCTGTGGCAGGCGGCGGATAAAGCCATCGGCGCCGGAAGCTTTGGCTGCGACAATACAATCTTCATCGGTGGCATCAAGCCGCCCGTAACGGATGTTTCCCATTACTGTGTCTGTGAAAAGGTGAGTGTCCTGCAATACCATACCCAGAGAATGACGGAGGTCGTCTTTTTTTATTTGCTTGATATCAATACCGTCATAGGTAATTTGGCCTTCCTGTATCTCATAGAAGCGGTTCAATAAATTGGTGATTGTGGTTTTGCCAGCGCCGGTTGAGCCGACAAACGCTATTTTTTGTCCCGGTTTAGCAAATAGGGAAATATCTTTTAAAACCTGCACTTCTCCGTTATAGGAGAAATTGACACTGTTAAAGCGGACGTCGCCTAAAAGCGGTGTTTGTGTTTGTCCGTCGCTCCATGCCCAACTGCGTTCCTGCTGTTGGTCGCCCAGCTCTATTAAACGGACTTGGCCGAGGTCGATTTCCGAATCTTCATCCATGACTTCAAAAATCCGTTCAGCGCCGGCCAAGGCAGCAAAAACATTGTTTAGTTGGGCGGTAATCTGATTGATCGGTTGCCCGGCCTGGCGGGAAAATTGCAGAAAGGCGGCTAGAGAACCGATATCGAATCTTCCCATTACTGTTAAGACACCGCCGAATACAGCGGTAGCGGCATAACTGACGTTGTTAAGATTGTTCATAATCGGCATGATAACGCCGGCATATATTGAAGCTTTGATCGAAGCGTCGCGGTAATTGCGGTTGAGTTCGTAAAACTCATCCTTCATTTGCTGTTCGTGGTTGAATACTTTTACTTCTTTGATGCCTTCGATGCTTTCTTCGATAAAGCCGTTAAGGATACCGAGATTCTTTTGCTGCTGCCCAAAGTGAGTCCGGCTTTTGCCACCCAATTTTTTGCTGATCAGCATCATAACTGCTAAAATAATTGCCGTGATCAGAAACAGCAGCGGGCTTAAGACGATCATCAGTACGACGGTGCCGACAAACAAAACAGCGCTGGAAAGCAATTGTACCAGGCTTTGTTCCAAAGCCATGTAGATGTTATCCATATCATTGGTATAGCGGCTCATCAGCTCGCCGTGAGTGTGGGTATCGAAATATTTAAGAGGCAAAGTCTGCATTTTGGCAAACAAGTCTTTGCGTATGGTATTGGTGGTTCTCTGTGCTATACCGATCATTAGTTTGTTTTGCAGATAAGAAGCTAATGCTCCGACAACAACAATGACGGTAAGCACTGCTAATGCCCGCGCCAATCCGGCAAAATCACCTGGAAGTATATAGTTATTGATCAAGGGCTTAAGGAAATAGGAGGCCGCAAGCATTGCTACGCTGCTGATAGCCATTAAGATAAATACCAAGGTCAGCTTACCTTTACTTTTACCGATATAAAACCCCAACCGCTTGAGCGATTTTTTAGCATTTTTGGGTTTTCGGTATCCGTGGCTTCCAGGTCCGCTGGGGTGACCGCCATGGTTTTTGGGCATGTTTTTGGGGTCAGGCTGATAGTTTTTGCTAGCCATTAGTCAATCACCTCCTGCTGGGAATAGTAGATTTCTCGGTAGATCTGATTCTCGGCCATCAGTTGTTGATGGTTGCCAAATCCGACCAGCTTACCATCGTCAAGCACGAGAATTTTATCTGCTTCCACAATAGAGGAGATGCGCTGAGCAATAATAATAACGGTTGTATCCTTAAAGTCTTCGTAAAAAGACTTACGCAGATTGGCTTCGGTGGCGCTGTCAACTGCGCTGGTGCTGTCATCCAATATTAATACTGCCGGATTTTTCAGCATAGCGCGGGCGATACATAAACGCTGTTTCTGACCGCCGGAGAGGTTGACGCCTGATTGGCCTAATTCGCTTTGATAACTTTCCGGAAAGCTCTTGATAAAATCTTCCGCCTGGGCGGCGTCGGCTGCTTTGCTGATTTCGCGGTCTTCGGCGTCCATATTGCCCCAGAGTAGGTTTTCGCGGATCGTACCCGAAAAGAGGACATTTTTCTGCAATACCATGCCGATTTGCTGTCGTAACGCATGCAAAGGATATTCGCGGATATCTATGTTATTTAATAATATTTGTCCTTCGCTGACATCATAGAGTCGCGGTATCAGATTGACCAGGGTGCTTTTGCCGCTGCCGGTAGCGCCGACGATAGCGATTACACCTCCCGATTGCGCGGTAAAGCTGATATTATTGATGACATTGTTTTCAGATTCGGCATTATATTTAAAGGATACATTTTTAAATTCGAGTTTACCGCGCTGCGTATTTTCAGTCGGAACTTTTGTTTGGGGTAAATCGACGATATCCGGACAGGTTTCCAATACCTCGATGATTCTGTTGGCACTGGCTTTGGAGCGGGCCAGCATCAGTAAGACAAAGGAAATCATCATCAGGCTCATCAGTATTTGTAAAATGTAACTGACAAAGCTGATTAATTCTCCGGTACCCATCAAACCGGTGCCAACCATATTGCCACCGACCCAGATTGTGGCGATTGTCGTGCCGTTTAGAATCAGCATCATGATCGGGAAGAGGATAATTACCAATCCCGCGGCGCGCAGGCCGGCGCGCATCAAAGCATCGTTGGCTTGCTGAAATTTATCTTTTTCGTAGTCTTCTCTGACGAAAGATTTTACGACACGAATACCGATCAAATTTTCCTGGACCTTGCCGTTTAAATCATCAAGTTTTCGCTGCATTGTCGCAAATAAACTATAAGCGCGTCGAAGTATCAAAAATACGGCCAGCAAAAGAATCGGTATGGCAATACAGATAATCGAAGCCAGGCGGGGGTTAATGCTTAGTGTTAACACCAGCGCGCAGATAAACATCAAAGGCGCGCGAACCAATAGTCTTAGGGATAAAAGAATCGTCTGTTGAATCTGATAAACATCGTTAGTCAGACGGGTAACCAGCGAAGCAGTGCTGAATTTATCAATATTACCAAATGAAAAGTCCTGTACTTTATCGAATATGGAGCGACGCAGATTGGCGCCGAATCCCATTGCGGCATAGGATGAAAAGAACATATTGGCGCAGCCGCCGGCAATGGCGATAACGGCAAGTATAGCCATGATAATGCCGATATGCAAAATATAACTGTTATTGAGCGCCGGAATACCGATATCCACGATTTTTGCCATCAAATAGGGCATCAATAGTTCGCAGATAACTTCAATGGTTACGCATAGGGGGCCGAGAATAAGATATTTTTTGTATTCTTTAATAAAAGGATAGAATCTCTTAATCATTAACTTTTCCTCCGCAGAAATTGGCGGGCGCTGTTACGCCAGCTTTATGAAGATTGGCGATAATTCGTGATAGGTATTGACAAAATTGCTGCTGGTCAGCTTCGCTGAAATCAGTAAAGAGGTTATGGTCGGCGTTCTTTGCTAAGTTTTTGCATTGGGAGATCATTGCCAACCCTTTTTCGCTTAGTTTTACATAACGAAACCGGTTATCATCCTCCGCGGTGCTTTTTTCGATCAGGCCATTATTTGCCATCCGCCTTAGAGAAATAGCAATCGCGGCAGCCGATACGCCAAGAGTATCCGCAATGCTTTTTTGCGTAATTTGCTTGTCTTCCACCTGACTTTGATAGATTAAAAACAAAAGATGCGGGTTAGAGATTTCATCTAAACCAGCCTCAGCAAGTTTTGTTTTTATATATAAATGATGCATTCGACCGGCAATCGAAAATAACTTACCGATAGAGATATTATCCATCTGCATGGTCATGGTCTCCTTTTAAATGGTTATACGGCTAACGATTATTATGACACGGCTATAGTATATTGTCAAGGGTTGTTTTAATATAGTTAAGTGTTATAATATTTGTTAATAGGTGGAAAAGGAGCTTGAAATGAGAACGATAGATTTGAGTCATGTCATGGAAACAGGCATGACCGTTTTCCCCGGTTCACCACAGCCACAATTTACCGAGCTGGCAACGGTAGCGGTTGACGGTTACAGTGAAACTTTTATTGGCTGTAGCTCACATTGCGGAACCCATATTGATGTGCCCTCACATATGTTGATGGGGAGAGCATCCATTGATCAAATAGATGTATCACAATTAACCGGCTGGGCGCAGATTATCGATATTCGCGCTAAGCGTATCGGGGATAAGATTACTATTGAAGATTTACGTCCATATCAAAAAAAGATCGAGGCTGCGGATTTTTTAGTTTTTTGGAGTGGTTTTGACCGTCTTTGGGGTAAAGATGGTTATTGTGACAGATTTCCTACCTTGACTTATGAAGCCGCCAAATGGCTAAGCAGTTTTTCTCTCAAAGCTCTGGCGATAGATGCGCTTTCTTTTGACGAAATGGGTGTTGAGCAGTTTATAATCCATAAGACGATGTTGGGTAGTGAGACTTTGTTGATCGAAAATCTTTGTGGCATTGAGCAATTGACCTCTGATCATTGTTTCTTTGTTGTCCTGCCGCTGAAATGGCAAAACGGTGACGGTTCGCCTGTGCGCGTCTGCGCAATCGAAGGAATCAAGGAGGAAGATCAATAATGATTAATGCGTTTTGGGGAAAACTTTTACGCGGTCGCAATGGTTTTGATAGCTTTAGCCGTTTTTTAATAGTTGCCGCTTTGGTAATGATGATCGCAGAAATGATAGCAGGTGGCGGCATATTGGGGACAGTATTTAGAATTATATCGTGGGTATTATTGATTTATGCCTGCTTTCGTATATTTTCGACTAATATTCCGGCTCGCCAGGCGGAGCTAATACGTTACAATATCTTTGTGCGTGAATTGCGTTTTCGTTATGGCAAGGTAAAGAGTTTTATCGTTCACCATCGTCCGCAGGATGTTTTGAATTATAAATATTTGACCTGTCCCGCTTGCGCTCAAAAATTAAGAGTACCTAGAGGAAAAGGCAAAATTAATGTTAAATGCAGTCGTTGCGGCGAAAGTTTTTTAAGCAGGTCGTAGATAATAAAAAGAAGCTGCCTCTAAAATTTAAAGGCAGCTTCTTTTTATGGGGTGTTTATTCTACTGTTTGCACTGCTATGGCATCTGAGGTATCGATATGACCGGCCAGTGATTCTACCGCCTGACCATCAATGAGTATTCTTACCGAATCAACTGATGCAAACTGACTTAGTGTTTTGACTATCGAATAGACTGCCAATTGTTCCGCCATCACACCGCCGCCCAAGTTATCGCGCAGTTCGCCGGAGAAGTCAACGGTGCAGAGGCCGTCACTGATATTAATATCTTCCAGTATTGTTGCCGCGGGCAAAGTTGGCAAGAGCTCGGCATTCTGCGGTCCGTCAATCAGATTGCTGATGGTAGCGCGCGCTAGACCCTCCTGTTTGGGAATTTCCCGCTTTTCGGCGACTAAACCGGTACCGTCGGCATTGGAGAAATATAGTGTTACTTCTACGGTATCGCCAATAGTGGTAGGCGTGTTTTCATCGGTTGTTTGATTATCGTTTTTAACTAATGGCTCATCGATATTTGTTTGTGATTGAGAATCATTACTTGTATTATCGTCAGTATTGCTATTTTTCCAGGCTTGCAGTTGATCAATCCAACTGCAACCCCCGAGCAATAATGCAATAATAATTAAAAATGTAATCAGCCTTTTCATTGGTATCATTCCCTATCGTTTTTTTTATCTTTATTCAGATAGGGACAGCTTTATGCCATAACTTGGCTGATAATTGTTGATTATAATAATAAAGGGAAATATAGTAAAATAACTATTATGTAATAAATTTACCATGGTATAATAAAATTCGCGAAAGCGAATATGGTATAATAAAATTGGCGAAAGCAAATATGGTTGTAATTGCGAAAGGGGTTAGTAAATTTTGCATGTATCGGATTTTGATGTTTATATTTTTTCGCTGACCGATTCTCTGACCAGTGAGGAGAGACTAAAAAACGCTGCCGCAATCTATACTGGCAAAGGCCGGCAGCAATTTACTAAACAATTGCTACCAAATGGTAAACCATATTTTCCTGATTTTGCCGATTTGCATTTTTCTATATCACATAGCGGTGATTATTGGCTTGCCGCTTTTGGTTCGGCTGACGTCGGCATAGATCTTCAGCAACATATTGACTGCAATATTTCGCAACTTGCGCGCCGGTTTTTTCACGCGCAGGAAAATGATTATTTGAGTAATTGTGGCTATGCAGTTGCGGAATTTTTCAGAATCTGGGCAGCCAAAGAAAGCTACGTCAAATATACGGGTCAGGGAATATCCAGCTTTGACAAGTTTTCGGTAATACCCAAGCTTGACGATGCAGCTTTGCTGCAATTGGAATTTATGCCGGGATACAGTCTATATTTATGCGCCCAATCGATAGGCAAAGTTAACATATGCTCATTTGATTAAAGATTAAAGCTATCAATTGTGTTTTTGGATAATCTTTGGCGATTTTTTGATAAAATTTTTCTGTTGAAAGATGATTGTTATTCTGTTAATATAGTAGATACCATCACTTGATTACCAGTTTGCCGTGCTAGACGGGGCGCTAGCGGTGCCTTGTAACCTCAAATCCGCTATAGGGGGGTTGATGCCGGTATGGAGGGTTTATCTTGTGGGGTTTGACTAGGTTAAGCGGTGTTGAGAATTGGGTCCCGCGCGGCGGGCTGCTGTAAACCCCGTCAGGTTCGGAAGAAAGCAGCGGTAAGCAGATTTTGTCCCGGGCGCCGTGGGAGTGCCTTTTTTGAGCTGGCTGATCTTGTATCACCCGGAAGGTATTATTCGAAATCCGGTGCGCGGCAAAACTTTTATAAAACAAAACCCCAGCTAAAAAGCTGGGGTTTTGTTTTATATATTTATTTACCCATCTTGTGGAGGATCGATTATTGGCAATTCAAACCAAAATGTGCTGCCTTGACCAACCATGCTTTCTACTCCGAAAGTTGCCTGATGGAGTTCAAGAATATTTTTAACTATCGATAATCCGATACCGCTACCTATAGATGCACGGCGGTGTTCTTTATCGACTTTATAGTAACGTTGCCAGATATTGGGTAGTTTATCTGCTTCGATCCCTTCGCCTTGATCAATGACTTCGATACGCACACAGTTATCGATGACAGTTTGCCGGACAATGATATTTTTATTGTCGCTGCTGTAATTTATAGCGTTGTTGAGCAGATTGGCCAAAACCTGGCTAATTTTAATAGCGTCGGCTTCAACAAAAACCTTCTGATCGGCAGAAAACGTAATGGTAAAATCTTGCTGTTCCGTCAGCTTGGTATAGGTTTCTACCAGTTCTTCGATAGAAGCGGTGAGGTTGTAGCATTTGCGTTTAAGTTCGATTACGCCAGCCTCTAGCTTTGATAAATTAAGCATATCGTTGACAAGAACCGCCAGACGGTTAACCTCATCAATAATTACTTGTGCGTTTTCAGCGTTATATTCACCTGGCAGATCGCGCATAGCCTCTGAATAGCCGCCAATCATGGTCAGCGGTGTGCGTAGGTCATGAGAAATATTGGCGATCAGTTCTCGCTGTAATTTCTCAGTGCGCGACAATTCGCGGGCGGCATAGTTCAGCGTATCCGAGAGTTCGGATATTTCTTTATAATCATTGCCTTTGAATGTTACATCAAAATTACCGGCGGCCAGCTCTTTGGCAGAGGCATTGATCTTGCTGATCGGTTGTGAAAGCCGCCGCGAGATCAGAAACGATAATAGCAGCGCAATGCCAACTATAATGATTGTTATATATATTAATTGCACCCGCAGTGTGGCAACGGTGGCGTCGACGGGAGAAATACTGGAATTGAGCAAAACCAGCAATGTGTCGCCGTCATTATTTTTGATGATGCTAGCATATACCATGCTTTCGGTTAGGCCTTTATCTTTTGACGGGACGTGTCCCAGAAACCCCAATGGATTATAATCATCATTGGCAAACGAAGAACGCGAAAAAATTTTGACAACATTGCCGCCGTTTTTTTTGGCTTCAGCATAAAAATCGCTGTAGTCCGCCCAGGACATATTGTGAATCAGACAATCGCCGAGGATATGAGCGCTGTATAGTTGTTGTCCGTCAATATTAAGTACGGAAACGCAACTGTCATAGCGTTGAGCGATCCGGTTGATCAACATTGAGATATCTTGGTTATCTATATTATCTTCAATGCTTTGGGCTGCCTCTTCAATTTGGTTGGTTTTAATCGACTTATAAAAGTCATCCAAATAGACAATTTGGAAAAACCAGAGAATTACTATCATTATCAGAACAAAACCAAGTAGGTAGCCGAAGATGCGCCATTTCATGCTTGTTTGCTGACCGGTTTTACCAAAGGGCAACTCTAAATGTAAGTTATTAAAATGTTGTTTTAGACTATAATGCTTCAAAGCGATAGCCCACCCCTCGCAGTGTGACAATGAATTTTCGATATGGTCCGATGCTGTTACGTAACAGCTTGACATGCGTGTCCAGAGTACGGTCATCGCCGTAAAAATCATAGCCCCAAACTGTATTGATAATTTGTTCGCGAGTAAGTGCAATATTGTGGTTTTTGGCCAGATACAATAGTAACTCATAGGATTTGGGCGATAGTTCGGTGCGCTCGTCATCGACATAGACGATACGGCTGTCGCAGTCGATGGTCAGTCCTTCGTATTTCAACTGATTATGTGTACCGTCGCTCGCGGCAGGGTGGTGGCGGCGGCTGATGGCATTGACGCGCATCATCAGCTCGCGTGGAGAAAAAGGTTTGACTACATAATCGTCAATACCTAACTCGAATCCATGGATTTTGTCATATTCTTCACCTCTGGCTGAGAGCATCAGCACAGGGATATCCTTGATTTTTTTTATTTCTTTACAAGCGGAAAAGCCATCCAGCTCCGGCATCATAATGTCGAGGATGATCATATCAAAATCTTCTTTTTTTACTTTTTCGATCGCCTCCATACCGTTGGCGGCCTCAACTACCGAATATTCCTCGAACTCGGCATATTTACGGATCAGGGCGCGGATCTTCTCTTCGTCGTCAACAACCAATATTTTATTCATGGATGGCCCTCCCCTAAAAAATACAGTTAATTATACAGTTAATTATACATTAAGTGCAACAGGAGCGCAATATGCGCTCCTGTTGCGGAAAAGAGAGATGAAAAGGAAGGATAACAAATAATAGGAAGAATGCATAGAGTGATTAGAGTGTTGTGTTGGTATCGCTGGCACTGCTGGGTACGTCTTCTTTTAGCGTTACCGACAATGTCATTGTCTTACCGTCACGATCAACCTTTATTTTAAAAGTGTCTCCAATAGAGTATTTCGATATCATATCAACGACTTGATCAGCGGTAGTGATTTCAGTGCCGTCTATTGATATAATTCTGTCTCCGGATTTGATACCGGCGTCTTCTGCATTGGAGCCGCTTGTAACCTGAAGTACGTAAACTCCGGTTTCGTCTACGCGGTAGCTCATTGCTGTTTGTGCATCGTTGATATTGATTAAAGTCACTCCGAGGCTGGTGCGTCCTTTCACATATCCGTAATCAATTAACTGGTCAATCACGTCGGTTATGTCATTAATAGGAATAGCGAAGCCGATGCCTTCCACATCAATACTCGAAGCTTTGGCTACTACTATGCCGACTAGTTCGCCGTTATCATTGAAAACACCACCACCGGAATTACCCGGATTAATGGATGCATCGATCTGCATTAGATTCATAGTTTCACCATCTATGGTAATTTCACGTTCTAAACCGCTGACGATACCGGCAGTAACGCTGCCACCCAGTTCACCAAGAGGATTACCGATGGCGACTGCTGTGTCACCGACTTCCAGTTTGCTGGAATCACCAATCACGACCGGAGTGAGATTGTCGGCGTCAATTTTTAAGACTGCGATATCAGTTTTGCTATCGGTAGCTACCAGCGTAGCTGTGTAGCTTTTGCTGTTATGGAGAGTTACTTTGATGGTATTGGCGCCATCTATAACATGATTGTTGGTGATAATATAGCCGTCTTTGCTGATGATAACACCGCTGCCGGCGCCGGTAGCTGTCTGTGTTCCAAAGTAGCTAAGTTTTGTTGATTCGGTGGAGATTTCTACTACCGATTCGGCGGCAAGTTCAGCTATTTGGTTAATACTGAGGGTAGTTGAATTTGTATCAGTACTATTACCGGTTGTTTCCACCGTACGGTAGATTACACTATCGCCGGATTTTGTGAGGATTCCTGAGATATTACCACCGCCAACCTCTAAAGCCAGCAGCCCGCCGCCAAAACCAACTAATCCGGAACAAATAATACAAAGTATAACAAAAGCTTTCTGAGTTTTTAATTTACCGGATTTAAAAATCTTAAAAATATTAATTTTTCTTAATTGTGAAAAATTAAATCTTTTCTTTTTTGATTTTGTTTGCTGACTATAGTCATTATTTGTTTCTGTTGGGGTGATTAAATAGTCGTCAAGAGGCGTATACTCTGATTGCTGTAAATAATCCGGGTCAAAAGTTTGCTGAAATTGCTGCGCATATATCGAATTTAAATCAAACGGTTTGTGCTCGGATTGCTCTGTATAAGCCGGATCAGTCGGTTGTGGTTCTTTTTGCTGTTCATAGACTGGCTCGGCTGGCTGCAGCTTGAAATGTTGTGTATAGAAGGGATCTACCCGCGGCTTATTGGCTTGTGACGTATTAATTGGTTCAGTCGGCTTTTGGTCTTCTGGTCGAGAATAAGTGTTATCTTTATTATTGAGAAATTCATCATCATTGTTTTCCATAAATATTACTCCTTTGAGCTTTGATGGTTCTAGCTTAAAACATTAATGTGAAGTTATTTTGAAGAGTAATTGAAAAGGAGTTGAAATTTTATAAAAAATAATAATATAAATCAAAGGAGATTTTGTAAATTCAGATGCTCGTTTTCCAAAACGTGATCGATATAAAAATGAAGTGCAGCCAATTCCCGTGTTGCTTCGATTTTATCTTGTTGTTTAATCGCGGTTTCCAGATCAACAAAAGCGACTTGTACGTCGCGCATATCGTCGTGATTGATAAATGTCGGCAATATTTTATTCGCCTGATCCCATATTTTTTTGGCAGCAGTATATTGTAGCTGTGCCTCGGACCAGTTTTCTGCCGCGATGGAATCTTCCAGCTGAGGAAGAATATGATCAATTCTTCTGGTCGTGTCGCCAAGATAATTTATTGAAAGCACCGAAAGCGCTATTATCGCTGCCAATACTAGAGGTAACAGCCAGTATTTTTTCATGATCGTTTGTCCTTTTGTTTACGTTGGTAAAAAAATTCGCCATCTTCGCTGATCCCGGCAATAAATACTTCTTCCGGTTTATTTATGCCGTTCTTTTCTAATTGTTCGTCTAACCAACGTTCGCCGTAGCCGTAGTTATCAAGAGCCTTATTGTTGATATGTCCGTCCAGTATTACTAACTCCGACAGCAGCTCTTCGGGTAATTGTTCGTTGATATCTTTGACCTGCAGAGGCCGCGAGGCGGTTTTCGGCGCTATGCTGAGTTTACCGTTTGTTTCCAGGATAGCTGTTTCGATAGTGCTGAGATCGAAATACCCTTGAGCCCGGCATTGTTCTGTCAAGTCGTTGAGGTTAATCCGCTGTAGGCGTATTTCGCTTTGATCTATAACACCGTTTTTAATGATTACAGACGGTTTGCCGCAAACGAAGTAGCGGGCTTTTTCGCTTTTGAGGTTGAGCAGCGAGAGTGAAATCTGCAGCAGGCAGATAGCGACGATGGGTATAATACTGTTGATTAGCGGCGTGGTGTTGCTTTGTATGCCTAACGATGCCATATCGGAGATAATTAAAATAACCACTAACTCAAAAGGCTGCAATTCGCCTAATTGGCGTTTGCCCATGATTTTGACGGCGGCAAGAGTTAAAAAATAAAGAATGACGGTTCGAATCAGTAATATTGACATCGCCATTTTCCTCCATTCTTTCCTATTATTCCTGTACGGATTTCTTTTATCCGTTAAGCGGATGGTTAAAATTACCGCTAATAGAGCTGTTGTTTCTGCCAATAATAGCTAAGAAAGGAGGTCGTTGCCTTGGTTAAAAAACCGAAAGTTGCCAGTTGGTACGATCCGATAATCAAAGCGCACGGAACGCCGCGGCCATTGTTGAGAAACTGTCTTGTCGCTTTTATTTTTGGCGGCGCGCTTTGCGCGGTTGCCGAGTATTTTCAATTGCTGATAAGTCTGATTCCCGGAATCAGTGACAAAGACGCTTCATCGATAGTGATGGTTATTGTCATTGCTTTGGCTGCCTTGTTAACAGGACTGGGTGTTTTTGATAAAATTGCCCAGCAAGTGGGAGCCGGTTTGGCGGTACCGATCACCGGTTTTGCCAATTCTATTACTTCGTCAACGTTGGAGTTTAAATCGGAGGGCTATGTGCTTGGCAGCGGTTGTAACGGTTTTAAACTCGCCGGTGCAGTTATCTTCTTTGGTATCGGTTCTGCTGTAGTAGTAGCTCTGATAGAGCTTATTTTGGGTATAGTATGATGAACGGCAATATAGTAAGACAAGGGCAAAGCTGGATATTTACTGTGCCGCCAACGCTGATTGCGGCAGCGGCGATCGGTGGACCCAAAGAGGGCAAAGGACCTTTGGGAGCGGATTTTGATTACTTGTTTGCCGATAACCGCGATGGCCAGGAAAGCTTTGAGCAGATGGAGCAAAAAATGCTGCAGATTGTCTGCGAAATGGCCATTGCTAAAGCCGGTTGTGTTGTTGATGATATGGATTTTTTCCTGTGCGGTGATTTACTGAATCAGATTACCTCATCTGGATTTACAGCCCGGGCGTTGTCACGGCCTTATTTTGGTTTGTTTGCCGCCTGTGCTACCGCAATAGAGGGGGTTATTTTAGGTTCTTTGCTGATCGCCTCGGGCGCTGCTAATAAAATTATGTGTGCAGCAGGTTCCCACACCTGTACGGCGGAGCGGCAATTCCGCTATCCCAATGAATATGGATGTCAAAAGCCACCGCAAAGCCAATATACGACGACTGCCGCAGGTGCGGCTGTGATCGGCAGTGAAGAAGGTACAATCAAAATAACTGCTGTAACGACAGGTAGAGTTGTCGATCTTGGCGTTACCGATTCTTTTAATATGGGGGGAGCGATGGCCCCGGCGTTCGCTGATACAATTACTGCTCACCTGCTGCAGCGGGGAGTCAGCGCTGATTATTACGATTTGATCTTAAGCGGGGATCTCGGGCGGGTCGGCCGCGATATCGCTTTGGATTTGTTGTACCGCCGCGGCATTGTTTTGAATGAACATCGTTATGTAGATTGCGGTTGTTTGATCTATGGGGATGATAAAAGTGTTTTTGCCGGCGGCAGCGGCTGCGGTTGCGTGGCTTCGGTAAGTTTCGGCCACATTTACCGCCGCTTGATGTCCGGTGAATTAAATAGGGTATTAATAGCGGCGACAGGCGCATTGCTTTCGCCTACTTCCAGTCAACAGAAGCAAAGTATACCCGGAATCAGTCATGCGGTTGCTTTGGAGAGGATTTAACAATGATCGGAGAATGGTGGATTGATATTTTAAAGGCATTTCTGGTTGGCGGCTGTTTTTGCCTGATCGGTCAGCTGTTATTTGATGTTGCCAAACTGACGCCAGCTCATACCATGAGCATATTGGTCACAGCCGGCAGCATACTGGGAGGTTTTGGCGTTTATACAAAACTTGCCGATTGGGCCGGAGCCGGTGCGACGCTGCCGATTATCAGTTTTGGCAATATGCTGGTAATAGGCGCGCTCGAAGGCGCCAGAAACAATGGCTTTTGGGGCATCTGGACAGGTATTTTAGGCGGCGTTTCCGCCGGTATTGCGGCCTCGGTATTTTTTGCCTTTGTGGTCGCTTTGATATTTAAACCAAAAACCTGAGTTGCAAAGGTCGGGCATAATGTTATAATATGGGCAGAGGTAATATTATGGCCAAATACGCTGATATAATAATCAATAGAAAGATAGCTGCGGTGGATAAAGTCTTCAGTTATGTTATCCCGGAACAATGGCAGGAGCAGATTATACCGGGCATGATTGTGCGCGTGCCTTTTAATCGCGAATTAATTGAGGCTGTAGTAGTAGATATCGGTGATAATCCGCCGCCAGATATTAAACTTAAAAATATCGATTCACCTGTTTTTGATCGGCCTTTATTCAGCCATCAGCTGTTACAGCTTTCGCGCTGGTTTGCCGATTATTATTGCTGTCCCTGGGTCAGCGCTATGCAGGCGATGCTACCGGCCGGACTGATGCTCAGCGGCAGGATGCCTCAGGCCGCGGTCAGAGAATATTATTACTGGCAAGACAATGCAGAACATAAACTGACACCGTTGCAACAACGGTTGGCTGATTACTTAATGCTACATAAAGAAGCTGAGCGCAGCCAATTATTGTCTGACGGATTTAAACCTGAATTTCTCAGGAGCATGGTAAAAAAAGGTTATATTGTCGGTCAAAAGCGGCGTATCAGTGCTTTTGATGATAATTTTACTGCTCAAAAAACGGTTCTAAGCCAATCTCAGCAGCAAGTTGTAACGGAAATTAACGAATTTTGGCGGGGGCATGATAAGCCGGTTTTGTTGTACGGTGCGGCCGGTAGCGGTAAAACTGAGATTTATCTGCACCTGATTGAGCAAATACTATCTGAGGGACAGCAGATAATTGTGCTTGTTCCCGAGATTGCGCTTTCCGCCCAGATGGTGGAAATGCTGCAACTACGTTTATCCAGTCCGGTGGCCGTGCTACATAGCGGTTTAACCGGCGCTGACAGACGCCGTATCTGGCAGGAAATTGCTGAAGGCCGTATTGATGTAGTGGTTGGCGCGCGTTCAGCAGTGTTTGCGCCTTTACCCAGATTGGGGTTAATCATCATTGACGAGGAACACGAGAATAGTTATAAGCAGGATAATCTGCCGCGTTTTCATGCCCGCGAGACGGCGGACATGCGCTGCCGCTTGTCAAATGCCAAACTTTTATTGGGCAGTGCTACGCCATCAGTTGATAGTTTTTATAAGGCAAATACCGGAGCATACCATTTAGTTAAATTAAGCGAGCGTTATTACTCTGCTCCGCCGCCGCAAATTGCTCTCGTTGATATGCGCGAGCAGCTGCGGGCCGGCAACCGGTCTATATTCAGTCAACAATTGGTCTCATCCGTAGATGCGGCTTTAAACCGTGGAGAGCAGGCAGTGCTATTTATTAACCGCCGCGGTTACTATTCGTTTTATTCCTGCCGCAGTTGTGGCGAAGCTATTTATTGCCCGCATTGTAATATTGCTATGGCTTATCATAAAGATAAAAATCTTCTTTGCTGCCATTATTGCGGCATGACTATGAAATTGCCCGAAGTTTGTCCCCATTGCGGTTCTCAGGCGATTCGTCATTTTGGCATCGGTACCCAAAGGGTATCTGATGAGATAACAAAAATTTTTCCCTCAGTCAGGGTGGCAAGGCTGGATAGCGACGTGATGAATAAAAAAGGCGCCCATCAGCGGATCATCAGTGAGATGCGCGAGGGCCGCTTGGATATATTAGTTGGAACGCAGATGATTGCCAAAGGTCTGGATTTTCCCCGGCTGACCGTGGCGGCGGTAATTGCCGCCGACACTTTGCTCAATCTGCCGGATTGGTTGGCAGCGGAGAGAACTTTCCAATTGCTTAGTCAATTAGCGGGGCGTGCTGGTCGCAGGCAGCAGCAGGGTGAGGTAATCATTCAAACATATATGCCACAGGCGCTTACTCTGCAAGCCGTAGCGGCTGATGATTATCAAGGGTTTTATCAAGCTGAGCTTGCCGAAAGGGAAAAGCATGATTACCCACCGTTTAAACACCTTCTACGCTTATTGTTCAGTTGCGGCAGCCTATCGACGTTGATTACGGTCTCCGCAGCTTGGGGCAATCATTTACAGCGGATTATTGGCGGCCGGGGAATAGTTTATGGTCCGGCGGCAGCTCCGCTGGCTAAAATCAAAGATCGCTGGCGTTACCATATTATTCTTAAGAGTGACGACTTGCAATTGCTCAGAGATGCTGTGGCAGAGGTGGAAGTATTGATCAAGGGCAGTGGTTTACCCGGCAAAGATATCATGATCGGTATAGATGTCGAACCGATGAATATGATGTAAGATCATGCAGGATTGATTTTGACAAATATTAAGTATATAATTAACCAAACAAAAACAATATTATAGCAGGGGGCGGCAATGTGATGGCAAATACTCGCACGATTACCAAAGTTGGTGATCCGATTTTAAGAGAAAAAGCGGTGCAGGTTCGGAGGTTTAATGAAACGTTAGCGAACCTGCTTGACGATATGGCGCAAACGATGTATGAAAACGAAGGTATTGGTTTGGCTGCGCCGCAAATCGGTATTTGTAAGCAGTTGATTGTTGTAGACGAGGGCGAAGGCAAAGGTTTATTCGAAATGGTTAATCCCAAGATTATCTCCGCCGAAGGCAATGCGTCAGCGATTGAGTATTGTTTATCGGTACCTGGGCGCGGTGGCCGGGTTACCCGGGCAACATCAATTACTGTCGAGGCGCAGGACAGATACGGTAAGGTTTTTAATGTTGAGGCGGAAGGAAATTTAGCGAGAGTATTCCAGCATGAGATAGACCATCTTCAAGGCATTTTGTTTATTGATGTTATGACGGAAGAGGTAGATGACTGATGCGCATCGTTTATATGGGTAGCCCTGATTTTGCGGCTGCTCCTCTTAAACGTTTGATAGAAGAAGGTTTCGATATTGCCTGTGTCGTGACGCGTCCGGATATGCCTAAAAACCGTGGTGGGCACATGGCGGCAACGCCGGTTAAAGAAGCCGCGCAGCAGGCCAATATCACTGTATTTCAGCCGCAAAAAATCAATCTGCCTGAGAGTGTGGCTTATCTGGAGGCTTTTGCAGCCGATGTTTTTGTGGTAGTGGCTTATGGACAGATATTGAAACCAGCGGTATTATTATTGCCGCCAATGGGAACCGTCAATATCCATGCTTCATTGTTGCCTGCATATCGCGGCGCGGCGCCGATCAATCGTGCAATTATTAATGGTGAAACCGTCACCGGCGTAACCAGTATGTATATAGATGAAGGTTTGGATACCGGCGATATGATATTTGGCAGCAGTTGTCCGATCAATGAAGAAGACGATTTTGGCGTTATCCATGATCGGCTACGGGATCTGGGCAGTGAATTGTTAATAAAGACGTTGGACGCCATCGACAAAGGTACCGCTCCGCGTACGCCGCAGGATCAGTGTTTGGCGTCTTATGCGCCGATCTTAACCAAAGAAGACGAATTGCTTGATTGGCATTTAGATGCGCGACAGCTGCATAACCGGGTGCGTGGTCTGGCTCCTTTCCCCGGCGCGTATGGTTATTTTAACGGTAAAAGATTGAAGATACTAAGCAGTTATTATAATCCGGAGCCGGTGGTTGCTGATTGCGGTCAAATTATCTCAATTAATCCGCAATCCATCAACGTCGCCACCGCCAGCGGTGTCTTGATGATCAAAGAGTTGCAGCCGGAAGGTAAAAAACGCATGGATGCCTGGTCTTTTGCCTGTGGTTACGGTATTAAACAAGGTATGTTTTTAGGTCTAAAAGGAGAATGAAAAATGTTTTACGGATATAACGGATTTTCCTGGTTGCTGCTGTTGGCTGCGATTGTACTGGCAACGGTAGCCCAAATCAAAGTATCTTCAACTTACAGTAAATATAGTAAAGTATATTCGCGAAGCCAGCGTCCGGCTGCTGATGTTGCCCGGCAGATACTGGCCTCTAATGGTTTGGGCAATATTCCCATTCAGCAGGTTGAGGGAAATCTTACTGACCATTATGACCCCCGTTCGAAAACGTTACGTCTGTCACGCAGCGTTTACGGCAGTCCTTCGGTGGCGGCGTTAGGTGTGGCGGCGCATGAAGCCGGTCATGCGATACAGGATGCCGAGGGCTATCTGCCATTGAAAATCCGTAACTCCTTAGTGCCGGTCGCCCAATTTGGTTCCCATGCTTCTTGGGTTTTGATTATCTTAGGTTTTTTTATGGGGGCTTTAGGTTTGGTACAGTTGGGGATAATTCTTTTTTCCATTGTAGTAGTATTTCAAATAGTAACTCTGCCGGTCGAATTCAATGCCTCATCCCGTGCTTTAGCGGCGTTGGAGGGCGGAGGGTATCTGGACGGCGGTGAAATCCAACAGACAAAAAGAGTTCTTAGCGCAGCGGCTTTCACTTATGTGGCGGCAGTACTTGTTTCTTTACTGCAATTATTGCGTTTATTGCTGATTTTTGGCGGTAGGCGGGATTAGTATGGGTGATAAATTGATTAAATCTGATGTTAAAAAATTTGGTGCCAGAGAAGCAGCTTTGATCGGGTTGCTGAAAGTTGAGCGTGACAAAGGGTTTGCGCATATTGTGCTTAATCAGGTTTTGTCGGGTTCGGCAATGGAGGTACCTGAAAAAAAACTAGCGACGGAAATATTTTACGGCAGCTTGCGGATGCGGGCTGCTTTAGACTTTATATTGAGTAAGCTCCTCAACCGTCCGCTGGCCGAACAATCGCCGCAACTTTTGGCGGTTTTACGTTTGGGTTTATATCAGCTGATGTATATGGATCGTATACCGGAGTTTTCGGCGGTTGATGAAGCTGTTAAAATCGCCAAAAAGTACTGCAGCCAGCAAGAATCCAAAGTTGTTAATGCCGTATTACGCAACTATCTGCGGCGCAAGGATGACCTTCGGCTGCCGGGACGGGAGCTGGGAGAAGAATATCTGATTACTACGCTTTCCCATCCGCGCTGGTTGATCAAGTATTTGCTGGAATATCAGCCGTTTGACGAGGTTGAGGCTTTCTGCCTTTATAATAATGCCTCTCATCCGCTTTCATTACGGGCTAATACATTAAAAACGACACCTGAAAAATTAACCGAATTATTAGCCATCGAAGGCATAAGCGCCCATCAAGGTAGATATGCGCCAGAATCACTAATCATTGATGGTGGTATCAATTTATCCGGCAGTCGCTTGTTTAAAACCGGATTATTTGCGCCTCAGGGCGAAGCCTCTATGCTGGCGGCGCTGGCTTTATCACCGCATCGGGGTTCTGTAGTTTATGATCTTTGCGCAGCCCCAGGCAGTAAAAGCATGCATATGGCGCAATTGATGGCCAATGACGGTCAAATATACGCTTTTGATATTCATAGCAGTCGTGTGGCGCTGATTAAAAACGCTGCCAAACAAATGGGAGCAACAATTATTGATTGTCTGCAAGCAGATTCCCGTAATTTGCCGGCAAAATATATCGGCGGCGCCGATTACCTGCTACTGGATGCTCCCTGCAGCGGGTTGGGCGTATTGAGCAGGAGAGCGGACTCCCGCTGGCGTAAGCAGTTGAGCGATATTGATCAAATGGCTGACGTATCTTTTGAGCTGCTGCAGGCGTCGGCAAAATATTTGCGGCGCGGCGGGTTAATTTTGTTTTCAACCTGTACGATTACAAGACAGGAGAATAAAAATAATCTTAAGCGATTTTTATTGGAACATGATGAATTTGAGTTGGCGTCCCTAAAAAGTCTGCTGCCATTATTTACCAATCAAACAGATCTAGATGCTTTGGAACAAGGATATATCCAACTTGATCCTTATCATCATGGGACTGAAGGTTTTTTCATCTCTTTGTTGCGAAAAGTCAAATAATAATCTATGTAAACATATAATAGGTAAACTTGACAACTGCTGATTTAGCTGTTACTATTATGCTGCGAAATTATCAATATTAGGAGGTAAATATGCCTTCGCATTTTATATCCCATGTGGGCGCCGTCCGGAAAAATAACGAAGACGCGGTTTATTGTGATGATAGAGCCGGTGTCTATGCTGTTGCGGACGGTATCGGCGGTAGCCAGGCCGGCGAAGTTGCCAGTGCTATAGTAGTGCAGGTCCTTGCTGATAAGCTTGGTAATCAGCTTGACGGTGAACCGCTGATATTACTTAAAGAAGCTTATTACGAGGCTAATGATATATTATACAACGCCGGAAAACAAAAGGCTCTTGATGGCATGGGAACAACTATGACTACTGCTATGGTGCGCGATGACATAATATATTTGGTACATGTCGGAGACAGTCGCGCATATCTTTTAAACAAAAATGGGATATGCCAATTAACAACAGACCACACCCTGGTAAACGAACTGGTTAAAGACGGTAGTATTACGCAGGCAGAGGCGGAAAGGCATCCTCGCCGCAATGTTATTACCCGTTCATTGGGGGCGGATTTATTGGTTGAAGTTGATGAAAGAGTAGTAGCATGGGAAACAGGCGACTATTTGCTGCTCTGCAGCGACGGTCTTTATTCACTGGTTGAGGATAAAGAAATACAGGAGATTACGCTTAACAGCGTTGATCTTAAATCTGCATTGGAGCTGATGGTTAAGATAGCCATTGACAGAGGCGGTTATGACAATATCTCTGCTATTATTGTACCGCATCAATGATTGTCTCGAATAATCCGGAGGGCTGATAATGATAGGTAAACTATTTAATAATCGATACGAAATAAAAGAAAAGCTTGGTTCCGGTGGTACCGCCATCGTCTATCGTGGCCTTGATACTTTGCTTGGCCGCGCGGTGACGATTAAAATACTGCGTGAGGAATATGCTTCGGACGAAGATTTTGTGCGCCGCTTCCGGAGGGAAGCGCAAGCCGTTGCTAGTCTTTCTCATAACAATATTGTTGCTGTCTACGATGTTGGCTATGAAGAAAACATGCATTATATTGTTATGGAGTTTGTCGAAGGTATGTCGCTCAAAGACATGATCAAGCAGAGCGGCGCTTTCCAGATTGATGATGCGGTGGCGATCATTACTCAAATATTAGCCGGTATTCAGCATGCTCATGAACATGGTATTATCCATCGTGATATCAAACCCCATAATATATTGATCGGCAAAGACGGCCGGGCTAAAGTTACGGATTTTGGTATCGCCGTCGGTATGACTGAAATGACGCAAACATATAGTACCACCTCGCGCATTATGGGTTCGGTACATTACATTTCGCCCGAACAAGTACAAGGTTTGCCGGTAACCGAGAAATCCGATATTTATTCAGCGGCGGTTGTTTTCTACGAAATGCTGACCGGGCAGGTGCCGTTTGCCGGCGATACGCCGATCA
Organism: Peptococcaceae bacterium UBA4068; assembly: GCA_002382665.1. GTDB lineage: Bacteria > Bacillota > Dehalobacteriia > UBA4068 > UBA4068 > UBA4068. The sequence continues at coordinate 16,593 of DFZA01000015.1, read as the reverse complement.
GTATTGCTATGCAACATGTCCAGGGAGAATTGCCTCTGCCTCATCAGGTAAATCCCAATGTTCCGATAGCTCTTTCCTATGTGGTGATGAGGGCAATGCGTAAAAATCCCGACGCCCGTTATGATTCGGTGCAAGCGTTTATGGAAGCCATTAAAGCAGCGGTTAATGAATCTTCAGGCGCTGGCAAGGAAGAGGAAGATCAAAGTTTAGACGCTAAGTTGGCGGAAGTATTTCGCACGATGGATAATGATCAAGGCAATAACGAAATAGCGCCGTTAATTACTGATGATAAAACTAATAAAAAACTACACAGTATGTTTGATAGAAATAAAAAATTATTTATTATCATCGGAGTGGTATTAATAGGTGTAGCAATTTTGGCTGCTGTACAGTTAGGGTTGTTCCTCTATGGTGATGATAAAGTTGTTGTGCCGGATGTCGTGGGAGAAAATGTTGACGATGCGGAACAGACATTGACTGATTTAGGGCTGGATGTTTCTATTACGAAGCAGAGTGATGAGGATGTCGATAAAGATTTAGTTATCAGCCAGTCATTGGAAGCGGATCAAAAAGTCGGTAAAGGACGCAATATTAAGCTAGTAGTCAGTACTGGCAGCGAGGAAATCGAAGTGCCCGATGTGGTAGGCAAGACACAAGAAGCAGCTAAAAAAGCGTTAGAGAAAAAAGGCCTGAAAGTAAAGGTTAGCGAAGAAAATAGTACTACGGTCGACGAAGGCAATGTAATCAGCCAATCGCCGGAGGCCGGTGAGTCGGTAGGTTCCGGATCGACAATTAATATAGTGGTAAGTTTGGGTACAAAGGCCATGAAGGTAACGATGCCTAATTTGGTTGGCAGCTCGTTAAGCGAAGCAAAACAGACGATCAATGATAGCGGATTATATATTGAAAAGATCGGATATACCAGCAGCGATGAGTACTACAGCGGCATTGTTGTCGACCAAAGCATTACTGCCGGCACTGAGCTGGAAGAGGGAAATTATGTTACTCTCACGGTTAGCGAAGGCCCCGGACCTTCCGCCAGTACTGCTAATGTTAATTATAGCGTCGTTGATGACGGTAATAATCATCAGGTGAGGATTGTTGTTTCCGATTCTGTCGGCTCACGGGAAGTATATAACAATGCTGTTGCCGGCGGTACTTATATTAGTCAAACTGTAACCTACTATAATAAGGGAAAAATCAGTATTTATGTTGATGGCAATTTAGAAGAAGAACATCAGGTGCCTTGATGGAGCAGGAATTGCAGGGAATTGTTTTAAACGGTCATGGCGGCTTTTACCAAGTGTTGCTTGATAAGGGAGTTTGCCAGACCTGTCATCTTCGCGGTAAGCTGCGTCTCAACGATTACGAGGGCGTCTGGGCCGGAGATCGGGTTTGGATAAGCATTGCCGATGATGGCGGCGGTATGATTGAAGGAATATTTCCTCGCCGTAATTTTCTGTTGCGCCCACGGATTGCTAACGTTGACCAAATTGTGGCAGTGGTAGCTATCAATAATCCGCCGCCGGATTTGCTGTTGATCGATAAACTGTTGGTTGCAGCGGAATACCAGAATATTTCGCCGTTGATCTGCATTAATAAATGTGACCTGGATAAAAAAAGCCTTACAGAATCAATTATAGGAGTTTACCAATCGGTAGGGTATCCGCTTTGTGTGGTTAGCGCCGTCAGGGGAGAAAACATTGACAGTTTGCTTTCTTTACTGCGAGGAAAAATCTCGTTATTGGCGGGCTGTTCCGGAGTAGGTAAATCAAGTTTGATTAATGAGCTGTTACCGGAAGCTGATCTGGAAGTTGGCGGGATAAGCCAGCGGTTGCAGCGGGGCCGCCATACCACGCGATATGTTTCACTATTACAATTGGCTGGCGGCGGCTTGATTGCCGATACTCCCGGATTTTCCTTGTTGGATTTGCCGCAGGAGTTAGAGCCGGAGCAACTGCCGAGAGTTTACCCGGAGTTCCAGCGTTGTGGTTCGTGCCGTTTTGACGGCTGCTCGCATGATAAAGAACCCGATTGTGCCGTAAAAAAGGCAGTAGAGCAAGGGACAATAGATACGGAAAGATACCGTCGTTATCTTAAGATATTAAACGAGTTGCGGGATAGGGAGGTAAAATACTGATGGCCAAAGTTGCACCATCCTTTTTAGCTGCTGATATTTGGCGCTGTGCCGAGCAGGTTTCAGCTATAGAAGCCGCAGGATGTGAGTTTTTACATTTGGATATTATGGACGGTTGTTTCGTACCGAATATTTCGTTCGGTCCGGATTTTGTTAAGAAGTTGCGGCCGCATAGCCAAATGTTTTTTGATGCGCATCTGATGGTTAAGGAACCGGCTTATTTGTTTAATGATTTTGCCGCTGCCGGTGCTGATTCGATAACCGTTCATATCGAAGCTTGCCGTCATATTCACCGCTGCTTGCAGCAGATCAAGGATTTGGGCCTTAAAGCCGGAGTAGCATTGAATCCGGCAACGCCGCTTATCATGGTGGAAGAAATCATCGCTGATGCCGACTTAGTATTGTTGATGAGCGTAAACCCCGGATTTTGCGGACAAAGCTTCATTGAAACAACATTGGATAAATGTCGCCGGCTGCGTGAATGCTCACCGGAGGCGGTTATAGAAGTCGACGGTGGTATTAGCGCTGCCAATGCAGCAGATATTGTTGCTGCCGGAGCGGATTTACTGGTAGCTGGTTCGGCCATTTTTGCCGCCGCTGACTGCGCCGAATCTTATATTGCCATATCTAAAGCGGCTAACAAAAATGGAAATGAAGATCAAACAAAAAGATTAATTGCTAAAAATTACTAAATATCAATTTTGAAGCATAAAAACAAAATCCCTTTTACATAATAGCGTAAAGGGGTTTTTATTATGGGCTGGTTAATATTTATATTGGTAATAATTGCTTTTTTTGCATATCCAATAATAATAAAAATTACTTTATTGCAAAAAAAGATAAAAATATTTTGGTTACCATATGTATTTGGTGGCTATGCAAAACCATGGCAAATTAATCTGCCAAAAACAGGAAAATGGATTAATATTAATTTACCGAAAGTACTTCCTTCTTTGGTTTTTGAAAGAATTAAAATTTTGAAATTATATCTTAAAGCAGAAATAAATGTTATAGATGATCCGTTTATTTCAGCTATGGTAGTAGGCGGATTGCGTGTGGCAGCTGGTAATGCCATTGCCGTAATTTCGGCAAAATGCCGGGGTTTTGCAGAAAAACCTGATTTGCAAATAACTATGTCAATGGCAACTAAAGAATTGGTGTTACAGGCGGAGTGTATAATTAGAATCCGCATAGGAAATATTATTGTTGCTTGGATAAAGGCCAGAATCAATATGTTGAGGACTAAAAAATTAAGAAAGAGGCGATTAAATGGCGGGGGATCAAATCCAATCTTTAATGCAGACAGCAATGTCTAGCTTGCGTCAAATGGTAGATGTTAACACAATAGTTGGTGATGTAATCGAAAGCTCCGATGGTGTTACCGTAGTTCCTGTTTCCAGAGTTTCATGCGGCTTTGTGGCCGGCGGCGGCGAGTACAACAGTAAAAATGCTAGTGATTTACCTTTTGCCGGCGGTAGCGGCGCCGGTATTAGCCTTCAACCGGTTGGATTTTTGGTGATGTGTAAAGATCAGGTGCGTTTGATCAGCGTTTGCGGCGCAGGAACTCTTGAGCGGGTAATAGAAGCTGTGCCGTTGGTCAGCGAGCAATTGCAAAATTTGTTTTCAAAACATTGCAAAAACAATTACGGTTATACGCAAACTGGCGATCACAGCGAAACGCATAGGACGGATCATAATACAACGATGTAAATAGAATTAAAGTTAATTATTACCGTACAAAAAATAATCCTGTTTGGCAGGATTATTTTTATATTTAGGGAAAATAAAAAAGTTATGAAAGGAAGGTAGGCGTGAAAGTAAAGTTTCCTTTAATACTTACGACAATATTAATATCGTGTATACTGTTGATTTTCCCTGCCAGCGCCAGCGCCATTCAAGTTGATGCTACTTCGGTGATACTTATTGACGCTAACACCGGCAGAATTATTTATCAGCAAAAAGCTCATAAATCATTGCCGATAGCCAGTACGACTAAGGTTCTTACGGCTTTATTGGTATTGGAGCATATTGATGACTTATCGCAGACGGTAACGGTGCCCGCCGATTTTGTCAATGCAGGCGAAGCCAGTATTTGGTTGGAACCGGGAGAGACAGTGAAGGTTGAGGATTTATTGTATGCAATGCTCTTGCGTTCCGCCAACGACGCGGCGCAGATGCTGGCGATTACCGTAGCCGGTAGTGAGGAAGCTTTTGCCGATATGATGAATCAGCGAACTGCCGAATTAGGACTTAAAGACAGTCATTGGGTCACAGCCTATGGTCTGCAAAAAGATGGTCATTATTCGTCAGCTTATGATTTGGCCTTTATAACTAAGCAGGCAATGACCATGCCTAAATTCAATCAAGTGATTGTTACCCGCTCCTGGTCTATGCCCTGGGCCAATAATGATTATGACAGAGTAGTCTATAACATCGACAAGTGGCTTGATAAATATGAGGGTGCTGATGGCGGGAAGACAGGTTATACCAAGGAAGCCGGTTCCTGTCTGATAGCTTCCGCTACTCGCGGGAATATGCGTTTAATCGGCGTGGTACTCCATTGCAATTCGATGTATGACCAGATGGCGTCATTGATGGATTATGGGTTTACTAATTATCAGTCAAAAAAGGTGGCCTCTGACGGAGACAGCTTTGGCTTGGTTAAGATACATAAAGGAAGAACCGACAGTGTTAAAGCCGTATTGCGGCAGGATGCGTTAGTTGTGCAGTCAAAAAACAGTGATGCGGAGGCTAGCGTTACCATTGATATTCCCTCTTCATTAACTGCTCCGGTTGATCCGGATAAGCCGATTGGTACTGTAACTTATATTGAAGGTGACGGCGGCAAAGCTGTTTATGATTTGTATCCTGATCAGGGAGTAGATGAATATACTTTTGGTATGGTGCTGAAACAATCTTGGGAGCGAATCTGGGAAGTATTAGTAACATCATAGATTTTGCGGGGCTGAGGCCCTATCAGACTGTAAAAAGTGGTCGGCGGGGCTTTGGCTCCGCTTTTTTTGTTGAGCATAATAGCGTTGGACAGCTCATATGCTGTTGGAGGAGGACTTTTGCTATGCTCAACATGATTTGGTTTGCCCTGCTGGCAGTAGGCATCACCTACGCACTGTTTACCGGTAATATTGGCGCTGTTACAACAGCGGCCTTTTCGGCGGCCGCCAACGCGGTAAAACTCTCCATTGAACTTGCCGGCGTGCTGTGTTTATGGATGGGTCTGCTAAAACTGGCGGAACGCTCCGGCATGGTGAATATAATTGCTAAAGTGATTGCACCGATAGCCGGTTGGTTATTCCCGTCCGTACCGCGGGATGATCCGGCCTTTTTTGCTATTGTTATGAACCTGGCCGCCAATTTTTTGGGACTGGGTAATGCGGCCACTCCTTTTGGGCTCAAGGCCATGGAACGCCTACAGCAACTCAATCCTGATCCCACCGCCGCCAGTGCGCCGATGATTACTTTTTTGGCGCTCAATACTGCTTGTATCACTTTCATACCAACTTTGGTTATCAGTCTGCGGGCGGCCTCAGGTTCGGCTAACCCGACTTCAATTATCAGTGCAACAATTATGGCGACTACCTGCGGCACTATTTTTGCCGTCATATTTGACCGTCTGTTACGCCGTCATTATTTTCGCTAGGTGATGGATATGCTGAATTATATTTCTCTGTTGGCGGTTCCCTTAATTCTGTTACTGATACCGCTATATGCTTTAATAAAAAAAGTACCGCTTTACGAAACATTTGTTGACGGGGCTGCCGAGGGCTGGACGGTAGCCTTGAAAATCATGCCCTTTCTGGTTGGCATGCTGGTAGCTATCGCGGTTTTCAGATCATCCGGCGCTTTTGCCGCCTTGGCTAACTTGCTGTCGCCGTTTTGTCGCGCGCTCGGCATACCTGTCGATGTGCTGCCGATTGCCTTGATGCGTCCGCTATCTGGCAGCGGTTCGCTGGCATTGACAGCGGAAGTGTTTGAGCGGTATGGGCCGGATTCGTTTATCGGTATGCTGGCCTCAGTGATGCAGGGCAGTACCGATACGACTTTTTACATATTAGCCGTATATTTTGGTTCTGTAGGTATCAAAAAATACCGCTATGCACCGGCGGTGGGTTTGGCCGCCGATGCGATAAGTTTTATCAGCGCTGTGATTGTTTGCCGTATTCTTTACTCATAATAGAGGATATGATATACTTATATACTACTAAAGAAAGGCGGCACGGTATGGAGCGGCAAGATAATCAACAACGTTTACAAAAATTGATTGCAGAGGCGGGGGTAGCTTCGCGCCGCGCTGCCGAACAACTGATCAGCGAAGGCAGAGTGACGGTAAACCACCGCGTTGTGACTTCGTTAGGCAGCAAGGCTGATAAGACCAAGGACCTGATTGCAGTCGATGGCAAGGTATTGCGATTTACCGCCAATAAACGTTATATTATACTGCATAAGCCGGTCGGTTATATTACTTCGGTGCATGACGAACGGGGCCGGCGCACGGTTATGGATTTGCTTAAAACAGTTGATGATCGTGTTTATCCGGTGGGGCGGCTTGACTATGACAGCAGCGGACTGCTCTTAATGACCAATGACGGCGAGCTAACCAACCGGCTGCTTCATCCGTCTATGGAAGTGGGCAAGACATATCTGGCCGAGGTCGAGGGTATTGTTACCTGGGACAAGCTGAATATGTTGAAACGCGGCATTCGTCTCGAAGATGGTATGACAGCGCCGGCGGAAGTCAAGCTGTTGCGTCCGGGTAAAGATAGCAGCCGCGTCGAAATAACTATTCATGAAGGGCGAAACCGGCAAGTAAGGCGGATGTTTGACGCCATCGGCCATCCGGTAATTAGGCTCAAAAGAATCAAACTTGGCCCATTGTCTATTGGTGATTTGCAGGCGGGCAGTTGGCGTGAGCTGACGGTAGAGGAGATAAGTTCTTTGTTATCATTATCGAAAGCGCACGGAGGCGATAGCGATGGAAGCAAAAGATAAAGAAAAACTAGGGCTTGTGCAGATTTACACCGGTGACGGCAAAGGTAAAAGCACCGCCGCCTTTGGCTTGGCCCTGAGAGCCGCTGGCTGCGGTATGCGCGTAGTGATCGTGCAATTTATGAAAAAAGGCGAATGGTACGGCGAAATAGCTGCTTTTAAACATCTGCCGGAGATCGAAGTATACTCGTTTGGCGGCGATAAGTTTCTCAAAAAAGGCAATTCGCCGGATCAGCAAAATATTGACTTGGCAGTCGCTGCGATGGCCAAGGCGCGCGTGGTGATGGCTGACGAAAGCGTTGATATATTGATACTCGATGAGCTTAATAACGCTATCTATTTTGATCTGGTTAGCGAAGAAGATGCGCTTGGTCTGATCAAGGACAAGCCACAGCATCAGGAATTGGTTATTACCGGCCGAAATGCGCCGGAATCACTGATGACTGCCGCTGATTTGGTTACGGAGATGCGGGAAATCAAACATCCTTACCGCCTGCAGGGTTTGCAGGGCAGACGCGGCATTGAGTATTAGGAAGGAGCCATAAGTGGGCAAACAAAAAATAGTAATCATCGGCGGCGGTGCTGCCGGTATGATGGCGGCTATTGCCGCGGCTGAGGCGGGCGCGGTGGTGACCGTTATCGAGCGTAATCAGCAGTTGGGCCGTAAATTAGCGATTACCGGCAAAGGCCGCTGTAATTTAACAAATAATTGTACGGTTGAGGAAGTTCTTAAAAATATCCCCGGCAACGGCAGATTTCTTTACAGTGCGCTTAATGCTTTTGACGCTTTTGATTTAATGCAGTTTTTTGAAGGTCTAGATGTGCCGCTAAAAACCGAAAGGGGTAAGCGGGTATTTCCTCAGTCAGATGACGCTCACGATATCGTTAACGCTTTAGACCGTAAATGTCAAAGCTGCGGCGTAAAATTTGTTTTTTCTACCCGCGTACAGAAATTGTTGATCGCAGATCAGGCGGTGATTGGTGTGATTTGCGAGGACGGCAGCAACATCGAAGCCGACGCTGTGATTGTCGCTACTGGCGGTAAGAGTTATCCGCTGACAGGCAGCAGTGGCGACGGCTATCGACTGGCAAAACAAGCGGGACATACGGTAATACCGCTGCGGCCGTCTCTGGCGCCGCTGGAAACAAAAGAACATTGGCCGACTGAACTGTCCGGTCTAGCATTGAAAAATGTTGAAGTTACAGCCTATTATAAAGAAAAAATTTTAGGCTGTGAATTTGGTGAAATGCTTTTTACGCATTTTGGGGTTTCGGGGCCGATAATACTGACACTTTCTCATTATATTTGCCGGATTCAACCGTTGGAGAAGGTGCGTTTATCTATCAATCTCAAACCGGCGTTAAGTGTGGAACAGCTTGATGCACGAATTCAAAGGGATTTGGATAAATACAGCCGCAAACAACTGCAAAATAGCCTTGGCGATTTGCTGCCGCAGTCTTTGATACCGGTGATTTTGAATTTGAGTGAAATACCGCCGGAGAAGTTTTCCAACCAGATCAGCCGCGCCGAACGGCAAAAGCTTGGTTCTTTGCTGCAGAATTTGCCGCTTGAGATCAAAAGCGCGCGTCCGCTGGCTGAGGCGATAGTGACAGCGGGCGGCGTTGCCATCAAAGAGATTGAACCTAAAACCATGGCCTCGAAGTTGGTCAAGGGGCTATATTTTGCCGGCGAGGTCATAGATATCGACGGATTTACCGGTGGTTTTAATTTGACGGCTGCCTTTTCGACAGGTCGTGCCGCCGGTTTAGCTGCCGCAATTAAAAAATAAAAAAATATGGCAAAATATCTTGACGATTTTTAATGTTTGGGCTATACTTAAAAAGCTGTCGAATTTTTATCTCCCAAAAGTAAAAATACCTTTGACAAGCGTGGGGAAATTGTGTATACTAGCTTTTGCGGGTGATTAGCTCAGATGGGAGAGCGCTTGCCTTACAAGCAAGATGTCGGCAGTTCGATCCTGTCATCGCCCACCAAATATGGCGCAGTAGTTCAGTTGGTTAGAATGCCAGCCTGTCACGCTGGAGGTCGTGGGTTCGAGCCCCATCTGCGTCGCCAACCCCGCCTTGGTAGCTCAGTTGGTAGAGCAGGGGACTGAAAATCCCCGTGTCGGTGGTTCGACTCCGCCCCAAGGCACCATATATGCGGGTATAACTCAGTGGTAGAGTGTCACCTTGCCAAGGTGAAAGTCGAGGGTTCGAATCCCTTTGCCCGCTCCAAAGAAGACCATGTACACTTAAGTACATGGTCTTTGTGTTTATTAACCGCATTTTTATTGTTAGCTGTTTATTATTAGGGCGTAATTATATATTATTTAAAATATTTATCGATTATTTCACAAATAGCCTGGCTGCGCTGGGCGGTACTGATATAGTCAGCGGCGTTTTTCAGGGTTGCCGAGGCATTGCCGACGGCAATACCCAGCCCGGCCCATTCCACCATTTCCAGATCGTTACCGCTATCGCCAACTGTAATCACTTCTCTGCGGTCAATACCCAGTTTAATGCAAAGTTCGGCCAGCGCTTTGGCTTTGGAAACATTCCGAGACATCATTTCCACAAGATACGGTTTGGAACCGGTTATATATAAGGCGTCGCCGATTGTCTGTCGTAGAGTATCGGCAACACGGCCGATGTTTTCCGGTGTTTCTACGATCATCATTTTGGGCGACGGTTTGATCTCCGCAGTCAGAAAATCGTCGACTTCCAGTGCTGTGGTATTTTTTAAATCAGGATCTATACGGGTCTCGGCGGTGATCTTCTCCACAACTATTTGGTCGTTGCTATACAATTGCAGATACCAATTATGTTCTTTACAACATGCAATGACCTCTCGTATCTGCTCCGGCGGAATCAGATGCGAAAAAAAAGCCGTATCGGATGTTGCGGCACGGACAACCGCGCCATTATATGTAACGAGCGGTAGTTTGAGCCCCAGTTGCAGGGCATAGATACGGGCGGAGGTGAACATTCTGCCGGTGGCTAAGGTGACTCCAACTCCTTTTTGTTGGAGGGCGCGGAGTTTTGCCGCCGTTTCTTGCGGTATGGTCAGATCCTCAGCCAGCAGGGTGTCATCGAGATCAATGGCTAAAAGCTTATACATTAATGCTCCTTTACATACTGGTTTTAATCAGTAACTGATAAAGTAGAATAGAGAGCAGGTCAGAAGAACAAAAATTACAGTATTATAGATGATAAAATATTTTCCGGTACTGATATAAGTTTTCACAGGGTTTTCGTTTAGCCGGTTATCAAAATAATATAAACGGTTAATATCCTGGTTTTTCTCGCCGGCATCTATGGCGGTTGGAGACTCCATATTTAGAAATGAAAGATATATTTTTTGAGCCAGAGCGTAGTGGTTTTTAAATACTTTGTTCCAGCGTTTGGTAAAAGTCAAGCAAATGATATTTACCATCATCAGAATACCGATAATTGTGACGATGATAATTTTGTCATTAAGCTGAGATGCTATTGCCAGTGAGCCGCCAACCAGAGCTGCAAATATGGAATTAAACATCATGCGTTCATTTTCCACATGACGGGCGTGCGCCAAATTTTCTTTCATACATTCAATCAGAAAGATTTCATTTAATCCGTCCATTACTAGTTCCTCCGCTACTGCTAAACCATGATTTTCATTTTCTACGCCGACTGTTAAAACCCTTTTTAATCTGCTTTCCGACATAGTTTGCACTAATGGAGGTATATTGCCGTGAGAGAGACTGAGAATAAGTCTTTACACTGTTTTTAATAAAAAATAATGCTATACTCTAATTTTTAAAATGATAAAACCGAAATAGTTAATAGAATTAAATATTAAATATAATTATTGAAGGTGCTAAAATGACTACTATATCATCGGTACCTGCCTCTTCTGCAGTATCAAGTAAATCATCGGATTATGAGAGCGCTATAGATAAGTTGGAAAAGCAAATCAATAAGCTGCAATCCGAAATCGTCAGTATTAACCAAAGCGATGGAGACGATGAAACCAAACAGCAGCAAATTGAGCTGATTCAAAATCAGATTCAACAATTGAATGCTCAGATCCAAAGAATCAAAAGCGAACAAACTGAGGCCGAAAAAGAGCAGCAAAACCAAGTCACTTCAACTAATACCCAACTAAAACATTCATCCAATATTATTGATATTTTAGCTTAAATACAAATTTAACAGTCTAGTAAATCATTTTAGCAGACTTTCCGGTAAAGTCTGCCTTTTTTGTCATAGTATTAAGTTTTCGGTTTGTTTATAAATGCGGTAAAAATTGCTTTTCAGATGTTTATTTAAACGCTATAATTTAATTGCTGTGAAGCATCCCGACCAAGGACGTGATGTATGATGGGGGTTATTATCTCTATCATTGTCGTTGCCGTAATATTTTTTTGTATCTGGCAAGACAATGATATTGTTACGACAAGAATTAATTATCAAAATAAAAAAATACCGCCAGCGTTTGACGGTTTTATTATTGCGCAGGTATCTGATTTGCACAATAAAAATTTTGGAGTAAAAGGGCAGAGATTACTTAAAAAGATTAGAGAGGTTTCGCCCGATATCATTGTCGTCACAGGTGATCTGATCGACAGGCACAAGTATGACCTGGAGGTCGCTTTGACGTTTATCGCAGGCGCGGTTAAGATTGCTCCCGTATATTATGTGACCGGCAACCATGAGGGATGGTCTAAAAGGTATCGTAGTATCAGTACTGGTTTACAGAAATTAGATGTAAAAGTTTTGGATAATGCTGATTGCGAAATTAAAAGAGGCAACGATAAGATCACTATTGTCGGGCTTGCCGACCCCGCGTTCTTGACTACCGGACATTGGGATAAAACCGATACGTTGCTGATGGAAAAATATCTATATAGCCTGCCGCACGATACAGATTTTAAAATAGTGCTTTCGCACAGGCCGGAGCTTTTTGATTTATATGTCCGCAACGGTCTTGATTTGGTATTTTCCGACCATGCCCACGGAGGGCAGTTCAGATTGCCACTGGTCGGCGGATTATACGCGCCTGAAAAGGGAATTTTTCCCCAATATACAAGCGGTGAGTATCAAAAAGCCAACACTTCAATGATTGTCAGCAGGGGATTGGGCAATAGCCTGTTCCCTGTAAGGCTCAATAACCGGCCGGAGTTGGTTGTTGTGACTCTTGTATCCATATAATATGGACCTGCATAAAATCTGCATAACATGAACCGTTATTGATAAGTTTTCTGTAAAGCTAAATTTTTATTGAGTTTTGACGATATACGGTATGAGGGGGCGGTTAGTTATGATCAATAGCGCTAGTAATTCACAGGTATACACAAATAAAAGTACCCTGTATGATAATAATAAGTCAAAATCATCTCAGTCGGAGCAGACATGCTCTACAAACCTCACATCCTCCTGTGATACTGTAGAAATAAGCTATAAAAAGACTTCCGCAGAGTCAGAGGTAAATATTTATAGTGCTGAGATTAAAAAAATGCAAGAGTCTAATAATCAGAGATTGCGTTCCTTAGTAGAGGATCTGATTCGGAATCAGGGAACATACTGTAATTATTCGGACATAGCCGTCAATAACGTCGACCAGATGAAACAGGCAATTTCGGAAGACGGTGAATTTGGCGTTAAAGCAGTCAGCGACCGGATCGTTAAATTTGCTATTGCTATTTCCGGTGATGACAAAACAAAACTTGATACGCTTAAAGCAGCTATTGAGAAAGGGTTTGAACAAGCCGGAAAAGCATTAGGCGGTGCGCTTCCCGATATATGTAACCAAACCTATGATGAGGTCATGAAAAAGCTTGACGAGTGGGCCAAAACAGATGAACAATAATATAGAGCAGGTGAATATTTTGATTATAAAACAAAAAGCCATTTGACAGGATCAGGACCTGCATATGGCTTTTTTAATAACATGGGGAGACGAAAGTATTAAATATTCCATGGTTTTTCATGAAAATTGTAACTCTGTTACTCAGTGATGAGTATCTTAATTTTATATGGATTAAAAAACGGAGGTACAAGCATGGATTATTATGTAAAAGTCGAACCAAATGTGTACATTTATGTAGAGGATATAAATCCGGAAGGCGACAAGACTATTTTGTTTATCCACGGCTGGCCCGGAAATCATAATCTTTTTGAGTACCAGTATAATCAACTACCGAAACATGGATACCGCTGCATTGGTATGGATGTCCGGGGATTTGGCCAGTCAACAAGGCCGTGGAGCGGTTATGATTATGACCGTCTGGCCGATGATGTCCGCGGTGTCATTGACACACTTGAATTGAAAAATATCACATTGGGAGGTCACTCGACAGGTGGAGCGATTGCTATCCGTTACATGGCCAGGCATCAGGGATACGGAGTAGCCAAACTTGCTCTTTTCGCGGCGGCCGCACCCAGCTTAATCCAGCGTCCCAATTTCCCCTACGGTTTGCCGGAACAGGCGGTGCTGGACATTATACAGGGTACATATACTGATCGCCCCAATATGCTTAGGAACTTTGGCAATATGATTTTTCATAATTACGTTACTCCTCCTTTAGCGGATTGGATTTTCCAATTGGGTCTGCAGGCTTCAAGTTGGGCTACCGCGGCGATTGCCAATACATGGCTGCAGGAAGTTTTATTTGATGATTTGGGGAAGATTAACGTGCCGACGCTGATCCTTCAAGGTGTCGACGATAAAGTATGCCTTTACCCATTGGCGGTCGCACAAAAAAACGGCATCCCTAATTCAAAATTAGTGCCGTTTGACTCTTGCGGCCATTTTCTGTTTTATGATCAGCTTGATAAATTCAACAAAGAATTGATGCAGTTTGTCGAGGGATAGTATAATTCGCATTACTGTGGCTAATTTATAGCCTTACTTATTTGCTGTCTTATAAACCGAACGGCGAGGAATCAGCAAACCAATAGCGCATATCACGATGGAACTCGCCATGCCTAAGAAAAGAGGATCAAACGACAAATTCATAAAATTGCCAATCAGTATAACTATAGGAGAGATAATAATCGATAGCAAAACGCATTTTTGATTTACTTTTTCTTTCATAAATAAAGCTAATGACATGGGGATAAATACAACGGCTGCTCGCAGCCCCATTGACAGATAACCCAGGTCATTAATCATGGCATTGGGTACGGTTGCCGCGATGATTGCGGAAACAAACAGAATAACGGCAATTGTAATTCTGGTAATAAGTAGTTGTGTTTTTTGTCCATTGGATTTCTTGTTGATTTTATTAATAACTCCTTTATATACATCATTAACCATAATGGTGGACATGCCTAACGACAAGCCGGCTCCGCCGCCGACAACGGTGATCAGCAAAGTGCCGAGTACAATACCGGCAAACAGCGGCGGCATATGGTTAGTTATGAACGTGGGAAAGGCCTGGATCGTTTCTGTCAGAATCGGTAGATTTGGGACTGCCAAATTTGCCGCCTTAAGGGCGGTGACTTCTGCAAGCGTTATATAGTTTGTTCTCATATAAAGGCCGATGCAAACGCCGGCAACGCCGATTGGCGGAATCAGCAAGGCACTGAGTAGGGCGCCTTTTTTACTTGCCTGGTCACTTTTCCCACTCCAAATAGCTTGGGCATATGTTTGGGTAGATAAAACGCCTAACAGCAGGGATATTCCGGCTCCGATGTCTTTCGCCGGTCCTCTGGCGATTAAACTGAAAAAGCGCAGAGAAATATCGGATGAAGATGACAGATTATGCAACTGGTTTGCACTATTTTGAATCATACCGAGATTGGTTCCTGCCAATGAATTAATCAGGCCTTCTCTTAAGCCGTCAACGCCGTTGCAGCTGACCATAACGAATAAAAAGCCGACAATCGATGCGATACTCAGCAGTACTAGTTTAACCACACCGCCTATTTCCGCGCCCCAGGCTCCGCCAAAAATAACATAAAAACATATTAATACAATTGACAGTAAAACGGCAAGTGGCATACTGACCGGCAACAAGACAGAAATTAAGCCGGTACAGGCAATTACCTGTGCCAAAACACTGATAAAAATACCGATTGAACAGAGAACGGAGCCTAATTTTTCTGCCGGATTTCCGTATTCCTTTGCTATGATCTGCAATTCTGTTATACAATTGCTGTAGCGCAGCGGTTTCACGAATCCAATTGCCAAAACCAAACAGCCTGCGCCGGCACCCAATGTAAACCACCATGCCGCAACTCCGTAGTGGAACGCTAGTTGTGCGGTACCGATTGTCGCCTGGCTGCTAACGAGGCTACCCATAATTGAACCGCAAACCAATAAAGGAGTGGCTTTACCGCCGCCGATCAAAAAATCCTCGGCGTTTTTGACTTTGCGGCCTGATATTAAGCCAACTCCTACAATTAGTGATATTACAAGTATGATACCGATTACTGTAAGTATTGTCATTTTTTAACTTTCTTTCCTGCACAAAAAAACAGCCAAATCCAACGGATACGCCATCTCATCTGAATTATACTACAGTTGAAGCAATAAAGAAATATTTCTGAATCAACAATATGCAAAGTAAAACATTAATAAATTAAAAAGATTATATCTGAAATTTATTTGTTTGCTTAAGAAAAAGCCGGCATTTAAGCCGGCTTTTGTAAGCTAAATCAGGCACTACCTTGCACCAATACCTCTTTCGGCCATTTGGATAGCCATTTTTACCATATTCCCACAATCTCTTGAAGAAACCGAACCCCAGTCAATCGATTGTGCTGCGCCATAGACACCAAGTTCATTTGCTGCTTCAAAATTAAAATCAGCAGAAGGTTTTTGAAAAATGCCAAGTTCCTGAGCAATTTCGTATTTTAAATTTTCGGACATAATCCCTTTACGACTACTCACGTAACATCCCTCCTTTGGGCCTTTAAAACCTGATTTAGCATTTTTAGTTTAAGTTAAATTTGTTTTAATTAATGATGCAAATTTTTCTTTACTGTAATATAAAGGGAGCGCTATTTATTTCTCAAAATAAAATTTTCGTTTAAGTGCTCTTTGCTAAAGAGATATTGAAAATAACCAAAAACTCACCAGCAAAAATGGCAAAATTATTATAAAATTAATAGCTGATAGCAAAAAAGCAGTACGGAAATTTATTTGAAGGAAAAACCTTTTAACTGCAGTATAACTGCAGTAATTATAAATTTTTGTTATTTTCAAAAACGATTTGAGTGTGTTTTTTTTGTATTTTCCGACTAATTATATAATTTTTGTCAATAAAAGAAATTATTTTGACAAAAGAATGTAATTATGTTAAATTAATAATTGGCTGAACTGTCGAACTTGCTTCGTTTAAGAGGCATTTTGTTTTGGTCATGAATGTGGTCTGTGAAAATTGACAACTATCAATTTTTTGCATTTTTAATGACAGTTAGTTAAATACAAATAGGTGTGAGGAGGTTGTATAATGAGCGAGGAT
>DFZA01000001.1 GCA_002382665.1 Peptococcaceae bacterium UBA4068 | reverse complement strand
GACAAGCTGCAATTCACGGGAGTGAAGGAAGGCTGCGGCACCGGCGACTGCGGAGCATGCACGGTAATATATAATGGCAAAACAGCAACCTCGTGCCTGATATTGGCAGTAGAAGCCGATGGCGCGGATATTACGACAGTAGAAGGATTGGCAAAGGACGGCCAATTACATCCTGTACAGCAAGCGTTTGTAGAAGAAGGCGCAATTCAGTGCGGATATTGCACACCGGGTATGGTCCTAAGCGGCGTACAGCTGTTAAATGAGAACCCCAATCCTAGCGAAAAAGAAATCAGAAAAGGTATCGGCGGCAATATTTGCCGTTGCACCGGTTATGTAAAGATAGTTAAGGCTATACAAAAAGCTGCTCAAAACATGCAAGAAGGGGGGCAGAAATAATGGAAAGACCGAAATTTAAAGTATTAGGCAAGCCGATTCCCCGTTATGATGCTTTTGACAAAGTTACCGGAACCTTGAAGTATTTGGAGGACATGTCTTTTTCCGGATTACTGTACGGTAAAGTTTTGCGCAGTCCGCATCCGTTTGCCAAAATTTTGAGCATTGACACATCTGCTGCAGAAGCGCTGCCTGGCGTGCGCGCTGTCATCACCTTTGATGATACGTCGAAGAAAAAATTCAGTTTTATGCAGGCGTTTGCCGATAAATATATGCTTGCTTCCGACTATGTCCGATATGTGGGCGACGAAGTGGCGGCCGTGGCTGCCGATGATTCTTTCATTGCTGCCAAAGCTATCGATCTAATCAAAGTTGAATATGAAGTTTTAAAGGGTGTTTATGATCCCGAAGAAGCATTGCTGCCCGATGCTCCGCTGGTACACCCGGAAACGGACAAAAAGTCTAATATTGCCTGGGAAGTGCACAGAGCCTACGGCGATATCGATAAAGCGTTTGCCGAATGCGATTATGTGATGGAACAACGCTATGATACCGGTCAGGTTTATCATTGTTGTATGGAAACATTTAATACTGTTGCACAATGGGATCAAAGCGGCAGGATCACCCTTTGGGGCCCCTTCCAGGCTCCGCATACCGTACGTCAGGAAATCACCCGTATTCTCGATGTGCCGCCGAACAAGGTCACATTGAACAGAACCATGAACGGTGGCGGATTCGGCCAAAGAGTTGTTATCGACATGCTTTCGCCGATTTCCGCGCTGCTTTCTAAAAAGGCCGGCGGACGTCCGGTGCAATTAGTCAACAGCCGTGAAGAAGAGTTTCTCAGCGCCCGTGGACGTTATCCGTATATAATCAATTTGAAAACCGGTTATAACAAGGACGGCAAACTGATGGCGCAGGCTGCCGATATCATTATGGATAACGGCGCTTATAACGACAAAGGTATTGCAGTCGCAAACTATTCCGGCCGTATGTTATGTGTGCTCTACAATGTACCGACCCAGAAGTGGGATGTCCGCGGCGTCTATACCAATTGTCAGTACAGCACCGCTTTCCGCGGTTTCGGTAGCCCGCAAGTCCACTTCGCTATAGAATCGCAGATGGACAGAATTGCTGAGCATCTGGGCATGGATCCGGCTGAGTTGCGTTTAAAGAATAGCAACATGCCTGGCGACCGTACGATCTCCGGCGCTTATCTGGCCAGCTGTGCCATGAAAGAGTGCATTGATGAAGCTATGGAACTTGGCAACTGGAAAGAAAAGCGCGCCGAATCAGGCAGGCATGGTAATAAACTACGCGGCACAGGTATGGGCAGCCTGGTTCATACCGGTTGCGGTGGACGCTACTATTATTATGTTTCGACAGAATCATTTGTGAAAATTTCTGAAGACGGTTTAGTTTCGTTAATTGTTGCCTGTTCGGAAATCGGTCAGGGCATCCAGACCGTTGCTATGCAGATTGCCATGGAAGTGTTGGGAGTTGACGCCAGCAGGATCAGGATTGTCGATCAGAGTACTGATGCTACAGCATACGATCTTGGAGCCTGGGGTAGCCGCCAGACGTTTGTTATCGGTAATGCTGTCAAAGCGGCCTGCGAAGACGCCAGAAAAGAAATTATGGAAGCTGCCGGTATACTGGTTGGCAAAGATCCGTCGGTGCTTGATATTACCGATGAAAAGCTGTATGTATTGATTAGCGGCGATTGGGTAGATACCGGTAAAACCTATTTTGATATTGTTAACTTCTGTTACAGCAAACTCGGCCACAATCTTGGCGGCAGAGGGCGCTATTGCGATCCAGAAGGTCCTGATGCAATTAACAGAGCAGACTTTTGCTCTCACGTTATTGCCTATACTTTTGGCTGCCATATGGCACAGGTGGAAGTTGATATCGAAACAGGTAAAGTTGAGATTCTTGATTATGTAGCTACTCAGGAAACCGGCACCACCATCAATCAATATACTGCCGAGGGTCAGACCGAAGGCTCAATTGCTCAAGGTATTGGTTATACTTTGACTGAAAGGTCTTATAGAGTAAACGGCGTGCCTGTAGTCCGTGGTTATGTAGACTATAAGGTGCCGGGAGCCATGGATATGCCGCCGGTCAAGGATACTTTGGTTGAGACCTTTGATGATCCGTTCGGCCCCTTCGGCGCCAAAGGTATCGGTGAACCCGGTATTTCACCGGTCGCTCCGGCGATTAAGAACGCTATTTTTGATGCAACCGGCATTTGGTTTGACTCGCTGCCTATTCTGCCTGAAACAATTATGGATGCGTTAAAGGAGAAGGGCATTAAGTAAAGTTAATTGATTCGTACCAGCCGCTATTTTTTAGTGGCTGGTACGAATGGCATATTATACTTTATTTTGACACATTCATGTCTTCTTGCTAAAGAATTCTGACATGTGGAATAACAAATAATAATTGCAAAACTAAACAATGGGGGTGATGAAATTTATCGATCCTTTATTTGGATAGGATGAAGGATTCCCATATCCACTATAGCGACAATATCAAACGAATCATGCTGCAATCTGTTTCTGCCAATAATTATATACTTATCGTTGAAGTATAATAGCATATTGAACGCTTATAGCTGGATGTATTTTTTCTCGTAATATTAGAATACAGGAGGTGTTTTTTGTGGTATTG
>DFZA01000006.1 GCA_002382665.1 Peptococcaceae bacterium UBA4068 | reverse complement strand
TCCGTTTTTACTGGTTCAGTCCATTTAGCATCCGGCCTTTCTTATTTAAAATTTAATGATGGAAAAGGCGGACGCCGGTAAAGGCCATGGCGATATGGTATTTATCGCAGACCTCTATGACATTGTCATCGCGGATGGAGCCGCCAGCCTGGGCGATATAACAAACGCCGCTTTTGTGGGCGCGTTCGATATTGTCGCCAAAGGGGAAGAAAGCATCGGAGCCGAGGGATACGCCGGTTAAAGTGTCAAGCCAGCGGCGTTTCTCTTCTCTTAATAACGGTTCGGGGCGTTTGCTGAAGAACTGTTGCCAAACCCCTGCCGCTAAAACATCGTTGTAATCTTCGGAAACATAGACGTCAATGGTATTGTCGCGGTCGGGGCGTCTGATATCGCTCTTAAAGGGCAGGTCGAGCGTCTGGGGATGCTGGCGTAAATACCAGACATCGGCTTTATTACCGGCAAGACGCGTGCAATGAACGCGTGATTGCTGGCCGGCGCCGATGCCGATAGCTTGTCCGTCCAAACAATAGCAGACAGAATTTGATTGGGTATATTTAAGCGTTATCAGTGCAATCAACAGGTCGCGCTGTGCCGCCTCAGGGATGTTTTTATTAGCGGTAGGCATATTGACCAGTAAAGAATTGTCAATTTTTTGTTGGTTACGTCCCTGCTCAAAGGTTATGCCGAAAACTTCTTTGTGTTCGATGGGAACAGGACGGTAGGTTGGATCTATCTCTATTATATTATAGGTTCCTTTACGTTTGGATTTGAGGATGGCAAGAGCCTCTTCGCTGTAGCCGGGTGCTATAATACCGTCGGATACTTCGCGGGCGATTAACCTGGCGGTAGATTCGTCACAAATATCCGACAAAGCGATAAAATCGCCATAGGAGGACATGCGGTCGGCGCCGCGCGCGCGGGCATAAGCGCTGGCCAGCGGTGATAATTCTAGATCATCGACAAAATAGATCTTTTTTAAGGTATCGCTTAAAGGCACAGCCACAGCGGCTCCGGCGGGGCTGACGTGTTTAAATGAAGCGGCGGCCGGCAGGCCGGTGGCGATTTTAAGCTCACAAACCAACTGCCAGCTATTGAGGGCATCAAGAAAATTAATATAGCCTGGTCGGCCGTTTAATACTTGTAGCGGCAGTTCTCCCTGGTTGACGAAGATACGCGCCGGTATTTGGTTGGGGTTGCAACCGTATTTTAATGATAATTCTTTGACCATTGATATATCCTCCTTAGGAATAATGGTTATTTCCTGATATTACCATTGTAACAAGCCTGCGAGAGCTTGTCAAAGATTAAATCAGGGCAGGAAAATAGTGGTTTTTGTCGTAATCAATATAGATGATTAACTCGAAGGAGACAGGAAGATTATGAATTTACAGGAACAGGCATTATTATTACATGAACAATGGCAGGGGAAGATCGAGGTTGTTGCCCGATGCCCGGTAAAAAGTGCTGATGATATGACCATGGCTTATACGCCGGGAGTTGCGCAGCCCTGTTTGGAAATAGAAAAGAATCCGGATTTGATTTATAAATATACGCGCCGCTGGAATATGGTTGCGGTGATTACCGACGGTACTGCGGTGCTGGGCTTGGGCGATATCGGTCCGGAAGCTGCGATGCCGGTGATGGAGGGCAAGTGTGTTCTGTTTAAGAGCTTTGCCGGCGTTGATGCTTTTCCGCTTTGTATCCGTTCCAAAGATGTGGATGAGATCGTCCGCACCATTGCACTTATTTCCGGCAGTTTTGGCGGTATCAATCTTGAGGATATTGCGGCGCCGCGTTGTTTTGAGATAGAGCGCAAGCTCAAGGAGGTTTGCGACATACCGATATTTCACGATGACCAGCATGGTACTGCCGTAGTGGTGATTGCCGCGCTGACTAACGCTTTGAGGGTGGTTGGTAAAAAGCCGTCCGAGGTTAAGATAGCGATCAGCGGCGCCGGAGCGGCGGCGATTTCCGTGACGCGGCTGTTGCTGAAATATGGCGTTGGCCAGGTTTGCATGTGTGATATTGAGGGCATTATTTATGAAGGCAAGCCGAATCTTGATCCGGCGCGCGAGGAAATGTCACGGTTGACCAATCCTGATAAAATCAAAGGCACATTGGCTGATATCGTCAAAGACGCCGATGTCTTTATTGGTTTATCAGCAGCAAATCTGGTCAGTGAAGAAATGATCAGGAGCATGGCGCCGCAGCCGGTTATTTTTGCCATGGCCAATCCGACGCCGGAAATAATGCCGGATCAGGCAATAGCAGCCGGAGCTGCCGTGGTTGGTACGGGACGCAGCGATTACCCCAATCAGATTAATAACGTACTGGCATTCCCCGGTATTTTCCGCGGCGCTTTGGATGTACGCGCATCTGATATTAATGAACAGATGAAGCTAGCCGCGGCCTTTGCTATTGCATCATTGGTTGATGATGAGCAATTGAACGCTAAATTTATTTTGCCGCCGGCCTTTGATCCGGCGATTGGTAAGTCGGTAGCAATTGCTGTAGCTGCAGCGGCGAGAGCCAGCGGTGTAGCGAGGATTTGATGAGATTTTAGTTTATCGAGGAGGAAGGGCGATGAGAATTTGGCGGACGGTGCTGATGCTGTTATGTTTAATGGTGTTGGTGATTGCCGGTTTGTCCGGGCAGGCAAAGGCGCAGACATTTGAACAATATTTAGCGGAGTTTCCTACAAGCTATCAGGACGAGCTTACGCAATTGCACGAGCAGCATGCCAATTGGGTTTTTGTGGCTGTTGATACCAGTCTGGATTGGTATGACTCGGTTATTGCCGAATCTGACGGTGAGCACAGTTTGGTGCCGCTTAATTCCAGCAATATTTTGAAAAGCAAGGCGGCCGGAGATTATACTCCCGAAACCGATTATTATATCCGTAAAGATGCGAGCTGGGTGGCAGCTTCGCCAATAGTAGTCGCTTTTTATATGGACCCGCGCAATTTCTTAAACGAACAGTATATTTTTCAGTTTGAGTTGCTTTCTTATGACCAGAATCTGCATTCTCCGGATGGCGTTGAAGAAATATTGGACGGTACGTTTATGCATCAAGCTTTGGTCAGCTATCTGGATGCGGGCGGCAATACCGTTGATACCGATAAAACTTACAGCGACCTGATTATGGCGGCGGCTGAAAAATCGGGCGTCAGTCCTTATTATCTGGCATCAAAAATCAAACAGGAGATTGGTAATACTCCAAGTGGCAGTGTCACAGGTTCCTACAGTGGTTATGAGGGATATTATAACTTTTATAATATCGGAGCGACTTCCGGTACTGCTCCGATTACCAATGGATTGAAATGGGCTTCATCGGGTACTACATATCAGCGTCCCTGGATCTCGCCGGAATTGTCTATCGTTGGCGGCGCCATCTGGATTGGTGAATCGTTTATTAATGCCGGTCAAAACAGCGGCTATCTGCAGCGCTTTAACGTGGCGCCGGAGGACGCGGACGATTTATATGAACATCAGTATATGACTAATGTTGCCGGCGCTGCTTCCGAGGCACTGTCCACATATAATGCCTATAATCAGATGGGTAATTTGGACGGTAAAAAAGTATTTTATATCCCTGTCTATGATGATATGCCTGCGGAGGATAGTACAGTCATATTTACCGCTGTTACCAATAAAACCGCGACGGTAAATACAGGTGGTACCAATGTGCGCAGTGGACCGGGCATTTCTTATAGTTCTACCGGCATTAAATTGCCGGCGGGTACCGAAGTAAAAATTATCAGCGGCAGCCGCACCGACGTATCTTATAATCAATCATACATTTATTATCCCTACTGGTATAAAATCAGCTTTGATTATGATGGCGAGAAAACATCCGGCTATGTTTATGCCGATCTGCTCGACATTCAATCATCTGTTACTTTAAGCGCAGGCGCTACACAGAAATTGTCATATCAACTAGCACCTAATAACGGGGAGTTGCCCTTTTTTGAAAGCAGCAACCGCAATATCGTTAGTGTTGACAGCGCAGGCAAAATTACGGCCACCGGTGCCAACGGCAGTGCGGAAATCAGTGTTTTCAGCGCCGGCGGTGGTTTTGACCGCTTGAAAGTGTTGATCGCAGCAAGCAATAACGGTACCTCGAACGATTTGTTTGACGATGTTAAAACGGGCGATTGGTATTATGACGCAGTGAAGTATGTGGCGGAGAATCAATTGATGACCGGCGTTGGTAAAAATATGTTTTCGCCTAATGCCTCAATGACAAGGGCCATGTTTGTTACGGTATTGGGACGTATGTATGAGCAGAATGGCGGCAATATTAGTAATTATAAATCGTCGCGTTTCAACGATGTGGAGGGCGGCAGCTGGTACTGCAACTATGTGGAATGGGCTGCCGAAAATGGTATTGTCAACGGTTACGGTGACAGCCAATTTGGCACTAACGACAGTATCACTCGTGAGCAGATGTGCGCTATTCTTGTTCGTTATTGCCAATTTGCCCATATTGATCTTGATCAAGTAAAAAACAAGGTTACATTTGCGGACGCAGCGGATATCGCCTCCTGGGCGCAGTCTGATGTTACAACCTGTCAACGAGCCGGTTTGATTGAAGGCAGCAACAGTTTATTTAACCCTAAGGGTACGGCCACGAGGGCCGAAGTAGCAACCATCTTAATGCGTTTTGATAAAGTGTAAGGGAGTTAATAAATGAAAGGTGAACAAATTTTTGCTCATGTTGACCATACTCTGCTTAAACCTACTGCTACATGGCAGCAGATCGTGACATTGTCTGACGAGGCGCGGAGGTATGGAGCGGCCTGTGTTTGCATACCCCCGTCTTATGTTGCTCGTATAAAGGAATTATATAGCATATCCCTGCGTATTTGTACCGTTATCGGTTTTCCTTTGGGTTTCCAGACAGCGGCTATTAAAGCTGCCGAAGCTGCTGACGCATTGAATAACGGCGCTGATGAGTTTGATATGGTAATTGATCTTGGCGCGGCAAAAAGCGGTAATTGGATGATTGTTTCTGAGGATATATTGGCAGTGCGTTCGGCTATTAATGGTAAAACGCTCAAAGTGATAGCTGAAACCTG
This sequence comes from Peptococcaceae bacterium UBA4068, assembly GCA_002382665.1. Taxonomy (GTDB): domain Bacteria; phylum Bacillota; class Dehalobacteriia; order UBA4068; family UBA4068; genus UBA4068. Next base: position 212,242 of record DFZA01000006.1, on the reverse strand, counting down.
TTATCTGGATCATGATCAAAAATTACGCTTATCTGAAGTGGTGGCGGCCAGCGGTGCCGATTATATTAAGACTTCTACCGGTTTTGGCACTGCCGGGGCAACTTTGGAGGATGTGCGGTTGTTTCGCAGCCAATTGGGAAATACTGTTAAAATTAAAGCAGCAGGCGGCATTAAAAGTAAAAACGAGATGGTCGCCTATTTGTCTGCAGGTTGTGATCGGCTGGGCTGCAGCGGTGCAGTACCGATTTTATTTGGAGAAAACCAATGAATAAAGAAACGGAAGTAAAATTGATCGAAGCGGCAATAACGGCTCGTAATAACGCTTATGCTCCTTATTCCGGCTTTAGCGTTGGCGCTGCGCTGCTGACAGCCAAAGGCAATATTTATTGCGGCTGTAATATTGAAAATGTAGCTTATTCATCGTCGCTTTGCGCCGAGCGGGCAGCCATGGCTGCCGCCATTAGCAACGGAGAAAAAGAATTTATCTTATTGGCAATCGTTGGCGGCGACGGTGATGATTACTGTTATCCTTGCGGCGTTTGCCGTCAGTGGTTAGCGGAGTTTTGTAACAAAGATTTTCCGGTAATTATTGCTCAAAATACTGAAAATTATCAGCGGATGAAGCTATCTGAGCTATTACCGAACGCGTTTGCTCCGCAAATATTACAAAAAAACCGTAAATAATTGCATCTTATCTGCGTTTATAGTAAAATATGTTAATGTTTATTAGATATATCTTTGAAGGGGAAACAAAAATGGAATTAAAGTACGATTTTGCCGAAATTGAAAGCAAATGGCAAGCCGCTTGGGAAAAACAAAATCAACATCATGTAACGGAAGACAGCGATAAAGAAAAATATTATTTACTTGAAATGTTTCCCTACCCGTCCGGCAAGCTGCACATGGGTCATGTGCGCAATTATTCGATCGGCGACGTTTTAGCGCGTTACAAGACAATGAATGGATATAATGTACTGCATCCGATGGGTTGGGACTCTTTTGGTTTGCCGGCCGAAAATGCGGCAATCAAACACGGCATCCATCCTGATCCCTGGACGCGGGATAATATTGCCAATATGCGCAAGCAGTTGAAAACATTGGGATTAGGCTATGATTGGCAGCGCGAAGAAGGGACTTGCCTGCCGGAATATTACCGTTGGACGCAATGGTTGTTTTTGCAGCTGTATAAAATGGGATTAGCATATAAAAAGAAAGCTGCCGTTAACTGGTGCCCTTCCTGTAATACGGTATTAGCAAACGAGCAGGTAATTGACGGGCGTTGTGAACGCTGCGATTCGGTTGTTGATAAAAAAGATCTGGAACAATGGTTTTTTAAGATTACCGACTATGCGCAACGGTTACTTGACGATATAGACAAATTGGGCGGATGGCCCAATAAGGTCAAAATCATGCAGGAAAACTGGATCGGCCGCAGCGAAGGCGTGGAAATAACCTTTACCACCGAGGACGGCGAGCCGCTGCCGGTCTTTACCACCCGTTATGATACAGTGTTTGGCGTAACTTATATGGTATTGGCTCCCGAACACCCGATGGTAGCCAAACTGACCAAAGGTACTGACTATGAAAAGCCGGTGCAGGAGTTTATCCGCAAAGTCTCCAGGCTTAGCAACATCGACCGTACCTCTTCGGAGCTGGAAAAAGAGGGTATGTTTATCGGCGCTTACGCCATCAACCCGATGACCGGTAACAAAGTGCCGATCTGGATCACTAATTATGTATTATACGAATACGGCACCGGTGCAGTCATGGGCGTACCGGCGCATGACAGCAGGGATTTTGATTTTGCTCATAAATATAAACATCAAATCATACCTGTTATCGCTCCTCTCGATTGGAACGGTTCGGAATTTTCAGCGGCTTATGAGGAAGACGGCGTGATGGTCAATTCCGGCCAATTTGACGGTCTGCCCAACCGGGAAGCCATGATCAAAATGGCTGATTATATGGAAGCCAAATGCATCGGCAAGCGGGTTGTTAATTACCGTTTGCGTGACTGGTTGATTTCCCGCCAGCGTTATTGGGGCGCGCCGATCCCGATTGTTTATTGCGCCAAATGCGGCGAGCAACCGGTCAATGAAGAAGATCTGCCGGTCTTGCTGCCGGTTGATGTGGAGTTCAATCCGACCGGCGAGAGTCCGCTTAAAACCAGCCCCACTTTTGCCAAGACAACTTGTCCTGTTTGCGGCGGTGAGGCGATCCGTGAAATGGATACGATGGATACTTTCGTATGTTCTTCCTGGTATTTCTTGCGTTACTGCGATGCTCATAATCCCGAGCAGGCGTTTGACCGTAAGAAAGTCGATTACTGGATGCCGGTTGACCAATATATCGGCGGTGTTGAACACGCGATATTGCATCTGATGTATGCGCGCTTCTTTACCAAAGTAATGCATGACAGAGGTTTGGTGGCGGTCGATGAGCCGTTTACTAATTTATTAACACAGGGCATGGTGCTTAAAGAGGGCACCAAAATGAGTAAAACCAAGGGTAACGTGGTCAGCCCCGAAGATATTATTAAAAAATTCGGCGCCGATACCGCGCGGCTATTTATACTTTTTGCCGCGCCGCCGGAAAGAGATTTGGAATGGAACGATACGGCAGTCGAAGGTTGCTACCGCTTCTTAAACAGGGTCTGGCGGTTGTCAAATCAGCTGATAGAAATTGCCGATGCGACGGCAAAAATGCCCAGACAGCTTTCGGCGGATGAAAAAGAGCTGCGCCGGGTCGTGCATACCGCGATCAAAAAAGTCAGTGAGGATATCAGCGAGAGATTTAATTTCAACACAGCTATTTCGGCGATTATGGAGATGGTCAACAGCATTAGCGATTATCTTAAAAAAGATGGTATCAGTCCGGCTGTGATATCGGAAGCTCTGGACACGTTGCTGCTTTTGCTGGCTCCGTTTGCACCGCATATCTGCGAAGAGCTTTGGCATCTGGCAGGACATCAAACAAGTGTTCATTTGCAGAGTTGGCCGCAGTATCAGCCAGAATTGCTTGTTGTTGATCAGGTAGAAATCGTTGTACAGGTTAACGGTAAAATCAAAGGACGTATAGTTGTCGAAAACGGTCTTACTTCAGAACAACTGCAGCAAAAGGTTTCCGCCGACGATCGTTATCAGGAATGGCTTGGCGGTAAAAGCGTGGTAAAAATCATTGCTATTCCTGGCAGGCTGGTTAATATTGCTGCAAAATAATTGAGAGTTGTTTCGCCAAAGCCTAAAAGATAAGGTGAACATTATGAAGTTTACCAAGCAACAGATAATAGTAATTTGTATATTATTAGCTGTGTTTTTTGGCGGCGGCGTCAAATACGGCGGCTATCTGGCTGCCGGCAGTAATTATTTGGATCTGTTCGCTGATGAACAGCAGATTGCCGATATTGAAGTAGAAATCAGCGGCGCGGTGCAAAACCCCGGCTCATATACTTTACCGGAGGGCAGCAGTCTCGACGATGCGCTGCAGTTGGCGGGGGTTACCGCGAACAGCGATCTGCAATCGCTTGATCTGACGAAGACTCTGACCGACGACGAAAAGATAACGGTGGCATCGAAAACTGCAGCGGCTACCAACAATAGTGCCAATAATACTGCCAGTAGTGATTTGATTAATATCAATAGCGCTGACGTTGCTACTCTACAGCAATTAAATGGTATTGGCAATACAAAAGCCGCCGCAATCGTTGCCTATCGGCAGAACCACGGCGGTTTTAAAAGTATTGAAGAGATTAAAAATGTTTCCGGAATAGGCAATGCTACATATGAAAAAATCAAAAATTATATCTGTGTTGATTAGCGAGACAGCGGCATTTTTGCGAGGCCGCTGTCTTTTTATAATTGCCGTTTTTTTTACTACCGGGATAGCCGCGGCGGTATTATTGTCGTTGCCCTCATGGGTGTCGTTGATATTGATCGTCGGTATGGCAGTGTTGCTGTTTACCGGGCGCCGACGTTATCTGGGGATTGCATTGTTAGCGTTGGCAATCGGCTGTTTTTTTGGCAGTGCCGAGATCTCCGGGCAAAGAGAATTTCCGGTAACTGACGGTAGCCGGGTTGAAGTCAGTGGCAAGGTCCAGGGGTATTCGGTTCAGATGGATGACGGACGCTACCGCCTGCGTCTGGCGCCGCAGGAGGTAGACGGTAAAGCTTACTACGGCGGCGATATTATCGTTTATGCCAATGACGGCCAGCAGTTCAGCGGCGGTGAGCAAATAAAAGTTAGCGGTCAGGTGTTCAGTTATAACAGTCCAGGTAATGAGGATGCCTTTGATTATAATGAATACTTGCGTAACCAGGGAATAGTTGGCGTGGTCAGCGCATATTACGGCGGCGAGATTACTAAAGTAAAAGACGGCTCTTATTTTTCCGCTGCCGCGGCTTATTTTCGTAATCGTTTTATAGCTGCGGCGGATTTATTGCCGGGAGATCAGAGAGGTTTGATTAACGGCATTTTCCTTGGTGATAAGAGCGGACTTGATTATCAGGAGAAAAACGCTTTATCTGCCAGCGGTATTTTCCATGCTTTTGCCGTATCCGGTCTTAATATCTGCTACTTGCTGCTGGCCGTGTCGCTGCTGATTAGTTACAATTACCGGCGACGCTGGTTACGGTTGATCATTACAATAGTATTATTGGTTTTTTATATGATGATCACCGGTTTTACGGCTTCGGTAGTCCGCGCTGCTTTGATGGGCATATTACTTGTCTTAGCACAGGCTTTTGATGAAAAGACCGATATTTACACTTCGCTGGCAGTTGCGCTGATGCTTTGTTTGTTCTATCACCCGCTCTGGTTATTTGATTCCGGGTTTCAGTTATCGTTCGTTTCGGTATTCGGTCTTGTTGCCTTAATGCCGGTATGGCAGCGGATATTGCCAAAAAAAGGCTGGTTCGGCAAATATTTGGCCGATGGTATGGCGGTTACTTTTGCCGCTTCATTTGCTGCTATGCCTTTGATTGGTTATTATTTTTATATTGTTTCTTTTGCTGGTTGGTTGATTTCTGTGCCGATATTGCCCCTAATCGGTTTTGCCTTGATTTTAAGCCTGATAGCCTCGCTGATTGCGGTTGTATCTGTTGGCGCGGCAGTAATTCCGCTTTATGCGGCCGGATTGATCATGGATTTGGTCAATCGCGCTTGTCAAGTGGTTGCGTCTGTACCTCTTAGTTATGCAACGATCGGCAAACCCTTATTGATCGTGATTATTATTATCTATCTACTGCTGTTATTGATACCGCTGATCAATAAATACCGTGGTCGGTGGTGGGCATTGGGTGGATTTATTATCGTTATAGCGTTACTGTTGACGCCATGGTCGAACATCGTTAACGGTATTTTTAATGATAAGTTGCTGGAGGTTACATATCTGGATGTTGGACAGGGAGATTGCGCACTGGTAGTGACGCCGGACGGTAAAACGGTCTTAATAGACGGGGGTGGTAGCATTAGCGATCCCGATGCGGTCGGCGAATATATACTACTGCCCTATCTTAAAAGTCATGGCATTGATCGTATTGATCTGATGATTAGCTCCCATCCTCATGACGACCATATTGATGGGCTGATCAGTGTTTTAGAAAATATGCCGGTTGGCTGCTATATTTATGGAGAGAATTTTAGTGATAATTCCACAGAAAAGAGACTGATAGATTTGGCTAAAGCAGATGGTACCAAGCTGATAGCGGCTGACGCCGGAGACAAATATAATGTCGGGGAAAGCGTCAGTATTAACGTTTATTTGCCGCAGCAGGGTCAAGTAACTACAGAAGCGGACGCCAATAACGGTTCGTTGTTATGCAAGCTTAGCTACAAGCGAATGGATTTTTTGTTTACCGGCGATAACGACGAGATAGATCCTTCCGTATTGCCTGCGTTGGCTCTCGACGCGGAAATAGTTAAGCTGCCTCATCATGGCAGCAGCAACGCTTTTGATCAAGCATTTTATCAAACGTTGACGGCTGAGGCAGTGGTTATCAGTGTTGGCGCCGATAATAACTATGGTCATCCGGCTCAAGAAGTGGTAGAATATTGGCAGATGGCGGGAGTGCCGCTTTACCGTACCGATTTAGACGGCGCTATTACGGTCTACAGCAATGGCCGAGATTGGCAAATCTCTACTTATAGGAGCAATAATGACTGATATTTGGGATAAAATAAATCAAGGGCAAATTGCTCCGTTATATCTTTTATACGGCAACGAGACGTTTTTAATTGACGAGGCAGTACGCGCGATTGTCGCCAATATTGAGCCAGGCGGTTGCAGCGAATGGAATAAGGATATATTTTCCGGTGAAAGTGTTAAACCTGCCGAAGTAGTGGCGGCGGCACGTTTGAGCCCCTTTTTAGGTGGGCGGAGGCTGGTGATTGTTCGTAATATCCCTTGGTTTACGAGTGATAAGTCAAAAGAAGAAGATCAAACAGAGTCTGTGGAAGATACAGACACTGACGATGCGAACAACAATTATGACCTGATGCCGTTAATGGATTATCTTGCTGATCCTAATCCTGATTGCTGTTTGGTTATGATCTCAAAAGGTACACCGGATAAGCGCAGGTCACCTTTCAAGGTCATTAACAAGGCCGGAGTTGCGATGGAATTTATTACCCCCAAGGGTGGGGAGCGAAATATTTGGCTGAATAAACGGTTTACGGCTGCCGGTAAAACCGTAAGGCGTGATGTTATCGATTATATCAGTATGGTAGCAGGCGATAACCTCTCCTTTTTGGCCATGGAAGCTGATAAACTAATCTATTATTGTTATGATCAAAAGGTTATTACGCTGGCAGACGCTCAGTCCGTTATCAGTCAAAACAGTACAACAGTTGTATTTGCTTTAACAGATGCGGTCGTCGCGAAAAATTCGGCGCTGGCGCTGCAGATATTAAGGCAATTGCTGCAACAGGAGCCAAAATCGGAGCAGAAACTCTTAGCATTGCTGGCAACGCAATTTCGCAATATGCTTTGTGTCAGCGATATGAAACGTCAAGGGTATGCCAATGGCGATATCAGCGGCAAATTGGCGTTGCATCCTTATGTGGTGGAAAAGTGCGCTTCCTCCGGTCATAATTTTACCGTTGTCCAATTAATTAAGGCGCTTGATATTTTGCTGGCGGTTGATATTGCCGGCAAAAGCAGTGGTCAAGAATGGCATGACCTTTTAGAAATAGCGTTATTAAGAATTTGCTCTTTTCACGTTCATCGCGGATAAATTTAAATAACCTTGATATTGCATTTTAATATGATTAGTGATACAATAAATTTTGGCTTTGTTTTGATTCTTAATTAATATTTATATATATTATATTAGATTTTTGAGGAGGTGACAAAATGCCAAATATTAAATCAGCCAAGAAAAGAGTTCTGATTGCCGAGGTCAACAGGGAGAAAAACGCCGCTGTTAAGTCGCAGATGAAAACCCAATTAAAGAAGTTTGCCGAAGCAGTACAAAGCGGAGATAAAAAAGCGGTGGAAGAACAACTGCTTACCTCGGTAAGCATGCTTGATAAAACTGCGGCCAAAGGCGTTATTCATAAAAACGTGGCTGCCCGCCGCAAATCCAATCTTTATAAGGTTTATAATCAAATGTAAAGCAATTACTAAGGCTGCAAGAGTTTTCTTGCAGCCTTAGATTTTTAAAGAAGTAGTCAACGGGCCGAGAAACGAGTGAGACCAGGCGCCCTAGCTGGCTTTTGCTTAAGAGCAAAACCAACAGCTGAGGCACGTAGGTAAAACTTTAAGAAAACATCTTGGTTTTACCTCGGAGGTCGGAACCGACGACGCAGTCGACCTAGCTGGCTTTTACCTTGCGGTAAAACCGCAGCTAATGCACTAGCTGCGCTGCTTCGCTGCTTCGCGTCGTATCGCGAAGTTTATCGACACGCTGAGGCTGCAAGAGTTTTCTTGCAGCCTTTTTATTATCATTGTAATGCTACCGACTTTGTTAGCATATGAATAAGCAGTATCTTTAATCCAGGGTGGAGATATTGTTGCGTTGCAGCAAAAAAAGCATTATCCTCATAATAATTTTATTTTTGTTTGCTGGCATGGCGTCAGGTTATTTTGGGCTGCCTTCTTTATTACTGGAGAAGTTATGTTCGCCACTAATGATAGCGTCAGTATTGCCGTTTGGTGAAACAGTTAGCGCCAGTGACTTCGACGCAGAACAAATGCTGTTGGCAACAACGGGATTATCTGTTGTGGAGAATGTTTCCTCTACGCAGTTGATGGATGCTGAGCAAGTATATGAAGCAAACAGCAATATTTTATTATTGGAACCGGAACCAACGGCAGAACAATCCTGTGATACTCAAGATACTATAGCTGATCCAACCAAACCGCTGATAGCTATATATAATACTCATAGCACTGAAGGATACAAAGGCGATGAGCGAGCAAAAGGAGAAATGGGAGGCGTTTATCAGGTAGCGCAATCTTTACAGAAAGCGCTGGCAGACCGGGGTTATGCATCAGTTCTCAGTGATAAGCTGCATGATTACCCTGATTGGAGTGCTTCTTATGCCAATTCTTTGCAAACGATTAAGCAAATACAGAAGCAATATCCTTCGGTAAAAGTGCTAATTGATGTACATAGGGATAGCGCCGTGGAAGGGGTTAGTACTGTTCTGGCGACAGATCAGGTCAATCTAGCTAAAATTATGTTGGTTGTAGGTAGCAATAAGCGTTTGGAACATCCTAATTGGCAGCAAAACCTGGCTTTTGCACAGCAAATCGGCAAGGCGTTGGAAAAAGCACAACCGGGGATATTACGGGAAGTGCGGGTGCAAAACGGCCGTTATAATCAGCATATGTCAACACAGGCAATATTGGTGGAAATTGGTTCTACCGATAATAACCTTGACCAAGCAAAAGCCTCTGCGGGAATATTAGCAGAGGCTCTTGCCGAAGTGTTGAATAGTGAGAAACAATAATTATTAATTAATTCTCCGTACCGGTGTTAGCTAAACCTTGTTTGGCTAACGACTGACTTTGGGGGACTACCACCGTTTCACCGTAACAAGAAAAAATTTCATTGACCATTTCTTTGGGCATTTTTTTGCTGATTAGACTGACTACCGGAACGATTACAATACCGATTAGGATAGCTAGAGCACCAGCGTTGATAGGAGATGCGATATAGCCGAACATCAAATTGGTAACAGTAATACCGACGCCGGAGACAAAGCAAGCCCAAACAGCAGCAGGTGTTGTCTTTTTCCAGTAAAGGCCCCAGATTAGCGGACCGAGGAAAGAGCCAGCCAGCGCACCCCAGGAAATGCCCATCAATTGAGCGATAAAAGTGGTCTTATTGAGAGCAATAACAACCGAGATAACGATGAATACGGCAATCAATGATCTTAAAACCAATAATGTGGTACGGTTGCTCATGTTCTTAAACAAAGAGGGCTTGATAAAATCCAGAGTAATAGTTGAGCTGGAGGTTAGGACAAGTGATGCCAGCGTCGACATGGAGGCTGATAACACCAACATTAATATTATGCCAATAACTATATCGGGTAATGTTGAAAGCATATGGGGAACGATTGAGTCATAGATAACACCGCCAGCAGCATCGTGAAGCGAAGGGTTATCGAAAAGTCGGCCAAAACCGCCGAGGAAGTAGCACCCACCGGCTACAATTAGAGCAAATATCGTAGATACTATGGCGCCGGTTGTGATAACCTTTTCACTGCTGATTGCGTAAAATTTATGTACCATTTGCGGCATGCCCCAGGCGCCGAGCGAGGTCAATATCACCACGCCAAGCAGGTTAAGTGGGTCGGGGCCAAAAAATGAAGTAAAGACACCGTGCTGGTTAACGGCTGTTTCACAGGCGATTGTGGAAAGTTGTTGAATCGCATGGGTGAAGCCGCCTTGTCCGGCCAGTACGCTGCCAATGACCAGCACTATGCCGAACAACATGATAATACCCTGAATAAAGTCCGTCCAAGCTGTTGCCACATATCCGCCCAGTACAACATAGAGACAGGTTAGCGCTGCCATAATGATCAGACAAGCTGCATAAGGCATATTAAAAGCCATGCCGAACAGAAGTGAAAGGCCATTATAAACGGATGCTGTATAAGGAATTAAAAAAATAAAAACGATTGCCGAGGCGACTATTTTCATTTTTTTACTGTCGAAGCGGTTGCCAAAAAACGACGGCATGGTTGCTGCCGAAAGATGATTTGTCATAATACGGGTGCGGCGACCTAGTACTACCCAGGCCAGCAGTGAACCGATAAGAGCATTACCGATACCAATCCAGAAAGATGAAATTCCGTATTTCCAGCCGAATTGTCCGGCGTAGCCGACAAATACGACGGCGGAAAAGTATGTAGTACCGTAAGCGAAGGCCGTCATCCAAGGCCCAATTGAACGGCCGCCTAATACAAAATCGTTAACATCGCTGATTTTGCGGCGGGAAAGTGTGCCGACCACGATAAGAATAACAAAATATACTACCAATAATACAAGTTTAATTGTCATTTTTTATCACCCTTTTATTAATATAATATTTATTGATTGCCAATTTTTTCAGGGCAATAAAAAAGCAGGCCGCCGACACCGCTTGTTAAATAACAAGCCGGAGCTGGGCAAAACCATGCCAAATTAAAGCTATTAAACATTGCTACCTTCCTCCCATATTACTAAAAATAAAATTAAACTACCAACCGTAATACCGTAATACCGTAATACACCATATCTATACCAAGACAAGTGTATCAAACTTGATAATATTCTGTCAAGTGAAAATAATAATTGACAGATTTGTAACAGTATCATCCAATGCAGCATATAATGTGGCAGATTGAATGTAATAGGGTGATATTATGGAATATGATTGTCGGCTTAACATAGCTTATCCGCCTGTGAAAACTCAGGGGCGCAATTTGCGTTATGCAGCGATATTATCAGATGATTATGCCGGAACAGTCAGTGAAATGACAGCAGTAACCCAGTATTTTTATCAACATTTAATTATTGAAGATAGTAACGAACAATTGGCGGCAGCATTGGAATGTATTTCCATAGTTGAAATGCATCATTTGGATATGATTGGTAAATTGATTACCGATTTTGGCGGCGATCCGCAATTTCGTGTAATGAACAGGAAGAATAAAGCTTTTTGGAGCGGACGTTATCCTTTATATTTAAAAAATCCTCAGCGTTTTATCAAGGCAGATATCCAATCGGAGCAGCAAGCGATTCGTAATTATCGTTTAAATATATCGCAGATCGATGATATTTATGTTAAAAAGGTTTTGGAGCGTATTATCCTTGATGAGGAAAATCATATTAAGATATTTGAGAGTTTTCTTAATCGCATGTAAAAAAAGCCGGTAACTGCCGGCTTAATAATTAAGATTTAAGTTAATATACCAACGGTAATCTTGGGGTTGCATTAAGAGAAAAATCGGCAAAGTCGTTGTTTAGCCATTTATCATAGGCGGCGGTGCCGATCATTGCCGCGTTATCTGTACAGTAAATCAACGAAGGTCTAATAACGTTGATATTATGGACGGACGCCCGTTCGCTTAATAGTTGAAATAAGCGATTATTTGCTGCCACTCCACCGACAATGGCGATGGTATCCAGCTGATATTGCTGCGCTGCCGCTAATGCTTTAGCGGCCAGCACATCAATTATGGCCTCCTGTGCTGCAGCCGCGATATGATCAATCTCATCTGTGCATGGGTCGTCACCCTGCATACGGCGACGGTTGAGATAATTTAACACTGCCGACTTTAAGCCGCTGAAACTGAAATCATAGCTGTTTTCTTCAAGAAAAGCGCGAGGAAAATGATAATAATCTCTATTGCCGCGGGCGGCGGCTTTTTCTATTTCCGGGCCGCCCGGATAGGGTAACCCCAGAGCCCGGGCAATTTTATCAAATGCTTCGCCGGCTGCGTCGTCGCGGCTGGCACCCAAGAACTGCTGGCTGGCTCCGTCGATCATTAGGCCGCTGTGGCTACCGGAGACCACTAACGCCAGATAGCGCGAAGGCAGTTGGTGTTCCAGGCGGATAGCGGCAATATGGCCATGCCAATGATTAACGGCGATCAGCGGTTTATTAAGCGCGAAAGCCAGTGCTTTGGCGTAGGAAACACCGACCAGAAGTGCTCCGACCAGTCCGGGTCCATGTGTTACGGCAATGGCATCAAGCTCGGCAAAGCCCACGTCGGCATCTTCCAGAGCCTGTTCGACAACTGGATATATTGCCTCCAGATGGCGGCGGGAGGCAATTTCCGGTACTACTCCACCGTATTCCCTGTGTACCGGTATTTGTGAGGCAATGATATTGGACAGTACCTTCCGGCCGTTTTCTATAACTGCGGCTGCCGTTTCATCACAACTGCTTTCAATTGCCAAAATTTTTACTTTATTGCTCATTTTTATCACCCGCAAAGTGTTTCCACATAATAATAGCTGCCTCGTCGTTATCACTGTAATAATGTGGCCTTTTTCCGGCCTCAACAAAACCCAGTTTTTGATAGAGACTGATAGCCACCTGGTTGCTTTCCCTGACTTCCAGAGTTATGCCTTTAGCTCCTTTGGCCATGGCGTCGGCAAAAGCGCAGCGCAGTAATAGTTCTCCAATACCGCGACGGCGGTATTGCTGATCAACTGCTACATTGGCAATATGTGCTTCATCGATAATTAACCAAAAACCGATAAAACCGACTAAGCGTTGATCGTCAAAACAGCCCCAATAATGAGACAAAGGGTTTTGGGCCAGTTCAAAACGGTAAGAGTCCTCACTCCAAGGCAGAGTAAAGCTGTTGTGTTCGATTACCAATATGGCGTCTATATCGTTAATTGTCAAACGGTTGATATTATTACTCATCATCTGCTACAGCTTTCTGCATTAAAGCCAATTTTCGTTCCTCTGCTTCGGAAAGGCGCAGATAGACTGGTTGTAATAAGGGCAGGCTAGTAAATTCGCCGCGAGCGTATTTTTCTTGACCGATGATTGCTGCGGCAGCTGCCATAACATAGCGAACAGGTGCGGCAGCCAGCTGCAATTTATCGTCCAGCACATCTGTAAAGATCTGTTGGTAGCTTTTTAGGCCGTCACCTGCCATCAATACCGGCTTATTATAGGTAACCAATTCTTCGGCCAGTTGCTGCGGCGCTACTGCTCGATCGGGTAACAACCGCTGATGACAGTCAAACAATGCCGTATAGACTTCGTCGCGCCGAGCGTCAAAGATCGGGCAAACCAAACCGTCACTGCCAGTGGCTTCCGCCATCGCTTCTAAACTGTTGACGGCAATCATCGGAATACCGAGCAATTGCCCCCAGGCCTTGGCAGTGGCAACGCCTATTCTCAGTCCGGTAAAAGAGCCGGGACCGACGGTTACAGCAATGGCATCCATATCAGATATTTTCAGGCCGCTGTAACTGAGCATACTATCGAGCATTGGTAGAAAACAAGTTGAATGGGTTTTGCCTAAATCGAGCGCAAATTGGGCTACTATTTGCTGCCGATCGGCGATGGCTGCGCTGAGGCTGCTGGTTGCCGTATCTATGGCCAGTATTTTCATTTGTTGTTCTCCTTTGCAGCCAAATATCGTTCCAGGGCTGTTACCAGCCAGGGATGATGCCGTTCGTCAAAGCGAAATTGTAGTCGCCGCGATAACTCATTGCTTTCATCTTCGCGGCTGATGGTCATTTTAATTGTATCTGTTGGCAATAGATATTCGATGAAAAGTGGCCACTCGATAAAAGTTACTTTTTGTTTGGTGAAACATTCGCTAAAGCCGATTTGTTCGATATCTTCCTGTTCGAGATCTTCGGTACGATAAGCATCTATATGACAAAAGGGCTTGTCTCCCTGATAATCACTAAAAAAAATAAAAGTCGGGCTGACTACGTTTTCTGTGATATTTATTCCTTTGGCCAGGCCTTGAGCAAACAGCGTTTTACCCATGCCAAGTCCGCCGTAGGCCGCGATTACACTGCCTACGGCAATTAATCTACCAATGGTTTGCGCTAAATAATAAGTTTGTTGCGGAGAATTTGTAGTGATACTAATCGTTTTCATCACTTTACCTCCTGCTTTGATCATCTAAGGTCAACTGCCGGTATTTATCGCGTACTTGCTGCATGTCCTGCCAGACCAGGCGTTTTTTGTTTTCATCCCGCAGTAATGCCGCCGGATGAAAAGTTGGCATGATCCAAAAAGCACCCTTTTTGTGCCATTGTCCCCGCACACGGGTAATTCTTGCTTGCTCGTTAATTAATACCTGAGTTGCCAGTGCTCCCAGACAGACAATAATTTTAGGATAAACAATCTTAATTTGTTCGCGTAAAAACGGTTTGCAAAAAGCCACTTCTTCCGGCAAAGGCAAGCGGTTATTGGGCGGACGGCATTTGACGACATTACAAATATAGGTGTCTTCGTTGGGCAGTTCGGCAGCGGCCAGTATTTTATCGAGCAACTGACCCGCGCGTCCGACAAAAGGCAAACCTTGCTTGTCCTCGTCGGCTCCCGGTCCTTCGCCAATCAGCATAATCCGGGCAGCCGGAGCGCCGCGGCTAATGACGATATGCTGGCGATTTGCTGCCAGGGCACATAGTTGGCAATCACCAATTTTGTCTTTTAATTGTTCCAGTGCCTGCGCGCAATCCATGCTAACCTCATTCAAAATTAATGATATTAGCTTCGCCGCCCACAGTCTATATCCTGCCGCATGCGGTTGCCAAAAGATCGAACAAGCCATTGTTATCCATACGTTCCGGATGCCATTGGACGCCAAGAGCAAAATATTGCCGGTCTCTCGCCGCTAATGCCTCAATAACCCCATCGGAAGCTGTAGCTGCTACCTCTAATACGGGTGCTATTTGCCGTACGCCCTGATGATGGAAGCTGTTGACAATAGGGCTGTTGCTGCCCATAATATCTGCCAGTTGTTGTTGACTGATATATATCCGGTGTTCGCCGCCGTCGTGCGCGCTTAAGGTTTGCCGAGGACAGTAAGAGAGGTCTTGCCAGACGCTGCCGCCTAATGCCAGATTGACTAGCTGTATTCCCCGGCAAATACCCATCAGGGGTTTGCGTTGCCGCCACGCTGTTTTTACCAAAGCGATTTCCCAAATGTCACGCTGATATTCAATTTGACGCAGCAGAGGTTGCGCTTGTTCATCAAAGATTCGCGGATCTATATCTCCGCCGCCGGATAAAAGCAAACCATCTATTTTTGCTATTGTCATGGGGGCTGCCTCAGACGGTAACGGCGGTAGTAGAATTGGTAATGTACCGGCTTGCCATAATTTATGATAATAATATTCGCGGAGCTTTATTCCTTGATATTCCTGATATTCAGCTACTGTAATGCCGATAACCGGCCTCATAAGTATTCTCCTATGTATCAATAATCGCATAACTGAATAATACTATTGCATTAGCGGGTAGATTATGCTAGAATATTTTTATTACTATATTATTGTATGTTTCTTTGTTAAGAAAGGTTCAGGTGTGTTCGGTGGAACTTGTTCCCTTACCGAAGCAAACTCGTAATTTAAATAATATATTTGCTCAGCACACTGCTGCGCGATGATTTATTTTGCTCGCGAGTGTGTTTTTTTGTGTACTTAAAATCAGGCAAGGAGTGAAAATTTTAAGTGGAAGACAACATCCTCGGAATAGTTGTCATTTTAATATTGATGTTGCTGATAAGTGCTTATTTTTCCGCCTCGGAGACGGCGTTTACCGGCTTAAACAGGTCACGGCTTAAAACGATGGCTAATGAAGGCGATAAGAAAGCCGTGCGGGCGCTGAATATGGCGGAAAACTATGATCGGCTGCTTTATACTACATTGATCGGTAACAATGTTGTTAATATCTTTGCCACATCTTTGGCAACGACTTTATTTGTATCATTATTTCCGCAAAGCGGTGTTCTTTATTCTACTGTGGTAATGTCTGCGGCGATATTATTATTTGGTGAAATAACGCCCAAAAGCTTTGCTAAACAATCGCCTGAGGATTTTGCCATTTTTTCCACGCCGTTAATGAGATTTTTTGCGATAGTTTTTTGGCCATTGAATTTTCTGTTTTCATTATGGCTGAAGTTAATGCGTAAAATTTTTACCTTTGATGATAATATCAGTACTACTGAAGACGAGTTAATTACTATTGTTGACGAAGCGGAAGCGGATGGTGGCATCGGTCCGATGGAAAGCGAGCTGATCCGCTCGGCAATCGAGTTTAACGATCTTGATGTCGAAGATATATTGACGCCGCGTATTGATGTTGTGGCTGTTGAAGAAAACGACTCTATCGAAAAAATCGAAGAAGTTTTCGTTGCTAACAGTTTTTCGCGCCTACCTGTCTATCGCCAATCGATTGATTTTATTATCGGCGTTATTCATGAAAAAGACTTTTTGGCGCAGAAGCATTATAACGAAACTTCCATTAAACCGATTATTAAAAATATCATTTATGCCAGCCCGACGATGAAAATTTCTACTCTACTGCGCATTTTACAAAAATCCAAGTCGCATTTAGCGGTAGTGCTGGACGAATTTGGCGGCACGGAAGGTATAGTAACGCTCGAAGATATTTTGGAAGAATTGGTTGGGGAAATTTGGGACGAGCATGACGAAGTAATCGAGCCGATTGTTGTCAAAGAAGACAATACTGTGATTGCAGCCGGCTCCGCCAATCTTGAAGATATGTTTGATATACTGGACGTTAACAGCTCGCATTTTGATTATGATGCTGTTACCGTCAATGGTTGGATTATCGAGGTCCTTGATAAAATCCCCAAAAGCGGAGAAGTTTTTATCGCCGATGGGCTTAAAGTAACAGTGTTGCATGCCGATGAAAAGGTAGTGCAAAAAGCGGAAATTGAGTTGTTGGAACAAGAAGAAGAATAAAGACTATAAAACTTAAACTGCCTCGTAAACGAGGCAGTTTTTAAATTGATTAATATATTATTAAACTCAATCGTTTTTATATAAAAAGATTTACGTTTGATTCTTCGGCATCACCTAAATATGCACCGACACCGCCCAGCTCAACACCATCAATTAATTCTTCTTTTCTGATTCCCATTACATCCATGCTCATGGTGCAGGCAATGATTTTTACTCCGGCAGACATGGCCTTTTTAACTAAATCTTCAAGAGAATCAATGTTTTTATCTTTCATAATTCTTTTCATCATGGTGGTACCCATACCGCCCATATTCATTTTAGAAAGTTTCAGTTTATCAATTCCCCGTGGCATCATACTTCCGAACATTGATTCGATCATCGTTTTCTTTAGATGTTGATTTTCCGGTTTACGCAGAACGTTTAATCCCCAGAAGGTAAAGAACATGGTAACTTGTCTGCCCATGGCGGCGGCGCCGTTGGCAATTATAAACGAAGCTAGGACTTTATCGAGGTCGCCGCTGAATACGATGATGGTTTTACCCTGATCAGTATCGTTAACAGATACCGGTTTACTAGCTTCTCCGCCTTTTTTTACCAGCGCCACATAATCATTACCGCGTTGTTGATTGGAAATTAAAGTATTACCGGTTCGCCTGCACCAAGCACCAATATCGCGACTGAAACCGGGATCATTGGATGTTACTTCAATGATTTCTCCCTCTTTTAAATTTTTCATGGTTTCAAATACCTTGATAATTGGTCCCGGGCATTGCATGCCGCTGCAATCAATACGAATAGCCTCCGCTACCGTACCTGAGATATTCTGATGACCGCTATCGGCGATGGGGATTTTATCAAGAGGATTAGTTTCCATATCAGTCTCCTTATAATGGGTAGAAATATAAAAGCGGGTTCCCGCAGGATAGAGTTTAACTTTATTAAAGCCGTTTTGCATTAGTATACGTACCGCATTATAGGAACGTACACCGATAGCGCAGAAGGTGATTATCTCCCGGTCACGGTCGATTTCATTAAGCCTTGATCTCAACTGTCCCAGCGGAATATTGACCGCTCCGGGTAGGCTGAAAGTTAACCTTTCGGCGTCCTCACGAACATCCAATAATATAGCATTGGGATTGTTTTCTACTTCATCCCAGTCAGCGAATACTACTTTACCTGTTAAAACATTTTCGGCTACGAAACCGGCCATGTTAACCGGGTCTTTAGCCGAGGAATAAGGAGGAGCATAGGCTAATTCCAATGATTTTAAATCATAGATACTGGCATTTAAACGTATTGCAACGGCTATGGTGTCGATGCGTTTATCTACACCCGCGCGTCCGACAATCTGGGCTCCGAAAATCTTTTGGCCATCCATAGAAAATAATAGTTTCAGTGTCATTGGTGTAGCGCCGGGGTAATAGCCAGCATGAGAGTTTTGGAGAATGATCAGGCTTTGGTAGTCTTTACCATTGATTAGACCTTGCTTAATCAGCGTTTTTTCATTTATTCCGGTGCTGGCGGCCGTCAGGTCAAATACTTTGGCAACGGCTGTGCCCTGAGTACCCTGGTAGCTTTCAGTAAACCCGGCGATATTGTTTGCCGCAATACGTCCCTGTTTATTGGCCGGACCTGCCAGGGGTATCATGGTACGACCTTTGTTGATAAAATCTTCGACTTCTATCACATCGCCTACGGCGTAGATGTCAGGATCGGATGTTCTTAACTGCTCATCTACAATGATTCCACCACGGTCGTTGAGATTCAAACCAGCGGCTTTGGCAAGCTCACTGTTTGGTCTGACGCCTATGGAAAGAATAACCAGATCCGCCGATATTTGCTTACTGCTTTTGAGAGTGACTGTTAGCTGATTATCCTTTTCGTCAAAGGAAGAAACGCCGTCGCCAAGAAAAAGTTTTACTTTGTTTTGCTCGATATTCTCATGTAAAAGTTGCGCCATTTCAAAATCTAAAGGTGCCATGACCTGATCAAGCATCTCAACTATGGAAACATCAAGCCCGGCATGTCGGAGATTTTCCGCCATCTCCAGTCCGATAAAACCGCCACCGACCACAATAGCGCTTTTAATGTTGTTTTCTTGTATTTCGGCACGTATCCGGTCCATGTCGGGAATCGTCCATAATGTTAAAATTCTGTGGGAATCAATGCCTGGAATTTTAGGTTTCAGTGGCGAAGATCCTGTAGAAAGTACTAAAGTATCATATTTTTCTGTATAAATATCGCCGTTTTCAATTTTTTTAACTGTTACTGTTTTATTAGTACGGTCGATAGCTATTACTTCTTGTTTAACGCGTACATCTACATTATATTTAGCGCACATTTGTTCGGGAGTTTGTAAAATCAGCGCGCCGCGTGATTTAATTACGTCACCCACATGATAAGGAAGTCCGCAATTGGCATAAGAGATGTAGTTTCCGCGTTCAAACATGATAATTTCGGCATTTTCGTCCAGTCTGCGCAATCTTGCAGCGGTAGTCGCTCCGCCGGCAACACCGCCTACGATTAAAACTTTCTTATTCATATACAGTCCTCCTTGTTAATCAGCTAGCTATAGTATAACAAATTAGTAGTAGTTAATCTGTGACTATGTCACAGATTAATGTTAAATCAAAGCTTTTTCTTGTTTGGAAGTATAAAATAGTATAATATTATTGTTAAATCAGAAAGGAGGGGGATATATGGAAAATCGTGAGCTTTCAGAGCTATTGTCGGCCCATTTTGCAGCTTGGGAGCATATGTCGGCGATCGAGCAGAAGCAAATGCTGACCAATGCCGATTTAATCAGCTATACGCAGGGCATAACTGTTTATAACGGCGAAAACGATTGCGTTGGTTTTATGATTATCAAAAGCGGTAGATTGCGTGTTTATATGCTTTCGGAGGAAGGCAAAGAAATTACCCTTTACCGTCTGGATCATGGCGATATGTGTATTCTCTCAGCTTCCTGTGTATTATCCTCCATTACTTTTGATGTCCATATCGAAGCGGAGGAAAACACGGATGTTTTCGTTGTTGGCTCCGTTAAATTTGCCGAACTGATCAAGAACAATATTTATATAGAGTGTTTTTCCTACAAGCTGGCAACGGACCGTTTTTCCGATGTGATGTGGGCTATGCAGCAGATACTTTTTATGAGTATGGATAAACGGTTGGCAATCTTTCTTTGGGATGAACTTGCTAAATCTGAAGGGGATGTTATCCACATAACGCATGAGCAGGTAGCGAGATATATCGGTAGTGCCCGCGAGGTGGTTACACGGATGCTCAAATACTTTGCGGGCGAAGGAATTGTTGAGCTTTCTCGCGGCGGAATCAAAGTAATTGATAAAGGAAAACTTCGTAAGCTTACCCTTTAACGAAAAGCGACGGGATTTTCCCGTCGCTTTTAAAATCGATTTAAACTTCAAGCATTTTCAAAATGTCTGCTTTGGGTTTAACTCCCACCGCTAGTTTTACCACTTTGCCGTCTTTAATCACAGCCAACGTGGGAATGCTTTTAATATTAAAAGTATTAGCCAGTTCAGGCTGGTCGTCAACATTTATTTTGCCGACTTTGGCATCAACGGTTTCAGTGGCAATTTCGTCCACTATCGGTGAAACCATCCGGCAAGGGCCGCACCAGGATGCCCAAAAATCTAAAAGTACCGGCTGTGTGGACTGCATAACTTCATGATCAAAATTATCTTTGGTAATTGTTAAGGCTGACATATCAATCTCTCCTTTATTTTTAATAATTTATAATTTTATTGTAATCATTTTTTCAAAACTTTCAGTGATTAAATCACAATATTAAACAAGCCTATCTGCATTTACGCAAATAGGCTTGTTACAACATGAATGGTAATTATTTTAATGGTTGCCGCATTCGTCTTGATGTGCGTGCTCATGGCATACAGAGCCGGTTGACTGCAGCTCACCTTTAAGATAGTACTCTACGGCTGTTTGGGCATTGCCGGTTGCTCCAATAATAACCTCAATATTGTTTTCGTTAAAAATGTTAATGGCGCCGCCGCCCATGCCGCCGGAGATAATCACGTTTACTCCTAATTTATGGAGATAATTAGGCAGAAATCCTGGCTGGTGTCCCGGATTGTCAAATCTTTGATTGTTAATTATGGTGTTACCCTCACATGTGAAAATTTGAAAACTTTCACAATGACCGAAATGTTCCGTTACATTGTTACCATCTGAGGCTACTGCAATTTTCATATTTTTATTCCTCGCTTTCTATCATTTCAATAATATTATCAAGCCAAGGGCCATCGAACAACTCAATCTTACCTGCATCGCAAGCAGCAGTCAGACGGGGGTCGATAGGCAGTTTGGCTACTGTTTTTATGCCGAATTTTTCGGCAATAGAATCGATATGGCTTTCTCCAAAGAGATGAAATTCTTTGCTGCAATCGGGGCATTTTACATAGCTCATATTCTCTACAATCCCCCAAACAGGGATATGCATCATTTTTGCCATATTAACGGCTTTTTCGACAATCATGCTTACCAATTCCTGCGGAGAAGTGACAATGATCAGGCCATCGATAGGAATAGTCTGAAAGACCGTCAGCGGTACGTCGCCGGTTCCGGGTGGCATGTCGATAAACATATAATCGATATCTCCCCAAATCACATCGGTCCAGAATTGTTTGACAGTACCGGCGATCAGCGGGCCGCGCCAGACAACAGGATCGGTTGTGTTCTTTAACAGCAGGTTCAGGGATATAACCTCAATGCCGGTTGCGCTTTTTACCGGCAATATCCCTAAATCGCTTGCTTCGGCTTTTTGATTGATACCAAATATTTTGGGGATGCTGGGACCGGTAATGTCGGCGTCAAGAATTGCCGTGTGGTAATCATTGCGGTTTGACAGTACAGCCAGCATCGATGTTACCAGAGATTTACCGACGCCGCCCTTGCCGCTGATTACACAGATGACTTTTTTAATATTGCTTAATTCGTGGGGCGGTGCTTGAAAATTGGTTTGATTACTCGTTCTTTCGCTGCATTCACTGCTGCAGGATTGACAATCATTGTTACAGTCTTCACTCATTAATATTATCTCCTTTATATTATTTTGTACTGTTAAAAAGCAAATTAATAGTCCTCTGATAGATTATTTTTATGGCTTGGGCAGCGGCGCCATCAAATGCGATGATGCTTTTACCCATATTAACTGCTGTTACAACGGACTGGTCAAAAGGAATAGTACCGACAAAAGGAATATCGTTTTGCTGGCAATAATCGATAATTTCCTTGCTGAGTTTCTGGTTGATATCGGCTTTGTTGACGCAGACGGCTGTGGTAACACCAAATTGCCTTGCGGTAGCAAGTATTCTTTTAAGATCACTGATTCCGGAAACGGAAGGTTCTGTGACGATCAGTGCTAAATCAACGCCGCTCATCGAGGCAATTACCGGGCAACCAATGCCCGGTGAGCCGTCAATGATTGTCAATGGCTGCGTGGAGGCGTTAGTTTTAAGACGGTTTTTAACTTCGCTGACCAATTTGCCGGAATTACCGCTGCCCATATTAAGCTTGGCGGTGGAAAATACAGTTTTATTGTCGGCATATAGTTTTAATTTACCGGCTGCAGACGGTTCCATGGTAATGGCACCGCCAGGACAGGTGTTTTGACAAAGCGCACAGCCCTCACAAAGATAAGGATCAACGTGGTAATTGTCTTGATATGATATAGCGTCAAAACGGCAGTTCTCTATACAGATGCCACAGCGGTTACAGAGAACGGTATTAATTTGCGCCTTGCAAAGTCCGTAATAATCGTCGCTGTGTGGCGGTGTTCGCTGTTGTAATACCAGATGCAGGTTGGGTGCGTCAACGTCGCAATCCGCGTAAGCCTCTGCTTTAGCTAATTCAATGAAAGCAGCCGCTACGGTAGTTTTACCGGTCCCGCCCTTACCGCTGATTATCAGTAGCTGCTTCATACCCTGCCTCCTTGTTAATTTTATCCAGTAACGATATAAAAAGTTTCTGCCATAAAGGATCACAGTGTACGGCAATTTGCCCGTCGGATACTAATTGTCCCAACTTTTTATCGAAAGGAATACTGGCTAGAATCGTCATATTTTTTTCATGACAATATTCTGCACTGGGATTGGCATCTGCAGTACATTTGTTGAGCACAACACCGAACGGTTTGTTAAAAAGCTGCACCAGTTCTATAACCATTTGTAGATTGTGCAGACCAAAAATAGTTGGTTCGGCTACCAAAACGCAATAGTCGGCTTCCCGAATACTTTCCATAACAATACAAGCGCTACCTGGAGGACAATCAATAATGCCTATTATGCCGGGTTTGTTTTTTTGATTGAGGCAGCGCAGTACTTGACGAATCACGGATACGCCAGATGCTCTGCCTGTATCCATGATACCAGTAATTGTAGTAACATTTTGTGAATTACCTATAATTACTTTACCGACTGCATTTTGTTTTTCGCTGATAGCATGATTGGGACAAAGCAAAGTACATCCACCGCAAGAATGACATAAATCTGCAAAAAACGCAGGTTTTTGAGCTATATATGCCAGAGCGTTAAACCGGCAAAAATCAACGCATTTGCGGCAGCCGGAGCAGAGGTTGTAATCAATAGACGGTATTGATACTGTTACCTGTTGCGTTGTAACTTCCGTAGGTTGAAAAAACAAATAACCGTTTGGTTCTTCTACGTCACAATCCGCATAAACCGAGTTTTTTGCCACGGCTGCCAGATTAACGGCAACCAGTGTTTTGCCGGTTCCGCCTTTACCGCTTAAAACGGCAATCTTCATTTATTTTCCTCCCTGGCCATGAAATCCAGGATGGATATTTTGCAATTCGACTAAATCTCCCTTATTGAAGGCTGCCAGCGATTGATCGATCGATTCCGATACAGTTTGGTATAAGGCGATACCGGCTGCTTTAAATGCTTCGGCTGCGTTCATACCGCATCGCGGCGTTAATATAGCCTTAACATTTTGATCAATCACAGACTGCGCGGCTTTAATACCGGCACCACCGGAAGCAGCAGGCGCCGGATTGTCGATGATGGTTTTTTCTCCTGTATTAGCATTGATAATCATAAAATATGGGGCACGTCCTAAAGAAGCGCAAACATTGGTTTTAGTTTCATCTACGGGAATAGCTATATTCATACTAATTCTCCTTTATTTAAATAATAATTATCTATTGCTTTACGTAATGCACTGACACCTAAATTAGAGCAATGTTGTTTTGATTCGGGAAGACCATCCAGAGCTTCTTCAACATCATTCTCAGTAATCTCTAATGCCTCTTCGATCTTTTTACCTTTTGCCAGCATGGATAGCATACTCGATGTGGCAATCGAAGCCGGACAGCCATAAACCAGATAACTTATTTCATCAATACGATCGTTTTTTACTTTAATAAATATGGTAAGCGAATCGCCACATGAAGGATCGCCAATGCTTCCTTTGGCATCTGCATCAGGCATATTGTATGAATTTTGGGGACATAAAAAGTGTCCAATAACTGCTTGCGAATAAATATTATTCACCTCCGTTTTCATCTTGAGAGTGCTCTCTACCGCATTGATGTTTGCGACATCTGCCACCGCCGCAGAGTTTGCCATGTCCGTTGCAGAGCCGGTAATCTCCGCCTTCTATAAACAGCACTTTACCGTTTACCAATGAGTCTGCGAGTTTTTTGCGCGCTTCAAAATATATGCCTTGAACGGTTGTTCTGGCTATGCCCATTTGTTCGGCGCATTCCTCCTGATTAAAGCCTTCCAGATCAATCAATCTGATGGTCTCGAATTCATCTACAGTCATGGTGATAGCAATATTCATATTTGCTGTCATATCAAGCGGTCCGAATTTGCAGTTTTCGGGCATACAGCAGACATTTCTCCATTTTCTGGGTCTAGGCATAAATTTTCACTCCTAAAACATAAGGGAATAACCAGAGTATACTCTGGTTATTCCCTTACTATTACTTTTCAGACAATTGCTGATCAATTTCTTTTATACGCATTTGTAACATTTCTTTTTGCGCTGTCAGCTGTTTGTCTATTTCGTCAGCAGTCAGCGGGCGGATATTGGTATTCATGGCTCTGCGTCCATATCCGTAACCACAACCGCAACCATAGCCGTAGCGCAAGCCCAGTCCCATGCCGGTTGCAAATCTTTGATTATTGGCTGGTTGACAATAGCCCATGCCTCTGCCGGTCATTGCTCCTAAACCTTGCGGGCCTGTTCCATTTCTTCGTGGCATCATTGACACCTCCCTTGACGTTTTTGACATATGTCATTTATAATATTATTATACGTGTTTTTCGGCATATGTCAATAATGATTAAAAGAAATATTTTATTTTTTATTGACAACGAAAAATTTCCATGATATTGTGTTAAGTACCATGGAGGGGCATATGAAGAACAATTCCTTTATATTTACAGCAGATTATTATTACTTTTATTTTACCAAGCATAAAATAAGAGTGGTTTTTGCTGCAAATAAATAGGATGCAAATTCAGCTTGCTGATATGATATTCCTAAGGGTCACGCAGAAAAATCACTGCGTGACCCTTTTATATTCCCTTTAAAAATTAGGAGGTGGTAAATATGATAGCCGTACTAAAAAAAGGCGTATCCGACCAACAAATTGAGAATCTTAGTAATTGGTTTAAAGACAAGGGACTTAACGTTCATATTTCCAAAGGAGAGTATTGCACTATTATCGGCCTGATCGGTGATACCAGCAAAATTGATGTTGATTTGCTAGCAGGGCTGGAAATCATTGAATCGGTAAAGCGGATCAGCGAACCTTTTAAAAGCGCCAGCCGCCAATTCCACCCCGATGATACGGTAATAAACATTGGTAAAATAAAGCTGGGTGGCGGTAATTTCCAGATTATCGCCGGGCCTTGTTCGGTTGAGTCATCAGCGCAAATCACAGATATTGCCGAAAAGGTTAAAGCCGCAGGCGCAGGGTTATTGAGAGGCGGCGCATTTAAGCCTCGTACCTCTCCCTATGATTTTCAAGGATTAGGTGCTCAGGGCATCGAATTTCTCTTGGAGGCTAAAAAACGCACCGGCCTGCCGATAGTAACGGAAATAATGAACGCCAATCACCTGGATTTGTTCGAGGAAATTGATGTAATACAGGTTGGCGCGCGCAATATGCAGAATTTTGACTTGCTAAAAGAGCTAGGCAAGACAAACAAGCCGATTTTGCTCAAGCGCGGTATGGCGAATACGATTAAAGAGCTGCTGATGAGCGCCGAATATATCATGGCCGGAGGCAATGAAAATATTATCCTCTGCGAACGCGGTATCAGGACATTTGAAACTTATACCCGTAATACTCTTGATCTGTCGGCTATTCCGCTACTCCGAGAGCTGACGCATTTGCCGATCGTCATTGATCCAAGCCATGCCACGGGTATCTCGAGAATGGTCAAACCGATGGCCATGGCGGCCGCTGCAGCCGGTGCCGACGGATTGATGATTGAGGTTCATAATGACCCGATACATGCTCTTTGCGACGGCGCCCAGTCGTTGACGCCCGAACAATTTGCCGATCTTGCCGCAAAAGTAAATAAAATTCTTGAGGTGGTAAAATCATGAATATCGGTATAGTGGGGCTAGGACTGATTGGCGGTTCTTTTGCCAAAGCCTATAAACAACAGCCTGGTAATACGGTGTACGCATTCGATACCGACCAGGCAATATTGGATTTTGCACAGATTGACGGTGATGTTGATGGGGTGCTCAATAAAGATACTATTAAGCTTTGTGATTGTATTTTAATCGCTTTGTATCCACAGGCAACCATTGATTACCTGCGTGAGAATGCGCAGCTGATTGCTGCCGATACCGTGGTTATTGATTGCTGCGGTATTAAACGCATTGTCTGTGAAGAATGCTTTGCGATTGCCAAAAAGCACGGTTTTACCTTTGTCGGCGGGCATCCGATGGCAGGTACGCAGCATTTTGGCTTTAAGTACAGCCGCGCCACATTATTTAAGGGAGCTTCGATGATTATCGTGCCGCCGCGTTATGGCGATATTGTATTCTTCGACCACATTAAACAATTGTTAGAACCGGCTGGTTTTGGGCGGATAACCATAACTGATGCCGATAAGCACGATAAAATTATTGCCATTACCTCGCAGTTAGCGCATATTGTTTCCAATGCCTATATCAAAAGCCCAACTGCCTCGGAGTTTAAGGGATTTACTGCCGGAAGTTACAAAGACTTAACCAGAGTGGCCTGGCTCAATGAAGAGATGTGGACGGAGCTGTTTATGGGAAATAAGGATAATTTGATAGATGAGATTGATTTTCTAATTAATTCTTTGAATGAATATAGAGACGCTTTAAAAGAAGGAAATAATCAAAAACTAAAGAAGCTGTTGGCGGATGGCAGAATACAAAAAGAGAAGGTGGATGGCAGATGAGAACTCTTGCTGTTAGAGCATCTAAAACTTATGATATATATATCGGCGACCAGCTGCTGGTCGAAGCAGGAGATTATCTGCGTAAAATTGTCGGAGGCAATATTGCCGCTATCGTAACGGATGATCTTGTTGATCGGTTATACAGTGGGATTGTCGAGACGTCTTTGGTTAACAGCGGCTATAAGGTAGCCAAATTTGTGATTGCCAGAGGCGAAAGGTCAAAAAACGCCGAGAATTATTTGCGACTGCTTGATTTCTTATCTGAAAATAAACTGTCCAGATCGGATGTCGTTGTGGCATTGGGCGGAGGCGTTGTCGGCGATTTGGCGGGATTTGCCGCTTCCACCTACCTAAGAGGGGTTAAGCTGGTACAAATGCCGACGACTTTACTGGCAGCAGTCGATGCTTCCGTGGGCGGCAAGACCGCGATCAATCTTAAATCGGGCAAAAATCAGGCCGGTACCTTTTATCAGCCTGACTTGGTACTCAGCGATTACTCTACATTCAAAACTTTAGAGCAAGCAGTGTTTCAGGACGGTTGCGCCGAGATTATCAAATACGGCATGATTGCCTCCGCGGAGCTTTTTTCTATGCTAAAAGAACCGCTTATGCCGCAGTTGGAGGAGGTTATTTACCACTGCCTGTCTATTAAACGCGATATCGTAGACGAAGATGAGAAGGATTGCGGCCGGCGCCAGCTGCTTAATTTTGGGCATACTATAGGTCACAGTATTGAGGCCTGCAGCGATTATGCGGTATCTCATGGCAGTGCGGTTGCTATCGGCATGGTGTTGATTACCAGGGCTGCCGTCAAGATGGGATATTGCAGCGATGATTGTCTTACCGAAATTAGCGAGCTGGTAACCAGCTTTGGTTTGCCGACTTCTGCGCCATATACGGCAGAGCAGTTGTTTGCCTGCGCCGCAGCCGATAAAAAACTGCGTGGTGTAAATATAACGCTTGTGATACCGGAAGCAATCGGCAAATGCGTCTTGAAAGAGATGCCGTTAGGCGAATTGCAGCATTTAATCGAGCTGGGAATAGGCAATTAAGAGGAGGCATTGCAGTGGAAGCGATAATCAGGTCGGCAAAACTTGGCGGAACTATTAGAGCCATTGCCTCTAAATCTTTGGCACAGCGGCTGCTGATTTGCAGTGCTTTGTCCAATGCTCCGACGTTTATCGAGTGCCCGGATACTTCGGCGGATATCGAGGCCACCGTTGGCTGTCTCAACGCTCTGGGTGCACAAATTGAGCGTAACGGCGAGGGGTATGCGGTAAGTCCGCTGCAGTTTGATAAGATCAATAAAGGGTCAGTTTTAGACTGTTGTGAAAGTGGAGCTACGCTGCGTTTTATGCTGCCAGTTGCCGGTGCTTTGGCTGCCGATGTTTCTTTTACGGCGGGCGGCAGGTTGCCACAAAGGCCGCTGTCGCCTCTCTATGAAGAACTATTCGCTCACGGTTGCAGTTTGTCCAAGCAGGGGCGGATGCCTTTAAATTGTGCGGGAAAGCTGACCGGCGGTAAATTTCAGCTGGCCGGTGATGTGTCATCCCAATTTGTCAGCGGTTTATTGCTAGCTTTGCCTTTATTGGACAGCGATAGTGAAATAATATTAAACGGCAATATTGAGTCGCAACCGTATATTGATTTGACAGTAGCGGTGCTAAGATTATTTGGTATTACTATTGATATAGAAGATAATATTTATATTATCAAGGGTAGGCAGAAATATCGTTCGCCCGGCAAAGTAGTTATTGAAGGCGACTGGTCCAATGCATCATTTTGGCTATCTGCCGCGGCGCTTGCTGATATGCTTATTACTTGTACCAATATCAACAAAGAATCGCTACAGGGCGATAAAGCGGTAGTGGAGCTGTTGAAAAAGTTTGGCGCTGATGTATGCTTTACTAATGATACGGTAACGGTCAGCGGCGGCCAACTGCGGGCAATAGAGATTGATGCCAGGAATATTCCCGATCTTGTTCCGGCGCTGGCGGTAGTTGCCTGTGCTGCGCAAGGCAAGACGGTTATTTATAACGCCGAACGGCTGCGGCTCAAAGAGAGCGACCGACTCAAATCAGTTGCCGATACACTGACGCGATTAGGTGCGTCGATTGGTGAAACTAACGATGGGTTGGTTATTGAAGGTAAACGAGAGCTGCGGGGAGGTACTGTTTCCTGCTATGGCGACCACCGCATAGCGATGATGGCGGCTATTGCTGCGGTTATTGCCAAACAACCGGTGATTATTGAGGGTGCGGAAGCGGTAGAAAAATCATATCCGCAATTTTTTAATGATTTTGGTCTGCTCGGCGGTATAGTCGAACTAAAATAGATGGAGAAAGGAAATTAGCTTATGACTTCGGTTTGTGGGAAAAATTTAAGGGTTACTATCTTTGGCCAATCGCATTCAGCGGCAATTGGCGTCACTATTGATGGTTTGCCTGCCGGTAAAAAAATCAATATGGATCAGCTTAATGCTTTTTTACAGCGTCGTGCTCCAGGACAAAATGATTATTCGACTGAGCGTAAGGAAGCAGATATTCCTGAGTTTGTCTCCGGGCTGGTCGATGGAACCACCTGCGGCGCGCCGCTAACTGCTATTATCAGGAATACTGACGTGCGGTCCGGTGATTACAGCCAGTTCAGCGATATACCGCGACCTGCGCATGTTGATTATGCCGCGCAAGCCAAGTTTGGCGGTGTGCAGGATGTGGCCGGCGGCGGGCATTATTCGGGTAGGTTGACAGCGCCGCTTTGTATCGCAGGAGGTATATGTTTGCAGTTGCTTGGGCAGCAGGGTATCGAGATAGGGGCGCATATCGAATCTATTGGCCATATCAAGGATGAGGTTTTTGACCCGGTAAATGTCAGCCTTGTCGATTTTACGGCTCTTAAGAAAAAAAGTATGGCGGTAATCGATGATCAAAAAGCGGCTTGGATGGCGGAGCTGATTTTAGCAGCTAAGTCGGAAGGGGATTCGATCGGCGGAGTGGTTGAATGCGCTGCTTTGGGTATTCCCGCCGGTATCGGCGAACCGCTGTTTGATGGTTTGGAAAATAGGATCGCTGCCATAGTTTTTGGTATTCCGGCAGTCAAGGGCATTGAGTTTGGCAACGGTTTTGCCGCCTCGGAAATCAGGGGGTCGGAGAATAACGATAGTTTTTATTATGATCAGGCGCTAGTTAAAACTCGTACCAATAATCACGGCGGTATCTTGGGTGGTATCAGTTCCGGGATGCCGTTGATCTTCCGCGCCGCCTTTAAACCGACGCCTTCGATTGCCAAAGAGCAGCAGAGCGTTAGCCTTTCACGTAAAGAAAATACTACGCTTGAGATTAAGGGTAGGCACGATCCTTGCATTGTACCGAGAGCCGTAGCCTGCGTTGAGGCAGCGGCGGCGATTGCTATTTATGATGCTATTCTGGATACGAAAAATTAAAAGGAGATAATCACATGGAAGATTTAAAGCAATTACGGGAAGAAATTGACAAGATAGATGATAGTGTGGTCTCATTGTTTCAAAAACGCATGGAAATAACCACAGCGATTGCAGAATACAAAAAGACTAATGGGCTGCCGCCGCTGGATCCCAGCAGAGAGAGGCAGATACTGGCTGATATTTCCGGTAAGGTTAGTGAAAACTATAGGTCATATGTTTGCGTGCTCTACTCTCTTTTATTTGAGCTGAGCCGCTCCAATCAAGAAAAAATTCTACATCCTACCTCTGAG
This sequence comes from Peptococcaceae bacterium UBA4068, assembly GCA_002382665.1. Taxonomy (GTDB): domain Bacteria; phylum Bacillota; class Dehalobacteriia; order UBA4068; family UBA4068; genus UBA4068. The sequence goes on along the minus strand of DFZA01000006.1, from coordinate 181,153 downwards.
CTTAAGGAGCGCGTTGTCAATGCAGTGGAAAATACCGAAAAGCTATTTCCTCAATATGCGTTGGCAGCCTGTCAGGGGGTTGAGGGCGCCTATTCGCAGTTAGCCTGTGAAAAGATGTTTAACGTGCCTAATATTATGTATTTTAAAACTTTTAAGAGCGTATTTGACGCTATCGATAAGGATATGTGCCGCTATGGCGTTTTGCCTATGGAAAACAGCACTGCCGGTTCGGTTAATGAAATCTATGATTTGATGATGGATTACCATTTTAATATTATCAGGAGCACGCGGGTCAAGATAGATCATAATCTGCTGGCTAAAAGCGGCACCAAAATATTGCAAATCAGAGAAATTTATTCGCATGAGCAGGCTATTAATCAATGCGCCAAGTTTTTGGACGGCCTGGTCAATGTTAAAGTAACTGCCTGCGCCAATACTGCCGCCGCGGCAAAAATGGTGGCTGAGTCCGACCGTAACGATGTGGCAGCGCTTTCTTCCCGCACTTGCGCCGACCTTTATCAGCTTGCTATCTTATCCTGTAACGTTCAGGATAACGATAACAACTATACCCGCTTTATCTGCATTTCCAAGCAGTTGGAAATCTATCCCGGCGCTGATAAAACCAGTATTATGATGGTTATTCCTCATAAACCGGGTGCCTTATATAAAGTATTGTCGAGATTTTACGCCTTGGGTATCAACTTGATCAAGCTGGAAAGCCGTCCGATTCCCAACCGTGATTTTGAATTTATGTTCTATTTCGATCTTGAGACTTCGGTTTATTCGGAGCAATTTATCCAGCTGGTCTGCGGACTGGAGGGTTTCTGCGAAGAATTCAGGTATTTAGGCAGTTATTCGGAGATAGTATAAAAATATCAATATATTATTTGACCCTGCTGATATATATTGGCAGGGTTATTTTTATTTATGAATAGGCTTGATTTTTTGGGGAATATTAATATAATAATATGAGAGTTATTCTCATATTGGGGGGGCGGTGTTTTGACTATATATCAGACCGAGCAGAGAAAAACATTGATCGACTTTATGAAAAAACACAGCGATACTTCATTTACTATTGAGGAACTAGTCAAAAAGATGCAATCTGATTTGCATTCCGTTCCCGGTAAAAGTACGGTATACCGTTTGATGCAAAAATTAGTAAAAGAGGGAACAGTTAAGCGGTTTGTTAAGGGAAACAGCAGGCAATTTGTTTATCAGATTGCCGGGTGTGAGCAAAGTGATAAGCATCTGCATTTGAAATGTGTTGAATGCGGGAAACTGTTTCATATGAGCGATCAATTAACCGGAAATTTATTAAAACAGATATTCGCAGATAGTAATTTTTCGATTGACGAGGGACAGACTGTTTTGTTTGGTAAGTGTGCGGAGTGCAGAAAATAGTAAGGGAGGAATTATGACTAAAAAGAAAACCCTGGTTTTTGCATTATCTGTTTTGCTGTGCATGACCATGGTTTTTGCGCAATTGTTTATTATCACGCATTATCACCACGACTGTTGCGGAGAAAATTGCCCAGTTTGCCGTGAAATTGCTGCGTGTACTGTTTATTTACATGGCGCCGGTTCTTGCCTTATTGCTGTTGCCTGTGTTTTGTTGTTTTCATTAATAATTCTTAAAGTTTTTATTATTGAAAGTAGTGTGCATAATAGTATAACTTTGGTTTCTTTAAAAGTGAAATTGACCAATTAAAATAAATATCAGATTTTAACAAGGAAGCATTCAACATTTAATTCACTGTATACGTAGATATTTCCGTATTTAGATGCTTACTTGTATTTTATGTTCAAATTTGCAATGGGGAGGTAAAAAATGCCGAAAAAAACTATTTATATACTTGCATTAATAATATTTGCCATTACGCTTGCCGCCTGTTCCAATGCCACCGAAAATGCCTCGTCGGATAATGCTTCCGATAACCGGCTGAGCATTGTTTGTACTGTTTTTCCACAGTACGATTGGGTTAATCAGATTTTGGGCGATCAAGCGGACAATGTTGATTTGACGCTGCTTTTGGATAATGGCGTGGATCTGCATAATTATCAGCCGTCAGCGGAGGATGTTGCGAAAATTTCGTCTTGTGACCTATTTATTTATGTTGGCGGAGAGTCAGATGGTTGGATTGACGATGCACTGGCCGAAGCCATAAACAAAGATATGGTAGTTATTAATCTGCTGGATGTTTTGGGCGACAGCATCAAACAAGAGGAAATTGTCGAGGGCATGGAAAGCGAAGAGGAAGCAGCGGAAGGCGAAACTGCGGTCGAATATGACGAGCATGTATGGCTCTCGTTGAAGAATGCCGTAACCAGCTGTGGCGCCATTAAGGATGCCTTGTGTCAGCTGGACAGCGCTCATGCCGACACTTACGAAACGAATGCAGATTCCTACCTAGCGGAGTTAAACGCTCTTGACGCTGAATATCAGCAAATGGTTGCCAATGCAGTCCGCAAAACGGTTGTTTTTGGCGACCGTTTTCCATTTCGGTATCTGATGGACGATTACGGGATTAAATATTATGCCGCTTTCCCAGGTTGTTCCGCGGAAACGGAAGCAAGCTTTAAAACGGTTGTTTTCCTGGCCGGTAAAGTAGATCAGCTGGGACTTAACTCCGTGATAGTTGTCGAAGGTTCGGATCAATCTATTGCCCATACGATTATTGACAACACAGCAGATAAAGACCAGCAGGTGTTAGTACTGGATTCAATACAGTCGATAACTGCCGCTGATGTTAGAAACGGCAAAAACTATCTTTCCGTTATGCGGAATAATCTTGATGTCCTTGAAGAAGCGTTAAACTGATTGTTGATAATGCTGCGCTGATTAATATCAGCGCAGCACCACTTTGGGAAAGGAAATACTTATATGGCACAAATTATCTGTGAGGATGTTGTTTTGGGCTATGAGGGGAAAGTAGTTGTCAAAGGTCTTAATTTTTCCGTCTTTTGTGGAGATTATTTATGTATAGTTGGTGAAAACGGTTCCGGTAAAACGACACTGATGAAAGCGTTATTAAAATTAAAAGCGCCAGTCAGCGGGCAGATACTGACCGGCGATGGTCTTAAATCTTACGAGATAGGGTATTTGCCGCAGCAAACAACCGTGCAGAAAGATTTTCCGGCGTCAGTCGAGGAAATTGTGTTGTCCGGTTGCCTGAACCGCTGTGGTTGGCGTCCGTTTTATAAAAAAGAGGAAAGACAAATAGCCGAAGACAACATGAATAAGCTGGGAATTGGTCGTTTGGCAAAGCGATGCTACCGCGAACTTTCCGGTGGGCAGCAGCAGCGGGTATTGTTAGCTCGCGCGCTTTGCGCCACCAGAAAAATGTTGCTGCTTGATGAGCCTGTAGCCGGGCTTGATCCGGTGGTTACAGTGGAAATGTATGAGTTGATTACCAGACTTAACAAAGAAGATGGTATTACTATTATTATGGTATCCCATGATATTACCGCCGCTGTCAGATATGCCAGTCATATTCTCCATATTGGGTATGAACCCTTGTTCTTTGGTGTAAAGGCTGATTATCTAAACAGCGATGTCGGTAGGTCCTTCATGGCGGTAATGGGAGGCGCAGTTCAATGATAGATATCATAGATGAACTGGCTCTTTATTTTCAATATCCGTTTGTTCGCTATGCCATGATTGTCGGGGTGCTGATTGCGCTTTGTTCTTCATTGCTGGGCGTAACATTGGTTCTGAAACATTTTTCATTTATTGGCGATGGGCTTTCTCATGTGGCGTTTGGCGCTATGGCGGTGGCAACGGTTTTAAGTTTGACTAACGATATGGTTTTGATATTGCCTGTTACGTTGGTTAGCGCTATTTTGTTGTTGTGTTCCGGCCAAAACGCCAGGATTAAAGGCGACGCCGCCATTGCCATGATTTCAGTAGGAGCATTGGCTATCGGTTATCTGGTTATGAATGTTTTTTCTACCTCGGCAAACATCACCGGCGATGTCTGCAGTACGCTTTTTGGTTCCACCTCGATATTAACTTTGACCAAAACGGAAGTATGGTTGTGTGTTGGTCTGTCTGTAGTGGTTATTGCTGTGTTTATATTGTTTTATAATAAAATATTTGCTGTTACATTTGACGAGAAATTTGCTATGGCTACCGGGAGCAAAGCAAAAATATATAATTTACTGATTGCTGTTATAATTGCGTTAATCATAGTATTGGCAATGAATCTGGTTGGTGCGCTGTTGATTTCTGCGTTGGTGATTTTCCCGGCATTGTCGGCTATGCGTGTATATAAAAGCTTCAAATCAGTGGTCATTTGTTCAGCTGTGGTATCGGTGGTTTGTGCTATGCTGGGAATGCTTGTATCAACGGTGGCCGGGACGCCGGTTGGTTCCACCATCGTAGTAGTTGACATGGTTGCCTTTGCAATGTTTTGCGGCATAGGAATGTTCGCAGGAGGTGTAAGAGCATGAAGAAAGTTGTTTTTCTAGTGATTCTTTGTTTATGTATTTGTTTTATTGCGGTAGGTTGTAAAGATGCAAAAGAAGAGAAAAACGCCGTTGTTGCCGGAACAGAAACGAAAGAAACGGAAAATGCGGATGCAGCAGTAACAGCCGAGAGCAATACGGAGAATAAGATTGACGATGCGTCCATTGACGGTACTATAGATATCGATTTGACAGAACAGAGCAGTACGATCGTTTATGCCGAAGTCTATAATATGATGGTTAATCCAGATGATTATTTGGGTAAGACGATAAAAATTGCTGGACAATACTATTCTGAATACTGGGACCAGACGGAAAAGTATTACTTCTATGTTGTTATTAGCGACGCCACAGCATGCTGCCAGCAAGGCATCGAATTTATTTGGGATCAAGGAAAGCACAAATATCCCGATGAATATCCTGAAGATAATACGATTGTTGAGGTTACCGGTGTTTTCGGCAGTTATGAGGAACTTGGTGACACTTACTATTATCTGGCTACGGATGATATAATGGTTGACCAATAGAAAAACGACCGCTGGAATTACAGAATTCCAGCGGTCGTTTTTCTATCATATCTTTATATTATTTCGTCAAGTATTGCTTGCGTCATGCAACTGCAGGATAGAATTTTGTCGCCTGCTTTGGCGATATCGGCGGTACGGTAACCCTTACGTAAAACTTTTGCTACAGCTTCTTCCAAACAATCGGCTTCTGTCGCCAGATTGAAAGAAAGCCTCAGCATCATTGCTGCTGAGAGTACCGTGGCAATCGGGTTGGATTTATCCTGCCCGGCAATATCCGGCGCTGAACCGTGGATCGGCTCATACATACCACGTTTGTTTTCGCCGAGCGAGGCTGAAGGTAACAGGCCAATAGATCCGGTGATTTGCGAGGCTTCGTCAGAAAGAATATCGCCGAACATATTGCTGGTGACGATCACATCAAATTGGGCAGGATTTTTAACCAACTGCATAGCAGCGTTGTCGACCAGCATATCGCTATATTCGATCTCCGGGTATTCGACTGCCAGCCGATGCATGACTTCGCGCCAGAGCCGCGAGCTTTCTAAGACGTTGGCTTTATCAATGCTGGTGACCTTTTTACGGCGGCCATACGCCATATCAAAAGCGATGCGGCCGATCCTCTCGATTTCCATTTCGCTGTAACACTCGGTATCATAGGCTTCGATGCCGTTCTCCCCTTGTTGTCTGCCGCTTTTACCGAAATAGATTCCGCCGGTCAATTCTCTGACGATTGTTAAATCAAAGCCTGCTTCGGCGACATTTTCCTTTAGCGGGCAGGCGTCTTTTAGTTCGCTAAGCAGCCGTGCCGGACGGATATTGGCATAAAGGCCGAGGCCTTTGCGTACGCCGAGCAGCGCTTTTTCGGGGCGGAGATGGCTGGGCAAATTGTCCCATTTAGGTCCGCCAACCGCTCCCAGTAATACGCTGTCGCTGGCCAGGCAGGTTTCTAAAGTATCTTTTGGTAAAGGTTCACCGGTTTTATCGATAGCTGCGCCGCCAGCCAGTGTTTTGTTAAATGTAAACTGATGGCCGTATTTTTTGCCTATCGCTTCCAAGGCTTGCATAGCGGCGGCAACGATCTCCGGACCGATGCCGTCTCCTTCGATTACTGCAATTTTATAGTTCATGCTTTACCTCCGCTGATTGAATTTAATAACCCACCCGCGGCGATAATATTTTGTAGAAAATCTGGGAAGGGGGCAAAATCTGAAGATTGGTTTTTGGTTATATTATGCAACTTGCCGTTATCAAAATCTATTTCTATTTGGTCGCCTTCGTCAATTTGCGCGTCGCATTCAACAATCGGCAGACCGATATTAATAGCGTTACGGTAGAATATGCGCGCGAAACTTTTGGCTACTACCGCACTGACGCCGGAAGCCTTGATAGCAATCGGCGCATGTTCACGCGATGAGCCGCAGCCGAAATTGCTGTCTGCCGCGATGATATCTCCCGGTTTGACTCTTTTGGTAAAAGTCGCATCCAAGTCTTCGAGGCAATGAGACGCCAATTCCTGATGATTGGGAGTATTGAGATAACGTGCCGGGATGATTACGTCGGTATCAACATTATCTCCGTATTTAAAAACAGTACCTTTTAATTTCATGTTTTGACCTCACTTTCTTGGCATCAAACAGCCGGAACGATTTTACCGGCGAGGGCGGAAGCGGCGGCAACAGCCGGGCTGGCTAAATAAACTTCGCTCTCCGTATGACCCATTCGTCCGACAAAGTTGCGGTTAGTAGTAGCGATGCAGCGCTCGCCTTTAGCGAGTATGCCCATATGTCCGCCGAGGCAGGGGCCGCAGGTAGGAGTCGAGACAACGCAGCCGGCCTCAATAAATGTACGGATCAGCCCCAGTTCTATAGCTTCCAGATAGATTTTCTGAGTGGCGGGTATGATGATTACGCGTATGCCTTTGGCTACTTTTTTACCATGCATGATTTCCGCGGCTACTTGAAGATCTTCCAATCGCCCGTTGGTGCAGGAACCTATTACCACCTGGTCGATCCTGATTTCCGGCATATCATCGAATGTACGGGTGTTTTCCTGCAGATGGGGGAAAGCTACAGTTTGCTTTACCTGGGATAGATCAATATCTATCACCTGTTCATATTCAGCATCGTCATCCGCTTGGTAAACTACCGGTTGACGGCTGCTGTGTTCTTTAATAAAATCGAGCGTCTTTTGGTCAACTGGGAAGATACCGTTTTTAGCACCCGTCTCTATTGCCATATTGGCGATACAGAGCCGATCACTGATGGAGATGGTTTTAACCCCTTCTCCTGTAAATTCCATTGATTTATATAGCGCACCGTCTACGCCGATCATGCCGATGATCTGAAGGATTAAATCTTTGCCGTAAACATGGGAAGGTAGTTGGCCGGTCAGATTAAAGCGGATAGCGGGGGGTACTTTAAGCCAGATCTTGCCGGTTGCCATAGCAGCGGCCAGATCGGTGGAACCGACGCCGCTGGAAAATGCTCCCAGCGCTCCATATGTGCAGGTATGGCTATCCGCACCGATTACCAGATCGCCGGCAACTACTAACCCTTTTTCCGGCAGCAATGCGTGTTCTATACCCATTTCGCCGACATCGAAGAAATTTACAATCCCCATTTGCTGGGCGAAGTCACGGGTTTGCTTGCATTGTTCGGCGGATTTAATATCTTTATTAGGAGTAAAGTGGTCGAGCACAAAAGTGATTTTGTTTTTGTCAAATACTTTCTTACAGTCGGTTTTGTTGAATTCATTAATCGCGACCGGGGCGGTAATATCGTTTCCCAGCGCCAGATCAACATCAGCCATGATGATTTCGCCAGCCTTGACACTTTGTTTACCGCAATGGGCAGCCAGTATCTTTTGTGTCATGGTCATTCCCATATATCATTCCTCCATACTTAGTCTATAATAGCGGTCTCAGCGCTGTCTTTTTCATTTCTATTCCTCATTTCCAGCATCTTGTTTACTCCGTTGAGATAAGCCAGGATGCTGGCTTCAATGATGTCCGTTGATAAACCGCGGCCGGTAATGATTTTATCGCCGACATTGATTTTGACAGTGACTTCACCTAAAGCGTCTTCACCTTCGGAAATAGAGCGGATAGAATAATTGTCCAGAGAATGAGGCGGCGCTTCAACTAATTTATCAATGGCGTTGTATGCGGCGTTGATCGGTCCGTTGCCCAATGCTACGTCTTCCAGCGTTTCTCCTTGATATTCAAGGCTGATGGCGCAGTTGGATTTGCTGATATTGCTCGATAACAGATCGAAACGTATCAGCTTATAGTAACCGCCGTTGGAGATCATCTTGCTATTGATGATAGCCTCAATATCATATTCATTGATTTCTTTTTTTCTGTCGCAGAGCGCTTTGAATTCTTCAAAGTATTGGTCGATTTGCTGATCGCTAAGCTGATAGCCCATTTCGTTTACACGTTCTTTAAAGGCGTGACGGCCACTGTGTTTGCCTAATACCAGTTTATTCTTTTTGAGCCCGATCGAATGGGGAGTCATTATTTCATAAGTGCTGCTTTCCGCCAGAACTCCGTGTTGGTGGATACCTGATTCATGGGCAAAAGCGTTATCACCAACGATAGCTTTGTTGATTGGCGCCGCCATGCCGATAATATTATAAATTAACCTGCTGGTACGGTAAATTTGCGTAGTATCAACGCGGCAGGAGGCCTGCATAAAATCTTTACGGGTATTTATGGCCATGACGATTTCTTCCAGGGCGGCGTTACCGGCTCTTTCGCCTAAACCATTGATTGTGCATTCTATCTGTGTAGCTCCCGCTTTTACCGATGCCAGCGAATTAGCCACCGCCATGCCCAAATCATTATGACAATGGACAGAGATGACTGCTTTGTCGATATCCGGTACGTTTTGTTTGAGATAGACAATTAGCTGTACCATTTCCTCCGGTGTGTTATAGCCAACCGTATCGGGAACATTGATTACGGTTGCTCCTGCTTCAATTACTGCTTGATAAATCTTTGCCAAAAAGTCATAATCGCTTCTGGTGGCGTCCTCGGCAGAGAATTCTACGTTAGGGCACTTTTTCCTTGCATAAGCTACCATGGCGGCAGCTTGTTCCAACACTTTTGGCGGCTCCATTTTCAGTTTGTAATGCATATGAATCGGCGAGGTTGAGATGAAAGTATGGATCAGCGGAGAGGCGGCATGTTTTACCGCATCGTAGGCTGCGTCGATATCTTTTGGTAAGGCTCGCGCCAGTGATGCTACCGTGCAATCTTTGATAGTTTGGGCAATTTTGCTGACTGATTCAAAATCACCGGGTGAGGATATGGCAAAGCCGGCTTCCATAACATCGACTTTAAGCCTTTCCAACTGTTTTGCCACCTCTAACTTTTCTCTTAAATCCATGCTGCATCCTGGGGATTGTTCGCCATCGCGCAAAGTGGTGTCAAATATTTTTACTGTCTGTTTCATCTTATATACATCCTCCTTTCATTGATAAATGTTGTATATTCTGAAGATTAATCTTCAAAAAACCTTATTTTATCGCTATTGCGGGCTGATAATAAGAAAACCCTGCAGCGAATTGGCATTCACTGCAGGGCTCAAATTTAGAACTAATCCGAGTCAGACCCTTATCTACAGTAAAACGCCAATTTAGCATGACTAAGCAGCAGGACTGCTAACAGCAGACCTAGCAACAAAGCAATGTTAAGAATGGCGATGGTAAATAAAGCGGTCATTACTGACTCTCCTTGATTATTTTTATGCAGTATAGCATGGGATGGAAGCGTTGTCAAGAAATATTTTGGTGTCCCATTTATCTTAATATATTAAAAAACACCTTGACATGTGAATACTTTTAACTTAAAATAATTTTAAGTTAAAAGGAGTCTTGGTTTATGAATGAGCAGCAAAAGAAAAAACTGGATATATTTTTTGCGCGAACATTTAATAATTTATTATCTTTAGAAGAAATCGCGCTTTGTAAACGTGGTATCAATGACCTTTCCGTCAGGGAGGTGCATGTGATTTCCGCGGTAATTAATCTTGAGCAAAACGGCAACAATACCATGTCCCAGATCGCTAATTCATTGAATATTTCGGTAGGCGCGCTTACTACGGCGGTCAATACGCTGATTCGCAAAGGTTATTTGAAGCGGGCAGCTTATGAGGCTGATCGACGTATTGTTTTAGTCAACGCTACCGCGAGCGGGCAGGCAGTTAATAATAAGCACGAAGAGTTTCATCAACTGATGCTTGAACAAGTTGCCGCGGTTATTGATGAAGATGATCTGGAAAGTCTTACTCTTTCTTTAGAACAGCTATCGGTATTTTTTGAATCGTACGCCAAAAAAATATAAGGAGATAATATATGAAAATAATTACCGACAGTACGTCTGACCTGATGCTTAGTGAAACAGAAGCACTGGATGTGGAGATGTTGTCATTAAAAGTTAACTTCGGCGAAGATGAGTATATAGATAAAAGAACTATTACCAATGAGGAATTTTATCTGAAACTGCAGAACTGTCAAGAGCTGCCGACAACGTCATTAGTTAGCGTGGGTGAATTTTCCGCGGCATACGAGCGTTACAGTCAGGAAGATATATTGGTAATAACACTTTCGCCCAATTTCAGCGGTACTTATCAATCGGCAGTACTGGCTAAAGAAGCATCGGGACGGAGTAATATACATATTATCGATAGCGAGTCGGTATCAATCGGTCTGGGATTATTAGTAAAAATTGCCGCTACAAAAAGTAAATGTGGCGCATCAGCCCAACAGGTAGCTGAGGAATTAACAAGTTTAGCTAAAAAAATAAAGGTTTATGCTATTCTTGACAGTTTAAAGTATTTGGTAAAGGGCGGACGCTTGTCCAATGCCGAGGGCGCTTTAGGCTCAATGCTGTCGTTTAAACCAATCATTACGGTACAAAACGGTCAAGTATTAAATGTCAGTAAAAAGTGTGGCTTAAAAGCTGCGGTCAATGAGTTTGTCAAGATTGTTGCTGAAAAAGACAGTATTGATTTTAATATGCCGATCAGTTTTGCTCATTCGGGCAACCCGCAATTGTTAAGTATGATCTATGAAAAGTTGGGGCACTTTCCCCAGCAAGAACCATATTATATCGGCAGTATCGTCGGCGTTCATACTGGTCCCGGCGCCGCAGGGATTGCCTATTTTGTAAAATAATAAAGAACCTTTAGATAAATTACAGAATTCAACTAAAAGTAGACACAAAAATCTGGTTTGACTAAAGCTTCGTTCAGTATGAACGAAGCTTTTTTTTATTCACTAAGATCTTGGGTTAATATCTTTATTTGATCAAAACCTGTACACTAATTAACGCTGTTTATTGTTCTATTTTATTGATTAAATCTTGACCTTTTAAATCATTACTAACATTAATACGTGGAATTTCATGTAAATCCGCTAAATCAGAGAAAGTTCGTACTCCTTCTTCTATTGTTACGGTTCCCGTAAAATCAAATTTTGAAACAATTGATTCGGTATCTTGATTATATGCTCCGTATGGATAAAACAAAAAGGTAGTTCTATAGCCTAAATGTTTATCTATTAGATCATTAAACATCGTTAAATCTTTTTGAATTCTACTTTGATAGTTTTCAAAAGTCTCATTTTTCTCTGGCATAACCCCTTGACCTACTGGTGTCGCATAACCATTGCTTAATCCTTCTGGAGAATGCAAATCAAAAGTATGACATTGGATATCTACAAAACCGCTATCATACATTTCTTTCATCTCATCCCATCCAAAATGAGGGATAATTGACTTATTACTATTAATAAAAGTATTTCTTCCTATAGACCAACCAATAACCGAAATAGTAAACTTCATATTTGTCTTTTGGGCAATGGGATATGCATATTCGTAGTTCGAGTAATAACCATCATCAAAGGTAATAATAACCGGCTTTGCGGGCAAGCTGTTTTGGCCTTTTAAATAACCTACAAGATCACTGAAAAAGATTGCTGTATAACCGGCTTTTTTTAATGTCATCATATCATCCAAATATTTTTCAGGTGTTACATTTTCAGAAGTAACATTATTAGAGATATTATGATACATCAAAACAGGAATAGTCTTCTCTTCAACAGAAAAACCATTGTTTAATTTTATATCTGATGTTCTGGCAATACCAAAACAGCCGATAAGAATAATAACTGCAATAAACATTCCTACAATAAACTTTTTTATAGGCCTACGTCCTTTCATTATAACAATAGTAATTGCAATAGGCTGATTTTAAATAGAATGGATTTTCCTTATAATATAATATCATTATTATAGCAAATTTTTTAATAATATCAAAAACCAAACTAAATTTAAACATATAAATAAATCTGCTAACATTTAAGCAACTAATTGCAATATGTTAGCAGACTTTTACTTCTAAATTCTAGAATTAGCTAATTTGTTTGATAGCTATTATTATTTGTTTTGGCGTATCTATTGTTATGGTTGCGCATGTAAGTTCCTGGTCATTGCCGTAACCGTAGCGGCAACCAATTGCAGGAAGTTGGTTGATGATCGCAACTTCCATATCGGCGTAACGGTCGCCGATAACTATGTTTTTGTCTCCGTATTTATCGGCAATATCTTTATATATTTCAACTTTTGGTGCAAAGCCAAATTGCTCGGTACAATAGAAATCAGCAAAATATGTCGGCAGGGAAAATGTTTTTTGACATGCTTGCATGTAGGCAATTTTGCAATTGCTTAAAAAGATCAGGCGATATCCTTGATCTTTTAAATCAGCGAGCATTAGCGGTACACCCGCGAAAAGTTGAGCTTGGCCCGCGTCAAAAGCTGTCAGCATTTCGCAGCCGATGATTTGGCTGCACTTTTCTTTTTGCTGTTCGGAAAGTCCGGGCATAAATTTATTCCACATATCCTTGCTGCTATAGCCGATCCACTGCCTGATTTCCTCCTCCGTCCATTGCCGGGAGGACGCCAGTTTTTGCTCAACCAGATATAGATATGCTTTACGGAAAGCAGGCGCATAAATTTTAATGGTGTTATGCAGCGTACCGTCAAAATCAAATATTAAGTTGGTCATATTATTGACCGATCTCTTTGCTTAAGTTGACCATTTCAATGGCGCTGATGGCGCAATCATAGCCTTTGTTACCGGCTTTGGTACCTGCGCGTTCGATGGCCTGTTCGATATTTTCGGTTGTTAAGACGCCGAAAATTACCGGCAGATCATATTTGAGAGAAACCTGAGCAATGCCTTTGGTTACTTCGTTGCAGACATATTCGTAATGGGAGGTTTGCCCGCGGATGACGGTGCCAAGGCAAATAATAGCGTCGTACTTACCGCTTTTGGCCATTTTCGAGGCAATTAGCGAAATTTCAAATGCTCCAGGTACCCAGGCGATTTCTATATCGTTATCCAATACATTATGACGGTTTAAACCGTCCAGCGCGCCGTCCAGCAGTTTTGATACGATAAATTCGTTGAACCTTGTAGCGATGATGCCTATTTTAATATTTTTCGAGACCAGATTTCCTTGATACACTTTCATAATTTTATTTCTCCTTCACTATTAATTATTTATATCTAAAATATGACCCATTTTATTTTTTTTGGTTAGCAGATAAAACTCGTCTTCTTTTGTTGCTTCGATCTGAATAGGCAGCCGTTCGATTATTTCCATCCCGAAACCAGTCAGTCCATATACTTTTTGGGGGTTGTTGGTCAGCAGCCGCAGTGTTTTGACTCCCAAATCGCGCAGTATCTGCGCGCCTATATAGTATTCGCGCAAATCTTCGGCAAAACCGAGAGCAATATTGGCCTGCACTGTGTCAAGGCCGGTGTCCTGTAGTTCGTAGGCTCTGAGCTTGTTGATCAAACCGATGCCGCGTCCTTCTTGCCGCATATAGAGCAAAATACCGCGGCCTTCCTGTTCTATCATGCTCATAGCGGTTCTTAACTGATCGCCGCAATCGCAGCGGGAGGAACAAAAAGCGTCTCCGGTCAGACATTCGGAGTGGACTCTGGTCAGGACGTTTTGTCCGTCTCCGATCTCACCTTTAACCAATGCCACGTGATGCTCGCCGTTTAGTATATTCACATAGCCGTAAGCCATAAAATTACCGTACTTGGTAGGTAATTGGGTCACGGCAACCCGCTGCACCAATTTATCATGCTTTTTGCGGTAATCCTGCAGCGCTTTGATGGTGGTGATTTTTAAATTATATTTCTGCGCCAGTTCCATCAGCTCAGGTGTTCTCATCATCGTACCGTCGTCTTTCATGATCTCGCAGCAAAGACCGCTTTCCTTAAGTCCTGCCAGACGAACTAAATCGACGGTTGCTTCGGTATGGCCGTTGCGTTCCAGAACGCCATTCTTCTTGGCCAGCAAGGGGAACATATGGCCGGGGCGGCGGAAATCCTCCGGCTTGGCGTCGTCCTCAACGCATTTGAGCGCGGTGTATGAGCGTTCCGCGGCTGAAATACCTGTGGTTGTATCGACATGGTCGATTGATACAGTGAAGGCTGTTTCATGGCTGTCGGTATTTTGAGTAACCATCTGCGGGATGCGCAGCTTGCGTACGATTGCCTCTCCCATGGGCATGCAAATCAGCCCTTTGCCGTGAGTCGCCATAAAATTGACATTGGCGCAAGTGGCGTGTTGCGCCGCACAGATAAAATCTCCTTCGTTTTCTCTGTCCTCGTCATCGGTGACGAGTATGATTTTACCGTTTTTTAATTCCTCGATTGCTTCTTCAATGGTGTTGAATTTGAACATTTGTATTTTCACTCCTAAGTTTATTAAAATCCTGATTGAGCAAGAAATTCTGCCGTGATATTACTGGGTGTTTTTTGTTGATTGTCGGAGAGGCGGCTGAACCTTTCGATATATTTGCCGACGATGTCGTTTTCCAGATTGACAGTATCGCCGGTTCTTTTGTCCAGCAGTGTGGTAGCTGTGGCGGTGTGCGGTATAATAGAAACCGCAAAATTATCTGCCGAAACTCTAGCGACGGTCAGACTAATGCCATCAATGGCTATAGAACCTTTTTCAACAATGTATTTTAAAATCGTCGGCACGGTTGAAACTGTTAGCCATACGGCATTGTCCTCGCGTTCCATGGCGGTGATTCGCCCGGTACCGTCGATATGACCGGAAACGATATGTCCGCCAAAACGGCCATAAGCCGGCATGGCGCGTTCGAGATTTACTTTGCTGCCGCTGTGTAGGTCACCGAGATTGCTGCGGGAGAGCGTTTCATACATTACATCGGCGGCATACTGCCGGCCGCTGATTTCTGTTACGGTCAAACATACGCCGTTGACGGCAACGCTGTCGCCGATTTTCAGATCGTCAAATATCAGCGACGCGCTGATTTTTAATTGCGCTGATTTGGCTTTTTTGGTGATAGTGGCGATCATGCCGAGTTCCTCAATGATACCTGTAAACACTTTACTCACCTCGTTTCAACGTGTATTCGAGCAATATGTCCTGATCAAATTGCGTAATTTTACCGTTGCTAAGTTGGTAAGCCTGACCGGGGTCGTCAATACCCTTGCCGCCAACCGCTGATTTGGCTTTTTCACCGCCGAATATTTTTGGGGCAATATACGCCATGACTTTACTGACTATACCGCTTTCCAAAGCAGCGGCATGAAGCGTGGCGCCGCCTTCGAGTATGATACTATCTATTGATTTTTCACCCAAAATTGTCATTAACTGCTGTAAATTAATATGCCCATTTTTAGCGGGTACAGAGATAATATTGATATTTTTTTCTTTTAAAGCTGTGATTTTCTCTGAATCATTTGCTGAAGTTGCTATAAAAGTAGTAATTTCGTTGGCTGTTTGCACAACCTTGGCATTGAGTGGTATGCGCAAATTGGTATCGCAAATGATTCTCACCGGGTTTTTAGAGTTAGGCAGACGGCAATTAAGCATCGGATCATCGGCGATTACCGTACCTACTCCGACCATGATTGCCGAATAACGGTGGCGCAAACCATGGACATGTCGGCGTGCCGCCTCTCCGGTTATCCATTGTGATTTGCCTGTTACTGTCGCTGTTTTGCCGTCGATGGTCATAGCATATTTGATTACCACAAACGGTGTTTTATGGCGGATATAATGGAAAAATACTTCGTTTAGCTGCTGGCATTTATCTTCGAGTACGCCGGCGGTTACTTCAATACCGTGTTGCTTGAGTATTTTTATGCCTTTACCGGCGACCAGTGAATGAGGATCTTTGGTGCCGAACACAACTTTGGCAATGCCGCTCGCTATAATCGCATCGGTACAGGGAGGGGTTTTGCCCCAGTGGCAACAGGGTTCGAGCGTCACATAGATAGTAGCGCCTTTGGGGTCAACGCTGCAGGCAGCCAGCGCGTTTCTTTCCGCGTGCAGTTCGCCGTATTTTTGATGATAACCTTTGCCGATAATATTACCGTCTTTGACGATAACAGCGCCGACCATCGGATTGGGGTTTACCCAGCCGCAGCCTTTGATTGCTTCTTCGAGCGCTAGTTGCATATACTCTTGGTCAGACACTGCAGATTCCTCCTATCAATAAAAAATACGCCTTATCAATCTTTACTCAAGGCGTAGGAAATATGCAAACAGTCTTACTGTTAGGGGGAAAAAATAAAGCTCTGGAATAAAATACCAGAGCAACCAAAACAAACACATTGTTTATTAGTTTATCTTCTTCCATCCAGACTTTAACTGTCGGCTTCGGAATCGCACCGAATCATGCCTTGCGGCTCGTGGGCTGTCACCACCGGTAAGGAATTTAACCCTGCCCTGAAGATACTATTTAATTGGCTATTATAATAACACCTTTTTAATATTATGTCAATATTTATAGTCTTTAAGATTCAAATAATAATTTTTGTATATCATGGAACATTAATTATGTAAACTGAATCTATTTTTATACAGCAAGATAATTACTGAATTAGTAATTAGAAGAAAGGGAGATTAATTGCAGCAATAGAGAATTCTACATATTAGTAGCGGTTAAAGTGCACAATAGGTTTAATTAGGAGGGATATTATGAAAAAAGCCATTATAGTGCTACTGTCGGTCATGATGTTGTTTTTGGTCGCATGTAATAATCAGGGGACGACGGATAATGAAAATACCAAGCAAACGGTAAGTTCTATTGAAGATTATTTTCCCTTTGTGGAAAACGTTCACTATAAATATAATGGGGTCGGTAATGAATACGCTGAATATGAAACTTATGTAGATTATATTCATGACGGCGTAATGCAACTCAGGACTATTAATCCAGGCACGGAATCCGTATCCGTATATGCTATCGAGGACGGCGCCTTAAAAAGAGTTTATAACGAAGGCGAAGAATATTACCGTTATGATTATACTGCTACTCGCGGAACAGCGGAGATATTGATAAAAGAGCCTATAGCAGTGGGAACGTCCTGGACACTGGCGGACGGTTCGACCAGAAGCATTACCGCGGTCGACGCCACGGTGGAAGTGCCTTACGGTAACCTAAAGGCGTTGGAAGTGACAACGGTTGGAAAAGACTCAACGATAAAACAATATTATGCGCCGGGAGTTGGCCTGATCAAAAGCGAGTTTGTTTCCAATGAAGATACTTCGGCAACGATATCGAGCGAACTGGCGTCAGTCGAAGAAAATGTTCCGTTTAAACAGACAGTCAAATTTTACTATCCGGACTTCAATAACGATAGGCTAGTCTATGTGGAAAAGCAGATCCAGCTTAAAACAAATGACGATATTAGTGATGCTTTCACGGATCAGCTGCGGAAAGTCCCCGAAAATAGCGGGCTTAAATCTTTGATGTCGCAGAATACTACCATAAATAGCATAAAGTATGATGCGGATACGTCTGTTGTTACCGTGGACTTTTCTAAAGAATTTATCAGCGATATGAACGCCGGGTCGTCTTTGGAAGTTATGATTCTGGACAGCGTAGCGGATACCTTCGGTAACTATTTCCAAACCAATAAAGTTGCTATCACTATAGAAGGTAAAGCTTACGAATCCGGGCATATGTATTTCAAAGAAGGCGAATATATGACAGCGGATTGGCAGGATATTTCAGCTTATCAAAAATAGAGTTTTTGCAACAATTTCCTACTAAAAAAGTGGCCGGAGTTTAAAAACATTTTTGACTCCGGCCTTAAATATGGCGTTAACAGTCGCGTTTTGTTGAAGAAATTATTTTAAAATAAACTATTGACAGATATTACCAAATATTGTAACATATAGACAAGTCTCAATAAAAATAATAAACGATAATAGTAAACTTACCGAAAGGTAAGGACACAAAGCCATAGGGTCTAAGGTCTTATTGAATTATTAAGATTATGACAGCCTGGTTGCCGAATGATTCTAGTGTTATTTTTGATAATACTATTAATGCTCTATTCGCGCAACCAAATAGAGTTTTTTTATGGAAATTTTGTTAATGTTTGTTGAAAGTGTGATTTTATGAATATTGCCGGCGCGATAATCCTCGGAATTATCGGTGCGGTTTTAGGGTTTCTGATCCCGAAGATCATAAAATATTTTATTTTAAGTAAAAAAAAAGCCGAATATGTTGTACCCGATTACATAAATTCGCTTAGTTTTAAGCTGGTATTTTGTTTGATTAACGCCGCCGCCTGGTTTTTGTCGGGACTGTTGATGGGTAACATGATTATCGCCCTGCTGGCTGCGGTTTTGATCTCGATCGCTATCATAATTACCGCTATCGATCTGTTGATTCGCATTATTCCCAATTATCTGGTGCTGGCAATGCTGATTGCCGGGGTGATATTTCAGGTATCGACCAATGGCTGGCGGGGATTGCTGTACGCGTTGGTTTGCGGAGTATTGATGATGGCGGTGTTTACAGCCGTTGCCGGTATGGTCGGGTTTGGCGGGGTTGGCGCCGGAGACGTCAAACTGGCCGGAGCAATGGGGCTGGCATTAGGCTATCCGCAAATACTGACGGCGATGATAATTATGGCGGCGGTACTGATCGTTTACTGTCTTGGCGGCCTGCTGACGAAAAAGCTGACTTTGAAAAGCGCCTTTCCCTTCGCGCCCTTTATGATGGCCGGGATGGTTTTCGTTTTGGTTTGCCAGATATTTACGTTTAATCCAATAGATATATTTAATGTAATCTCTTAATTAGGTTACCAGTCGGTATGTTGCCATTATTTTTTATATGGTGGTTAATACTGGTAGATATAATAATTATATGGAAGGAGTCGAAAGATAATGAAAGAAATGTTTAGTTGGTTGAAGAACGAGGAAAGCGGACAAGGCATGGTAGAGTATGGTTTGATTATTGCTTTAATTGCTGTAGTTGTTATAGGTGCGGTGGCTATATTAGGCGGCAAAATAAATGATTCATTTGAAAGTATCAACAGTCAGCTTACCACCTAAAGATTCGTATGTTTTAATATGGACTAGCTTATTTACACGAAGGCAGGCTCCGGCCCTTGGTACGGGGCCTGTCTTTCCCCGTTTTTTATAAAGGGCGGTATTATAATTGATTAAATTTATCAAACCGATTATTAAAAATGAAAAAGGCCAGTCTTTGGTAGAGTTTGCTTTGGTATTGCCGATACTTTTGCTGCTGCTTTGCGGCATAATTGATTTCGGCTGGATTTTTGGCAACCAATTACTGGCAAATAACGCCTCGAGAGAAGCTGCCAGATATACGGCGATTCACTATAATGACAGCAACTCCGATGACGATCGGGCAATCGCGGCGCAAATAGTTGCGGACAGAGCGCCGACGCTTGTTTCCCCGACGGTAACCTTAACCACATCGTCCGGTTCGATTACTATTGAAGTAAGCAGCCAGATGGATGTGCTGACGCCGATTATAGCGGCATTCTTTGAAAACGGTGAATATACGGTACACGCCGAATGCGTGATGAGGTTGGAATAAATTTGCATATGAAAATTTTGTGATTAAAGGGGTGATCAAATTGCGAAATTTTTCAGATAGATTTTTTAGACAGCAAAACGGATCGGTGGCGGTAGTCACCGCTTTGTCGTTGGTGATTTTATTAGGTTTTGCCGCGCTGGTAACAGATTTGGGCAGTGTGCATAATCAAAAATCAAAACTGCAAAACGCCTTGGACAGCGCCGTGCTTTCGGCTGTCCGGGAGCTGCCGGCCGCCAATACCGGCTCGGTTAAATGGATCGAGGCGCAAAACCAGGCCATTGCTTACGCGGCCGCTAATAATTATACGATATCCACCGACGATATCGAGCCGCTTTATCAAGATAATCAAACGACAAACAAAATTATCGGCATTAAAGTTACAAAAAGCATGGGAGTAGATTATACTTTTGCCAGGGTGATGGGTTTTGACTCCACAACCGTTACCGACGCGGCTGCAGCAGGCGTTGTTCCGGCAGGCGGCGTTACCGGCGCCGTCCCCTTAAGTATCACCAGCTCTGCCCTCAGCTCAGCCATTGCCGCCGGCGTAACCGATGATCTGATGATTAAATGCAGCAGTGACGCCGATGAGATTACTATTGATAATTCAACAGCCACCGGCTGGTTTGGAGCTTTACGCTTTTTTGGCCAGGGCGCCAATGATTACGAGGCGAATTTAGCTAACGGCTACAGTGGTACAATACAAGTAGGACAAATTCTGGACATGGAAAGCGGTAATATGTCCGGGCCAACGCTTGATGGTTTTACCACGCGCTATAATAAGTGTACCGACAGCTGTACCGCTGATAATTTTACCGATAATTGCCCACGGCTTGTTTATGTTCCGGTAGTACAAGTATTACCAAGTAAACAGGTCAAGGTTGTCAGTTTCGCCGCATTTTATCTTTTGGCATGCGGCGGCAACGGCAATAATTCTTATATTAAGGCCAAATACATTCCGGGCAGGGTCATTGCGGATAGTGCGGCGGGCGGCGGCGGAGAAGATTTCGGCGTTTATACAAGCAGATTATTGGAGTAGTAGCTTTTTGTTTTATTATTATATATAATATGCGGAGGTATTATAGTGAAAAAGGTTAAATTATTGGCGCTGGTTTCAGCGGTTATTACAGCTTTACTGTTGTTCGTATTCTTAAGCACCCTGTCTCAGCCCACGGATAATCTGACAAAAGTGATTACTGCCGCCAGCGATATTCCGGCCAATACGCCGATTACCTCAGAGATGTTAACGACCAGCGATATGCCGGCGGCATCCATTTTGGCCGGCGCTTTTACCAACAGCAGCCAAGTAGTCGGCAAAGTATCACAAACCAAGATTTTTGCAGGCGAGCAACTGCTCAGCTCCAAATTAGTAGCAACAGGGGAAGATAATAGCGGCAGCTTGGCCTATGCGATCGAGCCGGGTATGCGGGCGATCACTATTCCCGTCGACCAGACCACCGGTGTGGCATATCTGCTGACCCCGGGCGACCGGGTCGACGTTATCGGCGATTTTCTTGACGAGAGCGGCGACACAAAGATATCCTATTCGAAAATAATATTGGAGAATATCAAGATACTGGCAGTCGACAACGTATATGGCGAAGACGGTAAAATCAACAGCGAGGCGCCTACATATACGGCTTTGACTCTCCAGGTTACGCCCCAGCAGGCGTTGAAGGTCAGTATGGGTCAATTTGAAGGACAATTGAGAGTGATATTGCGTTCTCCTGTTGACGATAAAAAAACAAACCTGACGAGAATAACCCTCAATGATGTGATTAAATGAGATAAAGGCTGGTAAAAAACCATGAATATTAGAGTTTTATTGATCAGTAATTCGGAAAATAATCTTGGCGCCATCAAGAGCTTAATTGACGATCAAGCCATTTCGGTGATCGGCGAGTCCGCCGGTGGTACGGTGGCGTTTGATATGATCAACAATCTTTCTCCCGATATTGTGATCATGACGCTGGGTGACGGCGATAGCGATGTGTTAAGCATGGCGGAGCGGATCATCTTAAGCCGTCCGCGTACATATGTGATATTGCTGGCAGAACAGATCGATGTTGATCTCTTACAAAGCGCTATTAAAGTTGGCGCCCGTAATGTTACGCAATTTCCCAAGACCGCCAAAGAATTTGGCGAATATATCAAAACCGTCTACGCCAATGAAACCACCCGCAGCGAATCTTTTAATATCAAACAGGACCTTAACTGGATGTCGCGGGTAATCACGGTTTTCGGCGCCAAAGGCGGGTTAGGCAAAACGACGCTGGCCATTAATCTGGCGGTGGATTTGGCGGAAAAGCATAAAAAGGTGGCTATTGTTGACCTGGATCTGCAATTCGGTGACACGCATGTGTTTTTGGATATCGAGCCTACAGATACTATTTTTGAGCTGGTACAGGAGGTTTCAACGCCCACTATTGACCTGATCAGAAGTTATATGACCGTTCACTCCAGCGGCGTCCATGTTTTGTGCGCGCCCAAAAGCCCTGAGTATGCAGAACTGATCTCACCCGATAAGGTTAAGAGTATTTTGGCTGTTCTGCGTACTTATTATGACTATGTGATCATCGATACGCCGCCGTTTTTTACCGAAATGACCATTACGGCCATTGAATCGGCGACAATAGTGTTGTTTGTCACCTGCCTGGAATTATCTACTTTGAAAAACTCCAAGCTTAGTTTGTCTCTGTTGGAGTCGCTGCATCAGATGGATAAGATAAAATTACTGGTTAACAGGGCGGACAGCATGTGCGCTATCACATTGGATGATGTGCAGAAACTGATCGATTGTCCGATCTGGGCGAAGATACCTAATGATTATAAAGTCGCCGTATCGGCCTTGAACAGGGGTATCCCCTTTGTCATCGGTGCGCCTAAGAGCGAACTTAGTCAATCGGTAGCGTCGGTTGCCAATTTCCTGCTGGAAGGCAACGCCGATATTGACACCTTAAACACCAAACAAAAGAAAAGATTAGGACTGCTTAATAATAATAATAACAAAGGGTCAGGCTTTTTTAAGAACAGAAAAGGTTAAAGAGGTGATTGCATGGGATTACTGGAAAGACTGGAGAAACAAAAAAACCCGCAGCAATCGGAAATATCCGCGGATAACCCGGCAAGAGGCAGCGCGGTTTATGTAGACGAATATTCCGTAATCAAAGATCAGATACACGGGGAAATTATCGAACTGGTCAATCAGGAAGCTGTCGAGGGCGGTAAAACAGAAAGCAACGACGAGGCGCACTTATTACAATCGATAGAGAATCTGGTTGATACCAAAGCCGGCCAGATACCGCGTACGGAACGCTCCCGGTTGGTCAAAGAAATATATAATAATGTGATCGGTTTGGGCCCGCTGGAACCTTTGCTGGCTGACCCGACTATTTCGGAAATAATGGTCAACGGCCCTTACTGCGTTTATGTAGAACGTGCCGGTAAACTGGAACTTAGCGCGACCAAATTTAAAGATAACGAACATGTAATGAATGTTTTAAACCGCATTGTTTCTTCTGTTGGCCGCCGCATTGACGAATCCAGCCCGATGGTTGACGCCAGGTTAGCCGACGGCTCCCGTGTCAATGCGATAATCCCACCGCTGGCTTTGACCGGCCCGACTATTACCATCCGTAAATTTGCCAAAAACCCGATCACTGTCAACGATCTGGTTCGATTCGGTTCGGTAACGCCGAAAATGATGTCGTTTCTGGAAGCATGTGTCAAAGGCAAAATGAATATTATTGTCTCCGGCGGTACCGGCAGTGGTAAAACTACGCTGCTTAACGTTCTGTCCGGTTTCATACCCAACAGCGAACGGATAGTGACGATCGAAGACGCCGCGGAAATACAACTGCGGCAAAATCATGTCATTACTTTGGAAAGCAGGCCGCCGAATTCGGAAAACGCCGGGCAGGTGACCATCAGAGATCTGGTGCGCAACGCGCTGCGTATGCGGCCCGACCGGATCATTGTCGGCGAGGTGCGTTCGGGAGAAACTCTCGATATGCTGCAGGCCATGAACACCGGCCATGAGGGCTCGCTGACTACCGCTCATGCTAATTCGCCGCGCGATCTGATGTCCAGACTGGAGACGATGGTGCTGATGTCGGGCATGGAAATACCTGTTAAAGCTATCAGAGAACAAATATCGTCGGCTTTAGATCTGATCGTTCACCAGTCGAGAATCAAGGACGGTACGAGAAAAATTGTCAGTATTACCGAGGTAGTCGGTATGGAGGGTGATATTATTACTCTACAGGATCTCTATACTTATAAGTCGGAAGGGATTGATGCTGCCGGCAGGATGAAAGGCAGTTTTGCCGCCACCGGTATCCGGCCTAATTTTGCGGAAAAGATTACCAGCAACGGCGTATTTTTGCGTGACGATTGGTTTACAAACTGAGGTGATATGATGGAATTACTAATAGCGTTATTCGGCGGCATATGTGTTTATTCGTTAATAGCGCAATCGAAGTCATTGGAGGCAAAGACAAGTGCCAAAAACCGCTTTGCCAAATATCTCAAAAATGTTGATATTGATGACGTTCAACGTCAGTTCTTTAAAGAAAAACTGAATAAAACTAAATTAAGTAACTCGCAGAAATTTCAAATTGCCAGCAAGCAATTTAACAATTATCTAGCCATGTCCGGGGTTAAACTCAGCGGCACTGAGTTTATAGGCGGCTGGGCCTTTTTAACGCTGGTGCCGATGTTTATCGTTTTACTGGCTGGCGGTAGCGCTGTTACCGCCTTTGCTTTGGCAATTGTCGGTTTCGCTGTGCCGCCGATTTTTGTGCAAAGTTCACAAAAGAAACGCCAGCAGCAATTTAATAAACAACTAAGCGGATCGATTACCATCATGGGCAACTGTATCAGAGCCGGGTTTTCGTTTCAGCAGGCCATGGAAAGCATTGCTAACGAAATGCAGCCGCCGATTTCTACGGAATTCGCCACAACCTTGCGTGAAATGAAATACGGCGTGAGCATGGAAGAAGCCCTCAATCATATGGTGGAGAGAGTAAGGAATAAGGATTTGGACTTGCTGGTATCGGCGGTTCTGACCTCGATGCAGGTGGGCGGCAATCTCAGCGATATACTGGAAATAATTTCGGAGACGATCAACGATCGGCTGAAAATCAAAGCACAGATCCGCGTTCTTACCGCTTCCGGACGTATGTCGGGAATGGTTATCGGTTTACTTCCTGTCTTTATTATTTTGATCATGATGATGATTAACCCCGGGTATTTTCAAAACTTTTTTGCTACCGGCATAGGCAAAGCGATGATAATCGTCTCGGTGTTTTTGGAGGCGCTGGGCTTTTTTGTGATCAACAAAATTGTGGGTATTAAATATTAAGGAGCCTGTTATGATAGGTTTGATTATTTTATCCGGCGGGGTATGCGTTTTTTGCCTTATAATGCTGGCGCTATATTCTTACGGCGCCCGTAATGACATAGTCAGGAGACGCGTTACCGGCGTCCTCACTACCCGGAAGAAAATTAGTGTGATTGAAGAGGAACTTGATAAACCCATATCGGAGCGGTTTTTTAAGCCTTTGGTCAAGTCTATATCCAATAAGTTGAACAGAAACTCAAATAATGCGCAGAACAGTGAAACAAAAAGGAAAAGCCAGGAAAGACTTAAAAAGATGCTGCGTCAGGCAGGTTTAAGTATTGGCGTCAGCGAGTATGAAGTTTTGCGATTATTGGTGATTGTCGGCGCGGCGATATTGCTGACGGTAATTTTCTTATTATTAGGTTTGGGCGGACGCGCGCTTTTAGGTACGTTACTGGGCATTTACGGCGGCTACGCCTTCATGCGCTTTAATTTGACCTCGAGAATAACGAACAGGCGCAATTTGATGGAGCGGCAGTTACCCGATGTTTTAGATCTTTTGAGCATCAACGTTGAGGCCGGCCTTGGTTTTGAACAGGCTGTAATGTGTGTAATCGATCATTTTGACGGTCCGATCATCGACGAATTGGCTATCGCTTACCGTGAAATGACGATGGGCAGGACCAGACGCGATGCGCTGAATCTGTTTGCGCAACGTTGCGATCTAGATGATGTCAGGACATTTGTCGGGTCGATTATCCAGGCCGAACAACTGGGTATTTCGATGAAAAATGTATTGTGCACGCAAGCCGCGGCCATACGGACAAGCAGACGCAATAAAATCGAGGAAAAGGCCATGAAAGTCCCGGTCAAGATACTCTTTCCGATGGTGTTTTTGATCTTTCCGGTACTGATGATAGTTTTAATGGGGCCGGCGGCGGTAAAAATAGCGACTCAGTTTGGGTTATTTTAAAATGATCGTATACTGTAATAATCAAGTTTTAGCGGATAATGTGCAAATAGCCGACACGTTTTCCAGCCGCTTAAAAGGGTTAATGGGCAGAAAGAGCCTGGCCGACGGCGAAGGCCTGTTGTTAACGAAGTGTTCCGCCATTCATTGTTTTTTTATGAGAATGACGATCGACGCAGTATATCTTTCCGCCCAGATGACTGTTGTGGGCAAAGAGACAATAGCGCCCTGGAGGGTTGGTAAACATTTTAGAAAAACCGCTAATGTACTGGAATTAGCCGCGGGTTCCGCAAATGTGGCTATTGGCGATAAACTGGAAATTCATGACAACTAGCAAACGAGGGGAGGGGATTTGGATATGTCTGATATAAATAATGATGATAATTTTATGGAAACGCTGCGTTCGAAGACAGAAGAAGCTGATGCCAGGCAATACTTAAAAACTAATTTAGGCGGATATACCAAAAGTTCGGTGCTGGAGTATATCAGTATATTACGCAAACAACAGCAGGCGATGACCGAAACATTTTCTCATAATCAGCAGCTGTTGTTTGATGAAAAAGAGAAATTGCAAAAAAACAATGATATTTTAACGCTGCGCCTCAGTCATGTTGAATCAGAGTATAAAAATCTTGCCGCCTCGATACGCAATAACCGATTGCTGGCTGAAGATTCTACCGCTGCGGATGTTATGTCGTTGAAAAATAATATTGCGGCGCTTGAAGACAGTTTAAGCAAAAACGAGATGGAAAAAAGCCACCTCGCCCAAAAAATTGAGCATCAGCATGACGTAATTGGCGATTATGCCGGCAAATTGGAACAAGCGGGTCAAGAAAAACAGGCCCTGAAAGAAATGCTCAAGGCCGAAATGATTGAGTCCAAAAAACAACGTAATACCGCAATGCAGCTTTCCGGCGCTATTGAAGAAAAAGATCAGGAGATAAAATTACTCAGATCCAAAATGGCCGACGGTCAACTGGCAATCCTCAGCAGTAAGATCAAAGAACTGATGCAGCAGATTGAGGATCAGACGGCTGAAATCGCCGAATGCAACAATAGAACCGAACTCCAGGAGCAAATTGTAGCAACAATTACCAATGAAAATAACACTCTTAAGCAAAGCATTGCCGGATTGATAAAAAATATCGATGATATCAGGGAGCAAAACGAAAAGTTGTTATTTATCAATCAATCATTGACGGCGCAGCTTGAGAATGAATATAAAAGATCGATAGAACTGATTAAAGAAAAATCTGTTATTGCGACAGAAAAATTTGCGGCTGTTCGTCAGTTTGAGCAGGCAAATGCCAGAATATCACTATTGGAGCTGCAGTTGCAAGAGCAAAGTAATAGCCAACCGCATGATTCGGATACCCAAATTCCCGGGCAGACGATCAATGCATATCAACAGCAGGAACCCGCTGACGAGAGTTCCGACCAAACAGCCAAGCCGCTTGATTCAGCGACAGCGGTTTAAGTCGAATAGTATTAATAATAATTTATATAAACAGGCTTTCCAAGCTTAACGTTAAACGTTGGCTAAAGAAAGCCTGTTTTTTTATAATTGGCGTATGGATGTCAGTAAATCGGATAGTAGTTGATAGTCTTTTTCACCGGGGACGGTCTCTACTCCGGACATGACATCAATTATCTGGGCTCCGGTTTGTTTGATAATATTAGTGGCGTTTTTGGCAGTGATACCGCCGGCTATGATCACCGGTTTGCTGGAGGCGCGGATGATTTGCTTGCAAAAATTCAGGTCAAGCTGGCTGCCTGCCGTCGCCGCGTTGGCCGGGATACGTGAGTCTGCCAGCAATCCGTAAATATCGGTTTGGCACAGTTGTTTGACAATGGTCTGGATATCGGCAGTGCCAAATTGGCGGACTCGCTCTTGATCCGCAGGGGGAACGGTTTTTATTACCCCGATATGGTGTTGCAGCAGTGCGGCAGCTATTATTTTTGTCTCTTCCAATGTCTCGTTGTGATGGAGCTGGATCAATGAAGGGCGCAGTTCTTTAGCCAGATCAATTACTTTCTGCGCTGAACCGCCAGTGACAACGCAGCTTTGATGGGGCTGTTTGACTTGGTTAAGGAGCTGCATTGCTTCGCAACGGCGCAAATTCCAGGGTACCGGCAGAGGATATTCGCAGACAAAGCCGAGAATATCCACGCCCAGATGCATACAGTTTTGCAGATCATCCGCTCGTTTTAAACCGCATATTTTTACTTTAATACTGTTCATTGATTTATTCTCCCATGTTGCTGAAAGCCAGAAAGCACTTGCGCATATCTTCTGCCTGCCAGATGGCTGTGCCGACGAGTACCGCGTCGGCGCCGGCATCAATAGCGGCTCTGGCATCCGCGGATGTTTGGATGGCGCTTTCGCTGATTAACAGCGCATTTGCCGGTTTTGAGGCAGCCAGCAGACGGGTATTATTTACAGTACCGTGGTCTTTTTCCAGATCGGTAATATCGCGGTTGTTGATGCCGATCAGTTTTGCACCGATACCTGCCGCAAAATTCATTTCTTCTTTGGTATGAGTCTCGACTAAAGGCTCGAGGCCCATTTGTAATGCCTGTTCGTATAACCGGCTCAGTTTTGCGGGCGGCAGTTTGGCACAAATCAGCAGGATAGCTGCTGCGCCGCAGTCTTTGGTGATTTTCAGGTCATCTGTGCTGCCGATAAAATCTTTGCGCAGCAAAGGCAGGGCGGTAACTGCCGCAATTTTTTCCAGCAGCTTAATTGAGCCGCCGAAATATCTTTGCTCTGTTACCACCGACAGCGCGGGAGCTCCCGCCTCTTCCAATAGCTTTACCGCAGCTAGAGGGTCTCTGCCGCGCAGCAGGTCGCCTGTTTTAGGTGAAATACATTTAATATCGGGTATGACAGGGATTAAGCCCGATTGTTTTTTTGTCAATAAGGCCTGAGCAAATTGCATAATACTACTCCTTAAATAAGTTGGACATCTCCGATAACTGATTGAGCTTTACTGACGCGGCGTTGCTGTCGATCAGTTCATTGGCAAGAGCAATGCCTTGAGCAAAACTGTCGGCTTTACCGCCGATTTTCAAAGCGCCGGCGGCGTTGAGTACGATGGCGTTGCGTCTGGCGCCGCTGATCGTTCCTGCGAATACGCCATGGATTGTTTGCGCGTTTTCTTCGGGAGTGCCGGTTTTAATTTCTTCCAAAGTACAGCGTTCTAAACCGAAGTCTTCCGGCGCGATTTCGTAACTCGTGAAGTTACCATCTGAGAGCTCGTTAATTCTGGTTTTACCCATCAGGGAAATTTCATCGAGTCCGTCCAGACCATGAACAAACATAGCGTTGGTATAACCGAGTTCTTTGGCTACGAAAGATACCGTATCAAGCAGTTCGGGTTTATAAACGCCCAGAATATGACGAGGGGCAAAAGCCGGATTGATCAACGGGCCGATAATGGTGTAGAAGATGGTTTTAATACCCAGCTCGGCTTCGGCGGGAAGAACCTTGCACATAACAGGATGAAACAGCGGCGCATAGATAAAGGCGATGCCAATTTCTTCGATCAGTTTTTCTACCTGCGCGGGGGTAAGGTTAATATTGACATTGAGGGCTTCCAGTACGTCGGCGCTGCCGGAAAGACTGGAAATCGAGCGGCTACCATGCTTGGCGATAGGGATACCGGCGGCTGCGGCGATAATTGCTGTGGCGGTGGAAATATTGAAGGTACTTAATCCGCCGCCGGTGCCGCAGGTGTCCATTAAATCATCATTTACCTTTGGTTTTAAAGGAACGCAGTTTTGCCGCATAGCCTTGGCGATATAAGACAATTCTTTGAGAGAAGTCCCCTTCATCAACAGTGCTACCTGAAAAGCGGCAATTTGTACATCGCTTACCTGATCGTTATTAATGGAACTTATCAGTTGACTGATTTCTTCTTCAGTTAATTCCTGGTTGGTTGTTGCTTTGCTTAAGATGTTTTTGTACATTGTATTATCCTCCTCAATTAATATTATTTTATCTGATGGCGTTACCGGCGCCGGTAACGCCTTGTTTTATACTGCGGATATATTGCGAAACAGGCTCGATGCTATTCTTCCCATATTTTGCTACTATCTTGACTATGGCGCTGCCGATAATTATGCCGTCGGCCAGTTTCGCCATCTCGCCGGCCTGCTCAGGTGTGGAAATACCAAAGCCGATTGCACAGGGAATATTACTGATTTGTCGTACCTGCTCAATCATTTTGCCGATGTCTGTTGATATATTGCTGCGTATTCCTGTTACACCCAGGGATGATACGCAATAGATAAAGCCGGTGGCTTCTGGGGCGATCATAGCGATCCGTTCCGTAGAGGTGGGGGTAATCATCGAGATTAGATCGATGCCGGTTATTTTGCAGATATCAGCTAATTCGTCTTTTTCTTCAAAAGGCAGATCGGGTACGATAATACCGTTTATGCCGCAATCTGAACAACGGCTCAGAAATTTTTCTTTGCCATAACCGATAATCGGGTTTAAATAGGTCATAAACAGTAGCGGTACCGATGTTTTTTGCCTGACGCGGCTGACCATTTCAAACAGCTTATCAGTAGTACAGCCGTTTTGCAGCGCACGGGCGCTTGCCTCTTGTATAACGACACCTTCCGCAATCGGGTCGGAGAATGGAATACCTATTTCAATCAGGTCGGTGCCGGATTCCGCCATGGCTAAAATCAATTGTTCAGTTGTCTCGATATCGGGGTCGCCGCCGGTGATGAAGGCGATGAACGCTTTGTGACCTGCGAAGGCTTGTGTGATATTACTCATTGATATTCACCCCCATATATCTGGCGATGGCTGCCACATCCTTGTCGCCGCGTCCGGAGAGGGTAATGACGATAATCTGCTCCTTGTTCATTGTCGGCGCCAATTTTCTCGCATAAGCAATGGCATGGGCACTTTCAATAGCGGGTATAATGCCCTCCATACGGGAAAGGTAGGCAAATGCATCTACGGCTTCATCATCTGTGATCGGATAATATTGCACTCTGCCGGTAGTAAATAATTGCGCGTGTTCCGGCCCGATGCCCGGATAATCAAGTCCGGCTGAAATTGAATATACCGGCGCAATCTGACCGTATTGATTCTGGCAAAAGTAGGATTTCATGCCATGGAATACTCCGATTTTACCTGTAGCAATCGTTGCCGCGTTTTGCGGGGTATCAATACCTTTTCCTGCCGCTTCGCAGCCAATCAGCTGTACCCCGGGGTTATCTATGAATTGATAGAATGACCCGATAGAATTGCTGCCGCCTCCGACGCAGGCGATGATGGCATCGGGAAGCCTACCTTTTTCTTGGGACAATTGCTCTTTGATTTCTTCACCTATTACTTTTTGAAAATTTTTAACGATGGTAGGGAAGGGGTGTGGCCCCATTACGGAACCAAATACATAGAGTGTATCATCCATGCGTGTGGTCCACTCACGCATTGTTTCGTTAACGGCGTCTTTGAGGGTCTTGGTTCCGCTGGTGACCGGGTGGACTTTTGCGCCCAGCAGCTGCATGCGAAAGACGTTTAGCGCCTGGCGTTTGGTATCTTCTTCGCCCATAAATATTTCGCATTCCATATCCATCAAAGCGGCTGCTGTGGCGGTGGCTACGCCATGCTGGCCGGCACCGGTTTCGGCAATCACACGGGTTTTACCCATGCGTTTGGCCAATAGAACCTGCCCTAAGACATTATTGATTTTATGGGAACCGGTATGGTTAAGGTCTTCGCGTTTGAGGTAGATCTGAGCGCCGCCAAGATCATTAGTCATCTTTGCGGCATAGTACAACAGTGATGGCCGACCAGCGTAATTGCAAAGTAACGTATCAAGTTCCTTTTGAAAATCCGCGTCGTTTTTATAAAAATCATATGCTTGTTCCAGTTCACCTACGGCATTCATTAGCGTCTCCGGAATATACTGGCCGCCGTAAATGCCGAATCGACCTTTCTTCATTTGTTCCACCTCTTTCTCAATTTTTAAGAAACTAAAAAAAGCTTTTGTCCTATGAATAATAGGACAAAAGCTTACACTTCTGCGGTACCACCTAAATTGGTGCATAAACACCCACTCGTTCTACGTACTATCATACGTATTCCCTTGATAACGGGCGGAAATCCCGTTGGGCATTACTCGGTTTTTTATAAAAACCTTTCCTCCCACCTTTATGAGTCCATTCCATGCTACGTTACTTGCTGCAATTCCACCGCCTGCAGCTCTCTAAAAAAGTAATCCAAAGCATGTACTCTTCTCAATCAACAGTTTATCTTGTTTAATTGTTGCCTATGATAACTTAATCGATTTAATTTGTCAAGTATTTTTCATAATTTTTTAAAATCTCTGGTAAATTCTAATAGTAATTAGTAATTTATCGGCATAATAAGTAATAACCCAAATAAAAGGAGTAAAAATATGACTAAGCTCAAAAGGTATCAGTTATGCGGCATACTCTTTACGATAATTGTTGGTACACTATTACACTTTATTTATCAGTGGTCGGGAGCGAATCTGCTGGCAGCGATTTTCGGCGCGGTAAATGAGAGTGTTTGGGAGCATCTCAAGCTGCTTTTTTGGCCGATGGTAGCTTTTGGTATCTGGGAATATTTTGCTTACGGCCGCGATATCAATAACTTTATACCGGTTAAAGTCTTATCAATTATCATTGGCTTGGTAACAATACCGGTATTATTTTATGCCTATACAGGCATTATCGGAAATCATAATACAATAATCGATATATTAATTTTTATTATTGCAGTGATAATAGCTTATATTTTTTCATATCGTCAACTTAAATCCCAGGAAAAGCTTAATTCTCTATTGGCGAATAAATTAGCCGTAATCGCATTGCTTATCTTAATTGCTTGTTTTGTGATATTTACTTTTGTGCAACCGCATATCGGTATTTTTTATGATACCTCAAAAGGTTTTTTTGGTATTCCGAGGGAGAGATAGATATTTAAGCCTGCAAAGTATATCTCTAAAAATTTGCAGGCTTTTTTATATGATAAGAGCTATAGTTCATATTTTAAACTGTCTGATGATACCGTTGGCCATATAATTTGCCATTTTTAAAGATTGATCTTGAATGGCATCATATTGGTTAACACTTTCTTCATATTTACCGCTAAGTTCCAGTACGGCTTCGTTTTCAACCATTTTTAAATGATCATATAATAAAGCCTGCCACTTTTTGGCGCTCCAGTAGGGATTGATTTCGCCAAGAAATTTGGCAATGTCATCCGCATTGGCATACCATAAATTACGTTGCTGGGTAGCTTCTGCCTCATCACCTGCTTTAGCCGCATCTACGAGATTAGCGGCAATTTTTAGATGGTCGGTCAATAACTCTTGAAATCTCATTGCTTTTTCCTCGCCATAAAGAGGTCTAAGCTGGTTGGCAAAATCAACAGGATTGCGCAGCAGCCTGCTGGTCGTTGCATCCAAATTATTCAGGTTATTTGTGTTACTGATTATAAATGCTCTTGTCCATAAAGAATGTTCAATCCACAAACGTTGCATAGTGGTCAATATTTGTATTTGTTTTTGAGACATACTATTATTTAACATTGACATCGCCATAAAATATCCCTCCAAAACGCGATATATTACATATAATATGATTTTGGAGGGATTGTGTGCAGAAAATAGTATTTGTCCTTATTTTAATGTGGTTTTAATCTTTTGCATTAGTTAGATTTTGTGATTATAATCTATTTTCCGAGATTGTCCCAATTATATCTAATTTCATAGAGCGAAGTTATTGCATTATCGGTATCGTTTATCCTTATGTTACCTGATAATTTGGATATATCAAGTAACATTTGATCCATTTCATCTCTTTCAATACTGACCTGTAACCAATTCATTTTGTTGTTTACATTCTTTTTGAATAATTCCAATTCTATTTGGGCTTGTTGCCAATTTCCACTTATTATATTATTTTCAATTTGATTAATTTGTTCAGGAACACTTTTAATATATGGGCGAATAAAGAACGCCATATTCATGACAAATATAAATATGAGTATAAAAAGAATCGGCAGTATGAGATATATCTTTTTCATGATCTTTTCTCCTAATTTTGTTTAATAGGATCGGTTATATCAATCAAATTATCTATATGGTCTCTATATAGATCCGTATAGATTGTTCCGTCTGGGTTTAAAGCCATATAAAACACCTCGTCTGTTGATTGGATATTGAGTTTTTTTAATTCACTAAATAACCATGTTCGGTCATGGCTAGTTTGTTTAAGATTAGCATCTATGATAATACCATCATATATTAACTCAGTTGCTATCCCGGTAATGCCTGGTTGAATGTGTAAATCCTTTTTTGTGACATTTTCAAATTCCGGTTTTTTTATTACGGATAGCTCGCCATCTTTTTCAAGTATGGCAAACTGAACCTGCGTGATATCAAAAACATTTTTTTGTCTTAATTGTTCCATCAGATCATCGGCGCGGTATCTCATTTTCTTTAAAACATTTTCCATTATTTTACCGTTCATTATTACAATTGTAGGTTCCCCATCAAAATACTTTGATGCTTTTCTTGATTTAACAGTAATGATTTGTAATAATAAAACGGCAATTGTCCAGGTTAATAGTCCAATCCAATGCGGCCAAGCACTACTTGTTAAATCAATTGTTAACGAAGCCGCTATCGAACCGATGGTAATGCCCATAATATAATCAAAGAAATTTAATTGGCTTATCTGCTGTTTACCTATTAATCTGGCAAAGATCAGCAAAGTGCCAAAAGCGATTATGCCTCTTACAAAAACAACGAATGATTCAAACATGTATTTGACCTCTAAATTTTATTTTCTAATACTGCTTTAACCGCATCCTTAATTTCACCGTAGCCGGTACATCTACATAAATTTGACTGCAACCATTGCTCGATAATAAAGTCATCGGCATCGGGATGAATATTTTTCAATGCGTGGCAAACCATTAAAAAACCGGAAGTGCAATAACCGCATTGAAAGCCCCAATTTTCCACAAAAGATCTTTGAATCGGTGCGTTTTTTAGGCCTTCTACGGTTATTACCTGATGTCCGATAGCTTCTACAGCCAGCATTAAACAGGATTTTATCGGCCAACCGTCGACCAATACCGTACAAGAGCCGCAATCACCATTTTCGCAGCCTGGCTTGGTGCCGGTAAGTCCGAGGTTTTCTCTTAATACATGAAGCAATGTATAAGAGGGATTTACCATAACAGTGACATTATCGCCGTTAATATTTAAACTAATGATTGATTTGTCTTTAAATGCCAGCATATTGGGCCTCCTTGAAGTTCTCAAACATTTGTACCAAAACATTTTTTAAAACAAACATTCGGTATTCTTTACCGGCGATGATTAAGTCGCCGATAATATTGTTTTGGATGGCGCCGACGGTTTTGTCGGCTCTGACAGCTTCCGGTACATCCTGTTCGTTTAATATTTTAACCGGCAATAGGAAGGGTTTATCAGCAAGGCCGCTAACAGCCGCGTTGATGCCATTATCGGTTTTGATTGCTGCTAAGGTAATCAGGGGATAATCAATTTTATCAAGCTTTGTCTTTTTAACATGACAATAGGATAAGTTTAGATAGTTTGTATCTATTAAAAACTGGACAATCAGTTCACCATTTTGCAGATGCAGATTTCCGTCAAATATCTCTAAGAGAGGTAGTTCATGCAATTTGTTTTTTTTGATGATTTTAACTTTGGAGTTGGTAATCATCAGAGGCAGTGCTGCTTCACGATAAATGATTGACCCTGCAATATTGCCGCCGATGGTTATTTTGTCTTGGATTGTATGATCCGCGATTCGTGAAACAGTTTTACCAAGCAAAGGGAAACAGCCCGATTCGGCTATT
Source organism: Peptococcaceae bacterium UBA4068 (assembly GCA_002382665.1). Classification (GTDB taxonomy): domain Bacteria; phylum Bacillota; class Dehalobacteriia; order UBA4068; family UBA4068; genus UBA4068. The sequence goes on along the minus strand of DFZA01000006.1, from coordinate 145,051 downwards.
TTTGTCAATGTAACGGCGCTGCCGATAATCAGTTGGTTATTTTCTACACAAAGCGTATTGCATTCAGGGATGCTTTTGATATCTATTACCGCGTCAAATCTAATACTGCCTGCTCTGGCCATGCTGATAATTTCGGTACCGCCGCCATAATATAGGGGCAGTTTCCCTGCGATAATTAACTGTTTATAGGTCTCATTGGCCTCTTTGAGAGTTTCCGGTCTAAAGTAAGCAAAATCAAAGGCGATCATTGCCGCACACCCTCCTTTTGTTGCCAGATTTGTTCCGGAGTAATAGGCAGTTTGGTGACGTCAATTCCTGCCGCTAACGAAATCGCATTTGCCAGCGCTGCAGGTATACCGATAATACCATGTTCAGCTAATCCTCTTGATCCATAAGGAGCGTCCAATTGCGGTGTTTCCACGTAATCGATAAGATAATCGGGGGTTTCCCCGTATCTCATCATTTTATAAGTGCGGAAGCTGGTGTTTTGTACGATGCCCTCGGCATCGTAAATAAAACTTTCGCTAGTTCCGAGTCCCAATCCCATGCACATGCCTCCCATTAAAATGCCTTTGACGGTTTTAGGATTAAGAACTTTACCGGCATCCACTACCGTCGCGGCTTTAAGGATACGGTAGGTATGCTGTATAGTGTCATACTCGATTTCCACTGCCTGGGCTCCCGGCGTCCAATAGGGGCCCGCTTTGCCTTCTCCGGTTTCTTTATCCAAATAAGATAATTGATTCATAATAAAATTGCCACGACCCATAATTTGCCCTACTATGGAATTGCCGTTTTGATATTGAAAACCGTGCACTATATCTTTGAATGTTAAATAAATCTTTTGATCAGTTTTAAGAAATATTTTTTCTTCGGCTATTTCCAGATCTTCCGGAGTACATCTGAGAATTGTTGCCGCACCATTCAGAAGTTGGCGGATTAAATCTTCGGCTGCGGATATTACCGCCCGACCAACCATATAAGTGGTCATGCTGGCAACAGTTTTCCAATGAACGGGGCTGGTTTGCGTATCAACTTCCATTTTTACCTGGATGCGGCCGATATCCATTTTCAATTTCTCGGCAAGTATTTGAGCCGCTGTTGTTTTCATACCCGGGCCGATCTCCACCGCTCCGCAATTTAGGTTGATACTGCCGTCTGAATTGAATGTTAAAAGTACTCCCGATATGGCATTGGTTGGCGAATCGGATGTTTTAACAAAGCAGCCGACGCCTTTGGCCCTGATAAGATGATTACTTTCTACTATTCTTTGGCCTTCATGCCAGTTAATCAGCGTTTTAAGCTTATTTAAACATTCACCGAAATTGCCGGTATTGCTTAAAGTAACTTTTACTTGTGTCGGGGAATAGCATCCTTCTGTCAGAGCATTAATCATGCGAATTTCGATAGGATCAATATTTAAAGCTGCGCCAAGCTTATCCATCATGCGTTCAATACAAAAGCTTAAAGAGGTGTGTCCAAACCCGCGAAAAGAGGTGGCAACGGGATGGTTGGTATAAACGCTAAGCGCGTCGCAAGATATATTCTCGATATTATACGGGCCTGCACAGTCAACCGCAATTGCCTTGGCAATGCGCGGGGCGATATCGGCATAACCGCCGCAGTCAACATTATAATGCATTTCCGCGACGATAATTTTGCCGTTCTTTTTTGCACCAATTTTTATTTTGGCTTCTAATCCTATTTTGCAGGGAGTGGTAATCATATCCTTCTCCCTGCTGCTGGCTATTTTAACGGTGTGTCCATCGACAGCTTTGGCTGCAATATATGCTAATATTTCTAATTGGACGGCAGCTTTACCGCCAAAACCGCCGCCTACAAACAGTACATTGACGTCAATATCCTCTATTGGCACTTGAAATGTTTTATTAATCTGTTCTTTTACCGAGAAAGGGGCCTGTGTGGAAGAACAGACAATCACTCTGCCGTTAGGCATAATCTGACATTGAGCGGCCCTTGTTTCCATAGCCGCGTGATCGGACTGCGGCAGAGTAAAGTTGCTTTCTATAGTCAATTCGCTTTCTTGCCAGCCTTTTTGCAGATCGCCTTTTCTGATTTTAACGTGACCGCAAACATTAGAACCGGTCTCCGGGTAGACATCTGATACATTCTTTTTGTATTGCTGCAAATTTTCATGGATAAGAACAGCATTTTCCTTTAATGCATCGGATACGGAATTAACAACCGGTAGGGGTTGAAAGTTTACTTTTATTTTTGCTACGGCAGCCTTGGCGTTTTGTTCGCAATCTGCTACAACCATTACAACCGGCTCGCCATGGTAGCGAACTTTTTCTTTGGCCAGCGGTGGCTTATCATCTATTAAAGGCCCGCATAAAACATTGATGTCGTTGCCGGTTATAATTTTTTTTACCCCCTTTGCGGAAGCGGCTGCGGATATATCTATACTTATTATTTTCGCATGGGCATAGGGGCTGACAAGTAAATCCGCATGATATATTCCCGTAGCAATAAAATCATCGGTATATTTTGCGGTACCGGTGACTTTATTAAAAGCTTCTTTTCTTATGATATTTTGACCGATAATATAGCCCATATTAAAAATCCTCCCTGCTCTATTATTTCAAAAGCATACACATGATATACAAAAAAATTACTATAATAAAAATACTACCTTGACAGACATAGTAATATGGTGTATAGTGCAAACATGGAGGTGTAAATATGGTAGAAAACATAATGTCCTCAGATTTACTCCGTGGGCACGCAGATACGATGATTTTGAGATTATTGTTGAACAAAGATCAATATGGTTATGAGATTTCTAAATTAATCCATTTAAATTCTGCAGGCGAGTATGATATTAAAGAGGCGACCATGTATTCCAGCCTCAAGCGGCTGGAGAGTGATGGTTGTATTATTTCTTATTGGGGTGATGAAACCCAAGGCGGCAGACGAAAATATTACAAAATTACCGATAAAGGGCAAAAGACTTATTGCGAAAATAAAAAAAATTGGGAAAACGCAAAGCGTATTTTAGATCAATTACTTTAAGAAAGGCGGTAATAAAAATGAATGAAAATATAAGCAAGTATTTAGATGAAATATTTTCCTCGTATGAGGACGTACGTACCGTAAGGGAATTAAAAGAAGAAATGCTTCAAGATTTGCAGGATAAACTTGAAGAAAAAAGAAGGTTTTGATGAGCAGATAGCTTACCAAAAGGTTATAGATTCGATTGGGGATATTCAGGAAATCATCGATAGCATTACTGTCAAGACAAGACAACTACAACAGATAACAGGAATGGATTTTTCCAAAAGCGATTTTAGAAATTCTGATTTTAAGGGGGTAAGTGCCTGTGGAGGGAAATTTGATTACAGCAACTTTAAAGGGTCTGATTTTAGCGATTCGGATCTGACTGACAGTATTTTTCGCTGCTGTGATCTTCAAGGGGTTAGTTTTGATGACGCCAACCTAACCGGGACAAAATTAACTAAGTGTAACCTAAAAACCACGAGCTTTAAACGAAGCGTTCTGGGAAATACCGATTTTAACAGCTCGAATCTGTCTGGCGTAAATTTTGATAACCAAACTATTATCGGAACACATTTTGATAAAGCCGGTTTAGTGGGAACGTCTTTTAGAAATGCTGTTTTTCAAAATGTTTCCTTCCGCTGGACTGACGCAAAAAAAGCCGATTTTACCGGCGCTTCGATGGATAAATTAACTTATGCTGTGCTCAAAAGCAGTAAAGCGGACTTGTCTAATGTATCGGTTATCTAATAGTGACATATGCAAAGAATTAAGCTGTCAGTTATGATGTTGAAACTGACAGCTTTTTTTATAAGATGTCTTGGTCTATACTCGAAAGATAATTGACTATTTATTATCGTTTCTTTTAATAATGGAAACAATCAAGGCAATAACCAAACCGATTAATGAAACGATGAATAAAATAATTGCCGAATTTCCGTTGTCTGTCGGAAAAGAACTTATTTTCCCACAAAACATAGCTATAGCTATTGCTAAAATTACAGCGAAGATAACAGTTAAAACCAGCCTAAAAATTGGTTTTGTTTTATGAGTTTGCGGAGGTAAGTATGAGTTTTTAGCAATTATTCTTACTAAATATATAGCCATACACACAATCAAAATAACCATGACATTTGCCGGATAAACAAGCCAGCGTATGCCAAAACCATACAAGCCGATATCCAGCAAAAGCAGATAAAACATCAGCATAAAAGATTGATTGCCTATTCTATCTCTAATTGCTTTTTGCATTTCATCCAATTCATTTTTATCGGTTTTCATCATTATCATCCTCCCAAAAAATATCATTAAGGCTCTTGTCTAATACTTTGCATATAGAAATGCACAGCTTGATCGAAGGGTTATAATCGCCGTTTTCAATAGCATTGATTGTTTGTCTGGTGACACCAATTGCTTCTGCTAAGTCTTTTTGAGACATATCTTTTGCCGCACGTGCTGATTTAAGTTTAAGATTCTTATTCATAGAACCACCTCTGATAATATAGTATGATATATATGATAAAATGTCAAGTATATATTACATTTTTGAGTAAAGAACAAGCTCTGATTAGTATCAGAGCTTGTAGTTATGTTTATATGTGATTATCTTTTAACGGGGAGTCTGATTATTGTTTTCATTTTCGCTATATCTACCTTTTGCGGGTTAGAAAGATAGATTTCATGATGACGCCTGATATCGGACAAGTCATTGATGAGGTTATTGTCTTTAATATATTGATTTATTCTTGTTATAGTTGCAGGTTCATCGTCAAAACTGCCAATATGCATACACTGAACGCAAAGCCCCTCCGTAAATAATGTAAGTCGTAATTTACTGATATCAAGCCCCGGTTTTTTCTTGCTGATAGTTGCTTCTGCTTGTTGGAATACTTTTTCAGTCACAAATTCCGGTTGGCGGATCATTGCCGTCCAGCAAAATTGTGATTTATCACCAGGATTATATTCCTTGTTATCATCAATCCACCAAAGGCCTTCCAGGGGAGGAACCACATAGTCAAAATAATCGTCAATAACGATACCTGATTTGGCAGACATTTTAATTGTATAAGCAAGGCTATATAATGCTTCTATGGCTTTTTGATATTCGCCGTCTTGATCGTTAGGATTACCTTTGCCGTCAATGAAAATAAAAGTCATTTGTGGCACATCGATTACCGCTGGCTTTGTTTGCGGGTTGTACAGTTCTTTTTCCTGTACTTTGTAATCTATCTTTTTCATTATTATCCCTCCGCTAAAGTACTATGAGGGTATTATATAATATTTAACAAGACACCTATTGTCATATTACAAATATTTTCTCAGACCTTTTTTTAGTTTTTGTTTAACACCGTTGCGTATTTCAATAGGTTCCAGAACTTCGCAGTGTTCGCGGAAAGAGAAAATATAATTATATATCCAATCACCTTTAGGCATATTTATTTCAACGATGAAGCTGCCGTCGTCAAGTTTGTTGAAGTTTTCAAATTCATCATATACCCGAAAAGACATTTCCTCGGGCAATTTAAGTTTGAGTGTAACATATTCGCCATTCCAGGGTTTTTGGGCAAAAATATTTGCGGGGGCGCTCCGATCAAAAGTATTAATTAAAACTTTCAGTGATTTTATGCGGCTAAGCTTAAAAAACCGATAATCCTGCCGCATCAGGCAATATCCATACAAATACCAGGCGCTGCTTTTGAAACAGAGCTTTAACGGCTCCACGTCGCGAGATATATTCTCGCCCTTGGAATTGGTGTATAAAAAACGGATAACCTGTTTATGTATAACGGCATCTTTTAATTTATTAAATATTTCTGTTTCTTCAATAGGGTTTGACCATGACGAGAAATCAACTTCTACCCATTCGTTATTTAATTTACCGAACAAGCTTGATAGCTTATTAAAAGCGGTATCGGTCTCACTGATTCCTAATGAATTTGTTGCTTTAAGAGCTAAAAGGATATTTATCTTTTCTGCTTCTGTAAGTACTGTTTTGTTAAGAGTAAATTCAGGTAAAAGCGAAATACCGCCGCTTTTTCCTTTTTTCATTAATATCGGTATTCCGGATGCAGATAAAGCATCGATATCTCTATATATAGTTCTAGTTGAAACCTCAAAACGCTTGGCAAGCTCACCAGCTGTTACCTTTTTTTTATCAAGTAAAATATAAATGATTTCAAACAATCTATATATATGCATATACTCACCCCAAAAAAGTATAACAGCATTAACATTAAATATTCAAGTATTATTAACAATTTTATGTAATTAGTGATTTTGGTCATATTTTAAAAAGTTAGTAATAAAAAACTCACATTATTTTTATTGTCATATAATTGTCAAAAACAAAAAAATGTATTATTCTATATGTGACGCTAAAATAATTAGATAATAAAGATAATTAGGAGCTTGTATGCAGACAATCCAACAACTTATTAAAGAATACGGTAATGACAAATCTGCGAATACATATCAAGAAATTATTAAAATGCTTAAGAATCAGACAACACTCTGGGTTGCTTGCTCTGCCTATACCGATAATTACTTTCTTGCTTTTGAAAATGATAAACCTTCGGCATATATTTTTTCTAAGAAGGTTTTTTATAGTAATTTCCGGGATTATTTATTACAACAATTTATACCGACCGAAGCAAAAGAAAGTACTCAAGCTGATAGAATGACTATGTTCGGAGATATTTACCGCAGTGGTTTTGAACAAATTGTCATTGATAACGGTCAGTATTATTTAAAATTAAATTTATTTGATATTATTGATAAACCGGACTTTTCCCCTGTTTCAGAAATAAACACACCGATCATGAATCCATCGCTTATGAAAGCCGCTAATAATTTCTTTCAACATTACGGTATTAAAAAAGCGACCAGGGAAATGGAATATCAGCTATTCACAGAAATATACCGTGGAAAATATCTGATACCAATTGATGCAAGTCAATTACATACGGAAAGCAAAGGCAGAGATTCTAACGAGTGTATTATTAAAGAAAGCAGCGCAATGTCTTTTCCGCTGATAAAGAATATCTCAAATCAGCAATTTTATCCCTTCTTTACTGATTGGATTGAGTTGCGTAAGTTTGATAAAGAGCATAAATACAACGGTATGATTGCTAGTTTTGATGACATGAAATACTTTATCTCTCAGGCGGACGGTATTACTATTAACCCGTTTGGCGTTAATATTATTATTACGGCGCAAATGTGTAAATCCATAGAATCAGTTGGCAAAGATATTGGTGTGGATATTAAGGGACAAATTATGGAAAATGGAACAAAAAAAATACTTGGCGAGCAAAAAAACTATTTGCAGTAGATATAAAATATAAGTTTTGTACGCATAAAAGCTCCGGTTTGTAATCAGGAGCTTTTTTTATATCAAGTATATTAACAATATTATACTTGATAATCCATTTGTTTTTGGATTTTTTGGCGAACTTCACCACCGGCAATTTTTTCGCAAAGATATAGGCCTAAGTCTATAGCCGAAGTTACTCCTCTAGCAGTGATAATGTTACCAGCGTCCACAATTCTTGCATTTGATACTTTGGGAGTGTAATTTTTCAGGTACTGGATTAGGCCGGGATGGGTGGTGGCTTCTTTATCTTTTAAAAATCCTGCCGCGCCTAATAATAACGCTCCGCCGCAAACTGCGGTCATGATCGTATTTGTTGAAATATTTCTGATCCAATTTAACAATACAGTGTCTTTTAATAAACCGGCTATACCGTTGCCACCCGGTATAAATATATAATCGTATGTGTTTAAGGCATTGTTGACTTTATCGGCCTTGATTTCCAATCCCTCAAATGTTCTTACTGTTTTTTGGGTCGCGCAAACATCATAAACAAAATCATTGACAAAACCCATGCTTTTTAGCCGTGTAATAGGGTCATATGCACCGGCAAAATCAAGTAACGTCATTCCATCGTAAACAATAAAGGCAAATTTCATAATTTATCACCCCTTAGTTGCTTTCTAGCATTAATTATATTTTCCTACTAAGTTATGGCGATTGATAGTTAAAAAGAAGACTGTGATTAATCGCAGTCTTCTTTTTTAGTTATGATATTATTTTTCTTTAGCAATGATAACGCGTATTAAATTACCTGTTGCGTATCCTAAGTTATCATAGTATGCCGTCAGAGTGTAAGCGCTGGTATCGTCAATTGTTGATAAGCTCACCAGCGAGTATTCATCGTCATCTGTTTCCAAATATACCTGTGCATATTCGGAAATCTCATATGTCTTGTTGTCCTTACCGGTTAAAGTGGTCGTTGCAATGGAGTTAACCTTTACTTCGGCAAGATTCTTGATACCGCTGATACTTCCATCTGTGATAATAAAGCGGGCCGGGCAGGTATCGACGCCAAAAAGTATTTTGCTGGTATTGAGCGTATTGTTGCTGCCATTAAGTATATAACTGTATTTCCCGGACAGGCTCGTGGATTCGCCGGATCCGCTTGATGTCTCGCTAACAGATGTCAATATGCCATAGCTGTACATATCTCCGGTTGCATTTTTCAATATCAAATCAGTAATATTGCCGCTGCCGTCCAGTACATACCAACGCACATAACTGCTGCTGATGGTGTGCCCGGCTAGGCGGGAGGGATATATCCGCAGATAATTGCCGGAGGTGTCGGTATCAATAATCTTTACATCGCTGGCAAATTTGGTATCACCTAACTGAGTACCACTGGCATTGACAGTGCCGGAAATAGATTTTTCTGTGACTTTTTGGATGGAGGTTTCTCCATTTTCATATTCAACCATTACTACCGAGCCGACTGTATAGGTAGAGCTGCAACTGAAGCTGTGTACCACGCCGTCGGTACAGGCAATTTGAACTGTATTACTGACAGAAGTTGTGCCTGATTCAGTAGTATAGCTTTCAGAGCTGTTTCCTGTTACTACGCCGTAATAGGTCGCCGTCAGATCTGTGGTGTTGACGACATCAGCTACGGTGCCGTCCATGCCTAGCAGTAACGTTACTGAGTCGCCAATAGCGAATTTGCCCATGGATGATAATTTATAGGCTGCCGAAGATGTTCCGATAGTATAGGTATTGCCGGCAACAGTTACGGTTGATGGCGATATGATGCTGGGTGTGGCTGTCGTATATGTTCCGGTTATCCGGTTGCTGTAAAGATAGACAGAGCGTAAATTGTTGTTGTAATAATAAACGTCATAAATATCTGCGTCACTCAATGTTGCCGCTGTGCCATTTTTATAAACCGTTACATTACTTGTAGTAGTAAATGGCAGTGAAAGGCCGCTGCTATCAACTGTATAAGGTCCCTCCAGATTAGCAGTAACCAAGGCTGTATAATCCAACTCTCCGGAAGATGTTAGGCTATAGCCCAAAGCGGTTGCATAAGTACTGCCCTCTTTTGTTGTTGCAGTCATCAGGTTATAAAAGATGTACATGCAGTCTTTCCTTGTCAGCAATTGACCTTTTGATTTTGCTACCTGATTGTCAAGTCCTAATGCTTTGTATTTGGCAATTTGCGCGGCAGGGAAGGTGCCTGCCAGATCACTGTCAGAATAGCCCAGCAGGCGTAGTACAGCCGTGGCAGCTTCTTCCAGTTTAATAGTATTGCCAGGTCGGAACGTGCCATCCGTATAACCGGTAAACCAGCCCTGTTCAACGGCAATCCGGATATACTCGGCTGCCCAGTAAGTGCTTTTTACGTCGCTGAACACGGAAAGGCCTGTTCCTTCCTCGACCGTATCCTTATATGCTGATGCCATTACCAGCATCTTGGCAAATTCTGCGCGGGTTACATAAGAACCGAGGTTCATATTGCCATTTGTATCGCCGGTCATAATACCGAGCGCCTTGATAGTTTCTTCAACACCGCCGCTGTCAGCAGCCTGCGTCGGAACAGCAAAGGCTGTGCATATAACACAGATGGCCAGAACAAGCAATAGTATTCGTTTCATAAAAAATTCACTCCTTGTTATTCATAACGCAGCGCGTCAATAGGATTCAGCCGTGAGGCTCTTTTTGCAGGTAAATAGCCGAATAAAACACCGATAGCCGCCGATATGCCGAAAGCAATTAATACGGATATTATAGAAGGTACTATTACCATACTGGTATCGAGTAGTGATGCTACCACCTGTGTGGCAATAGCGGATAAGCCGTAACCGGTGCCAATACCGATCAAACCGCCGAGAGCGCTGATCACAGCGGATTCAATTACGAATTGCGTCATGATATACCGTTCTTTGGCTCCCAAAGCTTTACGGATACCGATTTCACGGGTACGCTCGGTAACGGATACCAACATGATATTCATAATACCGATGCCGCCGACCAGCAAAGAAATGCCGGCAATACAGGCCATAATCAGAACTATCATATTGGTCATGCTGGTCATTTTTTCCAGCATTTCCGACATGCTGGTTACATTGTAGGCATCTTCTGATTCAAATACTTGATATAACGCGTTGGTGATAGCGTCTTCTCCCTCGGTCACATAATTTTCAGATGTCAGTTTGACGGTATAACTGTTGATATCGCCGGACGAAAGAACACGCGACGCCGTGGTGTAAGGTAGCAAGATCATATCATCGTTACCGCCTTCCTCCATCTCCGTAACCTGTTGGCTCAGTACGCCGACAATGGTAAATTTTTGTCCGCCGATCCTGATTTCCTGGCCCACAGCATTATTGGCAAAATATTCCTGCGCTATGTAGGCGCCGATCACGCAAACCCGCCGCCGATTTACCATATCAAGATACTGCAAGGTGCGGCCGTCGGATATACCGTAATCTTTGATGATGGCATATTCCTCGTTTACGCCGGTTGCAGTGGTGGAGTCGAGGGTTTCCGTACCTATTTTAACGGTACCGGATACAGATACCGTTGGTGAAATCTGATCGAGGTATTCGCTGTTATCATCAACTAGTTTGTACATATCGTCTTCGGAAACGCTGCGTGAGGAACCGCGTCCATTAATGCTCACGGTTAGGGTGTCGGTGCCCATGGATTGAAAACTTTCTTTCATATAGTTTTCCATGCCGTTGCCAAAGCCGACAATGACCATAACCGCCGCGATGCCGATGATAATACCCAGCATGGTTAAAAAAGCGCGTAATTTGCTGGATACAATATTTTGCAGCGCTTGGTGGATGGATTCACTAATCTTCATGATTGAGCGCCTCCTTCCAAGACATGATGGCTTATCACCATGGCTTCAGGCGCATCGGCCGGACCGTCATATATAACGTATCCGTCTTCTAGGCGGATGATCCGTTCCGCTGTTACGGCAATAGAGTTGTCATGAGTAATCAGCACGATAGTATGGCCGTCTTTGTGCAGCTCTTGCAACAGTCCCAAGACATCGCGGCTGGTTTTACTGTCTAAAGCGCCGGTAGGTTCATCAGCCAGTATGATTGCCGGATCTCCAGCCAATGCCCGCGCAATGGAAACACGCTGTTGCTGTCCCCCGGAAAGCTGATTGGGCATATTGGTCAGTTTATCGGACAGTTGTACCATATCTAAAGCCTCAATAGCTTTTTTTCGGCGATCCGCTTTGGATAATCCGGCATACATCAGCGGAACTTCCACATTTTCCAGTACGGTCAGCTTGGGCAGCAGATTGTATTGCTGAAAGATGAACCCTAACATCTTGTTGCGGATTTCCGCCAGCTCATTCTTATTCAGAGCTCCAACGTTTTCGCCCTTCAATATGTATTCTCCGGAAGTTGGTACATCCAGACAACCGATAATATTCATACAGGTAGATTTACCGGAACCTGATCTGCCGACAATAGCCACAAATTCCCCCGGATTGATTTCCATTGAAATATCATCAGCGGCTTTTACCAGCGTATCGCCCATTTGATAGTGTTTTGAAACATTATTAAAAGCAATTAAAGATATCATGTTCCACCTCACTGTCCACCGGGTCCGCCGCTCGGCATACCGCCGCCGCTCGGCATACTGCCGCCGCTCGGCATACCGCCGCCACTGGCAGAGCCGCCGCCACCAAACAAACTAGTAGTAGTTTCTGTGGTTGTTGTTGATGCTGTCGGAGCCAGATAGGAAACGACATCTCCTTCTTTGAGGCCATCAGTAATTTCTACATAGTCATCGTTACTTGCACCGATTGTTGCGGTCACATAACCGTAGCCGTCCGGAATACTTGTGTCAGTGGTGTCGGTATTTTCTGCGCCTTTAACCAGCACCTGATTACCACGGGATATCGCATCTACAGGAACACGCAATACATTCTGGGTATTGGATACGACGATTTCACAATCGACGTTCATGCCGGGAAGCAGACCGTCCGTATCATCAATACGGATTGTAACAGGGTAGGTCGTTACATTATTGGAGGTAGTACCAACAGTACTGACATTCGTGACAGTACCGGTGTATGTTTTACCCGAAACCGCATCGGCAGTGACGGTTACTGTCTGCCCGACCTCAGCTTCGCTGATATCCAGTTCGTCTACGCTTAATGTCATGGTCAGATATGAAAGGTCATAAATGGTGCAAAGCGTTTCACTGGATTCCAAATTGTCGCCAGCCTTATATTGTTTATCTACTACCGTTCCTTTAATGGGAGAAGTGATATTATAATTTTTTAATTTGTCATTTTGGTTATCCAGAGAAATTTGCGCATTTTCGAGAGAATTGTACGCGCTGCTTACTTCATCTGACACGGAGTCACTGCTGATTGACAAGAGTACCTGGTTTTTACTGACGTTGCTACCTTCTTTAACCTTAACAGCCGTTACCTCACCTTCAGCAGGTGCGGTAATCGTAACGTTATTTTTATAGCAAAATGTCGCGCTGGCAACGCAGCTATAGCTGCCCACGTTGGCAGTTGCGTAATCATCTTCGTTCAATGCGCCAGGGTTTGAGACCTCAATGGTAATATAGCGTACGATGCGGTTACCTGAGAGAATTACATCCGCGCTGCTGACTTTTGTAATCTTTCCGGTCAGATTCTCATAAGTGCTGGACAATGTCACAGTGGCGCTGGAACCAACGGAAATATTTTTGGCGTCATCGGCTAAAAACGGCAGTTTAATAACCATTGTGTCTCTATTAATTATCGTTGCCAGCGTTTGTCCGGCGGAAACTTCATCGCCTACTTCCACATCCAGTGCGGTAACTGTACCTTTGCTGGTTGATTTAACATTCAAATCATTCAGACTTTCCAATTTACGCTGATAACTTTGCTGGCTCTGCTTAAGTGATAACTGGGCCTGCTCAATACTGGTGTTAACATCGGAGCTGTCAACCTCATAGAGAATAGCATCTTTGTCTACTTCGTCGCCGACTTCAAAAGTATCGGACAATATCTCACCTTCAACCAGTGAGGTAACAGTATAAGAGTTTGCCGGCTCCAAAGTTCCGCTGCCTGTCAATGAGACGGTAATATCACCGTATTCCACGGTGGCTGTCTGGTATTGGGTAGATGTATCGCTGGCTGCCGAGCCGATAATTTTCATTACGGCAAAAACAATCAGCACTGCGACAATAGCAACTGATATAATCTTTTTCTTAAGGCTCAGTTTTTTAAATTTGGTAATTAATTTGTTTATTTTGCTGTCCGGATTTTTAAGTTTTAAAATTATGTTTTTTCTTTTACCGTCTGAATCTTTTGGCGGCGAGATGATGTTTTTTTCCTCACTGTCCGGGTTTTCCTGGGGAAGAATGGTTTTTCCCTTTTTTTTACCCAGGTTTTTCAGGGAATGAAATATTTTATTGCGCCCCTTGTCTTTGGTTTCCTGCTCTTCTTGCATAGCACTCGTCCTTTCATGTTCTTCAAAATTTCCGTATGATAGATATTATTTCAATTTAAAAATTATCTCTAGTTATCAACCATCGGGAAATGAGATATTGTTATGTTCGGCAAAAACAATGCATATATATAGCAGATATTTTAAGCAAAGCCATATAATTGCCATAATTAACCACTTTTTTATTATAAAAATCAAATCTGAATATTAACTGAAAACCCCATGAATTTTTGGAAAATATTACCAAACAATAATAATAAAAGCCATACGGATTTAACCGTATGGCTTATGAGTAAAAGTTAATATGCTATTTGGTATTATTGGCTATTAGGGATTACCACTGAATCTTTTATGGGCATCGGGTTTGCATCAGTACTTTCAAATAATAGGGGCAGACCCTCTGCAAATATCAGGATTAAAGTTTTTGTCGGGTCTTGTCGTTGATGATGAATATGCAGATGCGGTTCTGACGTCGACCCACTATTACCTACGCGCCCGATTACATCTCCCTGGTTTACATGGTCGCCAGTCTTGACTGTTATACTTCCTTTTTTAAAATGGTTTAATAGAAGATATGTTCCGGTTTGATTAATTTTTATGTAAACATGATTGCCTTCTTGTGACTTGAAATCCTCGGTATTTGGCAATATGTCATCTTCATCACCATATGCTTCAACAACGGTACCCGAAACAGGGGCGACAACTTCTTCATCCCAAATACCGTAGCTTGCAAGATCTGTGTTTCCTGTATCATAAGGTTCCATTACCAGATCATAAGCCCATCTTTCCGACGCCCAGGAAACATGGGGCAAATTGGTTGCGGTAGTATCTCCACCCCAACCGACCACCGTTTCTTCTTTTAGCGGCCAAATGGCGGTCACGGCCGGCGCTGCGTTTTGAGCATTTATTGGATATGCAAACGGTATGATATTCATTGTAAACAAAAGCGGAAATGTGATGATAACACATAGTAACAAAGCAAATACCCTGCGGATGACGGGCTTTTCCTTTTTAATATTTATAAGTAAAAGTACCAGGTTACTTAAAATCGCCACTATACCGGCAAACGGTAAGAACATTTTGAGCAATCCCCAAGAAACCGCTCCGGCTAAGCCATGGACAAAAAACACTAAAATCCAAAGAACTAATATTATTAAAAAGACAGAAATATTTAAAATCCCGATTTTATCTAATGTGTTTTTCATAATATACTCCTTGATATATATAAACAGTTATTTTTAGTATATCAGATAAAATAAAAAAGCAAAAGGGTTAAAACCTTTTGCTTTGTATTAACTGGGGTATAAGCTATTCCTTTTCATTTAACCAACTTTTTTAGGCTATCACTACCCTGTCTCTTCCTTGATTCTTTGCCTGATAAAGGGCATTATCGACAGCTTTGAGCAACGAATCGATTGTATGTCCATTTTCGGGGAAAACTGCGACGCCAAGCGAGATAGTGCATTTGCCTAGTGGTTTTCCGAGGTGGTATACCAGTAGTTCTTTTACTCCCTGGCGCAGTTCATCGGCTCTGTTTTGAGCATCTTCTTTAGTAATGCCCGGTAATACGATAATAAACTCCTCACCGCCATACCGGCAGGCAATATCCCCTGCGCGGTTTTTACTTTTTAGAAATACTCCTAACTCACGTAACAACGCATCGCCGCCGTCATGACCTGTGAGATCATTAAATTCTTTAAAGTGGTCAATATCAAGCATAATTACTCCGACGGATTTTTTCTCCCGTTCTGCCCGTTTTAATTCCCTTTCCAATGTCTCCTCCATAAAACGTCTGTTATATAAGCCGGTAAGAGCATCACGGATAGATTGTTGGCGAAGTGTTTCCTGTAATTTTAGGTTTGATAATGCCAGAGAAATTTGTTCCGCTATTGTTTTAATAAACTGTATTTTGTGTTCGTTATCCGGTATACACATAGATTTTTGTTGGGGATCTTGTTGTGTCTCATTAGTGTGATTTATATGAAGTATGCCGATGGCTTCGCCGTTTACCAGTAAAGGCACACAAAGGTAGTGACCGGATGTTGGTCCGGTAATATGTTCGCAACGCAGTCCCGGGTGACTGCTATCAACCATATGCTGACGACCACGGCGTATCGACCAGCAGCCCAAGGGATTAAAAATCTCCATAGTATTGGTGGGCTCACCCCACGTTTCAACAGCTTCGGCGTAATTTTTTGATGAATTTATCAGATATAGCGCTCCATGGCTACCAGAACAAATCTGTTGAATAAATTGGGCGCTGATAGCGCAGGCCTCAGTAATTGTCCGGCAATTATGAAGATGCTCGCCCATTTCATTTAGTTTATTCATTTCTTCGTTTCTTTCTTCGAGTTCTTTAACCCAGGAAGCTAATTCTTGATTTGCTTTTTGCAGCTCATTTTCCGCCTTTTGCCGTTTGGTTATATCAATGCCGGTTGCTATGATATAATCTATTTGTCCATTGTCATCAAAAAGCGCTGTATCCGTCCAAGAAATAAGGTGTTTGATGCCGTTTTTGGAAATCCAAACATTATCATGTTCTATGGGATATTCGCCCCTGAGCAATATCTCTACCATTTCTTCGTTAATAGTAGGGTCGATTATTTTTGCATCTACAAAATATTTACCGCACATCTCTTCAGCCTTATAGCCTGAGGTCTTTTCACAAGTCCGATTAAACTTAGTTATTATTCCTTTGCGATCAATAACCAAAATCAGAGATGCTGTAATATCAAGTATGGCGTTAGAAAAATCGCGTTCTCTTGCTAATTCATCTTCAATCTTTTTAAGATTAGAAATATCACGTATTGATGTAAGCAATACATCTTTTTTATCTTTAAAATCTATCAAATCGGTGTTGATTAATACCGGAATAGGGCTGCCGTCTTTATGTTTGTATCTGGTCTCTAAGTCGCGTACAATACCGAGTTCCCTTGATAAGCTTAACAGTTTTTGTCTGCCCATTTTGTCATAATAAAAGTCCAACATATTTTTGTTTTTTAGTTCATCTGCGTTGTAGCCTAATAATTCCTGCAGAGCATGATTGCTGGCAATTAAATTACCCTGAAAATCTGATACGGTAATGCCAATCGGCGCATGACTAAAAAGAGTTCGGAAATTTCTTTCCGACTCTCTGATATTCTCCTGTATTAACTCATATTGGGTAATATCGAATACTGAGGCCAGCAGCATAGGTTTATCATTCATTTCAATGTAGTCGATATTTGCCAATACGGTCCTTAGCGTTCCATCTTTATGTTTTAGTACCATCTCATAGTCATGGGCTACTTTTGAATTGGCAAGCGTGTCCAAAAGCTGTTGACGTTCGCGCGGATCGAAATATAAATCGGTGACATTCTTGTTTTTACAATCTTCTAGTGAATAACCTAATAAATCCTGTATGGTTCTATTAAAATTAATAATAGAACCGTCGGGATCGGTAATGATAAGACCAACCGATAAGTTGTTAAACAACAATCCGGACTTATCATCAGCCAAAAAACTCATATCTGTTTTTCTATCTGTCAATTTGGTATTTCCCAATAATGATATTTGCGTATTAAGAGTGTCAATATGATTAATCAATTGTTCTTTGGTCATTTCATTTATTTCCATATTGCCCACCTCCAAAATAAATGGAAATTAATTCTTTTATTAAATTATACATAAATAAATAATGGTGCGCAAACTTTATTAAAAAAATTGTCAAATTAAAAACTCCTGTTAATATCCAGGAGTTTTTGATTCTGCTATCAGTAAATAATTAGGGGAGTAATATCTACATTTTAAACATTTCTAACAGTCTTATGAAATGGTTAGCTTCCCGCAGAGTATGATCGCCTAATAACGGGATTATTATTGATCTAATCTTACACTCAATCAATCCCTGTGTTCCTTGCGCTTTAAAATCGCGGATAGATTTTGTTGCCTCAAGACTGTCTTCTGTAACTTTTGCCAACGGTATAGTCATATCCATTGCCGCCTTTGATTCGGCTGTTAACGCATCAAACTCTTTACCAAATTTATCTGCGGTTAAAAATAACTGTTCTTCCGTGGGGTCCAGTAATCCTCGAATAAACTTTGCATGTTCTGCCATAATCCTATTCCAGAACGATTCTTGCTCCATTGCTTCTTTTTCGATATTTACTATCTCTCTGTTTTGCAGCCGTTGCACCATCCTTAAATAAAGTTTAGCTTCGCGCATTATATGGTCAATCAATAGCGGGTAATTAACGGTAAACATTTTACATGCTAAAACATTGGATAATATTAATGATTTAAATTGGATTAACCCGTTAAGTAATTCGATTGCCCTCTGATTAATTGCGAATACCCGTTGCTCAAACTTTACATTTTCCGGATGGATACCGCCCGATAATCCTGCTTCCGCTTTTGTTAAGTCGGTCGGGATTTTTACTCCTGTATAAAAAGATGTAACAGATTCGGCTTTCATGGTGTAAGGAGTAATTACTTCGCCAGAATGGAGCACGCTCTGGCTGACAGCGCCGTTGGAAAGAGAGACAACATCCCTTAAAAGATTATCAAATTTAATGCGGTATTCATCGGCTGTTTTAGAGAAACTCATATCTCTGGGAGTAAAACTAACCTCTAAAAAAAATGAGTGTTCTTTCATAATCCTTGCAAAAAACAGATGTAATTCTAAAGATTGACGAACAAAATCCATACTTGAAAGCATATCCCAGCCTCCCCTAAAAAAACATTTATAATATAATATTCATTGCAAATAATTTTGTTCGTTATTAAATTAAAATAAGGCTCCGGTTTTTTTTAACCGGAGCTTTGTCAGCATCTTGGTTTAATATAGTTTCAGATAGTTTCTACTTTGACTAAGTTGGTATTACCGCTTTGACCGTTAATTATGCCTCCCGTTATAACGATTTTGTCACCTTGACAGAGCCCCAGCTTCTCTTTAGCGACTTTTTGCGCGTAATAGAACATGACTTCGGTTGAGGGGAAAGGTTCGCTTATGGCCGGGATAACTCCCCATGAAAGCGCCAGTTTGCGCCAGGATTTCTCGCTGGTGGTCATGCCCACGATATTCACAGGGGGGCGGAAGCGTGAAATCATTCTCGCCGTCATTCCGGAGATTGTGCAGACAACGATCGCTTTAGCGCCGATATCTATTGCCATTCCGCAAGTAGCATGCGATATGGCGTCCGCTGTGTTTTTAATATGGAACTCGAATTTTTTGAAACGATGTTCGTAATGAATTACACTCTCGGTATACTCGGCTATCTTTGACATTGTGGAGACTGCCAGCACGGGGTATTTGCCTACGGCTGTTTCGCCGGAAAGCATTACAGCGCTTGTGCCGTCGTATACTGCGTTTGCTACATCAGATATTTCAGCTCTGGTAGGACGCACATTTGTTATCATCGATTCAAGCATCTCGGTTGCCGTAATAACGCGCTTGCCCAAGAGATGGCATTCAGTTATCAGCATTTTCTGAATAGGCGGCAGTTCCTCAAAGGGTATTTCGACGCCCATGTCGCCGCGACCGATCATTATGCCGTCGCATTCCGATAATATTTCACGAATATTATTAATGCCTGCACGGTTTTCGATTTTGGCAATAATATCTATATCCTCACCGCCGTTGGCTTTAATAAATTCCCTTACGTCCACCAGGTCTTGTTTCGTAGATACAAATGAGCAGGCGATATAGTCAACTTCGTTTTCTATGCCGAAAAGCAAATCTTGCTTGTCTTGTTCGCTTAAGTAAGTTTGATTTAGTACTTTGTCGGGAAAACTCATGCTTTTATGATCGGAAAGTTCACCGCCGACAGTTACTAAACAGCTAATGTCATTGCCTTTTATGGCATCGACGTGAAAAGCCATCAGCCCGTTATTAAGTAAAATCGTATCGCCAGCCGAAAGTTCCTGTGCCAGCGTCTGATAGTTGACAGAAACCTTATTTTCATTGCCTTCGATATCATCCGAGGTAAAAGTAAAGGTATCGCCTTCGCCAAGTGTGATTTTGCCGTTTTTAAAGGTTTTTATTCTGTATTCCGGGCCTTTGGTATCGAGCAGTATCGCAATGGGTAGACCAAGCTTTTGGCGAACACTTTTTATAGAGTTGATTACCGCTTTATGTTCTTCATGGGTGCCATGTGAGAAGTTTAGTCTGGCAACATTCATACCTGCAAGACATAGTTTCTCCAGCATTTCCTCGCTTTTGCTGGCAGGGCCGATTGTGCAGACAATCTTTGTTTTCCTCATAATTGCATTCCTTTCGTATATCGAAGGATTGTTTACAAGATGATTATATCATTATAGCCTAATTTCACAAAGTTAAATTAATTTTACGACGGAGGAAATATTGTATAGTTATAAAAAGAGCCGGAATCTAATGATCCCGGCTCTAAAAATATGGCGGTTATTATAATTTCCTTACCATGAAATTATCTTCGAGGAGAACCCAGTTTTGCGGGAAAGGATAACCCAGCGCCCAGTAACTGATGCCACCCAAATTATAATCCCTAATGGTGTTTAACTTGGCCTGTGCGCTGCGCGCATCTTCAAACCACACTTCGTGCGCCTGTCCTGTATCATCTGTGTACACAAAAAAGGGAGCCTCTGCGATGTAGTCGTACTGAATCACCGCGCCAAACCTAGCAGCCCGCGTCACAGCCTCCTGAGGGCTAATCGTCGTGGCTTCCTCTCCTTGATAAAAGGGGATGGTCCAGTCACGCGCATAAATCTGAAAACCAAAATAGATTTTATTTCTCGGGATGACCGTAACGGCGTAATCAAGTACTTCCCGAATTTTGTCGAGCGGTGAAATTGCCTGCGGCGGGCCTTTGCGGAAACCCCATTCATAGGTCATCAAAATCACAAAATCGGCAATCCTGCCGTGTGCCGGATAATCATGCGCTTCGTACAAGAGTCCAGCCTGCGTCGGACCGGTCTTTGGTGCAAGGGCGGTGGACAAAAAATAGCCGTTGGCGTGCATCCGTGTGGCGGCTTGGTGCAAAAAACTGTTATAAGCCTCGCGATCTTTTGGCAGCACATTCTCAAAGTCAACATTTAAACCCCTATATCCTTTTTGCTGCATGATGCTAATAATGTTCGTCAGAAGCTGATCGATCAGCGCAGGACTGTTTAATACGACCGAAGCCAGATTCTCGCCTCTGAAGCCCACGGTAAAATTAGTAATGGACATCATCGGGATGGCTCCTTCGGCCTGGGCGGTTTGAATAGCGGGTACGTCGTCGATTGGCTGCAGGCTCGCATCCTCCTTGATCATGTAGGCAAACGGACTGAGATAGGTCAGATATCCGCCATTCTCGCTGACGATCGGCACGGCAGACTGTCCGAGAAAATAAATATACCCATTGACGCTTTTTTCCGGTCTGTTTTTATGCGGGATAACAAGCACTGTGCCCGGGCTGATAATGTTCGGATTGGTAATGTTATTTACTTGTATCAGGCTCTGAAGTGTAACCCTGTAGCGCCGCGAAATCGCCCACAGCGTATCTCCCCGTACTACGCGATGTTGTTTCGCTGGGATATAGATTGCCTGGCCGGGATAAATGTTGTTAGGATTGGCAATGCTGTTGTTTTGCAATATGTACTGGACGGACACGCCGTAATTTTGCGCGATTTTGGTCAATGTATCGCCAGGCTTGACGATATAGATGACGTCTTCGGTGGGGATGACCAGCGCTTCTCCGACGACCAGCACATCGGGGTCAACCAGCCCGTTGGCAGTGATGATCGGCGTCATCGGTACATGATAAAAGGTTGCTATTTGCGTTAGCGTTTCGCCCGCTTTGACAACATGAGTAAACATAAAAACCACCTACCCACTAACAATATATGCGGCAGTTAAAACTAATAATTTTGTCTATATCATTTTATTTTGTATCTCATATCACGGCACATAATGTCAAGCAGCACTCGAAGCCTGAATTTCCGGCCATTGAGGGCAAATGTTGGCGTATTCTCTAATTAATTATTAACTTAAACATACTGCTGATAAGAATGAATTGTAATATTAAGACTTATTTAGAAATTTAAATTTATAATTTATTAGATTTCTACAATTTTTATCCCTGAAAGTATTTATTTCAACTATAAACATGATATAATGTATTTAAATGGAAAATTATGGAAAATAGGAAAATAGGAAAATAGGAAAATAGGAAAATAAAATGTATGCCTGAATCGATTGTTTTAGCATTGATTATTGCTAAATTAAAAGGTTATCAAATAAAAAAAATTTTTACCATATGGCAATTTTATGTAATACTTGGTTTTGAAATTATTTATCTGGTATTTCAAATTAACTTTTTTATGCATGATTATAGCCTGATAAAATATGTGCAAATCTTAAAGGCTGTATATTTATCTTCCTATCTTTTATTAATTATTAAGTGCAAGCTTTATAAAAGCTCGTTATTTGCAGTAGCCTGCATCGTTGTTGGCAGTATTTGTAATCAAATCGCAATTTGGGCAAACGGAGGCAAAATGCCTGTGTTTCCGTCTAATACATTAATGACCGGTTATGTGCTTAATCAACCATTTCCCGCCAATGATACATTACATATTTGGGGCAATGCATCGACTCATCTGCCTTTTTTGACAGATATTTTTGATATTGGTTATTCGGTTCTTAGTATCGGCGATATCTTTATCAGGTTATTTGTGATTATTATAATTTATAATACCGTAAAATACCTAAATCAGGATCAAAAAATGGCATAAAGGAGGAATTTTGTTGCTTCATCTTACTTGGTTTGAATTTTTCGCTCGTGTAATACCGGAAGAATTTTTTACTTTACTTTTGGTATATGCTCTTTCCAAACAAAAAGTAGACGTAAAAAGATATATATTATCAAGCCTATTATATGCGGTTTTAGTTTTTGCTATAAGAGAGCTGCCAATCAGTTACGGTATCCACACCATCATTAATGTTATTGTTCTTATTGGGATTTCTTATTTTATCAATAAGATCAATTTGACGGTCAGTATCCGCTCCAGCATTATTACTTTAATATTGTTATACGTTTGTGAATTGATTAACATGTTATTTATACAGTACATACTTCATCTAGATTTAACAAAGATGTATACGGATGTTTATGTCAAAACTCTATATAGCTTGCCCTCTTTGATCTCTTTAGCAATAATAACAATTTTCTTATATTATTTGCTGGTAATCAGGAAAAGAGAAAAAAATGTTTAGTTTGGAGACGATTGCGGAAAAGATTGCTGCCAATATTGCCTATTCGCTACATATGGATGAGGATAAAAAAGCAGTAATGGCCTACGGTATCTTTTGTTTTTCCCAGATATTAGCATCTATACTGCTGGTTATCCTTTTTAGTTTATTATTCCATGTGCTTGGACAAGCAT
The DNA here is from genome assembly GCA_002382665.1 of Peptococcaceae bacterium UBA4068. Taxonomy (GTDB): domain Bacteria; phylum Bacillota; class Dehalobacteriia; order UBA4068; family UBA4068; genus UBA4068. The sequence continues at coordinate 121,879 of DFZA01000006.1, read as the reverse complement.
TGGTTATCTGTTTTACTATCGCTATTTTGCGGAAGTATTCCGGCGGGGCTCATGCCGCTACCCCCGGAAAGTGTCTTGTTATAGGTACCGTGATCTCTGTTGTTCCGGCTATTGTTATCACTCATATTCCCGTAAACGTTATATGGGTTATCATTTTGGGGATTGCAGCATTCGCCTGGGCGTTTTACGAAGTACTGACCAAAGCCCCGGTGGACAGTATTAAAAAACCGATCACAAATGCACGAAAAAGAAAACGGTTGCGGAACGGCTCTTTGGTAATTTTAGGAATATATCTATTGGTCATAGTCGTCTTGCTATCTTTGCATAGTTTTGCCGGAGATAACGGACATTTGATCCGCTATGCCGCTTGTATACTCTTTGGCACGGTCTGGCAGACCCTAACTTTAACGCACTCAGGAGGTCGCTTATTCGCAATGATGGATCTCCATAATTAAATTTAAGTTAGAAGGAGGTGAATCAAATGAAATTCAAACTGTTGGTACTCACTTCTGTTTTAGCAACACTGCTCGCTTCCGTATTTGCTAGTTCAGCATGCCTGTTTGCAGCCTATCAACCGGAAGAACCCAAATGCCTTAGAGACTAAAATAACAAAAAAATACTATATAAGACCGACCAAATTGGCCGGTCTTATATAGTAGGCAGGTTACGGAGTTTAATAAACTATATGGATAATGATAATAAAAAAGAGATAAACAATATACTTTCTATTATAAAATTATGTTTTTTACTCTTTGCTGGTTTTATTATTTATAAGTATAAAATTATTAACACCGAAAATGATCCCTACCAAACCACTCTATTAATTACAGGGGCTGTTGGGTGTATTGTTCTGCTTTGCACTTATTTCCTCTGGGATCTATGGGAAAATAAAAGTGCAAAGTTTGTTAAAAACAGATGGTTCTTGCTGGGGGAAAATCTATTTTTTGTTTTACTTTTCACTTTTGTAATTTATATTTCCGGAGCGGCCGAAAGTATATATAAATTTCTGTTTTTGCTTGTTATTATATCTTCTACCATTCAGATGGGCATGAGGAATGGATTACTGATATCTCTAGCTTCATCTGTTGTTATAGTATCCTTGGACATATTGACTTATACCCATCAAAGTATAAATCCTTATTTTGAAGACGATTTGGTCCTGATAGGGATATTTTTCTTGGTTTCCTGGACGCTGGGATACTTTGTTAAGGTAAATGATCAATATATAGAGCAACTGGAATACGGTATCAATACTGATAATCTTACCGGTTTATACAATCATAGATATTTCAGTAAAATGTTAAAATTAAAAACTGAACAGGCTGTAGAAAACAAGCAACCCCTATCCTTGATTTTTTTAGATATTGATTATTTTAAGAATTATAATGATCTTAACGGACACCAAAAAGGAGATCAAGTATTAAAGACTATAGCCGATATTTTGAAAGAGCAAACCAGAAAAGATGATGTGGCTGTGCGATATGGCGGGGAGGAGTTTGTTATCATACTGCCGGAAACGGGCGAAGATTACGCGGTAAAAATCGGAGAACGAATCCGGCAAAAGATCGAACAAACCTACTTTGAAAATCAGCAACTGCAGCCCAATGGTAACCTAACTATATCAATCGGGGTCTCGTCATTTCCTGAAAGAGTAAAATCTGCAGATCAGTTGGTAAAGAATGCCGACGATGCTTTATATAGAGCCAAAATCTTTAACAGAAATCGGGTAGAAACCTATACATCTATTTTTGACGAACTAAAAAGCAATGTTGAAGATGAAGATACGAAATTGATCACATCAATAAAAACCTTGATAATGGTTATTAATGTGAAAGACAGATATACATACGCTCATACGGAAAGAGTAGTTATGAATTGTCAAATGATGGCCGAAGAGTTAAATTTGGCTGAGGACGAAAAGAAAAAGCTTATATATGCCGCATATCTGCACGATATTGGCAAAATTGATATTCCTAAGACAATACTTAATAAAGATATTACTCTGGAGTCGGAGGAATGGGAAATACTAAAACAGCATCCGGTAAAAGGTGCTGAAATAATCGGGCCTGTAGAATCTATTAGTGATGTTATACCCCTTATTAAACATCATCACGAGAGATATGACGGTAACGGCTATCCCGATGGTCTTTCGGGAGATGATATACCTTATCTTGCCAGAATATTAACTGTAGTAGATTGTTTTGATGCCATGACAACGGATAGACCATATAAGACAGGAAGATCATTTGGAGAAGCCATTGAAGAACTTAAACGCTGCAGTAACTCCCAATTTGATCCTAAAATAGTGGATACTTTTATAAATCTATTACAAAATCCAAATAATTTAGGAAAAAATTCAAAAGTTGTTTGATGTAAATCATAAACAATAGATTGTATTTAGTAAACGTAGAAGTAAAATCAACTATAAAACCCTCTGTATACCATACAGAGGGTTTTATAGTTGAGAAGGGGAGGTGCGGAATACCGTATAATCGCATTTGCTGCTGATAGAATAAGCGGGATAATTCGACAACAAACCAGTGGGAAAAAGTATTGAACGGACACATCGTAATTCTGCGCAATTTTATATTTTCTTCCGCTACAGTACACAAAGTCAATTAGTTACTTAAATAAAAATGCCCTCAAACCCGAAATATCCGAGCCTTGAGGGCATTCCTTGCTTTTATTATAACCACTAGGGCATTAAAACACATAAAACAGAACACGCCCCAATTATTGAATCAATAATCGGCTCTCTCTTTATAAGCAATTAATTAAGGGCTTGGTAATGGAACTATGCTATTATACTCCTCATATAATGTTATAGGTTAGTCAGGCTATAACACTATGTAGGGAGGATTGAAAAATGCCTAAAAGGACCTTTGGTGAGACTGACTATTTTCAGGATCATCAAATAGAAAAAAAACACCGAAATATTAAATTATGTTTTTGTCAACATTGTTTAGAGTTTTTCTGTTGTGAAGATGAAGATTGCCATTGTCGTGAAGATAACAATCGTCATTGTCATAAAGACCACTCATGCTGTGAAACTGAACCTTGTCGCTGTCCGAAATGTTGTGAATGCTGCGAGTGTATCTGTATAACCATACCTACCGGCGCAACAGGAGCAACGGGCGCTACAGGTGCTACTGGGGCAACGGGCGCAACGGGACCTGGAGCAAGTACTATTTATTTAGGTTCGGATACATCTATTGGCAATAATGATTTTATGGGACTAGGTATTTCGTCATCAAGTTTTCCGCGCAATACTGTTGTCGTCCCGCAAACCTCAACCATTACAGGTTTAGTCTTTAGTATTCGAGACGAACCTTTAGATACAGGCGAAACCATCACTGGTGAGATATATCGAAGCACAAATTGTGGGGTTACTCCTGTAGCAACAGGCATTAAAGCAGTGGTAACAGGGCCAAATCCGCCAACTTGTTGTGCATTTACAAGTGCAAATTTTACTGTTAATCGATGTGATTTGTTATCTGTAAAAGTTACCCGTAGCACCACTTCCGCTGCCTTAGAGAATGGCGCGGCAGCTACGATATTACTACGTATTACATAATAACAAATACCTCAATTAGTAAGATATAGCAAATAATCTACTTTAATATTTATTGAAAGAGGGGGACATTTTATATTTCCCTCTTTTAATAAAGGGATCGGCATAAACGGAGGTGTTAAATGATAACAATTAGTCTTTGTATGATTGTGAAGGATGAAGAAGACGTTTTATCAAGGTGCCTGGAATGTGTTAAGGATATTGCTGATGAAATAATTATTGTGGATACCGGATCTACAGATAACACAAAGAATATTGTTAAAGAATATACTGATAAACTATATGATTTCGAATGGATTGACGATTTTTCAGCCGCGAGAAATTACTCATTTTCCCAAGCGACAAAGGATTATATTCTTTGGTTGGACGCGGACGATGTTATCCTGGAAGAAGACAGAATCAAATTAAAGCAGCTAAAACAAGATTTAAATGATAATGTTGATATGGTGATGATGAAATATAATGCCGGTTTTGATGAAAACGGCAATATTACTTTATCATATTACAGAGAACGTTTGGTTAAGAGGGCAAATAACTACAAATGGTTGGAACCTATCCATGAGTATATACAAACCGGAGGATATATTATTAACTCAGATATATGTATAACTCATAAAAAAGAACATCAAACACCAAGCGGCAGAAACATATCAATCTATGAAAAGTTATTGTCAAAAGGAAAAGAATTGAGCGTAAGGGGGCTTTGCTATTATGCGAAAGAGCTGTATTACAATCAAAAGTACGATGACGCGATCATATATTTCAATAAGTTTTTAGATACTGAAAAAGGATGGGCAGAAGATAATATCAGTTCCTGTTTTTATCTTTCAATATGCTATGGTTATCTAAATAATAATAAAAGCAAACTGAAAATATTATTGCAAAGCTTCGAATATGATACGCCTCGAGCGGAAATCTGTTGTCAACTGGGAAGCTACTATTTAGAAAAGGCTGACTTTGATAAAGCTATATTTTGGTATAATCTGGCTACCCAGTTGAAAAAGCCTGTTGATAACTGGGGATTTATTCTGCATGATTTTTGGGATTACATTCCCAACATGCAGCTATGTTTCTGTTACGACAGGATCGGTAACATAGAACAAGCTATTAAGCATAATAACAAGGCAGCCGAGTATAAACCAAACCATCCGGCTGTACTGTATAATAAATTTTATTTTAAAAGTGTTAATTCAGAGTCCAATGAAAACGAAGTTTAAAAGATGCCGGTTATTAAAACCGGCATCTTTTTTTAAGTTCAAGCAGAGATTGGTATTTAATGCGGGAAAACTAATGTAAATATCAAACTAATTCAGCAATATTTCCTGATTGGAGGTGTTGAATATTGGCCCGGATTTTTTCGTCCGGCCAATCCCACCACTTGATCTCCAATAACTTTGAAATTATATCATCACTAAACCTATTCTTTATGACTTTTGCGGGAACGCCTCCGACAATAGAGTAAGGAGGGACGTTTTGGGTAACGACTGCTCTGGCGCCGATAATTGCGCCATCACCAATTTTCACGCCTGGCATAATAATAGCGTCATAACCTATCCAGACATCGTTGCCGACTATAATATCTCCTTTATTATCCCAGGCGTCTGTGATTTGGCCAACGTCCAACCCCCATTGCTCATAAAAGATAGGGAATGGGTAAGTAGATAGTGATTTGAGCGTGTGATTGCCGCTTGTCATGAGAAACTTCGCTTTACAGGCGATCGAACAAAACTTACCGATTATTAATTTATCATTGTTCAGCGGATACTGATACAAGACATTGTTTTTTTCAAAGTCCCGCAGGTCATTATAAAAATCGTTATATATTGTGTAATCTCCGACTATTATGTTATCTCTGGTAATTGCGTTTTTAAGATATATGGTTTGGTGATCGTTGCTTCTTGGGTATAGTTTATTTTTATTGGGAATAGTCATGTTTAACACTCTCCTTTGTATGATGTTAATTTGCTGACTATCCCATTATTACAATGCAATTTTTCATAAGAACCACTCCTAAAACAATTCTTATTATAAATTCATGCTCTATTGTACTATATTTGGGGTATCGCTCTTCAAAATAGCTTTGACCGAGTGGCACTGATACCCTATTGGGTATCATGCTCCGGCGCGGGCTTTTTTTTGCCGGTAAAGTCTTGGGATACTACCTTGAACACACATACGCTGTTTGCCTGATTTTCTGTGAAGACGAAATCCTGATTTAACTGATGTTTTGCCAGAAGCGTGAGCGCGTGGCATTTTTCATCGACATCTTCAATGAATTCAACCTGACCGAATCCATGCACGCTTTCGAAGTAATAACCTGAATTGCAGGGGTTTTCTATATTAAGCGATTTACCTTCGCAGGTCATTTCAAAGCAAACCTGATTGTTAGCTTTTAATATATTGATTTTGCGCCCTTCTTTTGCGCTGTGGAAAAAGAGAGTCAGCAAATTATCTGCGATTATATAACCAAAATTAAGCGGTATAACATAGGGCATACCGTTATCCACCATAGCAAGGTGGCAGACTTTACATTTTTCAATGATGTCTCTTATCTCGTCAAGGTTGGTTACTTCTCTGTCTTTTCTCCTCATGGTATACCTCGATTAAATGGGGTTATTACTCTACGATTTCGCAGTGTTCAACTCCATAGTCCAAAAATTATTCAATAGTTATCTTAATAATTCCCCACTTGTCATTTTGCTTAACGAATGCTTTTCCTGTTTCAATACTCACTGCACCATCAAAAACAAAATCAATTATTTGCTCGCCTTTATCATTGATGAATCCCCATTTGTTGTTTTTACAAACAGCAAAAGTGGATGTATTATAATAACCGTCAACGTCATCATAGATAAAATCTGTGATAATATCATTAGTGTTTGCTAAAGCATATTTATTAGAGAAAGAAGTTGCTGAAGAAAAATCGGCCTTTTGTAACGGAATTAGAGTGGCTATCTTTTGGTGTGTTTTAATAACACTTTCAATATCTGCAATAGAATCTAATTGAGTAATATCTCCTTCACCATACAATTGTTGACCCCAAGTAGTATAAGTACGCGTACCTAAAATATTTTGTTGTGGATCACAGAAAGGCATAATGCCAATAGAATCGCCTAAAATAGATTCACCAGTTTCTTCTCCCGTTTCGCTGCTGATTACATAATGACTTTCTCCATCTTTATAATTTATTATTCCTTGATAGTTTTGGGCAAATGGATCAAAAACGATTAATGAATAATCAAGTTTTGGTTTAATAACCCATTCGTATTTTGTTTCTGTTTCTTTAGATACACTTGGTATTGTGGTAGCAGTGGAAATTTCGGCAGTAGATGTAGACTCTGTTTTTTTATTAGTCTGATTGTTATTACTAATAAAAAAATATGACGATGTACAGATTACTAATAAAAGAACAATAACAAATAAAATAACTTTGTTTTTCATGGCGCACCTCGACTAAATGGGGTTATTACTCTACGATTTCGCAGTGTTCAACTCCATAGTCCAAAAATATATTGATTAGTTCGTTTCTGGAGCGGTTGCTTTTATTTGCTATAGCGTCCAGCGCAGCGACTGTTTCTTCTTTTATACGAATGGAGAAAGTTTTATACCCGTCTTCTCCTTTTGCATGTTCCTTTTTTGATATGGGAATGCGGTTGTTACTCATTACGATCACCTCAAGACAATTTTATATTGCCTTCTGGTTATATAATATGTTATAATAATCTAACATAATACATGTTATATGATAAAAGGAGATAAAATGTCAGGAAAAGATAAAGTATGTACGATCAGTGGCTTGCGTCCGCATAAATTGCCAATGGAATTAAATTTGGCTTTGCTCTTAAACAAATTGGAATATGAAATACGTAAAAGTATCTTTCTAGGATTTACGACGTTTCAAACCGGTATGGCCATGGGTGTGGACATCTGGGCGGCGGAGATTATTTTAAAGCTGAAAGAGAAATTTCCTGATATCCGGCTGATTTGTTATCTGCCTTGCGAAACGCAGGCGGATAGATGGTTGGTAGACTGGCGCGAAGAATACATAAATATACTGACTAAAGCCGATGAGGTAATTTGTTTGCAGATGAATTATACGACCGGCTGTATGCAGCGGCGTAACCAAAAAATGATAGACAGTTCGTCGCGTCTGATTGCTGTTCACGATCTGTCATCCAGCGGCGGCACCGCCCAAACTATCTATTACGCAAGGAAACAGGGGTTGGATGTGGTGATAATCAATCCATATGAATGTATGTAGGATAGGAATCGTATGTTCTTATAAGACAGCTCTGATAATAAGTCAGGGCTGTCTTATTTTTAATACAATAATTGCATTATGTAGAAAAATGTATTATTCTGTATATAAGAATAAGGTAGCGAATGTAATTTGAAGTTTAAAGAAGACAAGAAGAGTTTGAGATTAGTATTTTATACCTATAATAAAAAAATCATATAGGTGGTAATTATAATGTCAATACCGAGTACTAAAATAGAAGAAGCAGCAGTTCAAACAGTTTGTACTGCTATTAATTCATGTTCGTTATTACACGCCAATATAAAAAAGAGTGAAAGAGACATTATTTGGGATGGCGAAATTGAAATATTCAACAATGGCGAGCAGAAAAAAGATCATTTGACTGGTTGCATTCCGGTTCAAGTAAAAGGGAAGCTTGTTAAAAAATTTAGTGATAATACTAGATCATATCCGTTGAATGTTACAGATTTAAAAAAATATACATTAAAAATTGGTGTTATTTTTTTTGTTGTAGAAATTGATGAGAAAAGTATTAGTTTATGTAGATTATACTATAAAAGACTTTTACCTGTAGATATAAAAAAACTAATAGGAAAACTAAACGAAAATCAAAAGCAAATAAACATTTGCTTGAAATATGTTCCAGAAAATAAATCTTCATCATTTACATATATATGTGCAGATACATATAAAAATATGGAAATGCAAAAAAATGATATTTATATTGACTTCAAAGATATTGAAAAAGTCAATAAAATTGAAATAGGGGTAACGTCTTATGAAATGGGCTCAATTATTAATGTTTTTGATGACGAAAATTATTTATATGGGAAACTAAATCCAGAAAGTCCATTTGTTCCTTTTAATAGAACGATACAAATTAATGAAATAGTAAAAGAAATTTCTAGGAATGTTAATGTTGAAGGAATTGAGTATTATTCAAGTTACAGAGTTGCCAAAAATAAAGATAATGAAAAAATACAAGTTGGACAAGCAATTGAGTTACTTAAAATTAATGGAAAGGAAATAAAGGTAGATTATAAGATAATAGGAAGTTTGAAAGAAAGAATAAAAGATATTAGGTTTTTAATTGCTGTTTTTAGTAAAAAGATAATAGAAATAGATGAAACTCCTTTATATTCTAATGTTACTAATATAGATTTTCGTGACAATAAAGGTTTAGAAGAATTAGAAGAATTACTATCAAATTATACTATGGCAGAAAATATACTTAATAATTTAGGGATTAATTATGATAAAAACTTTGATGATCTCATAAAGCCAAATTCTAATAATTTGACATGGTTAATTAATTCCCTTAATAAGATAATAATTCCTAATGGGATACAGTTGCAAGTAGGTATAACTTGTATAATGATAGGGCCTCTTAGTATTGCTCTATTAGTAATACCCAAAGATAACGGTGCTTTTGAAATACTTAATTATTTTGAAAAAAATGATGATTTAATGGTAATTGCGAAATTTACAAATGGAGAAGAAGCTATAGTTAGTCCATATATACAGCTGAAATCTGAGGATATTTTAAGATTTTCGAACATTAAATGTGACGTTATTTATGATTCAATTATTTCTATGGAATTAAATGAACAAACATTTAGCTTATTAACTGAATTTCTTATTCAGATATTAATAGCATATGATAAAGATACTACACGTGGGAAACTCTTAATATTAGCTGAAAAAATTCAAAATTATTTAGACAATTATTCTATAGATAGTACTATTAATCTAATAAATACAATGCAAATTAAAAAAAGACAAACTCCATTATCTAAGGAAGAAAAAATACAATTAAATGACAAAAAAGCAAAACTTAACTCAGATGAAGATGTTCTTGCATTATGTTCAATAAGTATTTTATTAGATAATGTTTTTGATTATCATATGTACTTTGAAAAGCTTGATCCTTCAGATCAAGATATATTTAGAAGTTGGCCAATATATAAATTAAAGCCTGACAAATAAATAAAAAGAATACCTAACTCATTGAATATTCACAACTTAAAAAGCTTGCAGAATTAACCTGCAAGCTTTTTATATAGAAGCATAGAGGAATTATAAACCTCGAGCCGCTCCTATTCTGCCATCTTTATCAGCAGTTGTTTTACTTTTTCCGAGTTGTCTTTCATACGCTTGAGGATTAATTCGAATGAGACCGATTCCTCGTCGTCTTTCCAGCAGTCGTAATCGGTTACCATGGCTATTGACTGGTAGGGTATCTGTAATTCGTTGGCCAGGGAGACTTCCGGTACTGTCGACATATTGATCAGATCAGCTCCCCATGATTGAAACATTTTTGATTCCGCCTTGGTGGAAAATCTCGGCCCTTCAATAGTTATCATGGTGCCTTTGTCGTGATATTTAAAACCCAGATCTTTGGCTGCCGCTACTAATTTTTGGCGCAGGCCAAAGTCAAATGGTTCGGCCATGGGCGTATGGACAACTTCGTCCTCAAAGAAAGATAATCTTCTTAATTTGGTATGATCAATAAACTGATCGAGAAAAACCAAATCTCCCGGCGCCATTTCTGCCCGTAGGGAACCGCAGGCGGTGGTGGCGAAAATTTGTTGGCAGCCTACTTCTTTCAGTGCCCAGATGTTGGCCAGATACGGCACTTTGGTCGGCGAAATGCTGTGCTGCTTGGAATGTCTGGCCAGTATGACTACATCTGTATTGCCGATAGAGCCGCAGATCAATTTGTCTGAGGTTTTGCCGTAAGGCGTGTCCAAATCAATTTCCTGGGGGTTGATCAAAATTTTCGGGTCGTCGAGGCCGCTGCCGCCGATAATGCCTATCTTATTCTTCATCATACGACACCAGCCATTTCATATTGTATTTAGTTAATTTTTCGCTGCCGCCGCAGAACGGCAAGTTAATAATAAAACTGCCGCCGACCACTTCTCCGCCTAAGCGCTCGATCATTTTGATGGTGGCCTCTATAGTGCCGCCGGTAGCCAACAGATCATCGATTATCAGGACTTTTTCGCCTTTTGCGATGGTATCCTCATGCATCGCCAAAACATCTAATCCGTATTCTTTTTGATAACATTCTTTGATGGTTTTATAAGGCAATTTGCCTTCTTTTCTGACCAGACTGACGCCGCAGCCGATTTTATAAGCAATTGGCGTCGCCAGCAGGAAACCACGCGCGTCAATGCCCACAATTTTATCAATTTCCGTGTTTTTAAACGGCTCGATCATGGCATCGACTACATATGTAAAGAGTTTCGGGTCTTGCAGCAGGGTGGTGATATCTTTAAAGCTCACGCCTTCGATAGGCCAATCGGGAATTTCGCGAATATAAGGTTTAATATCCATTTATTATCAAAATCCTCCTCTGTATGTGTTAATTTAAAAATATCATGCTCTTTGGAAAAATGCAAGAGCAGTATAATAAAAAGACCTTCCTGGGATTTACCCCAAGAAGGTCTCTTTTTTAAAACTTAGTAACGATTGCGACGAGAAGCGAAGCAATCACGGCAATATACGGGTTTGTCACCGCTGGGCTGGAAAGGAACCATTGTTTCTTTTCCGCAGGCTGCGCAGGTTGCCGGGTACATTTGGCGTTCCTGACGGTCATTGCTGTATCCGCCTCTGCTGCTACCACCGCGGTTTTGTTGTTTTTTCGCTGCACGGCATGAGGGGCAACGTCCAGGCTCATTTGTAAAACCTTTTTGAGCATAAAATTCTTGCTCAGAAGCAGTAAATACAAATTCAGCACCACAGTCTTTACAGGTTAAAACTTTGTCTTCATACATAATAGAAAAACCTCCGAATTATTATTGCCCGCCACTAAAAAGGAAGTTTTTATTACTTCCCGGAGTCTTAGTCTTAGGCAACAGAGAAGGTTTTTAAAAATCCATTTACTTTTAACGAGCGTTTTAAATATACTATTAAACTGTTTAAAAGTCAAGAAAAATATTAAATTTTAATTCCTGTACCTTATTATTAGATTACCTACAAGTAGTTTTGCCCAAAAACGTTTTAAAAATTTATTAATAAATTCTCCAATATTTGCTAATACGCGAAATTAATCTTTTTAATATTATGATTACTGCCGTAGTAAAACATGAACTAGACCATTTTCTATAGTGGCTAAATATACTAACCCCTAAAACTTAAATATTAAGAATTTATCTCAATTAGAGCAAAAAATAAACACCCGTACCTATCAGATACAGGTGTTTTGTTGTGTGGCGGAGAAGGAGAGATTCGAACTCTCGAAACCCTTTTGGGGTTTACGCGATTTCCAGTAATGTTTTTATCACTTTTAATAGTCTGATTATCCATTAAATATGCTTATCTAGCTTAGCTTTTACCTGGCCTGCCCTTTATTAGTAATTGGTTAAAATGCGTTAAAATTATTGGTTACGTTAAAAAAATGTTAAAAATGTTCTAAGCATTTCTCACCTAATAACATACACATTATAAAAGATTTGATCGTTCATTTATACTGTTCGTTTATAATATATTTGAATTTAAATCGTGATAGTGTATACTTAATTGTATAGTATAATATGAGGTAAGAGAAGATTGGAGATGAGTGGACTTCTATGATAAATGGTAAAGACAAAGCTGATTTTAAATTGAAGACAATTGGTATGACCAGCTCCATAGTGTTGTCAGTTTTAACAGTTCTTACTTTTGCAATAGCAATATGTACCCCACCTATATCAGGCCCCTTTGCTACAGGTACAATTACTACATACCCCTATACAGACATAATCTCACGTTTCCCCAGGGATTATTTTTGGATGTATCCAGCGATGGCTTTAGTTTTGGTGTTTATTATCTACGGAGTTTGTGTTCACAGATACGCCTGTTCTGAAAAAAAGCTATACAGCCACATAGGCGTGATGTTTGCTGTTTTAGCTTCCGGTATCCTTTTTGTTGATTACTTTTTACAGGTCACTGTGATACAACAAAGCCTACTTAACGGCGAAACTGAGGCTTTGGCACTTTTAACACAATATAATCCTCATGGAATCTTTATTGCTTTGGAAGAAGCCGGTTATTTGTTATTATCGTTTTCTATATTGTTTTTTGCACCTGTATTTACCCAAAAAGGTTGGCTTTCAAATACTCTCCGGTGGACTTGTGTCGTAGGATTTATTTTATCAATAGCCGCTTTAGGAGTTATTACTTTTGTTTATGGCATCCAACGCGAGTATATTTTCGAAATCGCAGTAATTTCAATAGATTTTATCGTCTTGATTATATTGGGCATTTTATCAGGCATATTGTTTAAGCGAATTTGAACTCCTCATAAAATTAAAAAGCTATAAAAATTAACCCTGCTTAGACACTCAAATCTAAACAGGGTTATTCTATATCCATAATGATCGGCTGTGTTTTAAGTTACCTTCAGTTTTTTCAATAGACACTCTACAGGATTTCCTCTTGAAGAAATTGATGCCTATTATTATGGTATTGGTTCTATAGCTGGTCTTATTTATCGATTTTTGGCACACGCTCGCTTTCTATAGTGACAAATATACTAACCCCTTAAGCTTTAATATTGGGAATTTATCTCCAAAACAGCAAAAAAATAAACGCCCGTACCTATCTGATACAGGCGTTTTGTTGTGTGGCGGAGAAGGAGAGATTCGAACTCTCGAAACCCTTTTGGGGTTTACGCGATTTCCAGTCGCGCGCCCTCGACCAAACTAGGCGACTTCTCCAAGTCGTGTTGTTGTTCAAGTATTAAATAATATTTATAAGATAATGTCCGGCAAAATATAATAAATTATGCGCAAAAGATATTTTAGCTGATTTTTTGCCGCTTATCCATTATACAAAACGGCGGCTGAGAATGCAATACCTTTTTGATGCTTTTTAATTACTAGTTTTTCGTATTTTATTATCAGCTTGTGAAGATACTAAGTAATAAAAAAAATAACCAGAAAATAACAAAATCGTATTGACATAGCAAAAATAATGTGCTATAAATTAATCAAAATTGGCACTCAAGGGCCGAGAGTGCTAACAGAGTGACGCAAAGGAGTTGTTGATTATGTCAGGTCGGAATCCTATAAATAGGAAAAATCTTGATGCTATAAGTACAGGTTTTGATAATTTTCAAAACATGCTAGGCGACTTTTTTAATGATGGTAGGTGTTTTGTCAGCAATCTGGCCTGGGACACATTTAAGATTGACGTTCAGGAAAATGATCAAGAGTATATCTTGGAGGCGGAATTACCCGGCATTCAAAAAAGTGATTTGAGTATTAAGCTTGAAGAAGCACGATTGAGTATTTTAGTTAATAAAGAACAGAGCGTTGAGGAAGACAGCAAAAACTTTATTCACAAAGAAAGGCGCTATTCCTCAATGAGCCGTACTGTGTTTTTGGCTGATGCTGATTCCGAAGGAATCAAGGCAAAACTTGAGAACGGTGTTTTAACGGTCACGGTACCCAAAAAAGACAAACCTGATAATTCCGTAAAAATCGATATTGAATAGACGGGCCAAATATACTAATATAAATATATATGTAATATAACAAGAACACATCGTCGGCCCACCGATGTGTTTTAGTTTGCAGGGTTAATACAATATTAATATCCGGAGGGAGAACAATGGCAAAGAAACAGTTTAAAACCGAATCAAAGCAATTATTAAACCTGATGATTAATTCCATCTATACACATAAGGAGATATTTTTGAGAGAGCTTATTTCCAATGCCAGTGACGCTATCGACAAGCTGTATTATAAAGCGCTGACAGATGAATCGGTTCATTTTGACCGCGACGATTATTGCATTAAAATCGTCCCCGACAAACAGACGCGGACTTTAAAGGTCATAGACACCGGTATCGGCATGACCAAAGAAGAACTCGAAGATAACCTTGGCGTAATTGCCCGCAGCGGCTCGCTGAACTTTAAGAAGGAAAATGAAATAGAGGACGGCTATGACATAATCGGCCAGTTTGGCGTGGGCTTTTATTCGGCTTTTATGGTGGCTGCCAACGTGACAGTGATCACTAAGGCGCAAGGTAGCGACGAGGCCTATAAATGGGAGTCGGAGGGCGCGGCGGGTTATACGATTGAGCCTTGCGCCAAAGACGGCATCGGTACGGAAGTGATTCTTGCCATCAAAGATAATACCGAGGAAGAAAATTACGATGAATTTCTCGATGAATATCGTCTGCGCGCGTTGGTCAAGGAACATTCGGATTTTATCCGTTATCCGATCAAAATGGATCTGCATACTACGCGCTTAGTGGAGGGGAAAACCAACGAGTATGAGCCTTTTATTGACGAGCAAATACTTAACAGCATGATTCCTCTTTGGCGCAAAAATAAAAGCGAGCTGAAAGAAGAGGATTACGAGCAGTTTTATAATGAAAAGCATTTTGGCTTGGACAAGCCTTTGAAATACATTCATACCAAAGCTGAGGGATTGGTCCAGTATAACGTGCTTCTATATATCCCGGAGAAAGCGTCCTACGATTATTATACGCCGGAATACGAAAAAGGCCTGGAGCTTTACTCTAACGGCGTTTTGATTATGAAAAAGTGCGCGGATCTTTTGCCCGACTGCTTCAGCTTTGTGCGCGGCATGGTGGAGTCTGACGACCTTTCTTTGAATATTTCCCGGGAGATGCTGCAGCATAACCGGCAACTGAGTATTATTGCCAAGAGCATCAAAAACCATATTAAAAAAGAGCTGGAGAATATGCTGAAGAACGAAAGGGAGCAGTATGAGAAGTTCTTTAGCTCGTTTGGCCGGCAGATGAAATTTGCTATTTATCAGGGGTTTGGTAACGAGAACGCAGATTTGCAGGATTTGCTGATGTTTTATTCGTCTAAAGAAAAAGGCATGGTTACTTTGAGCGAGTATGTCTCAAGGATGAAGGAAGACCAGAAATACATCTATTTTGCTTCCGGCCAATCGATCGAACGTATTGACAAAATGCCGCAGACAGAAATGCTCTTTGATCAGGGGTATGAGGTCTTATACCTGACCGATGATGTTGACGAGTTTGCCATCAGGGTTATTTATAATTATCAGGGCAAAGAATTCAAATCCGTCTCCGAAAGCGATTTGGATATCAAAGACAGCGACGAGCAAAATCAAACTGCCCAGGAAGATGATACCGATAAGGATATACTGGCGGCAATGAAAGATTATTTAAGCAATAAAGTCAAGGACGTGCGTATTTCCAAACGGCTGAAAACCCATCCGGTATGTTTAAGCAGCCAAGGTGGCCTTTCGATCGAGATGGAAAAGATACTCAAAGCGATGCCCGCCGGACAGGAAATCTCGGCGCAGAAAGTACTGGAGATCAATAAAGAACATGATGTATATCAGGCATTGAAGTATGCTTACGAAAACAATAAAGAGAAATTTGATTTGATGACGAGAATATTATATAACCAATCGTTGTTGATGGAGGGCCTGTCGATAGAAGACCCGACGGCTTTCAGCGACGATATCTGCGCTTTGATGAAATAGCATAAAATAACGCCGTTGCGATGAATATGAAGAAAGTGCATTTCCCGTTTATAGGAAATGCACTTTTTAATTTTACAGATATTAATATAGTACTGCTAAGATATAACTTATTATTACTTAGCGATATTTAATTTATCTTTAAGGTAATTTTCTGCGGCCGCCAAATATGGATTGACCTTTACATCCAGTTTATAATAATCGGCTACCGCTGTATCATCCTTTTCAGCTATTTTGATTTCCGGTTCTAAGCCAACGCCGTGCAAATCAAAACCGTCGGGAGTCAGATAGCGGCTGTGCGTATAACGGATGGCGCTTCCGGATGGTAATTCTTCCAATATTTGAGTTATACCTTTACCATAACTTTTGCAACCGATCGTTTCGGCAATATCGTTATCTTTAAGCGCCCCGATCAATACCTCGGAGGCACTGGCGCTATATTGGTTTTGTAAAATTACTACCGGCGTATCAGATAAATCGCCGCCCTTGGAACGCGTCACTGTTTCGCCGTCACTGCTTTTTTCGCTGACAATAACATTACCATCCGGCACAAAGTATTCGGCCAAACTGATAGCCGCCTGAAAACTGCCGCCGCCGTTATTGCGTAAATCAAAAATAATCGCATTGACAGGCTGTTCGGCGGATAACTTGTTATATAATTCTACAAATTCTTTAGGAGTATTGGTGGTAAAATCAAAAATTGAAACATATAAAACGCCGGGCATATCTTCGAGAAACTCGCCTTTTAAAGACTTCGATTCGACTGTTACTCTTTTCAACGATACATTATATATAGAATTATCAGCAGCCCGCTGCATTTTCAGATCTACGGTAGTGCCGATTTCTCCGCGCACCATCATAGGTAGTTTATCAAACTGGTCGCCGCTAACCTTCTGGCCATCAACAGCCAGTATTGCATCTCCGCCGACAATACCGGCTTTAGCCGCCGGGTATCCTTCCATTGCTTCATAGATAACTATTTCGTTTTCATCGTTTTCGACCATGTATATACCGACGCCACCGAAACTGCCAACATAATCGTCATAGAGCATCTTATATTCATCGGCGGTGAAATAGGTGGCATAATTATCCGCCAATTTGGCAGTTACTGCTTTTGAAGCATTGGCAGCGGTGTTGGCAATAGAGGATAATGCGATATCTTCTTTTGTAGAAATAGATCGTGAATTACAACCGGCGCAAATAACGCTGGTAATTATCACTATATAAATCAGTGATAAAATCTTGTTTTTATTTCTCACAAATCCTCCCATTTTTAATCTAAATCGCAATTGTTCGGATATATATTGTAAACAGCATACCAGCAATTAAACAGACGCTATCAGCGCCTGTTTAATTGGTTTCTATTATTATATCATTATTTACTTCAGATAATTCCAGGGATTTACAGGCGTACCGTTTTCGTCAACTTCGAAATGAAGATGATTTCCGGTGCTGTAACCGGTAGAACCGACATAACCGATGGTATCGCCTGCCGATACAACCGTACCCACAGAAGTACCGAGCCTTGACATGTGGCCATAAAGTGTTGTTACACCGCCGCCATGATCGATTATTACCGCATTTCCGTAAGCGGTTAACCAGCCGGCATAAATTACCGTACCAGCCCCGGCGGCGTAAATAGATGTACCCTTGGTAGCCGAAATATCAATACCGGTATGCATCTTGTAGACATGTAATGTCGGATGCATGCGATTGCCGAACGGAGAAGTAACAGTAGTACAAGAAGAAGGCAACGGCCAAACAAATTCGCCTCCGAGATAAAGCGTATCGCTGCCCTTGGTTAAAGAACGGATTTTGGCTGCAACTTCATCAGCAGCCTTATCCATCGCATCATAATATGATTCCAACTGCTTGATTGTCATTTTTGTCTCATCAAGCAAATCCTCTTTCTTGCCTTGTAGCGACTCCAGCTGGTTTGCTGCGGATTCTTTTTCGGATTTGAGCTCCACTAATTCGTCACGGCGCTGTTCCTGTAAGGCTTTTTGCTGCTCAATAGTGGTCTTTTCGGCAGAAATTTGATCCAGTAACTCTTTATCCTGGCCCATGATCCGCTGTACCATATCATACATTACCACGAAATCGTCAAAACTTGATGATTCAAGAACTACGTCGACCATAGTAATATCGCCATAAACGTAGATATCAGTTAAACGGCTTTCCAGCGCCGCCTGACGCTCGTTGAGACGCTTAGTAGCGTCCGCTATTTTAACATCTGATTCAGCAATATCAGCATTGGCTGTATTAATTTGATCTTGTGCCGCATCAGCTTCTTTTTGATATGATTGGATTTTAGCGCTTAAAGACTCTATCTGTGATTGATACGAATCCTTTTGGTCTTTAGCCGCATCAATCTTATCAAGAGTATCCTTCATCTCGGAATTGATCTGCTGCTGCTGATTGCGGTAATCATCCAACGGCGAACTATTCGCCGCCGGTGTATTAAGCGGAACAATCATTACCAGAAATATCGCTATTGCTGTTGCCAATAATAAATATCGGTGTAAACGTTTCATAATTAACCTCCAAACGGGTTATACATCAAGGCCTTTTATCAACGAAATAAAGCTTCCGAATGCTCCCATCAGCAGACCTGCCAAAACGGCAAAACCCAAAATATTTAACCAGATGTCGCCCAATTTCAATAAATATACAAAGGATATTGTACCGGCTACATAAGCGCCGGCATAATTATAACAAATAAATACCAGAACAACAGCTATCAAAGCGCCGATCACGCCTAATATAACGCCCTCCAAAAGAAACGGCAAGCGAATAAAAGCATTGGTCGCGCCAACCCACTTCATGACCATGATTTCTTTACGGCGGGCAAAAACCGTCAGCCGAATCGTCATTGCTACAAGAGTTATAGCTGCTATACCAAGTAATATAATCAATGTAATGCCAACTTTGCGTACCGTATCGGTTAAGGCAAAGAGTTTTTCGACCGAACCCTCGCCATAGCGCACCGTATCGATGCCAGTCAATTTTTTAACAGCTTTGGCAACACTGTTTACTGAATCTTTGTTGACAGCCGATATAGAAAATCTATCCGGCAACGGATTATTACCGCCCAATGTATCTTCAAGGTTGACGCCGCCAAAACGCTTTTCAAGATCACTTAAACCTTGTGCTTTACTAACGAACTCCACTTGATCAACACCGTCAATCGCTTCTATTTCCTTTTTCAGCGCCGAATAATCTTCGCTGGAAATTGATTGGCTAATATAAGCCGACACCCGCACATCTGATTCCATCTGCTGAGCATTGGCATCAATATTAACCACCAGCAGCCAACTGATGGCGCAAAGGAAAAGCGTAATGGAGATAGTCATTATCGAAGCAAAAGTCATCCAACCGTTAAGCTTTAAAGATTTAAACGCTTGCGGTATTATGTAACGAAAGCTATACAATCTCATAGCTGCCACCCCCCAACGGTATCGCCAACCAACTTGCCTCCGTTGAGCGTCAGCACGCGGCGGTGCATCCTGTTGACCATTTCTTTGTCATGGGTAGCAATCAACAATGTTGTACCGTCATTGTTGATTTGTTCAAACAGCTTCATCAATTCTAATGAGGTATTCGGATCAAGATCACCTGTCGGTTCGTCGGCAAAAAGGATCAGCGGATGGTTAATAATAGCCCGCGCTACGGCAACACGTTGCTGCTCGCCGCCGGAAAGATGCATAACATTTTCGCTTTCCCGGCCACCCAGGCCAACCTTTTCCAATACTTGCGGCACCCGTATTCTAATCTCTTCCCATGATCTTTCAACAGCTTTTAAGGCAAACGCCACATTATCAAATACAGTATTGCGTTCCATCAGGCGGAAATCCTGAAATACTACGCCGGTATTGCGTCGCAGTCTGACCGTTTCCCGCTGAGAGAGCCGCGCAATGTTGCGCCCGGAAATAAGTACTTGACCGGTTGTAGCTAATTCTTCACGAAATAAAAGGCGAATCAGCGTACTTTTGCCCGCGCCGCTGGCTCCAGTCAGGAAGACGAATTCCCCGCCGTCAATTTCCAAATTAATATTTTTAAGAGCTTCTAAGCCGTTTTTATATACTTTACAAACATTAATAGTCTTAATAAGCATCGTAACGTATGGTCTCTCCAATCAAAACTATATATTTACCAATATATAGTACTATTCTAATTAATTTTATTTACTTCGACGCCAATTAGCTTATTCCTTGTCAAATGTTCAGCCAAACTAATATTAGCAAGTAGATTTTGTCGTATATCCAATGTTAATCTATAAATATTTCTTTTAATTAACAAAGCCACCCTGATATAGGGTGGCTTTGTTAAAGTTAGTGATTTTAATTTCAATTTTTTGACGCAATTTTATTATCGCTATCAACAACAACTATTTTAGGTCGATATGTGGCTGCTTCCTCGGCAGTTATCTGAGCATAGGCAAGTATAATCACCACGTCTCCCGGCAAAGCGCAACGAGCCGCAGCGCCATTCAAACAGATAGTACCGCTACCGGCGGTGCCTTTGATAGCATATGTTTCCAGGCGCGCACCGTTATTACAATTTAAGACGTGAACCTTTTCATATTCCAATATACCCGCTGCAGCCAAAAGATCCTCGTCAATTGTTATGCTACCGATATATTCAAGTTTTGCATCGCTGATTGTAGCGCGATGGATTTTGGACTTCAGCATCGTTATTTCCATTTTATTTCAACCTTTCTATTAAAATATAACTCGAAGCATCTATAATCTACACCAATAATATTTTTTTGTCAATAATTCTGTATTTGACAAATAATTATATTTATTTTATTCTTAAAGAGGTAAACTATATATGGAGGTCTTAAATATATGACCGATAAAATTTTATTAAAAATTCGTGTTACCTTAAGACGCGACGGTTTTTTTGAAGGCCATGGTTTTGGCAGAGGGATCGTATTATTATTGGAAGGTATAGATAGAAACGGATCTCTTTACAGCACCACCAATGAACTGGGTATGGCTTACAGCAAAGCCTGGCGCATACTGCACATGACAGAAAAGGAATTTGGCATCAACCTAGTCAACCGTGACGGTGCACGTGGCTCAACGCTAACCGAAGAAGGCCATCAGTTTCTTGCTCACTTCAAAGAAATTGAAGAGGCTGCTTATAATGCGGCCAAAAATGTTTTTGACAAATATTTCAACAATGATATAGCATAAGGGAGAAAATTATGAATAATACGGATAAAGAATCGACTAAACCGGAAGGTTGTAGCCATGATTGCGGATCTTGTGCTGCCAGTTGCAGCGAACGTAAAACTCCGCTTAATCTACGCGTACCGCCGCATCAAGGGTCAACCATCAAAAAAGTAATCGGTATCGCCAGCGGCAAAGGCGGCGTCGGTAAAAGCACCATTACTTCGCTAATGGCTGTTGCCTTGCGTCAGCAAGGCTTAAACGTTGCTATACTCGACGCCGATATTACCGGTCCTTCCATTCCCAAAGGTTTTGGCTTAACTGAGCATGCTAAAAGTGAAGATAATGCCATCGTTCCCTGCCAAAGTAAAACCGGCATTAAGGTGATGTCGATTAACCTACTGCTCGACGACCAGAATGAACCTGTTATTTGGCGCGGTCCGATGATCGCAGGTGTTGTCAAACAGTTTTGGACTGATGTGCTTTGGGGCGATATTGATGTTATGCTTGTCGACCTGCCGCCCGGTACCGGTGACGTACCCCTGACCGTGTTTCAATCTTTGCCATTGGACGGAGTTGTTATAGTAACGTCGCCTCAACAACTGGTGGCAATGGTTGTGGCAAAGGCCGTTCACATGGCTGAAAAGCTGGCAATTCCCGTACTTGGTATGATAGAAAATTATAGCTTTATCAGCTGCCCCAAATGCGGTGAGACCATTTACCCCTTCGGTAAAAGCAATACCGTGGAAGCTGCGGCCGAATTAGATCTGCCTATTTTAGGATTAATGCCTATTGATCCGCAGATTGCATCTTTATTTGATTCCGGTAAAATAGAATCTGCGGATCTAAAAATTATTAATCCAATGGTAGCCAAAATTCTGGAACAAATTAATTACTGATTATAAGATAAGTTATCGTTTAGCAGCTAAAATTTTAATTTAAATCAATTTTTTTTACCATTGACAACAATTACAAATGTTGTTATAATGAGCTTTGTCAGCCTTGCCGACGTAGCTCAATTGGCAGAGCAGCTGATTTGTAATCAGCAGGTTGCGGGTTCGAGTCCCATCGTCGGCTCCAACCATGAATTAGCGGTTTCGGCAATCAACGAATATTCTTGGAGGGGTTCCCGAGTGGCCAAAGGGAGCAGACTGTAAATCTGTTGGCACCGCCTTCGATGGTTCGAATCCATCCCCCTCCACCATCTACCGCGGGGTAGAGCAGCTGGCAGCTCGTCGGGCTCATAACCCGGAGGTCGTAGGTTCAAATCCTGCCCCCGCAACCAAATAAAACCCCTGCTATCAGGGGTTTTATTATTTGCATAAAATCGCTGGAATGCAGTAAATGTTCAACTCATAAAATAATTGAGCGAATAATTAATTTAGAAACGACATTATTTGCACTATTTTTTTAGTTATATGGCTGTTATACTATAATAAGTGGATATTTATAACGACTAATATATATTACATACAAAAACCAAGGATTGCATACTGCTTCCTTCAAATGAATCACATCGCTTTATCTGGAATGTACCAGGCGCAAAAATGACCACGATATTATTGTGATTTTTCTTCTACGAACTTTCAAGGAGAACAAGTATAGAGGATAAAAACAACGCTTGCCTTTTATAATCATAGACCATAGAAAATATCAGGTATTTAATTATCTCAAAAGACCCAAAATATATTTATTGGAGGGCTTGAAGTGGATATATTGGCATTAGTTTTTTCAGTGATTCTATTCATCATAGGTATAATTGGCACTATCTTACCCGCACTACCCGGTCCTATCTTCATTTATTTTGGAGTGCTCCTTTATGGGATTATGACTGGTTTTGCATCACTGGGCGTATTTTTTTATATCATAGAAGCGATAGTATTGATAATAATATTTTTATCAGACTATTTTTCGGCTGCTATCGGTACACAAAAATTTGGAGGCAATAAATACACTGCCTACGGAGCTATTATTGGCACAATCTTAGCGCTTATTTTTTTAGGGCCGTTAGGTATTGTTATAGGCCCATTTCTCGGTGTGATTGTTGTTGAATTTTTGCAGGGGACAGAATTTAAACAGGCTATTAGAAGCGGTTTTGGTGCGCTAGTTGGCATCCTTGGCGGAATGCTCTTTAAAATTGCCGCAGAAATTCTTATGATTATATATTTCGTTATAGTAGTATTTTAGGTTCAAATCCTGCCCTCGCAACAAAATAAAACACCTGCTACATATGAATGCATCAGGTGTTTTTGTTTTGCAATATGAGTAAAAATAGTGTATTTAGCGCATGTTTTTTTCTAATAAGTATTATTTTTAAACGTTAATGATAAAATTACGATGTAATGCAGTTACTTTGCGGATCATTCGCACATTAGTGGGAGTATCTATACCATTGGCTTCGCCAAAGCGGACAATACTGCCGTTGATGGCCTCGATTTCGGTAGAACGGCCGTTATCTATATCCGTCAGCATTGAAGAACGGTTTTCTGCAGTATCTCTACAAGTGTCTAAAACCTCGGCCCAAGTCTCTCCGTAACTTAAGGGGATACCAATTTTTTGGGCAACCGTGACGCCCTCCACTACCAGGGCGACCATATCGCGTACTGCCTCAGAATTTTTAGGTAGTTCTCCATTTTTTAAACCGTGAATAGCAGATAACGGATTGATAGCGCTGTTGACGATCAACTTTTTCCAGCTTATCGAATCCAAATCGGTGGTAGCCCCGGTGGGTATGTTACAATTGCTGAGAAAACGCGCCTGATCCATAGCTGTTTGTAGCATATTGTCAGCCAACGGCGCGATAGTGGTTAAGCCATTGCCGGTATGATTAATTTCGGCATAAGCTATTTGATAAGCTCCCTGATATGTGATACCGGAATAAATTCGTTTCTCATCAAAATGTTTAACCAATTCATCAGTGTTGCCAAGACCGTTTTGTAAAGTAAGTACTTTGAATAAGCCGTTATCGACAAGCGCCAAATCGCGGGCGGCTCTTTCTGTTTTATAAGATTTGACCAGCAATATTATCAAATCAACTTCTGGCACTTCCTCGACGTTGGCGAAAGCGGAGACGTGAACGACTACGGTTTCGCCGTTTTTTTCATGGATAGTAATACCGGAGTTATTGATAATGTCGACTTTATCCTGATTAATATCATATATGGTGACTTCACCGTTTGCCCTTTTGATCATAGATGCGAAAAAGCAACCCATGGCGCCGGCACCAACAATCAATATTTTCATAGTTTACCTCAAATTTAGTATAACTTCTTTGCTTCTTCTTCGTCCATAGCAACCGAGTTTTCTTCGGCTGGGAACACACAGTCTCTGACGTCGGCGGAGTATTGAGCGATAGCGTCGCTGATGATTTGGTTCAAGTTAGCGTATTGACGGACAAATTTGGGCACCTTGCCGGTAGTCAAGCCCAGCAAATCATAGATTACCAATACTTGGCCGTCACAGCCTACTCCAGCGCCGATACCGATTGTAGGAATTGAGATTTTTTCCGTAATCAGTTTAGCCACATCAGCTGTAATGCATTCCAATACGATAGCAACAGCGCCCGCTTCTTCAAGATCTTGCGCAGCTTCGACCAATTGACGGGCGGAAGCCTCGTCTTTACCCAAAGTATTATAGCCTTCCCAGAGAGAAGCTGTTTGCGGCAGCAACCCGATATGCGCAACTACGGGTATGCCGAATTTGGTCATTTCGGCAACTAACGGCGCCATTTCGGAACCACCCTCGATTTTAACCGCATCGGCGCCGCCGTCTTTGATGATGGCGATAGCGTTGGTTATGGATTGTTCGAATGAGATATGACACGAACCAAAGGGCATATCTGTAACAACCATAGCATGAGAGGCCGCTCTGGCTACCGGACGGGTATGATGGAGCATATCGTCCATTGTTACGGGTATTGTTCGGTCGTAACCGAGTACCACGTTACCCAGGGAATCCCCGACCAAAACCATATCTACGCCGCAGTCATCGGCTAATTTGGCAAAAGGATAATCGTAGGCTGTTACAACAACAATTTTTTCTCCTGTTTCTTTTTTGCTTTGTAAACGGGCAACGCAGGCTGATTTTCCACTCACTTTAAAGACAACTCCTTTTATAATCTAATCTGTTAGGTATTCCAGACGTTTAACCATATTTTCAAAGATACTCATCGCTGTGCTGATAGGATAAGAGGTGCTCATATCGACACCGGCTTTTTTGAGTAAATCGAGAGGATCGGCGCTACTGCCGCTGGAGAGAAATTCGATATAACGTTTTTGAGCAGCTTCGGCCCGTGCCTCGGCATTATCCAAAACCGATAATGCCAGCACAGAGGCTGCGCAAAAACCGGTGGCGTATTTATAGACATAGAAAGGACGGTAGAAATGAGGAATACGCGCCCATTCACCGGCGATTGCTTTATCAATGACCACACCCTCGCCGAAATAATCTTTGTTAAGTTGGTAGTATATTTCATTCAAATGTGAGGCGGTCAGCGCTTCGCCGTTTTGCACTGCTTCATGAACGATTTTTTCAAATTCGGCGAACATGGTTTGGCGGAAGACGGTGCCGCGGAATTCTTCCAGATAATGATTAACAATGATTGCTGCTTCTTCTTTGTTATCAGAATTATGAAGCATATAATCAATTAGTAGGTTTTCATTGACGGTGCTGGCAACTTCCGCGACAAAAATGCGATAGGAAGAGTAGACATACGGTTGCGTTTGCCAGCTATAATAGCTGTGCATCGAGTGTCCCGCTTCGTGGCCCAGTGTAAATACGCCGTTTAAGTTATCCTGATAATTCAGCAGCATATATGGGGATGTCCCATAAACACCGCTTGAATATGCACCGGATGTTTTACCTTTGTTTTCGTAAACGTCGACCCAGCCGCTGTTCAATCCCATCGACAGAGTTGAGGTATATTCCTGTCCTAACGGTTCGCAAGCGGCAATTACCAGCCTTTTAGCCTCATCATATTTGAAGCTTTTATCTTTTGCGTTGATAACTGGTACATAAAGATCGTACATATGCAGCTCGTCTAGGTTTAAGAGGCGTCGGCGCAAGTCAAGGTATTTGTAAAACAGCGGTAAATGGTTGCGTACCGATTCGATCAGATTATCATAAACGGTAGTTGGGATATTGTCGTCAAATAATGACGCGGCCAGCGGGTTTTCGTAACCGCGGGTGCGGGCATAATAAATATCTTTTTTGACTGATGATGAGTATACCGCGGCAATCGTGTTGGTGCTTTTGGCATAGGTAGCATATAACGCGTCAAAAGCGCCTTTACGGACACTGCGGTCATGGCATTGCAGAAAACTGATATAATTACCATGCGTCAGTTGTTCTTGTTCGCCGTTGGAGTTGGTGATGTCGGGGAAAACCATGTCGGCGTTATTGAGCATGGTAAAAATGTTATCAAACGAAGCGGCCATATCGCCGCTGGCGGCCAGCAGCTTTTCTTCGGACGGCGGCAGTGTATAAGGGCGTTTGCGGGTAATGTCGGTGATCATTTTCTTATATAGCTCTATTTGCGGATCGGCCAGATATTGCTCTATTGTCTCTGGTGGCAACGCTAATATTTCCGGTGAAAAAAACGACCAGACAGCCGAAAGCTCAATGGCGATCCTTTCAGCATTGTCTCGCATTGCTTGGTAAATCGGCAAAGTATTGTCTTCGTCCTGACGCATAGCGGCGTAGAGATATACTCTGTCTAATAGCTGGCTGATTTCATCCTGCAATTCCATGCATTTTATAAATATTTCTTTGCCATCCCCGAGTCGTCCGGTAAACTTTTCAACCTCGGGGATTAACGATTTTAATAATTGCAGATCTTTTTGCCAGTCATCATTATTGGCGTAAATTTCTTCAATCCGCCATTTATATTGCTCATCAATTTGTGCTCTTTCGGGAATTTTTTTGCTTTCGCTCATATTGTCCTCCGGCATAATTTAGTTAACTTTGACGGTTGCGATAGTATTCCATTATTTCTCTGCGTGTGACAATGCCGATAAAAATGCCTAGGTCGTCAACTACGGGTATAAAGTTTTCATCCAAAGCCATTTGCAGCAAATCATCGACATCAGCGTTAACGGAAACAGGCGGGTTATCATGTTGACGGGGAATTTCTTTTAATAAAATCTTGGAGGCTTTATCAATGTCCATATTTAAAGCGTCTTTTATATACCAAAGAAAGTCTGCGACAGTAAATGAGCCGATGTAATGTCCGTCATCATCCAGTAGCGGTACGGCGGAATAACGATGATGCTGCATTTTTTCCAATCCCTGTCGCAGTGTTTGATTCAAGGACAGATAAATTGTTTCTCCTTTTGGTAAAAGGAAAAAGACAACTTGCATAACATTATCATCTCCCTAAGATTATTGATTATTTAATTTTTCTTTTTCGAATGGTATTGATGGTAAACTTAAACTGTCCCGATCATTTTTTTGTTCTGTTGTATCGTATTTAAGTAATTCTTGCTCAATGCTGCGGGCTTTTTTTAAGATTGCTAAAACCATATTGCTATCCACAGCATTTGCTGCTTCCTGATCATCGGCTGTCATGGCGCATATTTTGTCTGCTAATTGTGCTTGGCGGGCAAAACGGACAATATCGTTACGTTCCTTGATAGTCTGGGCGCGACAGTAGAGATTAAGTAGTGTTTCGTCCTTGCTGGCAATAATCATTGCCAGTTCTTCTTCGTTACGGGGCAGGTTACTGTTAATATCGGGAATTGTACTTTCCGTTGTTTCGGGTTGATCTAATGCTCTAATCGGTTTAAGTAGGGTAGCATCGTTATTTTTAAATTCAAACACGGTTGTTTTTGTTAGATTTTCGATATTTGCTTGTATGTCCGCATCAGCGTCAATGGCGTCAAGAATAGGTAGTGGAATTTGCGGTTCGTCTGTTTCTTGTTGCTGATCTGTGGTTACTTCCGACTGTGGTTGATCATCTATTGTTTCCGGTTGAACATCGGTTGTTGTTTGCGTATGTGTTTGCGGTTCGTTGGCAATCTTGGATGTTTCTTCGCTGGGAGGCAGGGAAATATCGTTATCTGCATCAATATCCGGTGGTGATTGATCCAAGACAGCTACCACCCCAGTACCGATGGTTGCTACCTCCGCTTTACTGAATTTTTTGTAAAACAGCAGCAATAGTAAGAGTATTACTACACCAATGCCAACATAAATAGCAGTCTGTATCATTACCAAAACTCCTTCTACTTTGCCAAAGCATAAATTGCTCTGGCATAAATTCTCGTCAGATCAAGTAATTTTTCCTGGGTAATATATTCATCAGCCATATGTGCCATGCCTTTTTCGTTAGGTAGATATGGACCAAAGGCCACAAAATTCTTAAACGCGCGCGCGTAAGTGCCGCCGCCGATTACTAAAGGAGTTTTTTCTTTACCAGTATGAGCGTGATAGACGTCAAGAAGTTCCCTGGTTGGAGTGGAATCCGCTTTTACCAGCAACGGTTCTTTGCCTTCGAACGTGCTGATGGTAAGATCAAACTTTTGTGCTACTGCGTGGGTCAGCTTTTGATAATAATCAAGAGTATGAGTGACTGGGAATCTTAAGTCAATAGCAACGGTACCTGATGTTTGGTTAACTTTTAACAGAACCGGTACGGCAGTCAGAAAGCTCAGTTCATCGGCCGCTCCCATCCACATACCACAGCCGTAATCGTCATTGCCGATCAATTGGGTAATTATATTAATATAGGTTTTAGCCCCTTGCGGTGCGAAATTAATAAATGATAATAGCCGCAAAATAATACTTAAAGCATTGAGTCCTTCTTCAGGAGTGGAAGCATGGGTAGCGCGGCCTTTGACGTCAATTATCAGCTGTTGATCGCGTTCACTGATACGAATACGGGCTTTTTCCGGATATTGCCGCAGTAGATCTTTTATTTGTTTTTTACCATCCAGGGTAGCTTTAAATACTGCCTGGGCAGAAGCTGGAACAATATTTGCAGCCGTACCGGCTTCTATTGATACTAATAGCAAATCTCCCTGATCTTGCATTTGCCACTTTTGCGACAGTTCCCAGTGGATAATACCCTTTTCACCGATAATTACCGGAAAACTAGCGTCCGGTGAAAAGCCGCAATCCGGCTCCTGGAAATGTTTTTTAAAGTATTCGATATCGCCAAAGCCGCTTTCTTCGTTACCGCCGAATATTTGGCGGATGGTTTTGCTTGGTCTAAAACCCGCTTCTTTTAGCACGGCGCAGGCAAATAGACAAGCCAACAGTGGCCCCTTGTCATCAATTGCGCCGCGGCCATAAATGCGTCCATCAACTATTTGCGGAGTAAAAGGCCGATACTGCCAATCTTTATCTTCGGCGGGGACTACGTCTAGATGGCTTAAAATACCAATCTGACCGTCATTGTTACCTGGCCAATCGGCAAATCCGATATAGCCTTCGCCGTCAGTAGTAGTAAAGCCAAACTTATCTGCCAGATTTAAGCAATAATCAATAGCTTCTTTAACATCTGCTCCGAAAGGGGCGCCATCAGTCGCAGTTCCTTGGACGGAAGGGATTGCTAACAATTCTAATAAACTTTGTTCCAATAACGGATATTTGTCACGTATGATCGCTTCTATTTGTGGCTGGTCATAAGATTCGTTTATATTGCTCATTCAAGCATCTCTTTTCAAAAATTATAGCTTAAATATTATATCATAAAAATTTATTTTAACCCAACGATTAACATTCTATTTCAGATATTTTTTTTCCTTTTATATTGACAAATATATCAAAAAATTAGTATATACTAAAAAAAGAAGGATTTTTCTTACTATATTAAGAATTGTAAAAACAAACGTGTATTTTGCTCCATTGGTTTGGAAGCAGTAAGGATTTTAAATGAAGAAGGTTTACAAGAAGAATTTACCGGTTATTTACCTTTTAATATTATTGTTGGTGATTGCTTTAATCCCCATGGCTTGTGCTGATGAGCAGAACAGTGAGCAGGTTTCTGACCAAAGGGTTCCGCTGACCGAAGAAAAAGAGGCAACAACAGCAACCGTATATTATACTACATTGGATGGCAAATTTTTGCTGCCGCTAAATCTGCCGATCAATGCTACCAAGGAAGTCGCTAAAGTAGCCATGGAAAAGCTGATAACCGGATCGCCCGATAGTTTTGCTGCCGATTCGATTCCCGAAGGCACTAAATTGCTTGATTTATACAGCAGCGGTTCAGTTGTTTATGTTGATCTGACTGATGAAATTACAGATATACCGGCGGACCGGGCGCAACTGGCTATTGACTCTATACTCTTAACGGTATTGCCTCTGACTGATGGCTATACACTGCATATACTGGTTAACGGTTCTATTTGTGATAATATCGGCGATGTTGATATATCACAGCCCTTGGGATTACCATTGGTTAATGTTGTAACTTCCGGTAACCAGGAGAATAGCATGCCGTTAGTATATTATTTGAGCGATAGTCAAGCAATGTATCTGGTACCGCAGACTATCATGGTTGCCAACAGCGAATTGACCGAAAAAGAAAATACTCCGGTTATATTGGTTAAGAAAGCTATCGAAGCGTTAATTGCCGATCAATCGTCGAGCGGTATCCTCCATTCTCCGCTGCCTGCGTCAACCAAGCTGTTAGGAGTAACTGTAAATGACGGTGTGGCAATACTAAATTTCTCAGATGATTTACTTAACTATAACAGCGGCTCAGCCAATGAAGTAATGCTGGTAAATTGTATTTATTATACTGGTACTTCTATTGATACGGTAGATTCAGTACAGATTTTGGTTGAAGGAGAGAAAATTGAAACGCTGCCGGGCGGTTATGATATCAGCCAGCCGCTCAAAATCAATACGCCTGTAAACTTTGTTGAGTAACTGCTTAATTTTTGAGGGGATCGTAAAATTATTGATTAGTAAATCAAATATTTTAAGAGCCGCTAGGCGGCTCTTTTTTTACATATAGAAGGGATATATTATTAAGGAGTATCTGATCAGTGAAAAAAATTGTTTATTTGGATTGTCCGACCGGCATCAGCGGCGATATGCTGTTGGCGGCATTAGTTGACGCGGGAGCACCGCTTGACCGGATCTGTGAGCAACTAAAAAAACTTGATCTTGAAGGTTGGCAGATTGAACAGCATACCGTATCCCGGCAGGGGTTAGCGGCTCAGCATTTGACATTTTCATTCGAACGTCAGCATCATCATCGTAATCTTGTGGATATACTAGCATTAATTACGAGCGCCGGTTTCCCGCCCAAGGTTACGAAATTAGCGTCATCGGCTTTTGAATTACTGGCTGAGGTGGAAGCGAAGGCTCATGGTTGTCCTGTCGATCAAGTGCATTTCCATGAGGTAGGAGCGATTGATTCAATACTGGATATCTGCGGCGTCGCGTTGGCTTTGGATTATTTAGGTATAGAAAAAGTTTATTGTTCTTCGCTGCCTTTGAGTGAGGGAAGCGTTGAATGTCAGCATGGCCGTATTGCCGTGCCGGCTCCGGCAGTGATGCAGTTATTGATGGGAATGATACTTGTCCCATCACAACTGAAAGGCGAATTAATTACGCCGACCGGAGCAGCATTGCTAAAAGCTGCCGCTACCGAGCAGCAAATCCCTAATTTCCGTTTGCTGGCGGTTGGCTCAGGCGCCGGCGCCAAAGATTTGGCGGTAGCCAATATCTTACGGTTGATGATTGGCGAGATTTTTGCTAGTGAGACTGACAGTGTTGATGTGTTGCGTACTAATATTGATGATGCCTCCGGCGAGTTGTTGGGACAGCTTTGGGAAAAAGCTTTTGCCTTGGGAGCGCTGGATCTTAGTTATTCGCCGTTATTAATGAAAAAAGGTCGTCCTGCCTGGGAGCTGCAATTAATAGTACCAACCGGCGAGGCTGGACGGTTTGCGCGGATGATTTTTGAGCAAACAACGACTTTAGGTCTGCGGGTCAGCCGTGAACAGCGGATAGTTGCCCCGCGGCAAAAGGTTGTAGTTAAGACTGTCTACGGAGAGATTGGCGTTATCGTCAGCGGCAACACCATTGCTCCCGAATATGAGGATTGCCTGGCTGCTGCTAAGTGCAAGAATGTAAGTTTTAAGCAGGTTCATGCTGCGGCGCTGGCGGCTATGGAGGTGGAGCATGAGCGCGATCTTGTTTGACCTTGACGGAACGATTATGGATTCTTTATCGTCTATA
This sequence comes from Peptococcaceae bacterium UBA4068, assembly GCA_002382665.1. Lineage (GTDB taxonomy): Bacteria > Bacillota > Dehalobacteriia > UBA4068 > UBA4068 > UBA4068. The sequence continues at coordinate 89,205 of DFZA01000006.1, read as the reverse complement.
ATTCATATTATGCGGCTGACTTTAGATGATTTGGCAATAGACGGGATTGACGATAATCAAATCAGAGCCTTTGTCGGTATACCTTTGGTGCAAATCGGCAAGGAGCTGCTGGGTGAACAAGGCTACCAAGAGTTTGTTGAAACATATCATTTTCATTACTGCTCATCGCAAATCAAAGTCGAACCGTTTGTTGGTATGCGTGAATATTTGGCCGAGTTGAAAAATGATGGAATAAAAACAGCCATTGTAACTGCAAAAAGGCGGCCGTCAACTATTGAGACTTTGACCGACGGAGGTTTAATTGATTATTTTGATTACCTGATTACCGCCGACAGTGGTGCTGGTGCCAAGCCGCAGGCCGGTCCGGCGTTGGCTGCCTTGGATCAATTGGCGGCATTGCCTACCGACGCTTTTTTTGTTGGCGATAGCATACATGATATGGCTTGTGCTAAAAACGCCGGGTTAGCGGCTTGCGGCGTTTTATGGGGGGCCGCCAGCAGGCGCGAACTTGAAGAGGCCGGTGCTGATTATACGGTAGAGAATATTGATCAATTAAGAACTATCAGCAAGGAATTTTTTGCCAAATAATAGAATATCTTGACATTCAGGTAAGAAAAGTCCGAAAATAGGATAAAATGATAATATAAAGGTGGTACGAAGATGGAATATAATAATTATCAACAAAGTTATACACCGCCTGCCCCGCGAAAAAGCAGGCCGTTTTGGCCGTGGGTAGTAGGGTTGGTCGCTTTAATTATCGTACTGATTGTCATTTGTGTTGCGGTTTGGGGAAATGTTACCAACAATGCTGTAAGATTTGCTGGTAATGATTATTCAATCAGCGGTCCTAGTCAACCATATGTTGCTATACTTCATATGGAAGGAGAAATGACTTCCAGTAATGACAGTTCTTCGCTGTTAAGCTCCAACAGCAGTTACAACCAGCAGTATTTACTTGATACAATAGATTATTTGATTGATGATGATAATAATTTAGGATTGATGCTTTATATCGACAGCCCCGGCGGTACTGTGTATGCTGCTGATGAACTATATTATGAGTTACAGGAGTATAAAGAAAAAACCGCCCGTCCGGTATATAGTTACGGAGCTTCGATGATGGCGTCCGGCGGTTATTATATTGCGGCGTCGTCCGATAAAATACTGCTGAACCGGAATTGTGTTACCGGATCGATCGGCGTTACCTATGGTACTTTTTTGGACGTATCAGCGTTCTTAGATAATTTGGGGATTAAAAGTAATACCATAACTTCCGGTAAAAATAAAGGCATGGGCAATATGTACGAAGGATTAACAGACCAGCAAATAGCTATTTATCAATCATTGATTAACGAGACGTACCAGCAATTTTTGAATATCGTATCAAAGGGAAGGGATATGGATATGCAAACATTGAAACCGTTGGCTGACGGCAGAATTTATAGCGCCCGGCAAGCGGTTGATAACGGGCTGGCTGATGGTATAGCAACTTATGAGCAAGCCTATAATCAATTTGTTGAAGACTGCGGTTTTAAAAATGCCGAGGTGGCCGATTTTAGCTATACGCCACCTACCGGCTGGATTTCGAATATGTTTTCATTAATTAAAGACAAGGATATTGCGACATTGGAAGCATATCTGAGCTTGGCACAGCCGCAGGGATTACTTGTATACTATCAGGGTTACTAATTTTTAGGAGGTAAGTATTAATGAAAAAAATATGGCTCTTGTTATTGATATGTTGTTTAGCATTTACTTTAGTTGCTTGCAGCAGTTCGGATAAACAAAATACAAAAGATACTGAGGATCAAACCAGTAAAATTGATGTTGCCAAGTCGCAGGATGTTACGGTTGGCGAGGGTGAAAACGCTGTATCGGTACGGATACCCACGCAAGTTACTGAAGTCGATACAACAGCTCTGGAAAACAGTGTTTCACAGGTCAGTTTTAAGCTTGATAACGGTAGTCAGGTAGTAGTAATGCAATCCGCCGGTAACGTTACGCTCTCCAAAATAGACGATAAATTTGATTACGATAAAAAGGTTGATATTAACGGCATGTCCTGTCGCCTTCGTTATTCCAAAAATGATGAAACAACCGCGAATACCTATGGTGTTGCCGAGGCCTATGATAAGGACAGCGATACTAGTTATTTTGTGATGATAGTTACTAATGCTACAAAGGCCGATTTGCTGGCTTTGATGCAAATTGTCAGTGGAAAATAAAGATCAGTAAAATATAAAAAAATACCGGCTGGTTTCAACCAGCCGGTATTTTTTTATATTTATTTTACATTTTCTCCGGAGCGGAAACGCCTATTGCCTTTAATCCAGATTTGATTATTTGCGCAGTCGCTTGTATTAACGAAAGACGTGCCAAACTTAAATCATGTTCTTCGCCGACTACCCGGCAATGGGCATAAAAATTATGAAAGGCTGCGGCGACCTCCTGAAGATAGGTGGCAATGCGCTGGGGTTCCCGGTTGACAGCTGCAAAAATCACCTCGTCGGGATAATCAGCCAGCTTGCGGATTAAAGATAGCTCGGAGGGCTCGGTAATCAGCGATAATTTAGTTGTGTCTGCCTGCGGGCTCAAATCGGCAGTAGCGGCATTGGCAAGGATAGAGCAGATGCGCGCATGAGCGTATTGGACATAATAGACAGGATTATCCGCCGTTTGCGATTTGGCCAAGTCGAGGTCAAAATCGATCAGGCTGTCGGCGCTGCGCATGACAAAGAAGAAACGGGCGGCATCGCGGCCAACATCTTCGACCAGCTCATTTAATGTCACATAGGTGCCGGTGCGCTTGCTCATTTTCAATATCTCGCCATTTTGATAGAGGCGGACAAATTGCATCAGCAGCACTTCCAATTGCTTGCTTTGGTAGCCAATTGCTTCCATCGCGCCTTTCATGCGCGCTACATGGCCGTGATGATCGGCGCCCCAAATATCTATTACTGTTTCAAAGCCACGCTGGAATTTATTCTGGTGGTAGGCAATATCAGCGGCGAAATAGGTGGGGATGCCATTGGCCCTGACCAGTACTTCGTCTTTTTCTTCGCCGAAACGTTGGCAATCAAGCCATAATGCACCATCTTTGCTGTAAACCCAGCCTTGATCCTGCAGATATTTGACGATATTGGCAACTGCGCCGCTTTCGTGCAGCGTGCGTTCACTGAACCATACATCGTATTTAACGCCGAAATCAGCCAAAGCCTGCTTGATATCGGCGATTTTTCTTGCCAAAGCGTATTCGGCAAAGATAGGTTTCCTGATTTCCGGTTCATAGCTGAGATATTTATCGCCGTTTTCGCTAATGAATTGTTCCATGACCCTGATAATGTCGTTGCTATGATAGCCGTCTTCAGGAAAATCAACATTTTTGCCCAGTAACTGCAGGTAACGCGCCTCCAACGACAAAGCGAATTTTTCGATTTGATTACCGGCGTCATTGATATAAAATTCGCGTTCTACGCTGAACCCGGCCATATCCAGAAGCGTGGCCAAGCTGTCACCGATGGCTGCGCCGCGCGCGTTCCCCATATGCAGCTCGCCGGTAGGATTAGCGCTGACGAATTCCACCTGTATCTTGTGGCCTTTACCGATTTGGGAGCGGCCGAAGTTTTCTCCTGCGGCTATAATTTCGGTCAGACATTTATTGAGCCAATCAGTTTGCATACGGAAATTGATGAAACCGGGACCGGCAATTTCAATCGAGCTTACACCGGCTGATTTTTGATCAATAGCAGCGGTTATTATTTCGGCAATGACACGCGGTGGTTTATGGCAGGCTTTGGCCATCATCATTGCCGCGTTGGTGGAAAAATCGCCGTGAGCTGCTTCACGCGGCACTTCAACCAAAAAATCAGCCATAGCTTCGTATGTCAATTGGTCGTTAGCGCGCACCTGTTCAAAAGCTGCTGTTATTGCTTGCCGCAGCGTATTTTTGATATTACCGATAATGGTACTAGCTTGAGAATCTTTCAAAAAATTTCCTCCTCGACAGTTCTATTGTTCGGAAAAAATATTACCGCGGTTGATTAACATCAAAGGATCAAATAGCTTTTTCAGATCGCGCATTTGCGCGATATTTTTTTCGCCGTACATAATCAATAAAAAAGCTTTTTTAAATTTACCGATGCCGTGTTCAGCGGAAACGGTGCCGCCCCAGAAGGTAACTTTACCGGCCCATTGACCGTAAAGTTCTTTGCCGCGGCGAAAATCCTCAGCGTTGCGCGGCAGTATATTGACATGCAGATGATTATTGCCGATATGGCCCCAAATTGCAAAGTCAAGTTGATTGGCAAGTAGATCGCTGTTATACATTTCCATTGCTGCATCTAAATAATCATCGGGTACTGCCATGTCAGTACCAAGTTTACGGATGCTGGCGTCGCTTTGGCGGCGCAGATCGATCAGCATATTAACGCATTCCGGTACCGCATGACGGAAAAATAATAATTTTTCCATATCGCGGCTGTTGGTGGCTACCCAGGTGTTGTCCTCTTTTTCACCCAGTTGCTCGCGCAGGCGCAGCAGGTCACGCAGTAATTGCCACATATATTCTTCATTTTCGCTGTGAAATTCGGTAAAGACGGCGCAATTGCTGCCTTCTTTAATCTCCTGGATTTGTGAGAAAGCCGGATTATGCTGTTTTTGTTCTTTTAAAAGCGCCAGAGCACTATGGTTAAAAAATTCGATAGCGACCGGACGTTGTTTAAATATATCAGCGATACCTGGGAGCTGTTCCTGACGCAGCGCCCGTACGAAACGCAACGCGGTTTTTTCGTCATTGAAGAATGAGCTGATACCCCAGACAACCGGCGCGGTCGGTATTAACCGTAATTCGGCTGCACTGATAATACCCAGTGTACCTTCGCTGCCGATAAATAAATCAATCAAATCCATATCGTCGGCAATATAGTAGCCGGCGGCATTTTTGGTAACAGGCATTTGGTAGGTAGGTAATTGACCGCTGATGGTGTGTCCGCTGACTGTAGTGAGGCTAAAACTACGACCATTTGCAAAATTTTCGCCACGGCGGATCTCCAAAAGGTCACCGTCGGCCAGTACGATACGCAGCGCTTCCACATAAGGGCGAACTGCCCCGAAATAAAAGCTGCGCGCGCCAGAAGCGTTACAGCCGATTATTCCGCCGATAGCTGCCGAAGTTTCGGTCGGGTCGGGAGAAAACGTCCACTTGCCGGCGCTAAAGTAAGTAAGCGCATCACGGGATTGCTCATCCCATTTGCTGATATCGAAGGATTTATTATCAATAACTTTTCGCAGTTCCGCTAAAAGCAGCCCCGGTTGTACGCTGAGAAAGAAGGCATTTTGTTCAGCATCATAACGGGCCGCAGTTATTTTATTCATACGGCTGAAATTGATAATCTGGCCGCCTTCAGGAACGGCGGCGGCAGTCAGGCCGGTACGTCCGCCTTGCACTGTCATAGGTATATTATTATTGACACAATATCTGACAATTTCTCTGATTTCGTCTTCTGTTTTAGGGAATGCTATGGTATCGGCAGTACCGATTATTCTTGATTCGTCGTGCAGATAGTCTTCATATTCAGCAGAAAAATTTCTAATTAGATTCATTATCCAGTCTCCTTTACCCATAAATATTACACCAAACAGAGAATTAATGCAATAAACAACTGCGTCAGGCTGTCCATAAACTGCGTCATACGTCGTTGTCAGGATGGTCAGCGTCGGTCACGTACCTTTTAGTACGCTCCCTAACTGGCCATCCTCGCCGCCTAGTCTGGCTTGTTTCTCAACAGCCTGATAGCATAAGGGGTTTTCGGACAGTTTGCCGTAAAGATGGCTAGGATATATAGTGATAACTAATTATTTTGTATTGTATCGGATTATGATATAATTATTTAATAGTGTCCAATTTGCGAGACGGAGGCGGAGAATGCGCGATAAGCTAATGATCATAATTTCGTTATTAATATTGATTATGTTGTTTTCGCCAACAGCAGAGGCGCTCTCGACTGATAGTTTGATGTTAGTAAACCGTCAGCATGCTTTAAACAGCGGCTACACTCCACAGCAATTAGTCTATCTGAATTCCTATATCCGGACTAAAACATCAGATGTTCGCCTGCGTGTTGACGCAGCCCAGGCGTTAGGTGAAATGGTTAAAGCAATGCAGGCCGCGGGTATCAGCGATATTCGCGCGACTAACGGCTACCGCGATTATACGTGGCAAACCCACCTGTATCAAAACAAAATTAAATATTATCGTTTGCTGGGTTATGATTATGCAGAGGCGCATAAGCTGGCTTCTGGCATTGTCGCGCCACCGGGCTTCAGCGAACATCAGACAGGATTGGCTGTTGATTTGTCAACCGCCAGTCTTAATAATGCCTTGGACAATCGGTTTGCTACCACGGCGGCAGGGAATTGGATTACCACCAATTGTTATAAATATGGTTTTATTATTCGCTATCCTGAGGATAAAACCGCGGTTACAGGCTATGTTTACGAGCCGTGGCATATCCGTTATGTTGGTCAGCCTCATGCCGAATTAATTTATAAAAACGGCCTTTGTTTGGAAGAGTACCTGCAATTGCTGGCGGATCGAGAGGTAATCGTCTATCATTCCACAAATGGTGTTTCATATGCCGTTTATCACAGCAGCGGCGGATTTTACCGGTTTGCCGGGCGGATAATATCCAGGTCTAAAATTGACAGCGGTTATAGCCTGACTACAACTATATTACCGACGGTGCAGCATATTTATTTGCCTCCTTTTAGTTTGCAGGGTTTTATTAATTTAACCAATAATTATCAACCGCTGCGAGATCAGTTATTTTATCCAATGTTTATTGTCACAAACAGTGGATAATCATCGCATGTTATTATTGGCTGAAGTGCAAAAAATTAAAGATTAATTATAAATAAGACGCCGATTAGTTCGGCGTCTCTTGGTTTTATTTTATTTGTTTTGCAGATAGTCGATTGTTAATTGGGCATATGTCTTGTTGGCGAAGGCGCGCATAACAGCTTGCAACATTGTTGGTTCGGTTGAAGTATTGCTGCTCGGGATCTTTTCTGGTTGAAATACTATTTGCAGCGAATTTTCTAATTCGCTGCAAAACAGATCATAAGCTTCTTGCTCATCATATTTTTGCAGCAAGAGGTTGATAATGGTGGCGGTCTCCGAGATGCTGAAGCAACGTTTGAGAATACAAATAATAAATAATCTAGCCAAATGAGATTTTTGATATTTCTTTTTATAAGGTGGCGCAATCATTTTTTGTTTAACATAGTTATTGATCATTGTTGATGTGACTATTTTATTTTCGCCACCTAAAGCAAAGAACCCTAAATGATCTTCAGTGATGCAGACTACCTGGTCCATATATAAACCTATGTCCGGCAGTTCCTGCCATCGTGGACAATGAAAATTAATACTCTTTTCAATAATATTCATAAATCCACCTCGCAAAGAATAATAATTACTCGTTATTATAACATAGTAATTGTCTTTAGTAAATATTGAAATTAGGCAAGATCAAGCGAACTATTTTGTTGACACGTAATGTTAATAATGTTATACTTAGTAATAAATACTAAATAAATTGTTGGTCGTTGTTGTATTGTTTGGAGGGCATATAATGAGCTTTGAGATTGTTACAGATACATGCGCCAATTTGCCCGATAATTTTATAGATGAGCAAACAATTCATGTTTTATCTCTGAGTTTTATTGTTGATGGCCAGGAATACAAAAGTTATATAAAAGGTCAGGATAATGATCTAACTAAATTTTATATTATGATGCGGGAGGGTGCAGAAATTACTACATCCTGCGTCAATTCCGAAACTGTCAGAGAGCAGATAGAGCCTTTACTGATAGCAGGGAAAAACATTCTATACCTGGGATTTTCTTCTCGTCTTAGCAGCACATACGACGTAGTATGCAAAGTGTTTAGTAAATTAAAAACACAGTATCCGCAGCAGACTATTATTACTTTAGATACTTTATCGGCTTCACTTGGTCAAGGATTGCTTGTCAAATATGCGTGCCAAATGAGAGCAGAAGGAAAAAATATTTTTCAAGTCAGCGACTGGGTAGAAAAAAATATCGGCAATTTATGTCATTGGTTTACTGTTGATGATTTAAAATACTTATATCGCGGCGGCAGAATTTCAGCTGCCAAGGCATTGATTGGCGGCATGCTCCAAGTTAAACCGATCATGCATGTTGATGATAACGGTCGGCTTGTGCCGGTTGAAACGGTACGCGGCAGGACTAGGTCGCTTGATACTCTGGCGAATAAAATGAAAGAATCTTATTTGGGATTGAATCAAAATATATGTATTACCCACGGCGATTGTTTAGAAAGTGCTGAGTATCTTAAATCCAAGGTTATGGATTTTTACCAGGCCAAAGAAATATTGATCCACCAAATCGATCCGGTAGTTGGCGCTCACTGCGGTCCTGGTACGGTGGCGCTTTTCTTTTTAGGTAAGCAAAGATAAATAAAAATAAACATCGGAATTTCAGCCAATGTTTTATGGTATGATTATTAGCATTTGGCATGTTAACTTCGGGAGAAGAAAGGACGCTGTGACAACTTGATATAAATATTATCGGTGTTCTTTACTGCGTAAATATCTTTCTTTATCAAAATTTATTTTTATCAAGGCGTCGCGATGCGACTCCTTTTTTAATTCGGAAACAATCAATCCTACCAATATCAGAGTTATGCCGATAACTAAAGCTTTGGTAATTGGTTCATTTAATACCAGTGCGGAAGCAATCACGGTTATTATCGGCGTCAAATATAAATAAACGCTGGTTTTAACGGCGCCCAACTCGGCAATGGCCCAATTCCAGGTAGTAAAACAAATTGCGGAAGCGCCAACTCCCAGATAAAGCATGTTAAGCAGATTGAGCGGGTCGGCAAAATGTTGCCCTCGCCAATTCCAATTTTCGAAAAGGGCGATTGGCAAAATAAATAATATGCCGTAAAAGAAAATTCTTTTAGTCATTAAGGTGGCATTGATATTACCAAAGTTGCTGATCTTTTTACAAAAGATAGAGTAAGCGCCCCATGAGACGGCGGCAATAATACAAAGTATATCGCCTTTGGGGTTAATGGTAATATTTGTACTCTGGAAACTAATGATGATTACGCCATATATGGCAAGAGCAAAACCGATATAAAAGAACTTACTGGGCCGCTCATTCTTGAGAAAATAGTAAGCAAATACAGCGGTAAATAACGGAGCTATAGATACTAGGGTACCGACATTAGATGCATAAGTGTATTCAAGCGCAATATTTTCCAATAAATAATAAATAGTTATTCCGGTCAATCCTGCGGCGGCTAAATATAGTTCCTGACGCAGACTTTGGGGCCGATATGATTGCGGGTAAATAAAAATCAACACTAAATACCCGATTATAAAGCGGTAGAGCAGTATTTCCAGGGCAGTAAAATCTGTTAATAACAGCTTAGTAGAAATAAATGTCGAACCCCAAATAAATATGGTTATCAGCGCAAATATATGAGCTTTTAGTTTTTGATTTTCCATTACTTTCCTCTATAAATGCCGTTTCATTCTATCATAATAAACAAAAAGGTATAAAGGCGGTATTACTATTAAAACCGACGCTTCTCCTGTTGTAAGCAATACAACAGCAAAAATAAGCAATACAACAGCAAAAATAAGCAATACAACAGCAAAAATAAGCAATACAACAGCTAAAAATTTAATAAATATATTTGCGATTGCCGGATTATCATTCCTTGTTGTCCTATTTATTATCGGCATAAAGGCGGGTATATTATTCGACTCGCAAGCAATGGCTGTGTATGTTAATGAAGCCGGCGTATTAGCCCCGGTGTTATTTTTAGCTACGCAGATTGCTTTAGTGGTAATGCCATTTTTCCCCAGCGGCTTTACTTGCTTGGCGGGAGTTTTATTATTTGGCCCGGTATGGGGTTTTGTTTATAATTATATCGGTGTGACAATCGGCAGCAGCATTAACTTCTTGCTGGGGCGTTATTATGGCGCTCCGTTTGTTAAGTCATTAACAAGACGATTATACGACAAATATATAGGTAAAGTAGAAAACAGTAAAAGATACCCACTGTTTTTTACCATAGCGATCTTGTCACCCGGTTTTCCGGATGACATTTTGTGTATGATCACCGGCCTCAGCAGTATCAGTTTAAAAAGATTCTTATTAATAATATTAACTTGCAAACCACTGCAAATAGCTATATATAGCTTATTTTGGTACGGAATTTTTAAATAATATTGTGTTTTCAATAAAAGAAAAACGGTTGATAATTCAACCGTTTTCTTTTTGTATGTTATCTAATAATCTTTTAAATCTTATAACTGATCTATTTCTTGTGTTACCTGCTCCCACTGGTCATATAATTCGACTAGTTGTTTTTGCATATGTTCGCGCTTGTCGCAAAGTTGGCTCAATTGCTGATAATCAGCGGCAATTTGCGGTTGTTGTATCATCGCCTCAATCGCGGTCAGATCAGCTTCCAAAGCTGCTATTTGCGCTTCTGTTTGTTCAACCTTTTTTTGCGCCCGGCGGCGGTTTTTTTCCTCTTCTTTGTGTTGCCTGTAATCATTGACACTGCTTTTGCTAGTCTTCTCCGGCTTGTTTATTGTCGTCTGCTGATCGATTTCATTTTGATGTTTAATTAAAAAATCATCATAATTTCCTAATGAACACATTGTGCCCCGGGGCGTTAGATAATATATTTTGGTTGCCAGTTTATTGATCAAATAGCGGTCATGGGATACGATTAACATAGTACCGTTGTAGCTCAGTAAAGCTTGTTCAACCGCTTCACGGCTGTTAATATCGAGATGGTTGCTCGGTTCGTCGAGCAGTAATAGATTGGCAGGAGAGAGCATCAGTTTCAATAATTCCATGCGCGAGCGTTCGCCACCGCTTAAATCACCGACTAGCTTTCCTACATCATCGCCGCAAAAAAGAAAACATCCTAGTGCCGTACGCAGGCGCGTCTGCGTTTCTTTTGGCAAACATTCCGTTAATTCCTCCAGCAGGCTGTGATTGTGTTTTAGCTCGCTTTGTACCTGATCATAATAGCCGATATTGATATTGGTTCCCAATCGTATTATACCGATGCTATCAATATCTTCTGCGCCGGTGATTAGTTTAAGCAGTGTTGTTTTGCCGCAACCGTTGGGTCCAAGCAGAAATACCCGCTCGCCTTTGTTGATCTCCAGGTCAAGATTGGCAAATAATGGTTTACCGTCGATGTTAACCGACAGATCTTTGATGCGTAACACTTCGTTGCCGCCGGGCAGGGCGGTAGCGAAGCGGAATTTGATACTTGAAAGTTGTTGTTCTACTATCGGCAGCTCTCCGGCCAATTTGGTGATTTGTTTTTCTTTGGAAGCGATCGTCTTATAATTACGGGCCTGATTAAAGCGGCGTTGCTGTTCAATGATGCTTTCAATACGCTTTATTTCGCCGCTGACATTGGCGTAATGTCCAAGAGCCGCTTCTTGCTGCGCCTGTTTATGTATTACATAAGCGCTATAATTCCCGTCAAATTTATAAAGTTGCTGTGATGCCATTTCCCAGGTTTGATCGGTAACCTTATCAAGGAAATAGCGGTCATGAGAGACGACGATAAAGGCGCCGCGATAACCGGTAAGGTAATTTTCCAGCCATTCGATAGCCTTGATATCCAAATGGTTAGTCGGTTCGTCGAGCAATAGCAGATTAGCTTCGGCCAGCAATGCTTTGGCTAGCAACGCTTTGGAACACTCTCCGCCGCTGAAGGATGAGATCGGGCGCTCAAAGTCGCTTTCACTGAAACCCAGCCCTAACAGTGCGGAGCGTAAACGCGCCTTGTAAGTATAACCGCCTGCCGCTGCAAAATCGTCGCGTAATTGTTGCTGGCGTAATATTAAATCGGCGTCGGCTTGGCTTTCCAGCAGCGCATTATTGGTAGCAAGTTGCCGCTCGATCGCTGCCAGATGGTCAAATACTGTTGCTACCTGTTGATAAAGTGTCGTGCCATCACTTTTTAGAATATATTGCTCCATATAGCCTAAAACAGCTTCGCGGGAAAAAACGATCTCGCCGCTGTCCGGAGAGTTGATGCCGGCAATCATCCGCATCAGCGTAGTTTTACCGCAACCATTGGCGCCGATTAAGCCGATGTGTTTATTTTCGTCAATCACAAAATCAAGCCCGCTGAAAAGTTCGCGGACTCCGAAGCTTTTGCTTAAATTATGTCCTATACAAAGCTGCATAGACATTCCTCTCTAATTTAATTACTATACTATTTTATCAAATACTGTGGATATATGCAATTAAGGTTTTTTGTTGATGTTGCGATATCAGAGCAGGCGTGGTAGAATTATCACGAAGTTTAATATTTATTGGTGGTATTATGACGCAGCTTATTTTTAGTATCAATGCAGTTTTGCCAATATTTATTATTGCGCTGCTTGGTTATCTATTAAAACGATATAAATTTCTTAATACCAATTTTATTGCCGGCGGTACCAAGTTTGTATTTACCGTGGCTTTGCCCTGCATGCTTTATCAAGACTTGCTTGCTAACCCGGTTAGCAAAATAACGCCTTTGCCGATCATATTAGCAATTGTTTCTACGCTGATTCTGGTTATTATTTTGCGTATCAGCTCTGATAAGCTAATCGGTGATCCGGCTCGCCGCAGCGCTTTTATTCAAGGCAGTTTTCGCGGTAATTTTGTATTGTTAGGCTTCGCGTTGATTAATAATATCAGCGGTTCCGCCGGAATGGCGGAGGCCTCGATGATGATGGCTTTTGCTATTCCTTTTTATAATATAATCGCAGTTTTGGTGCTATCGGAAAGTACCGGAGACGCCCATAACCGTCATTATATTAGAAAGATCATTACCAATCCGTTAATCATTGCTACGGTGTTGGGTGTTATTTCATCTTTAGTGGGATTAAAACTACCTGTTATTGTTATGAAACCGATTAGTTTTATGTCCGATATGGCGATTCCGCTGGCACTGATTACGCTTGGCGCCAGCATGGACTTTGAAAAAGACAATAACACAATCAAATTAAGTTTAATTGCTACGGCTATTAAAATACTGGTATTCCCTCTGATTATGGTCATGTTAAGTATTTACTTAGGTATTCGCGGCACCGATTTGGTGGTATTAATGGTGTTTTTTGGTGCCCCAGCGGCTGTCAGCAGTTTTCCGATGGCCTATCAGATGGGGGCTGATTATAAACTGGCTTCCCAGATAATATTTTTCTCTACCGCTTTGGCGGTAATAACACTGTTTATATTTACCTATAGTTTGCGATTACTTGGATATATTTAAATTGAATAACAGAAATAACGGCAGAAATTGTATGTCTACCGTGAGACTGTCAAAAAGATTATCAGCGAGCCGAGAAACGAGCGAGACCAGGCGCGTCCGGAACCGGCGACGCAGGCGTATTAATAAAGATACGTCGAGAAGCCGGTGATGGCCGTAACGACGTATCGCGAAGTTTATCGACACGCTGACGGCAGGGATTGTATCCCTGCCGTTGTTATTATTATCTATTGTTTTCCAATGAGACAGTAGGCTTTGGCGGTGTTTTTTTGAAAACCCAATGTAGCTGTACTTCATAATTAGCAATTGCCAGGAAGAAATCGCCGACCAGTTTTAATAACACTAATACACTAGGGGCAATCAGGCTGGCTAAATAAACAATACCGTAAGAACACATCATTTGTATAAACCAGGTAACATAAAACCTGGCTGCAGAGCGGCCAAGACTACCATGATGCGAAAACACAAGAGTTCTGTTCATGGTAAAGTTAATTAACGATGATGAGACTCTGGCAGTGACTACGGAAATCAAAATCCTTAAGGAACTGGGCGTAAAATTCGCCATTATATGATATTGCATGATGTAGAAAATCAGTAAATCGACACCAGTCGAGGATAATGAAGAATAAAGATAGCGGCTGAAGCCTAAAAACATTGTCCAGGCAACCCGGATAGGTCTGGATTCGACATTTTTGATTAGTTCCGAGGAGGCATTAATATCTAACTCCGCAATCGGCTTCAATTGTTTTTTCGCGGCAATCAGCACATTGATATCATAATCGAAGTATTCGCCTTTAATGCCAATCAACCAGGGCAACATTGAGATCGGGTAGGCTTTGAGCGGTGATTGGGTATCGTGAAGATGTCCGGTAAATAGCAGCTTAAAAGCCAGATTCGCAAAAAAATGTCCCACGCGGCGTTTAGTAGTTAATTGTAATTCATCAAAATGACGCCTTCCAAGTAGTATGGTGTTGGGATGATTAGTTATTTCCCAAGCCATTTTATAAACATCTTCCGGCGCATAAAGCGCATATCCGCTAATAGTAATAACGCCATCCCGTTCATCCGCCTGAGACATAAGGTAGGAAAATGCCTTTTTTATTGAGCGGCCGGAACCACGTGTTTCTTCGTTGCGAAGAAGCTGACATTGATTAAACTCTTGAATTTGACTAAGAGTATCAATACCTTCTATGGAACCATCATCAATGATAATGACCTGAGGTATTCCCATGCCTAGCAGTCGTTTTAACCATGGTATCAAATCTGCGGAAGGGTTACGGACCGGTATTACAACTGCTATATTGGTTGAAGGATGAAGTTGTACAGCCTGATTGGCAGCGCCAGATATACTCATCAAATTCCTCTTTCTATTAGGCCTGAGAGTTTTGCTAATACAAAAAAATAATAAAATACAGGCGAAAATTTGTCAAGTATTTGTCAATTAGAATTGCCAAGCGCCAATTGCAGCAAATATGTCTTGATTATCCGCTGTTCGATATCCTCTTAAAGAGAATTCGTGATCAGTCTCATTTAATTCCATAGCAATTTCTTCATCAGCTTTTGCAGCGGTCAAATAGTTTATCTGCCAATTCGCAAAATAATTATTTTCGAAGCGGGAGGTTGGGAATAGATCGCAGATCCATTCTAAATAACGGGCATTATTCATGTGATTATTATAATCAAGATCGCTGAATCGGACTATGCGCTGGGTTTTGTAAGAAACCGGGCTGGGAAATTCAATTTTCCCCGGCATTGGTAATAGTTTCGGCAAGTCGTCGATATCAGGTATGTTATAGCCAATTTTAGAAGCTGTAAGCATTTTTTTTGTATTTAAGTCTACAATAAACCATAAGGTATGAGCTTTGCCATATAGCTCACCGTCAACACTTTCAAAAGTAAAATATCGTGGCATGACGGTAAATTGCGGTTTTCCCGGCCAGGTTGAGATTCTTACCGTATCGCCGATTTTGGGATACTTGTCCATCTGATAAGATTGACGGAACAATATCCAGGTGGCACCAACCTTTGCAAATTCATCTACACCGCAGCCCAGCAAGTCGGAATGTTCGGAAGCCATCTCCTGTGCAGCGCCGAGAATTGCCGAAGGACGCCAATTTTTATGAAAGTCTGTTTCGTTTACAGTCAGTAACCAATCTCGGGTATGTATTTTAATCATAATAAACCCCCAGTTATGTCAAACTGCCCAAAATTAAATACATATAGGCAATTATCAAAGATAAAGCTCCACAGCTTTGTAGCAATTGATTTTTTTTAGGCCACCAATGCAAAGTGTAGGATAAAAGTAGTGCTAAACTACCGCAAAAACCGACAAGCAAACTCTTATTGACAACTGTAAAATAAGCCCCAGATGCTAAATAACCGGTAATCAACCCTGTAATGCCACAGAGTATTACCGCCTTTTGTCGTAGAAGTTTTCGCTTACCGGTGATTAAATATTGTAAATATCCAAATATACTAAAGACAATTAATAATATACCTGCGCTAATATTTACTGAACCAATATTTATTTTTAAAGCAAAGAAAACGGACCAGCAAATGTTGGCGGCGGCTAGCAAATAGAACGCTTTGATAATCAATGATGGCTTTAATTGTTGCCAAAAAAACGAATATGCTAAGCCGGTTAGTATCAGCGATGCGATAACCCAGTATGAGATAGTGTTTGTTAGATATATATAGATTATCAGCAGTATTGGCGCCAATAAAAGCCGGCAAAAATCACCGAAGCGATCTGTGAAATTAATTTTATTGTCAAAACTACCATAGATATATATGGCTCCGACAGTTAAATAGCTTGCCCATAATAGCAGCGACATGATTTCCTCCAAATGATTAGCCGCCATTTTAATAATGTAATAGTTAATAACCATATAATATTCGCTAACTGTTTGCCGATTCCCTTGTTATATAGATAAAAAAAGGACTGCTTTGCAGTCCTTTTTGTTCTGATATTTATTTGTTTAGCAGCATTATTTTTTCCGGATTAAAACCGATATTAACTATTTGCTGCTCATGATAATTATCTTGCCAAATGTTCTTATCTACTTTCCAACGAATTGTCGGCGCGTTATCGCTGCTATTATCAGGATTGACCATTAAAATAATCATGGAGAAGCTATCTTCAATTATTCTCTTGATTTTCAGCGGGTAAACGTTGCCGCCGATGGACGTTGCCGGATAAAGATAGTGGGAGCGATATCCGACATAAGCGATATCATCAGGAACTATAGCTTTGGTAGTAAGACTTAACTGCCAATCATTGGCTATTACTGTATGAGCATCGATTTTGGTGGCACTGCTGATATTTTGACAGCCGGTAAGCTGTGCGGAAGCCGCAGTTCGCGGACTGTCAAAGAATGAATGTTTATCGGATATAAAATCAATATGTCCATGATCAAGTACTGCCGCTCTGTCACAAAGCCGATAAACCTCGTCACGATTGTGAGAGACGAACAGCACCGTTCCGGAAAAACTATCAAAAATCCGACGGATTTGCTGCTCCGTTTGCCATTGCAGATGGTTGTCAAGCGCGGCGAACGGTTCGTCAAGCATTATCAGTTGTGGCTGCTGTGCCAACATACGCGCTAATGCGACTCGTTGTTGCTGTCCGCCTGAGAGTTGATGCGGAAATTTGTTTTCTTGTCCTTCCAGATAGAATTCCTTGATTTTTTCATTTATTATTTGCCGTTTGGCAGCAGCAGGAGCTTTGACGCCAACACCAATATTTGCATCAACAGTGAGATTAGGAAATAATGCGTAATTTTGAAACAAGTATCCGGCTTGTCGTTGTTGCGGCGTTAGGTTGATATGGGCGGCGCTGTCATATAAAACACGGTCATTAAGAACGATCCGCCCTTTATCGGGTTTTTCAATCCCGGCGATGCATTTAAGCGTCATGCTTTTTCCGCAACCGGACGCGCCAAGGATCGCTAATATCTCATCTGTGGCAGAGAATGCAACATCGAGTGTAAAATTGCCAAGCTTTTTTGAAATTTCAACTTGGAGGCTCATAGTTTAACCTCCCGCTGCTGCCGACGTTTCTGATAATTACTCCAGTAATTCATCAGTAAAATAGTGATCAAAGAAATAGTGCAGATTATTGCTACCCATTGATAGGCAAGCTGACGATTTCCGGCTTGTACCGCTGTGTAAATGGCAACAGACATCGTTTGTGTTTTACCGGGAATATTGCCGGCAAGCATGATAGTTGCGCCAAATTCGCCCAGTGCACGGGTAAAGGCAAGGATAGTGCCGGCGATAATACCCGGCCCGGAAAGTGGGACGATCAGTTTCCAGAATATCCATTGTTCAGAAGCGCCCAACGTACGAGCGGCATAGATAGTATTGATGTCAATCTGTTCAAAAGCGCCTCTGGCGGTACGGTACATTAACGGGAAGCTGACCGTGGCAGCGGCAATGATAGCACCGCCTAAGGAAAATACCACTTTAATACCGAATGTCGCCAATAGCTGCCCTAAAGGGTTATTGGTGCCGAAAACCAGCAGTAAAAAGAATCCCATTACTGTAGGCGGCAATACCAATGGTAATGTGAACAGTACGTCCAGTAAGTTTTGGCCTTTTTTTATTTTCAATACTAATCTGGCAGCTGCAATGCCACAAAAGAAGGTAATAAATGTGGCAACGCAAGCCACCTGCAGCGAAATTATCAGTGGGGATAGCTGCATTAAGTGAAACTCCTTTTATTTATTAGCTTTAAAACCGTAATCAGCGAATACCTGCATAGCTTCGTCACTGGACAGAAAATCAATAAAATCGGCGGCCGCCTCGGCATTGGCGCTGGCTTTTACAATGGCTACCGGGTAAATGATCGGCGAATGACTGTCAGCCGGGGCATCACAGACGACTGTTACTTTGTCGCTGGAGGCGGCGTCGGTTGAATAGACTACACCGCAATCGACCTCGCCGTTTTCGACCCAGGTTAATACCGCAGTAACATCAGTACCCAGAGTAGCTTTGGCACTGACGGTATCCCAAATACCTAAAGCCGTGAAGACTTCTTTGGCATATTGTCCGGCGGGAACGGAAGCCGGATCGCCGATGGCTAATAGGCTGACTTTATCGGTAGCCAAATCTTCAAAAGATGTAATACCTTTGGTACTGTCTTTGGGAACAATCAGTACTACTTCGTTAGCTAACAGGTCTTTTTTGCTAGCTGTATCAATTAAATCTTTATCTGCAAGAGCATCCATTTGTTTGGTAGCGGCGGAGAAAAAGACATCAACCCCAGCGCCTTCTTCAATTTGCGTTTGCAGGGCGCCGGAAGAACCGTAAGTAAAATTCAAAGTTACGTTAGGTGCTTTTTCGGCATAGAGATCTTTAATTTCTTCAGTAACGTTGGTGAGGCTGGCAGCTGCAGCAACCGTTAATGTTACCTTCGGAGCTTGATCTTCGTCAGTTGTTTGATCTTCGGAAGATGAGCAGGCAGCGCAAAAAACTAAAGTTAAAATAAGTAGTGCGGCAAGTAAATATTTCTTCATTATGTATTCCTCCTGTTAATTAATATTAATTGCTATATATAAACTGCTCGTCAGCAGTATTATTTACCAAAACCGCAAGTTGGATATGTACAAGTTTGGCAGCCAAGGCATAACCCTCCTTCACCAAGACCGGTCAGATCATCGACATTAAGTCGGTCATTGGCCAGTAAACGTGGCAGTATCAGATCAAATACAGTCCGTTTACAATACATAACACAGCCAGGAAGGCCTACTATCGGTACGTTGCCATGATAAGCTAACATCAACATGGCTCCTGGCAGTACCGGCGCGCCGTAAGTAATAATTTCCGCACCGCTTTGATGGATCGCAGCCGGGGTCAAGTCATCGGGGTCAACGCTCATGCCACCGGTACAGATGATTATTTCAACATTATGTTTAAGAGCATCATTGATAGCGGCGGCGGTAAGATCTTTATTATCAGGCGAGACGGTATGATAGATCACTTCGGTGCCATATTCGGCTAGCTTATCGATAATAACGGGCGTAAAAGTGTCCTGGATCCTTTTGTGAAAAACCTCATTGCCTGTTGTAATAATGGCCGCCTTTTTGTTTTTAAACGGCAGCAAAGAAAAAAGCGGTGTGTTATCGGCAATCTTTTGGGCTAAGTTTAATTTTTCTTCTTCTATCATCAACGGGATGACGCGCATGCCAGCAATTTTATCACCGGTTTTAACTGGGAAATTGCCATGACGGCTAGCGATGATTATTTCGCCGATAGAGTTGATTTGCTGCAGACGCTTGCTGTCTACTTTAAGTAAGCCGTCTTCGGCGGCTACCAGCTCAATTTTGCCTTCGCTGGGTACGGTTGCATACATATTTTTATTGATTGAGATATCACGCAGTATGACTGCAGCTTCGTTTTCGTGCATCATTCCTGGCTGCTGTTCCCAGATATAAATGTTGTCTTTGCCCAATGCTAATAATTTGGGAATATCTTCTTCTTGAATGATATGGCCTTTTTTAAAGGCAACTCCCTTGCTGTCGTCTTTGACAATTCTGGTGATATCGTGACAAAGAACTTGTCCGACCGCTTCGGTTGTAGCTATTTGTTTCATTAATATGATAACTCCTATCTTTAACTGATTATTATTTATTTGTTAAATTAAACCTAGTAAAGTATAATATAAATCCTTTGTTTTTTCAAGAAATAAAAGAAAAATAACAGGGGTTTTCCTGTTATTTTTTAATAAAATTATAGAATTTGTAAATTAATGGAATTATTACAACCATAATTGCGGGTTTTGCGGCTCGTCGTTGAGCAGCAGCTGAAAATGAAGGTGAGCTGGTTGGCTGGATTCAGCTTTGGGCGATGACATTACTGTGCCGATTTCCTGGCCTGCGATTACTTTGTCGCCGTTGGCAACCGTCGGCGTTACGCATTTATAAACGCTTTTCCAACCGCCGCCGTGGCTGATGATGATAATGCCACCCCACAAATCATCCTTGGCGGCTGTGGTAACTGTACCGGCAGCCGAAGCATAAACCAGTGCGCCTACATCAAGTTCCATATCGCAGCCGTCATGGAGACGATAATCATCATACGTTTGGTCATAAGCGAAGCCATAGTATCGGGACCATTCGCCTAAAGCAGGTGGTTGCCAGAATTCCGGCGCAGAGGCTTCAGCAGTAGTAGTGTCATCAGTATCTGTAGTGTTTGCGGTATCTGTTGAAGTAGTATCTGTGGTTGAAGTGGATTGCTGCTGATTGGCGGTAACGTTATTACCCGTTTGCGAATCATCTGATGTGTTAATATTATTTTGCGGTGATGTTTGAGTAGAGGGGGAACTTTGTTCGCTAGTGATATTTGACTGCTCAGTCTGCATATTCTGCCATATTTGCGGGTTCTGGTAGCTAAAGAGAGCAGTCATCAGAAAAACGATAGCGATAGTTGCGCCCCAGCGCCAGCGTTCCGGGTTCTCCCGCCACCAGCGCAATTGATAAAAATGGCTTTTATTATTATTTAATTTGGCTGACATAGCGACCTCCGCAGGTAGATTGATAATTTAAGTATTACCGTAAATTACCAAAAATATACCCGGAAGTTGACGGCGCATTAGAAATAGATTATTATTATCTGGTAATATTATCGGCTAGTTTTAACTCAAAGGAGTTTGAATATAATGGATATAAAAACACTTGTTCGTGAGGGAATAATGGATTTGCCTGTTTATAGCGTAGGTAAAACGCCTTCCGAGTATATGGAAGAGTATCATTTGTCACGGCTGGTGCGCATGAATGCCAATGAAAATCCGCTAGGTCCGTCACCGATGGCGAAGCGAGCAATGGCGGCAGCTATTGCAGAGGTAAACTTTTATCCGGAAGGCAGTAGCCAATTATTACGCGAGGCGATTGCCAAACGGTTGGATCTGATGCCGGATATGGTTTTTTGCGCCAACGGCGGCGATAATATTATTACTTGTATCATCAAGTCGTTTATCAATGAAGGCGATGAGATGATTATCGGCTCGCCGTCGTTTGTGATCTATGAGATTCAGGCGCAATCAATGCGCGCTAAGCTGATCAAAGTGCCGCTTAATCAAGAGATGGCTTTCGATTTACCGAAGATTGCTGCTGCTATTACTGCTAAAACAAAAATGGTAATTATTGTTAACCCCAACAATCCTACAGGCGCGGTTGTCGATCCACAGCAAATGGCTGATTTTATTGATCAACTGCCGGAACATTGTTTGCTGCTACTTGACGAAGCTTATGTGGATTTTGCCGACCGTCAGCGGATATATGATATATTACCGCAGATCAGACAGGGGAAAAATATCATATCTTTGCGGACTTTCTCCAAGTTTTATGGCTTGGCAGGTTTGCGGGTTGGCTATGCTTTGGCGCCGCAGCCAGTTCTGGATGCTGTGCGGCGGGTAATGGAAGCTTACCCTGTTAATATTTTGGCGCAGGCTGCGGCGCTGGCGGCTTTGGATGATAAAGAATTTATTGTCCGCAGTTTGGCGGCGGCTCAGCAGGCGAGAAAATATTTTACCGATGAGCTGCGAAAATTAGGATGCCGCGTTACGGACAGTCAGTCTAATTTTCTCTTTGTAGATTTTGGCCGTGACGGTAAATATATGGCTGAACAATTATTGCGGCGCGGCTTCTGGGTACGTTTTGACCCTGCCTGGGGTTATGATAACAGCCTGCGGTTTAGTTTTGCCAGCGAACAGGATAACAGAGGTTTTGTCCAAGCGGTAGCGGAGATTTTAGACTCAGGGCGATAATACCAACTGTTCTCTATTGTAGAATTTTTCCTCTGGATTAGATTTGCCGATATACTGATGATGTTCACGGAGATAGGTTTAAACAAACAGACCGGCCTTTATATAAGGCCGGTCTGTTTTTCTTGTTGCGGTAAAATAATTGATGAGCCTTTGTTGATCTATATAAGTCAACCTGCCACGACATCCCTCTTTTTCAGCCATATGACGGCAAATACAATGCAAACTGCCAGATAGAACAGACTGCTGAGAATGAACTGTTCTGTGCTGCACTGCATTGCTCCGCCGGGTCTGTTTGCACGCATGCCCAGACATAAAAGAGCATAGGGATACCAGCCGCCGTAGCCTTTTACTAACGCCAAGAACCCTGATATTCCGCCGATCAGCGCGATTCCCACCGGTACGGCGAAACTGCGGATAACCAGTGATATGCAGAGTTGGAAAGCACAGATCACGATGCCGCCGACAGCGCCGAAAATAAGCCATTGCGGCAGTTGCGGCGGTATTGGCAAACTCAACCCGCAAAGATAGCCGGATATAATGAATAATAGGCCAATCCATGCTTCGGTCAGTACAACCAGGCGGATATCAGCTTTGCAATATAAACGTACGAAACCGGTACGGGAGCTGTCATGACGGCATTCCAGTTGTGGTTAGTATGTTCCAGACGGCATAGATAGGAGCAGTAAATGCCGATAGTGGCAGGGAGAAAGAAGTAACAGGTAAAAAGCGTGTGTTGCGTCCATAGGCTGTACCATTGATCTTGTAAGATACCGATATTTTGCAGATAGTTAAACGTGCCCATAATGGCGGGCAATATGGGTAAAATTAAAAAAGCAAGCCAGACCGGGCTGTGATGAAGTTTCAGCCTTTCGGCACGAAGCGTTTGCAAAAACATATTTCACACCTCCTTGCGCATGAACAGCGTGCGGCCAATGATATAAATCGCAGAGAATATGACGGCCAGGATGATAAAACCGGCCCAGTTAACAGGTATATAGTAAAAATCGGTGATACGTGTCACTCTGTCCCAGTCCATGCCTACCAACATCAGTACGCCGTAATATCCCCAAAGGATGAATCGTGCAAAGCTTGGCGGGAAATACAAAATAAAAAGTCCGGCAAAGCTACCGATTATCCCTACGGAAAGGGGTACCATTTGGTTTTTGAACTGAAGCGACAGAACCTGCTGCAGTAAAAGGACAGTTAGATTAACGGCTGTTGTAAAGAGCAGGTAATATAATAGTTTATCAAGCGGCGGGTTTCCCTTGAAACCGATTATGTATCCTACGGCAATAATGACAACCAGTTGTAAAATGGATGCGGCTAGCATGTATGTAGCACCGCATAAAAATTTGGCGGCAAACAAGCGTTGCGGGGGCATCAGAGTGTTTAAAAGCTTTATTGTTTGTCCTTTGTGCTCGATATCGCAGATTCGTGAAGCTACCACGGCTGCGATGACCGGCATCATAATAGAGTTTAAAAGAGGGAATTGATAGAGAAAGAACAGCCAACCCTGAGCAAGATCGTGAGCATCCATATTTCTGACTCCCAGCATTGACCACAGTATCTGTACTAAAACCAGCAAGCTAACGATCACCCAGATCTTGCGGCGGTGGATTTTCTGAAATTCTATAGCAAGAGCGTTTTTCATAAGCTCACCGCCGTTCCGGTTAGCTCGAGGAAGATATCTTCAAGGCTTTTGTGCCGCTCTTCGATGCGAATGACGCCGATGTTTTGGGCAATGAGCCGAGAAATATTGCCGGCCAGCTCGTCATCGGAAAGTTTGGGCAGCAAAAGGTAGTTATCCTGTGCTTGGCAGTAAATGTTTTGTTTAGTGAGTATTTGGGCCGCCGCCGTGTTATTTTGAGTGCGTATGGCAAGGCTGGTACTGCTCTTTTGATGAAGTGTTGTTAAACTGTCCTGGAAAACGAGTTCGCCCCGGCTGATGATCCCGACATTTGTTGCGATCTGGTCGATCTCGCTGAGCAGATGACTTGAGACCATTACCGTTATGCCGTACTGCTGCGGCAAGGAGCAAATCAACTCACGCATTTCTTGGATACCGGCCGGGTCAAGGCCGTTTGTCGGTTCGTCGAGTATTAGTAGCTTCGGTTTGCCCACTAGCGCGCAAGCTAATCCCAGCCGTTGCTTCATGCCGGTCGAGTATTGTGAGACCTTTTTCTCCTGCTGATTTTCCAGACGCACAGTTTTTAGCACTCTATTGATGTCTGTCTCCGGCACTCCCTTGAGACTGCAGATAATCCGTAAGTTCTCCGTTCCGGTCAGGTGTCCGTAATAGCTGGGCGATTCAATCAGTGATCCGATACTCTTGAGGATAGCGAGCCTATTGCGGTTGTTAACCTGCTTGCCAAGTACGGTGACTGTTCCGGCAGTCGGCCGGACAAGCCCCAGTATCATTTTCATTGTGGTGGATTTACCGGCGCCGTTCGGTCCGAGAAAACCGTAGACAACGCCTTCTGGTACCTTAAGGTCAAGATCTTTTACACGTAGAATCTTCCCGTATTGCTTACTTAGGCCGACGGTTGTAATAATATCAGACATTTTCTGTCCCTCCTCTTTCAGACTAGGAGAATTGTAACAGATCTGTCTTACATTGGTCTGTACATAAGCTTACAATTACCTTAAACTTTAGCAAAAGAGATCAATTAATGATAATTTTAGGTTATAATGAGCTTGGTGATGGATATGAATAATGTTTTTGACTGTAAAATTCTTATCGTGGATGACGAGCCGCAATTGCAGACGATGGTAAGTGAAATACTCAGAAGAGAAGGCTTTACCAAGCTAATAACTGCGGCCGATTGCCATGAGGCGCGTGAAATGTTTAATTTGGAAAAGCCGGACGGGGTGATACTTGACGTTTGCCTGCCGGATGGCGACGGGTTTTTTCTGATGCGGGAATTTCGAGCTGTATCGGCTGTTCCTGTATTATTTCTTTCCGCGCGGGATGAGGACGAAAACCGGTTGCTGGGGTTGGGATTAGGCGCGGACGATTATATTACAAAACCGTTTTTACCCCGCGAACTGATTCTGAGACTTCGCGCAGTGTTAAGCCGAGCCTATTTCCCTCTAGTATTGAAACAAAACGTAAAACCGGTTTTTTGTTTGGGTGAAATTGAGATAGATTTAAACAGCGGCTCGGTTACGACAAAAAAAGGCCAGCTTACGCTGACCGCTAAAGAATATGC
Organism: Peptococcaceae bacterium UBA4068; assembly: GCA_002382665.1. Classification (GTDB taxonomy): domain Bacteria; phylum Bacillota; class Dehalobacteriia; order UBA4068; family UBA4068; genus UBA4068. The sequence continues at coordinate 63,881 of DFZA01000006.1, read as the reverse complement.
GTTGCTGGAGAAACTATATGAAAACCGGGGAAATATCGTTACCGGCGACAGTCTGTGCCGCGCTGCCTGGGGAGACGATCTCTATGGATATGAAAACACGCTGATGGTGCATATAAGGCGGTTGCGTGAAAAGATTGAAACGCAACCGTCTGCTCCGCGTTATCTTCTTACCATAAGGGGCCTGGGTTATAAACTGACGGGGGTAGACAGCAAATGAAAAGTATGATGAAAATACTGTCCCGTTATGTGCTCTCAGCTGCCGGGATAGCACTTATTCTGCTGGTCATCAATTTTGTGGTATTGGCGGTATGGACTATTCAGACTGGTCAAATTTCGCAAAAGAATTACAGTGTTGAGCAGCTTGCTGATGGCCTGACGAAATCAAACGGTGTCTACTCGCTTTCCTCATCCGCAGCAGACGAAATTGCCAAACGCTATCAATGGGCAATGTTGCTGGATAATGACGGTAATGTGGTTTGGAGTAAAGATCTACGCGGCGACGTACCGCTTAATTACAGCGTTTCCGATGTGGCAAGCTTTACCCGCTGGTATTTAAATGATTATCCGGTCTATGCCTGGCAGCGGCCGGATGGTCTTTTCGTATTGGGTGGGGCAAAGGGCAGCGTTTGGAAATATAATATTGAAGTGCCGCAAAAGGTAATGAATAATACTCTTGTCTGGATCCCCGCTATTCTGATTTTAAACGGTGTGGCGGCAATACTGCTGGCGTTACTTTTCGGTATGCGTTTGTTTCACTCTTTAAAGCCACTGGCAAAGGGCATTGAGGATATGGCCGGGAACCGTTCGGTTGAGCTGGCAACACAAGGTATTCTCGGTGACCTCGCAGCCGGTATCAATAAAACCTCGGCGCAGTTAGTAAAGCAGGAGGCTGTTCTCAATCAGCGGGACAATGCCCGCACTGCGTGGATTGCCGGGGTGTCTCATGACATCCGTACGCCGCTTTCCCTTGTTATGGGCTATGCCAGCCAGTTAGAGGAAGACCCTGAGCTGTCGCAATTCCATCGGGAACAGGCAGGTATCATTCTTAGGCAGAGCGAACGGATCAAGACGCTGGTAAGCGACCTCAACCTTGCTTCCAAATTGGAATATGATATGCAGCCGCTCCGGCTTAATCGCCTGGCTTTGGCGCCACTTTTACGCGCTGTCGTAGCGGATTTTCTCAACAGCGGGCTGACTGATAATTATACAGTGGAACTGACAATCAGTAAAGACGCGCAAAATTCTCTGGTTACCGGTGACGAGGAGCTTTTGAAGCGAGCAGTTGCTAATTTGATTGGTAACAGTATTCGGCATAATCCGAATGGCTGTGTGATAAATGTCAATCTGGAGAAAAGTTTGGGCAATTGCCTTCTTTATGTTTCCGATAACGGCGGAGGATTCGCACAGGAGGTATTAGAAAGACTCAATGAACCACAAAGCCATATTGATTTACAAAACCATGGCCTAGGCCTGATGATTGTCAGGCAGATCGTCAAGGCTCACGGAGGTACTACCGAATTTCATAATCTGCCCGGCGGCGGCTGCAGAGTTATACTTTGTTTTCCCATATGTGCTACTAACGTTAGTTGTTAATCAACAGGCTTTTATCTTATAAATCTGTATCTGAGAGTTGTACAAGCTTTAATATAATTTTAAAGCTCACCACATCAGTGGTGAGCTTTATTGGTTTTATTTATTTTAATGCGTTAAGCCGGGCCGTTGCTTTTTTGGCTGCTAATTCGGCGCGGTGAGCATCCAATCCGGCGGCTTTTTCTGCTAAACGTTGCTGCGCTCTTTTTAATGCCTCCAGGGCTCGCGCCTCATCGATATTTTCAGCCAGCTCGGCTGTTTGTACCAGTATTTCTACTTCATTATCTTTGACATCCATAAATCCTTCGCCGACAGCGATATGGGATTCCTTGCCGTCTTTTTTGTAGCGCAAAACGCCAATATCCAAAGCGGCCAGCAACGGTGCGTGATTATAGAGAATAGCCGTTGGTCCCATCTCGCCGGGGGCAATCAGATATTCAACTCTTTGATGAAATACTTCGCCTTCGGGTGTTACCACCTCAAGACGGATTCTATCTGTATCGGCCATAATATCATCCTTTATTGTAGCTGATTATTATAGTTTTTCTGCCTTTTCTACCGCTTCTTCAATAGTTCCTACCCACATGAAAGCCTGTTCGGGTAAATGATCGTATTTACCGTCGACCAATTCTTTGAAGCTGCGGATGGTCTCTTTAAGCGGTACATATTTACCTTTCATGCCGGTGAATTCTTCGGCTACGAACATAGGCTGTGAAAGGAAACGCTGGATCTTTCTGGCTCTGGCAACAATGATCTTATCTTCTTCGCTGAGCTCGTCAATACCGAGGATAGCAATGATATCCTGCAGTTCCTTATATCTTTGCAAAACGCTTTGTACGGCGCGGGCGACCTGATAATGTTCCTCGCCGACCACGCGCGGGTCAAGCGCGCGGCTTGTGGATTCCAGCGGATCAACAGCCGGAAAAATACCCAGCTCAACGATTTGACGGGATAAAACCGTAGTGGCGTCAAGGTGGGCAAAGGCTGTCGCCGGCGCAGGGTCGGTCAGATCGTCGGCTGGCACATAAATGGCCTGTACGGAAGTGATGGAACCTTTTTTAGTGGAAGTAATACGTTCTTGCAGAGCGCCCATTTCGGTGGCTAGTGTCGGCTGGTAACCGACAGCAGACGGCATCCGGCCCAACAGTGCGGAAACCTCGCTACCGGCCTGGGTAAAACGGAAAATATTGTCGATAAACAGCAGTACGTCTTTACCTCCGCTGTCACGGAAAGCCTCGGCTAATGTCAGACCGGTCAAACCGACGCGCAGACGCGCTCCCGGCGGTTCGTTCATTTGTCCGAATACCAGGGCTGTTTTTTCGATAACGCCGGATTGGGTCATTTCGTTCCATAAGTCGTTGCCTTCGCGTGTTCTTTCTCCGACACCGGCAAAAACGGAGTATCCGCCATGTTCATAGGCAACGTTTCTGATCAATTCCTGAATCAATACTGTTTTACCGACGCCTGCGCCTCCAAACAGCCCTACTTTACCGCCTTTGCTGTAGGGAGCAAGTAAATCAACGACTTTGATGCCTGTTTCAAAAATCTCTGTTGAAGGCTGTAAATCGTCAAAGGCCGGAGCAGGGCGGTGGATCGGCAGGTAAGTGTCGCTTTCGATGGGGCCTTTACCGTCAATCGGCTCACCGATCACGCTCATCATCCTGCTCAAAGTATTGAGCCCAACAGGAACACAGATCGGTCCGCCGCTATCGGTCGCTTCCATGCCGCGGTATAAACCGTCGGTTGAAGATAACGCAACGCAACGCACGTCGTTATTGCCAAGATGCTGCATCGCTTCCATAGTAATACTGTGTCCATCCTCGCATTTTACCAGTATTGCATTGTAAATATCCGGCAGTTGTTCATCGGGAAAGTTAACGTCGACGACCGCGCCGATAATTTGTTTGATTTTACCGCTTGCCAAATCGGTTACCTCCTTATCTGTTTAAAGACAAATATTATTGATTGAGCGCTGCGGCACCGCCGACGATTTCGGATATTTCTTTGGTAATCGCCGCTTGCCGCGCTCTGTTTAATGCTATGGTAAGGTTATTAATCATATCCGTTGCATTATTGGTTGCCGAACTCATAGCCGTCATACGCGCTCCGTGTTCGCTGGCTTTGGCCTCTTGCAGCGTCCTGTAAATGTTGATATCTAAATACTGGGGCAGTATAGTATTGAGTAATGCGGCCATGTCAGGTTCAAAAATGTATTGCCTATTGGCAAAGTTAATGATTTTCTGGTCATCCGGGGATTGATTTAAGTCCAGCGGCAATAGTTTTTTGACGGTCGGTATTTGGCTGATAACACTTCTAAACTCACTATATACCAAATAAACTTCGTCATATTCACCGCTAGTAAAAGATTTTTGTATATAACCGGCTAATTCACGTGCTTGTGCATAGCTTGGGTTATCACCGATTTGAGTATTATTCATAACAACCGGTTTCCCGGTACGGGTACAAAAGCTGAGGACGCGGCGGCCCAAAACTATCAATTGATAGGGATGTTGCTCTTTGGCCAGCGTATGATCAAGAAAGCGCTGAAGGTTACCGTTGAAACCGCCGCAAAAACCGCGGTCGGAGCCGATTACCAGATACAGTACCTTGTTAACTGTTTTGCGTTTTTCAAGCAGCGGATGAGTTTCATCAATTCCGCTCAGATGCGTAATAATATCTTCCATCTTTTGGCAATATGGACGAATATCAAATACTACTTTTTGTGCTTTGCGCAATTTTGAAGCGGAAACCATTTTCATGGCTTTCGTTATTTGTTGGGTACTTTTTATGCTTTTAATCCGTCGCCGGATATCACGAGCGGTAGCCATAAATTCACATCCTGATCAAATTAAGATACGATGGTCTTTTTAAATTCTTCTATGGCGGCCGATAGTTTGGCCGTTAACTCTTCAGAGAGTTTTTTCTCGTTTGCAATTTCTTTCAATAAGTCGCTATGGGATTTCCGAAAAAACGAGATCAAAGCTTTTTCGGTAGAGATGATATCTTTGACGGCAATATCGCGTACATAATCGTGGGTTGCGAAAAACAACACCAGAACCTGCTCCTCTACAGACATCGGTTCATACTGTCCCTGTTTGAGTATTTCTATCATACGTTCGCCGCGATCAAGAGCATCTCTGGTTGTCTTGTCGATATCGGAACCGAACTGGGAGAAAGCCGCCAATTCGCGGTATTGGGCAAGGTCCAGGCGCAGGGAGCCGGATACTTGTTTCATGGCCTTGATTTGCGCTGAGCCGCCGACACGTGAAACTGACAGTCCAACATTGATGGCAGGTCTTACGCCGGAGAAGAATAGGTCGGTCTCCAGAAAAATCTGGCCGTCTGTAATAGAGATAACATTGGTTGGAATATAGGTAGATAAGTCTCCGGCCTGTGTTTCGATGACCGGTAACGCAGTCATGCTGCCGCCGCCGTTGCTGTCGGAGAGCTTAGCCGCTCTTTCCAAAAGACGGGAATGGAGGTAAAAAACGTCGCCCGGATAAGCTTCACGTCCCGGAGGACGATGCAACAGCAAAGACAACTCACGGTAAGCAGTCGCATGCTTTGTCAGATCATCGTAAACGATCAATACGTCTTTGCCGCTATACATGAAGTATTCACCCATGGCGGCACCACAGTAAGGCGCGATATACAGCATCGGCGCTGGTTCGGATGCTACCGCAGAGACGACTATCGTATAATCCATAGCGCCGTATTGTTGCAGTTTCTGTACAACCGAAGCTACTGTCGAGGCCTTTTGGCCGATTGCAACATAGATGCAAATTACGTCCTGTCCCTTTTGATTAATGATCGTGTCTATAGCGATAGCGGTTTTGCCGGTTTGACGGTCGCCGATAATAAGTTCGCGCTGGCCGCGACCGATCGGTACCAAAGCGTCGATCGCTTTCAGGCCGGTTTGCAGCGGCTGATATACACCCCGTCTGTCAATTACTCCCGGAGCCGGGCTTTCTATATGGCGAAACTGGTCAGATTTAATCGGTCCCAATCCGTCAATCGGTTTGCCAAGCGGATTAACGACCCTCCCCAGCAGAGCTTCACCCACCGGCACTTCAACGATGCGCCGGGTGCGTTTGACGATATCCCCTTCGTGGATATTTTGATAAGGGCCGAGGATAATGCAGCCGATAGAGTCCTCTTCCAGGTTAAGAGCAATGCCAACTTGTCCGGTGTCGAATTCCAGTAATTCATTGCTCATAACGTTGGAGAGTCCGTAGATATGGGCAATGCCGTCACCGACTTGGACTACCGTACCTGTTTCCCATACTTCTAATTTATTTTGATAACCTTCTATTTGTTTTGCCAGTATGGCGCTTATTTCATCGCTTTTGATACTCAATATCTTTCACCCCGTTCATTTTTCGCATGAACTATAATTAATTAACTAACAGTTGTTTGATAGTTCTCAATTGGTTTTTGACGCTGCCGTCATAAGTCGTATCGCCAATTTTTAATACGGCGCCGCCAATCAAAGAATCGTTGACAGTAATATCAAAGAGGACATTTTTATTTAATAATTCGCTAACAGCCTGCTGCAACTGTTGATTCTGCTCAGATGGGAGCGGGTAGGCAGTGATCAGTTGCACAGGCATAATATTATTTTTTTGCCAGATAAGCTGTTGGTAATAAAAACTGATATCGCTAACAATAGCGATCCGATCCTTATCTATTAAAAGACACAAAAAATCTAACATCAAAGGATGTATGTCATGCTCAAAGATACTCTTAAGCAAAACTTTTTGATGGTCTTTGCTTATGACTTTACTTATTAAAATATCGAAAAGCCGGTCATTTTCCCGTATAGATTTTATGAATGACTGCCAGTCCCTGTTGATCGGCTCTACCAGATCATGCTTCCCGGCTAAGTCAAAAAGAGCTTGAGCATAGCGGCGAGCAACGGCGCCTTCCGTCATTGAATTTGACCTGCTTCCTTAATATATTTGTCCATCAGAGATTTCTGCCGTTCGGCAGTGATTTCTTCGGACAATATTTTCTCCAAAGCAATAACGACCAAAGAGGCAGTTTCATTTCGTAACTCTTCTTTAGCATTTTGTTTTTCTTTTTCGATGGTTGCTAATGCTTTTTTTGTAATTTGATTGGCTTCATTGCGAGCATCTTCGATAATGGAATTCTTTACTTCTTCACCCTTAGATCTGGCATCGGCGATAATTGTTTCCGCATCGCTGCGCGCTTTGACGATCTGCGCTTTAATAGTATCGTTGGTAGCAGCGATTTCGGCGCGCGCCTGATCGGCTTCTTCTAATGCTTCACTAATACTCCGCTTGCGGTCATCGATCATTTTCAATATGGGTTTATAAAGAAATTTGGTCAATACAGCTACTAAAATAGCAAAATTGATCAATGAAAATATTATCACGCTCGGTTCCAATGTCATAGCTGATAAACCTCCTCTAACTTTAACGGCAGTCCGGGACAATAAGTTCATTGACCCGGACTGTAAATATTACATTTTACTTAAAAGAATGAAGGCAATCAGTAAACCGTAAATTGTCAACGACTCCATAATGCCGAGCGCTAAGATCATTGTTGTCCGCAGTGTACCGGTTAATTCGGGCTGACGGGCCATACCTTCTAATGCAGCAGCAGCTGCTTTGCCTTGGCCTATGCCGGGGCCAATAGCGGAAAAGCCGATGGCTACGCCGGCTGCCAATGCAATAAGTCCACTTTCCATTTAATAACCTCCCTTCATAGCGTAAACATATTTAAGCAATTGAGCATTAATCTAATTTATTCGTCGATGGCGCCTCCAATATAAATTGAACTGAGTATCAGGAAAACCAAAGCCTGAACGAATCCCATCAGTAAAACGAAAGCATTCATCGTCAGCGGTAACCCCAAAGGTACCATCTGGAAGAATTGCTCGGTCACCGATTCGTCACCGAAGATGTTGCCGTAGAGACGGATTGACAACGAAAGCGGTCTTACGAGCTCGTCTAAAACAAACAACGGCGCTAAAAAAATTACCGGTCTGATAAAATGCTTAAGGTATCCTATACCGTGAGCTTTTACGCCGGCATAATGTGTAGTAAAAAAAGTAATTAAAGCCAATGATACCGTGACACTTAACGATGAAGTCGGCGCTTCTAAACCAGGTAGTTTGCCGGACATTGGTAAAAGGCCGCTGTAATTGGAAATGAGTATAAAAATAAACATAGTTGCCAACAACGGAAACAAACGGCGCCCGGTTTCTTTACCAAGCGTTTCTGTAATAAAATTGTCGAGTGCTTCAACACTTTTTTCTAATATAGCCTGAAAACCAGTGGGTATCATTTGCAAATGGCGGGTGCCGATAATACAAATTAACGATAATATCACTGTAATACCGGCCATCGTTATCATGATGCTGGTTATGCCCAATGATCCTATATAGAAAAGCGCCTCTTCATGCATAACTATTCCACCTATAAGTTTTGTATTTAAACCAGAACATTATTAATTATTATCTGTTTTACCGTCTATAGCGGTTTTTTGCCGCGAAGAAGTGAATTTTGATATCAGGCTTAAAGCGATGGCAGTTGCAAAAATAGTAACAACAAACGAAAAGGGCCAGATATTGCGAACTAGGTAAACCGTAAGTAATGTGGCAATATTAATGAAACTTTGAATGATTAGCCTGGTATATATGTATTTCTGCGTTAATTGTACCTTGCCGTTAATTACCGGCGACCAGAGCAACAGATATTTGACGTATCCTACAATGATACCGAATAGGCCGCCTCCTAATGCCGCAAAAAGGTATTCCACAAGTTTTTACTCCTTATCGGTTCGTTTTTCTGCTTTTTCCAGCACTTTTAAGGCTTGTATCAATTCAAAAAAAGAACAAAATATCGCTAACAATACCCCGCCTAACATGAACCAACTGCCAGTACCAAAATGGCGATCCAACCAACCGCCTATCACAAAACCTAAAATATAGATTAAAATACCGACTGTAAAGCCGAAGCTAACGCAAACTGATATGAATTTAGCCTGACTTGTTTTTTTGATATTCATGGTAAAACTACCGTTTTCGAAAAAATTAGTTTTCTAGATTTAGTATAATAATTCCTTCTTTATGGCGAAAAAATCAACTATTATATTATTAAGGTAAAATCACCCGGTAATTATTGATAGAATTCTTGCCGCGGCCTGACCGTCACCGAAAGGGTTAACGGCATGCGCCATTCCTTGATATTTATTATTATCGCTAAGCAAAGTTGCCGCTGAATTGTATACGTTAGTATTATTGCTGCCGGCAAGTATTGCCGTACCGGCGTCTATTGCCTCCGGACGTTCAGTTGTATCCCGTAACACAATTACGGGTTTGCCTAAGGCCGGAGCTTCCTCTTGCAGACCGCCGCTATCCGTCAGCACCAAATAGGATTTGTTCATTATATGACTGAATGGCAGATAATCGAGAGGTTCCGAGCGGTGGATTTTGGTGCATCCGTCAAATACTTCAGATGCCAATCTGCGAATATCGGGATTTTTATGCACCGGAAAGATAATTTCACAATCAGTAAAATCCTCCGCTATGGCACGAACGGCAGTAAATATTTGGCGCATAGGCTCACCCCAGTTTTCCCGGCGGTGGCAGGTCAATAAAATCTGCCGTTTGCTCCAATCAACATCATCCAGGCCTATGCCTTGTAGCAGGCATGGTTTATCAACTACTTGCAGCAGCGCGTCAATAACAGTATTTCCCGTAACAAAGATTTTATCACGGGCAATATTTTCTTTGAGCAGGTTATCGCGGGCTCCGATTGTCGGAGCAAAATGAAAATCGGCTAAGGCACCAGTCAGACGGCGGTTGATTTCTTCGGGAAAAGGCGCGTATTTGTTATCGGTGCGCAATCCTGCCTCTACGTGACCGATAGCCGTTTGCTGATAAAAGGCGGCCAGCGCTGCGGCAAATGTCGTAGAAGTATCTCCGTGAACCAGCACCAGGTCGGGTTTTTCGTCGGCAATTATTTCTCCTATGCCATGCAAAACAGCAGTGGTAATATCGCTCAAGCTTTGACCATGGCGCATTAAATTTAAATCATAGTCGGGATGAATATCAAAAAGCTCTAATACCTGATCCAGCATTTCCCTGTGTTGTGCTGTTACGGCGATTTTACTTTCAATCAGAGCGGATTGGTTAAGCATGCGGACAACGGGAGCCATTTTGATAGCTTCGGGTCGTGTGCCGAAAACCGATAAAACTTTCATGATTCCTCCGGAGCGATGTTTTTATCTGACGCAGCTAAATCTGCAAAACGAATCAGTTCCATGCCCGCCTCAGCGGCTATTTTGCGCGCCAGATCGTCGGGATAATCGCTGTCAAAAATCACTTTAGCGATGCCGCTGGTAACCATAGCCTTTACGCAGGTAGTGCAGGGTTGGGCCGTGACATAGATAGTCGCCCCGTCTAAACAAACTCCGTAGCGGGCGGCAAAATTGCAGATATTAGCTTCGGCATGCTGGGCGCGGCAAATCTCCTGACGCTGTCCCGACGGTATGCCTAATTGCTGGCGCAGGCAACCGGCCTCATCACAATGAGGCGCACCCGGAAGTGCACCGTTATATCCTGTGCCGAGGATACGGTGAGTGGGAGAAACCGCGACAGCACCTACCTGTCTTCTTAAACAGGTAGAACGGGTTGCAACTTGATGCGCTATGCTCATGAAGTATTCATCCCATGTTTGACGTAGCATTTTTAACCACGCTTTCTCTTATCTCTTATATCTTATATCGTATATATCGTAAAATTATTTAGATTAGTAAGGAAGAGGATACTTTTGGCATAATTCCTGGGCAATTTGTTTGCCTTGTGCCAGTTTAGCATCATCATGTTCGAGGCACAAACTGATTGCTTCAGCAATTTTTTCCATTGCGTCTTCTTTCATGCCGCGGGTGGTAACGGCGGCTGTGCCCAAACGAATGCCGCTGGTGGTGTTAAAGCTGGCGGGATCAAAGGGGATCGCATTTTTATTGCAGGTAATGGAGGCTGCGTCAAGCCGTTCCTCCGCCTCTTTGCCGGTATAACCTTTAGGCCGGACATCAACCAGCAATAGATGGTTGTCGGTACCGCCGGAGACTAAGCGCAAGCCGTTGGCCATTAAACATTTTGCCAATGTTTGTGCGTTGGCGCAGACTTGTTTTTGATATACAACAAACTCTGGCTTAGCTGCTTCATGTAGAGCAACGGCTTTACCGGCGATTACATGCATCAACGGTCCGCCCTGTATGCCGGGGAAGACGGCTTTGTCGACTTTGGCCGCGTATTCTTCACGGCAAAGGATCATACCGCCGCGCGGGCCGCGCAGTGTTTTATGAGTAGTGGTGGTAACAATATCGCAATACGGCACCGGAGACTGATGCAAACCTGCGGCCACCAGACCGGCGATATGCGCCATGTCGGTCATCAGCAAAGCGCCGCAATCTTTGGCGATTTGGGCGAAAGCGGCAAAGTCAATTTTGCGCGGATAGGCGGAAGCGCCGGCAACGATCAATTTCGGCTTTACTTGCATAGCTTTTTGACGAAGCTTATCATAGTCGATCATTTCCGTGTCAGGCTCGACCTCGTAGGCGACGAAATTATATTGTTTGCCGGAAAAACTGACGGGGCTGCCATGGGTTAAATGGCCGCCGTGGGCCAGGCTCATACCCAATACGGTATCGCCGATATTAATCAGCGCAAAGTAAGCGGCCATATTGGCCTGCGCGCCGCTGTGAGGCTGGACATTAGCGTGATCTGCGCCGAACAGCTTTTTGGCGCGGTCTCTGGCTAATGTTTCTACTATGTCAACATATTCGCAGCCGCCATAATAGCGTTTACCGGGATAACCTTCGGCATATTTGTTGGTCAACACTGAACCTTGCGCTGCCATAACAGCCGGTGAAGTAAAATTTTCCGAGGCGATCAATTCAATTTTATTTTTTTGACGCCATTCTTCTTTGCCGATTGCCTCGGCTATTTCCGGATCAATAGCTTTTAGTTGAGTATAGTCTGCCATAATTTTAACCTCCGTGATATAATGAATTTAATAATTATTTTTTATTTGTTTTTCAATTCCAGTGATTAGTTTTAAACGGTTTTCATGACGTCCTCCGGCAAACGGGGTGTCAAGCCAGATTTTGGTGATCTGTTCCATCTGTTGCTCGTCCAAAACGCGCGCGCCCATCACCAATATATTGGCGTCGTTATGCTCGCGGCAGGCTTTGGCAGTAAATTCGTCATGGCAAAGCGCCGCGCGAACGCCGGGGAATTTGTTGGCGACAATGCTCATGCCGATACCGGTGCCGCAGATTAATATACCGCGCTGATATTGGCCATTGGCAACAGCGCCGGCAAGGACTGCGCCAAAATGCGGATAATCAACGCTTTCGTCGCTAAAACAGCCGAAATCTTTTATTTCAATTGATAATTGTTTTAAAAGATCTATAATATGTTTTTTTGCTTGATAACCGGCATGGTCGGAAGCAACAGCAATAATCATACGACCTCCTGAATAACAATAAAAATTTCTGTTGATCTATTTTATCAGATTATTTTATACTTTTCCAGCCTTTTTGTACAATAAGTTTGTAAAAAGTGATATAATACAATTTGAAAGATTGATCAAAACTCGAGGAAAAATATGGATATTAATAAAATAATAATTGAAAAAGCCGTATTTCCAATGATGGAAAAGACCAAAGGCAACCAAATTCGTAAAAAGACGGCAGTGTTACAAAGCAGTCAGAGCCTGTCTGCTGCCGAACTTAAGGATTTACAGCAGCGGAAGTTGCAAAGACTTTTGCATCATTGTATTAAACATGTACCGGCTTATCATCAATACTGGCATTTACATAGTTTGATCGATACTGATCCTTATGCTGCGCTAGCAAATATAAGGCCTGTAACCAAGGCTGATTTTATTGCCGAAAGCGCTACATATATCAGCGCTGATATTCAACCTGAAACGTTGATAGCTAATCAGACAGGCGGATCAACCGGCGAACCAATGCGGTTTTATATGGATCGTAATCAGGTGGAACATTATGAAGCGGCGCGCTGGCGAGGATTGTCCTGGTATGGTATAAGTTTCGGCAGCCGTTGCCTGATGATTTGGGGTAACCAGAACGAGTTGAGTAAAATTGAGAAAGGATCTCTGCTCAACCGTGAGCGATTGCTGAAAAACCGTTTGGTCATTTCGAGCCATCGTCTCGGAGAAGAGGACGTAGATGCAATTGTTAAAAAAATTAATCATTTTAAACCGGAATATATTTACGGTTATGCTAATGCACTTTATTTAGTTGCTCAATATATTTTATTGTGCAAACCGCTTGATCATCATCTTAAAGCGGTTGTATCTACTGCCGAAGTATTGCATGATTATCAACGTCAAGCTATTGCTTCGGCGTTTAGTTGTCCGGTTGTAAACGAGTACGGCGCCAAGGACGCGGGGATATTGGCTTATCAATGTCCTTGCGGTTCAATGCATATCAGCACCGAAAACGCCATCATAGAAACAGTTTCGGCTCAAACGTTGACTCCTTTACCCACAGGGGAAACAGGCATAATGCTGATTACGGATTTAACTAATTATTGCCAGCCGAGACTGCGTTACCGGCTTGGTGATATGGGAGCGATTGTTAATGGCAGTTGTTCTTGCGGGATTAACTTACCGGTGCTAACCAATCTTGTTGGCCGGGAAGACTCATTGCTGGTGCGTTTAGACGGCGGTTATTGTTCCGGTCATGCTTTTGGCACTATTGCCGCCGGTATGCAATACTTGCGTGGTTTTCGTATTATTCAAAAATCGCCGAGGCAGGTACAATTAATGGTTGTGATTAGTGAACAAACTTCTGTGGCAAAAGCGGAAATGGAATTATTTGCTCAAAAATGCCGCGCCCTTTTACCGGGCGCGGCATTGGAGCTTGTATATTGTGATCAGATAGAGGCGCCGCCTTCCGGCAAGCACCGCTATGCGGTAAGAGAATGCGAATTATAACTATTTGTTGTTGGTTGTATTGTTGTTGTTGGTTGTGGTATCATATGCTTCTTCGATGCGGGTGACCTTTCCATCTTTAATTGTTATTTTGAAAGGCGTTTTGTCTACCCCCATCATATCGGATATTGGCTCAAGCAGGTCATTGGTAGCATCCTTCACCGTATTTGCAGTATCGCTATTGTCTACAAGGGTATCGTTATTTGTATTGTCTGTATTATTGTTTGTAGTAGTATTGTCTGTAGTAGTATTGTTCGTGTTTGTATTGTTATCTTTATCTTCGGCAATATCGTCCGCAACATCATTTGTAGTATTATTATTTTTGGTGACAACAACAACATCATCAGCTAAGTCATAGGTTTGTAGATCATCTTTGTCAGTGTTATAAATATAATAGCCATTGGAAAAGTCTGTGTTTACATCCAAATCTAATTCATTGATACGTTCGGTGTTTTCTTCGGTAATCCATTCCACTTTGTCAACAGTGATAGTATCGTCGCTTTTGTCATAATTGGTAATATAGGCGTATTCAGTGCCGTTTGCAGTTTTTGTAGTATCGTTATCATTGGTGCCTGTATTACTGCAGGCGCTGAGTATCATGGCGGCAGCAAGTACTGCCAGAAGCATTAAAGTAACTTTTTTAATTTTTGATAATGCCATATTGAGCCTCCTAAAAAATAATTTATTTTGAAATATACCATAGTATTAACTTTTATTAGTGTAAATATTCTTGCGGATCGACGGCCTCATCAATAATACGGATTTCAAAATGGAGATGAGGTCCGGTAGCATTGCCGGTCTCGCCGACTTTACCGATGGTCTGTCCTGCTTTTACCGTCTCGCCTTCCTTTATCAATATTTGGCTGGCATGACCGTAGAGGCTTTTAGTTGAATCATTATGATCGATAATTATAGTGTTGCCATAAATACCCGAATACCAACCGGCAAAACTAACCAAGCCGGAGGCAGCTGCTATAAACTCAGTTCCGCTATCAACAGCGATATCAATGCCATGATGAAAACCGCTTTTTCTCTGACCGAAAGGAGAGGTAATTGTTCCCTCCAGCGGCCAAATAAAGCTGATGTCTGTGTTGTTGCTGATGTTGGCAATGTTGTCAGTATTGGTGTTCGCGCCGGCGCTGGCACGGGAGGATAACGTCTTTACCACCGGTTCATCTAAATAATCTGTTTGGGGTAATTCGATAATATCACCGACATGGATCAGTTCGGGATCTGTGATATTATTATAGGCAATCAGCGTGGAAACATCGGTATCGTATTCGTTTGCAATTTTCCAGAGCGAATCGCCGGGGGCGACTGTAATTGAAGTTTCCGGATACTGTGGCAGATAGACAGCTTGTCCGGCTGCCAAAACAGTTGTAGCGTCTGTATTATTCATTGCCGCCATTAAATCTACGTCGATATTATTAGCGTCTGCGATTTCGGCTATCGTTTGGTT
The DNA here is from genome assembly GCA_002382665.1 of Peptococcaceae bacterium UBA4068. Classification (GTDB taxonomy): domain Bacteria; phylum Bacillota; class Dehalobacteriia; order UBA4068; family UBA4068; genus UBA4068. Next base: position 48,839 of record DFZA01000006.1, on the reverse strand, counting down.
GTCGGCGGTAATATAAATGCTCAAACCGTCGTCGGCGCTGGCGGTTGTCGAAGCTGCCAAAATAACAGTCAATATCAATAATACAGTAAATATTTTTTTATTGAACAAATTAAATTTCACTCCTTTTTAGGTTCACAATTACTGATAAAATGCCCATTTTTTATCCACAATATGCTATGAAAATAAAAATACTTTGAAAAATATTTATGGTCACTATACTTTTACTCGTCTCCAAGCGGGTAAAATGGCTATTATTTATTCAAGATATGCTATATGAATTATTTGTTGGAGGTTGTTATGGCTGATATGCTTTTTGCCCGTCCGGACGGTCAATGGTTTGATTTTCCGGCGCTGGAAATGGCAGGTTTATCCGGTAATCGTTGGCAAAAACCAACTAAAAAAGATTTGATTCCACTTCCCGAGGGGGCAACGTTAACAATGATGCCGCAAGCTTCCCCGGTTGGTGTTGAAAAAGACAGCGGCGAGTTTTTATTGGTTGATGAAAATCCTTATAAAAAGAAAGCAGAACCTGTTTATGCGATGGCCGCTTTGCTGCCGCAAGGTTTTACCCGTCTGCTTTTGCCGGCGGTGGAAATGTCGCCGATCGAACTGCCCTTACTTGGATATACTGCTGTCGGTGTGGAAAAAGGACGTCTGGTCGTGGCTGCCGCCGCCACCGACGAGCATAAGAGTTGGCATCCGCGCCTCTATAATACCGAAGAGCTGCCGCGGCTGATTGCCAAGCGGCGGCAGGAAATTCCGGGCAATCGGATAATTGAGCAATTAGCTCATTGTTCGCTGGATTACGGTTGTTTTACGGCGCAAAATATATTTTACCGCCGCTTTGAAGGCGGTATTCCGGTGTCTCCATTATGCAATGCCGATTGTATCGGTTGTATATCCCTGCAACCGTCCGAGTGCTGCCCGTCGCCGCAGCAGCGGCTCAGTTTCCGTCCGGAAGCGCAAGAGATTGCCGATCTAGCCATTCCTCATCTGCAAGAAGCCAAAGAGGCAATTGTCAGTTTCGGCCAAGGTTGCGAAGGAGAACCAAGCCTGGAATGGCAGCGGATTTGCGAGGCGATTAAACTGATCCGTCAGCGGACAAAACGGGGAATCATTAATATCAATACCAACGCAGGCTACACTGATGCGATCAGCGCATTATGCGAGGGCGGTATCGACAGTATTAGAGTCAGTCTTTTTTCACCGCTTGATGACGAGTACCAGGCATATCACCGCCCCAAAAACTATAGTTTGCAATCTGTGCGGGATTCGCTGCGGATCGCGCAAGCGGCAAATGTTCCTGTTGCGTTAAATCTATTGGCGTATCCCGGGTTTACTGATGATCAGAAGCGAGCGGATGCTCTAATCGAATTGATCAAAGAAACTGGCGTGAGTCAGGTGCAATTACGTAATCTTAATATCGATCCCAAACAGATGGCCGGGTTTGTTGAAGACAGTTGGGGAATGGGAATGAGAAATTTTATTGATTATTTAAAAATCAATCTTCCCGATTTGGCTATCGGTTCGTATACTCACATTAAATGATAAAAAATCAAATTAGCGCTTTACATATAAAAATGTCTGTGCTATACTATTTTGGTGAAACATTTGGAGGAAAGGAGTGACCGGAATGAAGAAGGGTATTCATCCCGAATATCGTGAGGTAGAGGTAGTTTGCTCTTGCGGCAATCGTTTTAAAACCGGCTCTACCAAAAAGGAGATCAAAGTAGAAGTATGTTCTCAATGTCATCCTTTCTACACCGGATCCAAGCGCCTTTTGGTTGAACAAGGCGGTCGCGTTGATAAATTTAAGAAGAAATACGGACTATAAACCGCAATTTAACCTCGCGCTTTTTCAAAGTGCGAGGTTATTTTTTATTTGTCAATATTAATATTAAATGATATAATATAAAATCAGTTGTAATCCCAAAAACTAGTTATAATCTTATATAAGGAGAACTTATGAGTAAGATTAGTTATGGCGGCCAGGCGGTAATTGAAGGCGTAATGATGGCCGGCCCCAAAGGCAAAGCCATCGCCTGCCGCAAGGAAGACGGTGAAATAGTTTATAAAGTCAGCGAACGCAAGCTTTTAAAAGAAAAATACCCGATTTTAGGTTGGCCGGTCATTCGCGGGTTTATTTCTTTTTGCGAATCCATTATCAGCGGTTTGCAGGATATTACCTGGTCGGCGGCACAATGCGGTGAGAGCGAAGAAGAACAGTTGACTTTTAAAGATATGCTTTTTGCCATCGTCATAGCAGCGGCGCTGGTAATATTGATTTTTGTGGTATTGCCGGTGTTTGTCGCCAATTTTGCCTATCCTTATGTCGGCGATTTTGGCCGCAGTTTGATTGAAGGTTTGCTGCGGGCCGGTTTGTTTTTGGTTTATGTGGTGCTTATCGGTAAAATGAAAGATATCGCGCGTGTTTTTGCTTATCATGGCGCGGAACATAAGACAATCAACGCCTTTGAAGCAGGAGTGGAATTAACACCGGAAAACGTCAAAAAATATTCTTGTATCCATACGCGCTGCGGTACCAGTTTTATTATTATGGCAATGCTGCTGATGATAATAATTTTTACCTTTGTCGGACAGACTACGCCGCTGTTGCGCATATTAATCAAGCTGGCATGCATGCCGTTGGTGGCCGGTCTGGCTTATGAATTATTTCGGCTGCCGTTAAAATTTCCGGATAATCCACTAATTAAAGCTTTGGTCAGGCCGGGATTGGCAATGCAGCGGTTAACAACCAATGAGCCGGATCTGGAACAGATAGAAGTAGCGATTGCCGCCTTAACCGCTGTTCCGGGTTTTGCCACGGTTGCAGAGAAAGATGAGTATGCTGCTGTTGATGTATGCAAAAAACCTCACGGTGCTGTTGTACACTGAGTTGTAGTTGATAAATTAATAAGGAGAGTATCTGTTTAATGATAGAAAAACTTACCGCTTTAGCAGAAAAATATGATAATCTGACGCAATTAGTTTCTGACCCGCAAGTGATCGCCGACCAGGCTTCCTGGCAGAAATATGTTAAAAGCCGCGCCGAGTTGGAAGACGTGGTGCTGACATTCCGTGAATATCAAAAGGTCGAAGCCGGTATTACTGATGCCCAAACCATCATTGCTGCCAAAGAGGATGAGGAACTGACAGCTTTAGCTGAGGCAGAGATGGTAGATTTGCAGGAGCAAAAAGAGAAGCTTGACGATAAGTTAAAAAGATTATTGTTGCCCAAAGACCCTAACGATGACAAAAATGTTATTTTAGAAATCCGCGCCGGTACCGGCGGCGAAGAAGCCGCTTTATTTGCTGCCGACCTGTTTAAAATGTACAGTCATTATGCGGAGCGTCAAAATTGGCGGATGGAAATCATGGATGCCAATTTTACGGATATCGGCGGTATCAAAGAAATAATTATCCTTATAGAAGGCCGCGGCGCTTTCAGCCGACTCAAATTCGAGAGCGGCGTCCATCGGGTACAGCGCGTGCCGGAAACCGAATCGGGCGGGCGCATCCATACTTCGGCGGCGACGGTGGCGGTATTGCCGGAGGCCGAAGAGGTGGAAGTCGATATCGGGCCTAACGATATACGCATTGACGTCTTTTGTGCCACCGGCCCCGGCGGTCAGTGCGTTAATACTACGCAAAGCGCCGTGCGGATTACGCATATACCGACGGGTATCGTAGTATCCTGTCAGGATGAAAAGAGCCAGCATAAAAACAAGGACAAAGGCATGAGGGTATTACGCGCACGCGTTTTGGAAAAAATGCAGGAAGAAAAAAATAGCGCCGAGGCCTCGAGCAGGCGCAGCATGGTGGGCAGCGGCGACCGCAGCGAGCGCATTCGCACCTATAACTTCCCGCAGGGGCGTGTTACCGATCACCGTATCGGTTTGACGCTTCACCGGTTAGAGTGGATATTACAAGGCGATCTCGACGAAATAATCGATGCGCTGGTTACTTCGGAGACAGCGCAGCGGCTTAAGGAGTAATATCATGGAAGCGGAGGAGGCTTTGCGTTTGGCGGCAGCAGCGCTGGCGGAAGTCAGCGGCGACGAGGCGGCAAGGGAAGCAAAACTGATCGTAGCACATTTGTTGGCTATCCCACCGCAGCGGTTATTGCTGCACTGGCACGATCAAGTCGATCAAGAACAATTAATGCAGGTCATTGGGCAGCGGCAGCAGCATCAGCCGCTGCAGTATATTTTAGGGGAACAGGAATTCATGGGTTTGCCGTTTACGGTGACGCCAGCGGTATTGATACCGCGTTGCGATAGCGAACGGCCGGTAGAGGCAGCAATTGAACTGCTGAAAGATTTACCGCAGCCGCTGGTTGCCGATATTTGCTGCGGTTGCGGAGCTTATGCGGTCAGTCTTGCCTACTATTTACCGCAGGCTTTATTTTTTGCTGTCGATATCAGCCATGACGCTTTGGCGGTTGCCGAGGAGAATGCCAAACGTAACGGAGTCATATCGCGTATTGATTTTTTAGAAGGCGATTTGCTGCAGCCGTTAGAAGCAGCCCGGCAAAACTTTGATATGATTATATCCAATCCGCCATATGTGCGGACAGACGATATTGCCGGCCTGTCCCCGGAAGTACGACAAGAGCCGTTTCGGGCATTAGACGGCGGTACAGACGGTTTGGATTTTTACCGGCGGCTATCAACGGCAGCGGGTACGCTGCTAAAAGATGGCGGTTGGCTGGTCATTGAGCACGGTTTTGATCAGGCCCAAGATGTAAGCGGCATCTTAAAAAACTCCGGTTGGTCGATAAAGAGCAAAATTGTTGATTATGGCGGTAATGACCGGGCGGTAATTGCCCAAAAGGACTGAAAAACATGGAGACGATGATCAAGAAGGTTGACCGGCTTATGACAACTGAAGAATTGGCATCTATAGAGCTGGCCGGAAAATATATCAGGGAAGGCCGCTTGGTGGCGTTTCCTACCGAGACTGTTTATGGGCTGGGTGCCGATGCATTAAACGAGGCAGCGGTAGCGGCCATTTTTGCTGCTAAAGGGCGTCCGGCTGACAATCCGCTGATCGTGCATATAGCTGATTTAAAGATGCTGCCACCGTTAGCGGAAGTAAATGACATAGTTTATAAATTAGCCGCTGCTTTTTGGCCGGGCCCGTTGACTTTGGTATTGCCGAAAAAAGATATAGTGCCTGATATCGTTACTGCCGGATTGGATAGTGTGGCTGTGAGAATGCCTGATAATCAGGTAGCACTGGCGTTGATCCGCACCTCCGGCAGGCCGATTGCCGCGCCCTCGGCCAATCTTTCCGGCAGGCCGAGCCCGACTGTGGCAGAGCATGTGGCAATTGATCTGTCAGGGCGGATTCCGTTGATTCTTGATGGCGGAGCTGTCGACATTGGCTTGGAATCAACGGTTATCGATATTTGTGGCGATATGCCGACACTGTTGCGTCCGGGTAAGATCACCGCTACTGATTTAGAACCGTATTTGGGTAAAATTGCTGTAGCTGGCAGTAAAGAAGCACAGCGGCCGGCGGCACCGGGCATGAAATATACTCATTACGCACCCAAAGCCAGAGTCTATTTAGCCAAAGATGGCGATCAAATCAAACAATTAATAGGACAACTGCAGCCGCAAGGCCAACTGATGGTTATTGCTACCGATGTTACTGCCGCAGCTTTGCCTAAAGATACCGATGTTTTTATCATCAGCCGTTATAATGATTGGCAAACGTTTGCCCGCAATATTTTTGCTGCTTTCCGTTTGGCCGACGCCAAGGGTGCGGTCAGCGTTATTACCGAGACAGTGCCGGAACAGGGTATAGGGCTGGCAATAATGAACAGGCTGCGTAAAGCCGAATATAAGAAATAGAAGATAATATAGTATTGACGGTAAGCAGATAGCTTACCGTCTTTTTTGTCCACTGGGATATGAGATATGTTCTCTCCATTCACAGAAGATATATCGTTTGAGTACTATGAATCATAGGGGATCAGACAAAAGATGCTAATGGAGAGATTTTATGCACGAAACTTTGCTTGCTGTCTTAAATATATCTGTGCTTAATATTATATTAAGCTGCGATAATATCAGCGTGGTTGCCATAGTGGCTCAGAAACTGCCTGAACAATTTGCTAAAAAAGCCCTTATATTGGGACTGAGCATCGCAATTTTTTGCACTATTATTTTTGCTTCTATTATTAGCCTGATCATGGAAATACAGTGGCTGCCGATTCAATTAATCGGCGGGATATTATTATTGAAAATTACTGTAGATTTATTTAAATCCGCTGCTGCAGATAAAAGTAAAAATTCCTTATGTAATATCGAAAATGACAAAAGTAACTTTTTAAAGGCAGTTTACCAAATTATGTTAGCAAGTTTAGCGCTTAGCTTTGATAATGTTCTGGCCATCGCCGGAGCAGCCAACGGCAGTATGACTGCTATTATTATCGGACTGATAATCAGTCTGCCGATTATCATCCTGGGAAGCAAGTTTGTTATAAGTCTGATTCTAAAAAAGAAGATTGTCCTGTATATCAGCGGCGCGGTGCTATTGCATACTGCGGTTTCAATGATCCTTTCATATAAATATATCGAATTATTCATACCTCCGGCTGCGGCAGGTACTATTTCCTGGGCGATTGCATTGTTGTTTGTTTTATATGGGATGTTTAAGATAAGAAAAAATTCTAAAATTAGTAATGCCGATACATAAAAGTTTTGGGGAAGAATCTATAAAATAAGAAGACGGGCTTTTGTAAAAGTTCGTCTTCTTCATCGGATAATATATTTAGCACCTGCATCTGATTAGCGCAGGTGTTTTCTTGTTGCTGTTTATTCATGCACAAGATATGGGCAAATCAAAACCTGTATCAGCCAGTTAATAATCTGCTCTGACATTTTTACCAGTGATTCTTTGCCGTTGATCATACCCCAGCGGCAAAGCAGGCCGTTGAAAACGATAGAAAAAATTTCGAGTGTTTGGGTTACTGGTATTTCCGTCCTAAGTTCACCGTTTCTGATTGCATCTTCAATCATGGTTTGCATGAATTGTTTACAGTGGGCGGTAAGCAAGGTTTCTTTGCCTTCCAGATCATGCGGGGGTTCTTCACCGCTAAACAACTGAATGCTGCGCCTGCGGGTAATCTCGACGCCGATATTTTCCGCTGTCATAAACATCGTTTGACAGAGATTAAAAATACGGGAGTTGATATTGCCTTCTGTTATTTTTCGGGCTTCTTCGCAGAATTTATTGGCCATTAATTCTTCCGAAGCTGCCGTGATATCAATTTTAGATTTGAAATAGTGATAGAACAAACCTTTGGCGATATTACATTGTAAACAAATGTCTTCGATAGTTACATTATCATAGCCGTATTTTTTAATCATTTCCGTTGCGGTATCAAAGATTTTTTCTTTGGTTGCCTTAGCTTGTAATTGCCTTAATGTCAACGGCGGCTGAGACATATAAATATCAACCCCTTATTTTTTACATATTAAAGACATATACAATAATAGAATAACAAAAAAAGTTAAACGTAAGCATATGTAATACTGGTATCAGATTTAATTATTAACAAGTAAGAATTATACCGCTAAAAATAAATCGGTTATTGACCACAGGTCAATGAATATCGGTCAATGAGTTTTAATATAAATAATTAAAGCAGTTCCAAAAATATTCCTTTTTGTTGAGTTAATTAATGAAAAAGAAAAAATTATTATAGTTAATAAATATATAGAAATATATTTATTAAATAAAAATGAAAGGAAGCATTGATTATGAAAAAGATTCTTGTTTTGGTATTAGTATTAGCTCTGGTTTGTTGTTTTGCTACGGCTTGCGGAGATAGTACCAAAGAGAATGCAGAACAAACTGCGACTGAGACAAAAACGCTACGTCTTGCTTTGCAATCAGGTAGTGAAACCGGACCTACCAAGGCTGCTGAAGATGCCGCTGCCGCCATTGAGGAACGCACTAACGGTGCATTGAAGATTGATGTTTATCCCGACCAACAGTTAGGTGAATACACAACGGTCTATGACGAATTAATGATGGGCACAATCGATATGGCAATTATCTCTGTAGTAGACAATTATGACTCTCGTTTAGCTGCCGGATTTTTACCCTATCTTGCTTCCAGTTATGATCAGCTACATACTGTTCTTGCGCCCGATAATTACCTCTGTCAGCAAATGTATAATATTCAGCATGATATGGGAATTGAATTTTTCGGTTTTTATTGTGAAGGTTTTGTCGGTGTTTTATGTAATGAACAGTTGAAAAATGCTAATGTTTCCAATGCCGATAAAGGTCTCTTGATGCGTGTACCTACTTCCGATGTCTGGAACAATACTTTTGTACGTCTGGGCTTTCGTACTTCCCAGATCCCCTATTCTGATGCCTATTCAGCTCTTCAGACCGGCTTGGTTGACGGCTTTACCGGCGGTCCCGCTTACGGTATTTATGACGGATTCCGTGATGTTGGTCAGTACTATTATTGCTACGACGCCATTTGTGAAAATGTTCAGATACTGATGAGTAGCAAAGTATTTGAGTCTCTGACCAAAGACCAGCAGCAGATCGTTACCGAAGAACTGAACAAGTTGAGCGATTCTTCTATAGATGATGCCGAAACGCTGGAGATTGAAAGCAGGGCTAAATTAAAAGACGCCGGAATTAATGTTATCGAATTTACTCAATCTGAGCGTGACGCTATGGCCAAGGATGTACGTGATAATGTCTGGAGCCAATTAGAGAGCCAATTCACCCCCGAATTTATTGCTAATCTCAAAGCTTCATATAACAAATAGATTTGCCAATAGCTGGAGATTTATCTGGCTATAAGGGGGAAATGCGCCAAACGGCGCATTTCCCCCTCATTAAAAGGTGGTGAAAAGATTGTCCGTATCTGTAATAAAAATATTAAGAAGGTTTAACGACTGGTTTTTAAAAGCGGCAGATTACCTGTTTGTTTTTGATTGTATCGGTCTTAGTATATTTATTGTTTTCAATGCTTTCCTCCGTTACATATTTCAAAATGAAATATATGGCGCAGAGGACTATACTTTGCTGTTTGCCATGTGGTTATACTTTATCGGTTGTGCTATTGCCACTTACCGCGACGATCATATTACAGCCGATCTGATCCATTCTTTACTCAAAACCGATAAAGCCAGATATATCCATAATATCATTCGCATTTCTCTAGGGTTGGTATTTTGTATCATTGTTACCAAATGGATTTATTTTTATTTTGGTTGGTGTATCGAATTACATAAGGTGACTTCAATGTTGAAAGTACCGTTTGCTTTTTCTGTTTTTGCCTTGGTTGTATCATTTACTTTGTCTTGTATCTACCAGGCAATACAAATCATACAGAACTGCCAGTTGTTGAGGGCGCTTAATCATCATATAGCACATGAGGGAAGAGGTGCTGAAAAATGACCATTACTGTTTCCGTAATTGTTTTGATAGCCTGTATGATGATCGGCGTTACAGTACCTATGGCGTTTATTGCCGCCAGCGCGACAATGATACTGTTAGGCGGATACGACTCGAGCTTTATGGCGATGTATTCGTTCAGCAACACTAATTCACTGATCATATTAACTATACCGTTGTTTGTGATAGCCGGGTCACTAATGGAAAAAGGTGGTATCGGTGAAAATCTGATAAATTTTATTCAACGTTTTGTCGGTACCATTAAAGGCAGCCTTTGTGTGGTGACGGTCGTGGCTTGCGCAATTTTTGGCGCTATTTCCGGTTCGTCCGGGGCTACTTTGACCTCGATCGGCGGCATCATGGCCCCGCAATTAAAAAATAACGGTTATCCAAGCGGCATTGTCGGTGCACTGGTTGCTTCTTCAGGTATTTTGGGCATACTGATTCCCCCCAGTACTTTGATGATTCTTTATGCCTGGTGTGGCGGCCAGTCGGTACTGGCTTCTTTTCTGGCGGCGGCCGTGCCCGGCGTGATGCTGGTGATTTTGCTGAGCATTGTCAGTGTTTTGCAAGTGCGCAAATGTGATACTGTCAAAGTCTACACTAAAGAGGAATTGCGCCAAAAATTGGCGGAAGATAAAGCTGAGCGTAAACGTAAAAAAGAAGCCGGAGCTATTCCCGCGATCATCATGCCGGTAATCATGCTGGGCAGTATCTACGGCGGTTTTCTGACAACTACCGAGGCGGCGGCACTTTCCGTGATTTATGCCTTGCCAGTAGGTATATTTATTTACAAAAGACTTAATTGGAAGACCACTACGGAGGCTCTGCGCCATGCCGGACAATTGAGCGGCATCATTATTATCATGATCTTTACAGTAACCATGCTTTCACGTATGTATGTTAACGAGAATTTGCCGCAGACTGTTTTGCATCTCTTATTACATATATCCGATAATTACTATGTGCTGCTGTTGATTGTCAATATTTTCATGATCATCTGCGGCATGCTGATGGATGATATGAGCTCAATACTGCTGGTAACGCCAATTCTTTTACCGGTAGTAACAGCATTGGGTATGAATCCGATCCAGTTTGCTGCTGTTATAGCCGTCAATGTCGGTATGGGCAATATTACGCCGCCGGTGGCACCGCTGCTCTATCTTTCCGGTAAAATTACCGGGGCGGAGGTCAAGGATATGCTTAAACCGACTATGCAATTGATCTGTTTCGCCTGGCTGCCGGTATTGTTACTTGTTACCTATTTCCCTAAAATTGTTTTATGGCTGCCAGCTCTGTTTGGGTATATTTAATATCACCATTAAATTATTGGAAGGAGAATTTGATTGTGAGTCAACCTATAAGTATATTTAATAACATCGTTGGTCCTGTTTCCGCCGGCCCTTCTTCCGGCAGTACCTGTGCGCCGAACCGGATTGCCTATTGGCTACGGGAAGCTCTTGGTGAAGATGTGATAAAAGCTAGGGCTACTTTCCCTGCGAATAGCGGCTTTTGCGCCCATTACCGGGGCATGTCTACCGATAAAGGCATTGCCAACGGTTTGATCGGCCGCAAATCTGATCATCCTGATTTTATTAATGCTCTTGCCTGCTGCAGTGAGGCCGGTATTGAGCTGACATTCAAAAAAATTCGCGATGATGCACCGGGCGAAGCTTTTTTCAATATGGAGCTGACCGGTAAAAGCGGTAAAACAGTGGAAGCAATTGTGGAATCCACCGGCGGCGGTTGTATTATGATTTGGGAAATAGATGGTTTTGCGGTGGAGGTTACCGGCGTTTGCCATGATTTGTTTATATATACCGTGCCCATGGATGAAAGCAGTCTGGATGACCTGACTAGCAGAATCGTTGATAAAATACCTCATATCAATCAAGTAAAACAGATTAGTGATAATGGCAAAGAGCTGATAGTAATTGAAAGCCCTGTGGCTGTGCCGCAAGAAACAATCGCCTATCTGTATAATATACCGGAAGTTTGGTTAGTCAGACAAACAACACCGGTGCACCCGGTAATTTATGACGCTTCGTTACCAGGTCCGCCTTTTCACAATGGTGCAACACTGCTGGCATTTTTAGAAGAACATCCTATGGAGCTTTGGCAGGCAGCTATTGTTTATGAAAGTACCATTAGCGGCTGGAATAAAGAACAAATTATGGAGCGCGTCATGCATCTGATCGATGTCATGCAAGCCTCTGTACAGCGCGGCTTGGCCGGCGGATTTGTGATTAATCCGGGAATAATGCCGGTGGCTGCCGGTAAAATGTATCAACAAGTAACTGCCGGCACCATGCCTCATATACCGATGGGAGTAATGGATAAGTGCATTTTTTGGGCCTTGGCGGCAATGGAAGATACCAACGCCAACGGCTTGGTAGTTTGTCTGCCTACCGGTGGTTCCGCCGGTATAGCGCCGGCTGTAATATTAGGCGTCGGCGAAGAAATGGGCTTTAGCCGGGAAAACCAGGCGAAATCTTTGCTGACAACCGGTTTGATTGGCCTTTGCATGGCTGAGGGAAATGCTTTTTGCGGCGGTAGCGGCGGTTGTATGCAGGAAATTGGCAGCGCCTCGGCAATGTGCGCCGGGGGGGTAACCTATTATCTTGGTGGTACGCCTAAGCAGGCATTGGATGCAGCCGCTTTAGCTATGCATAATTGTCTTGGCATGATTTGCGACCCGGTGGCCAGCCTGGTGCAGATACCCTGTGTTTCCCGTAATCTAAATGCTGTTGGCAACTCAATCATCTGTGCCAATATTGTAGTAAGTGGATTTGATCCGGTAATACCTTTTGACGAAACAATGCAGGCGGTATTACAAATCAGCCGCGAGATGCCCTATAGCTTCAAAGGCTGCGGCAGCGGGCTGATGAAAACGCCAACTGCTTGTGCAATCGAAAACTGTCTTTATAAAACGGGTTGCTAGATTAATAACTACATAAAGACAATAAAAACAAGGAGCTGTTAAAAAAACAGCTCCTTGTACTTTTAGTAATTATATTATTTGGGGTTCTTTATTCCTGTATTCCCGGGATTTTCGGCAGGCTTTTAAAGCCTTCTTCGAGCTGAGCGTCATCGGGGAGATAGTCGGTCATGGTGCCGTCATGATAGGCGCTGTAGGCGCTCATATCGAAATAGCCGGTACCGGTCAGCCCAAACAGAATAGTTTTAGCCTCACCTGATTCTTTGCATTTTAAAGCCTCATCGATGGCGCAGGCGATAGCATGGGCCGATTCGGGAGCGGGCAGTATTGATTCCTGTTTGGCAAAGAAGGTGGCGGCTTCGAAGACATTATTTTGTTCAACAGCGACCGCTTCCATATAGCCGTCATGATACAGTTTGGAGAGGATTGGCGACATGCCGTGATATCTGAGGCCGCCTGCGTGATTGGGCGAAGGGATGAAGCCACTGCCTAAGGTGTACATTTTGGCCAGCGGCGTGACTTTGCCGGTATCGCAGAAATCGTAAGCATAGCGTCCGCGAGTGAGTGACGGACAGGACGCTGGTTCTACAGCGATGAATCTGGCGTTATTTTTGCCTAATATCTTATCCTGCATGAACGGTGCAATCAACCCACCGAGATTGGAGCCACCGCCGGCGCAGCCGATGACGATATCCGGATATTCGTCCAATATTTCCATGGCGATCTTGGATTCAAGTCCCACAATCGACTGATGCAGAAGTACCTGATTGAGAACTGAACCGAGTACATAACGGTAGCCGGGTGTGGTAACAGCCTTTTCTACCGCCTCGGAAATGGCGCAGCCCAGGCTGCCGCCGGTAAGTGGGTCTTCGGAGAGGATTTTTTTGCCGATGTCGGTCGTGTCACTGGGACTGGGGATTACTTTGGCATCAAATGTCTGCATGACTAATTTACGGAAGGGTTTTTGCTCGTAAGAACATTTAACCATAAACACGGTCAGCGGCAGTTGATAATATGCACAGGCTTCGGATAGTGCCGTGCCCCATTGACCGGCGCCTGTTTCAGTAGTCAGACCGTTCAGTCCTTGTTTCTTGGCATAGTAGGCTTGCGCGATCGCCGAATTGAGCTTATGGCTGCCGGAAGTATTGTTGCCTTCAAACTTGAAATAAATCTTGGCCGGCGTACCTAAGGCTTTTTCCAGATTGTAGGCCCTGATTAAGGGCGAGGGACGATAAACCTTGTAGTATTCTTGAACTTCTTCCGGTATATCAAAATATCTTGTTTGATTATCAAGCTCCTGCTTGACCAGTTCATCGCAAAATACCGGGCATAAATCTTCAAAAGTGACGGGTTTGGCGGTAGCCGGATTAAGCATCGCATCCGGTTTTTCTTTCATATCCGCCCTTAAGTTGTACCATTGTTTGGGCATTTGCTCCTCGGTCAGATATAGTCTGTACGGTACTTTTCTTGACATAATGATTACCCCTTTCTTTTACTTTCTATTTATAATTTTTTAAATTTAAATTAATAAGAGAAACTTGATATGAAAAAAGACTTTTGTCGCAGTATTACTACTGGGACAAAAGTCTGAAATAAACTTCTGCGGTACCACCCAAATTGGTGCAAAGCACCCGCTTGCTCTGCGTACTATCATACGCATTCCCTTGATAACGGGCGGAATTCCCGTTGGGCATTACTCGGTCTTCGTCAAAAAACCTTTCCTCCCACCTTTATGAGCCCATTCCATACTGCGTTACTTACTGCAATTCCACCGCCTGCAGCTCTCTTGGAAGCACACATCAGCATGTACTCTTCTCAATCAACAGTTTAACTTATTAATTTCTGCTTATGATACAGTATATTCACTTATTTGTCAATAGTTTTATTTAAGTAAAATTTTTACTTATCTCTCTAACAAATTAAAACTCTGACATTTTAATATCATGCTTTAGACATCTGATAATCTAATAATTTACTTGACTAAAACATTTTTGTAAGGTATACTATGGGAAATAAGCGAAAAGCAGGTGAAATCAGATGTTTGCACAGCAGGATAAGCTGCGGATCGAAGAGCGGGTTACGCTGGCACTGCAGCGTATTTATGAGCAATACGGCTATCGTAAATACCGCATGGGTAAATTTGAAGAATACGATCTCTATCAGGAAAACAAGAGTTTTTTGAAGAGCGACAGTATTATTACTTTTACCGATCCCAGCGGCCGCTTGATGGCTTTGAAACCCGACGTGACGCTTTCGATTGTCAAAAATGCCAAACCGGGACTTCGTGAACGTCTTTATTATATAGAAAATGTCTATCGTCTTTCGCGCGAGCATCACGAATACCGCGAGATCAAGCAGGCGGGACTGGAATTTATCGGCGGCGATGATATTCATGCCGAAGCTGAGGTTTTAAGCCTGGCTGCCCGCAGCTTGAATGTTATCAGCGAAAAATATGTTTTGGATATTTGCCATGTAGGATTTTTGGCCTCACTGCTCGAAGAATTGCATATCAGTGAGGAGCAAAAAGAAAAGCTGCTTTGCTGTGTTCGTCACAAAAGCCCGCATGAATTGGCGCAAGCGGCCAATGATGCGGCAATCTCCGCAGCGGCGCAAAAGAGCTTGCAGCAGTTGATTGCTTTAAATGGTAATTTTGCCAAAAGTCTTGACACTGCCCGGACAATCGCCTTGAATGAGGGCATGATGTCAGCTCTTGATCAAATGGAAGCGCTGTATACGGCCTTGAGCGATTTGGGTTTGGCGACGGGCCTGCGCATTGATTTCTCTATTCAGGGCGATCTTGATTATTACAACGGTTTGCTGTTCCGCGGTTATGCGCAGGATATCCCGGGTGCGGTTTTGAGCGGCGGCCGTTATGATAATTTGCTGCATCGGCTTGATAAGCCGCAGGGCGCGATCGGTTTCGCCATCTATCTTGATGAACTGGGCCGCGGCATGCGCCAACCCGTTGCTTTTGATGTTGACTTGCTGCTGCTTTATGACAACAACGTCGATCCTGCCCAATTGCTGTCTACTGTATCCGAGCTGACCAAAGACGGCCAGAGCGTTTATGCCGAGACTTTCGTTCCGCAGGGATTGCGCTACCGTCAAATGCTGCGGCTGGACAAAGGTGGTTTATCGGAGGTGAGCAAATGCTGAATATCGCTTTACCGAAAGGTCGTCTGGGTAGCGACGTTTATAAACTTTTCGCGGCGATAGGCTGCGAATGCCCGTCGATATTGGAAGATAACCGCAAATTGATCTTTACCAACGAAGATGCCGGCGTGCGCTACTTCTGGGTCAAGCCGGTTGATGTTGCGACCTATGTTGAACATGGGGCTGCCGATATCGGTGTGGTCGGTAAGGATGTGTTGATGGAAAACGAACCGGATATCTACGAACTGCTTGATTTGCAGCGCGGCTGTTGCCGGGTGGTCACAGCGGCACCGGCCGGATATATAGAGGATCAGAGCCTGCCCCTTAGGGTTGCCACCAAATACCCGCATATTGCCGCCAAATTCTATGCCGGCCAGAACCGGATTATTGAATTGATCCGGCTCGGCGGTTCGATGGAATTGGCGCCGCTGGCAGGACTTTCCGATGTGATTGTCGATATTGTGGAGACCGGCAGTACTTTAAAGGAAAATAATTTGCAGGTAACGCAAGTGATTGCTACTTCCAGCGCGCGCCTGATTGCCAACAAATCGTCTTATAAATTTAAAGGCGAGAAGATTGACAGGCTGGTCGGCAAAATGAAAGAAATATTAAAATGATCGGCGGCTGTCACAAAATTAATATCTGATGAGGAAATTGTTATGATTAAGATTTATAACGGTAAAAATACTGATATTCTGGAGGTTCTGCTGCGCCGCCGCGATGATGCGCCTGACGTTACGCCGCAGGTGGTGGAAATTATTGAAACGGTACGCAGTAGGGGCGATGCGGCGCTAATTGATTATGCGAATAAGTTTGATAAAGCGCAGCTGACAAATCTGCGGGTCACCCCAGATGAGATCGACGCTGCCTGCGAAATCTGCGGCGAGGACTTTATCCGCTTGCTTGAAGAAGCGGCTGACAATATCCGCGCTTTTCACAATCATCAAAAGCGCAGCGGCTTTGTTGTCAATGACAAACAAGGAGTGGTACTGGGGCAAAAGATTATCCCCATTGCCAAAGCTGGAATATACGTGCCAGGAGGCACGGCAGCTTATCCAAGTAGTGTGCTGATGAACGCGATTCCGGCGCAGATCGCCGGTGTGGAGCAGATTATTATGGCAACGCCGCCTCTGCCCGACGGTTCTGTCAATCTGGCTATTCTCGCCGCCGCCAAAGTTGCCGGTGTTACTGCTGTTTTTAAGGCCGGAGGCGCTCAAGCGATCGCGGCGCTGGCTTACGGAACTGAGTCGATACCGCAGGTTGACAAAATTGTCGGCCCGGGCAATATCTATGTGGCCACCGCCAAGCGGCTGGTTTACGGCGTGGTCGGTATTGATATGTTTGCCGGTCCCAGCGAAATTATGATCATTGCCGATCAAACGGCCAATGTCCGTTACCTGGCTGCCGATCTTTTGAGCCAGGCCGAGCATGACAAGCTGGCAAGTTCGATACTGCTCTGCCTCTCCGAGAAACAGGCGGAGGCGGTAGCCGCCGAAGTGGAACAGCAATTAGCTCTGCTGCCGCGCCAAGAGATTGCGCGTACATCAATTGACAATTACGGCAAAATAATTGTAATGTCTGACTTGAATCAATGTCTTGAATGTGCTAATTTATTTGCGCCCGAGCATCTGGAGTTGGCTGTCGAGCAACCGTTTGCCTTGCTCGGCGGTGTCAGAAACGCCGGCAGTATCTTTATGGGGCAATATGCGCCGGAGCCGTTGGGCGACTACTTTGCCGGTCCCAACCACACTTTGCCGACCGACGGCACTTGCCGTTTTTCTTCGCCGTTATCAGTGGATGATTTTATCAAAAAGAGCAGCTTTATCTATTATGACCGTGAGGCTTTGTCAGTTGAACAAAAGCGGATACGTGCCTTCGCCGAGCGCGAACAGTTGCAGGCTCACGCCAATAGCGTAGCCGTCCGCTTTGAGGATAAATAAAAGGGGGTTATGCTAATGCCGGAAATCACTGTCAACCGCCGTTCAAATGAAACGGATATTTCATTGGTATTAAATATTTATGGACAGGGCAAATATCAGATTAATAGCGGCTGCGGCTTTTTTGACCACATGCTGGAACTGTTTGCCGCCCATGGCCGTTTTGATCTGACGCTGAGCTGTGTCGGGGACACACAGGTGGATTATCATCACAGTATCGAGGATATCGGTATCTGCCTGGGACGCGCGTTTTCTCAAAGCCTGGGTGATCGTGCCGGTATCAACCGTTACGGCAGCATGATACTGCCGATGGACGAAGCGTTGGTCTTGTCGGCAGTCGATATCAGCGGCCGCGATTTTTGCCGCGTGGATCTGCAATTTTCGTCCGCCAAAATCGGTGATTTTAATGTGGAGCTGATCGAGGAATTCTGGATGGCGTTTGCCCGCCAACTTGGCATTTCCATTCATATCAGCCAAATGGCAGGTATCAATAACCACCATATCGCCGAAGCGGTTTTCAAAGGAATGGGACGCGCGCTGCGCATTGCTGTGGCCAAAGATGAATCTCTCTGTGGCCAAATACCTTCAACTAAAGGAACGATTTTATGATAGCAGTCATTGATTATGGAGTAGGCAACCTTTTCAGCCTCACTTCATCGCTTGCCTATCTGGGCGCGGAGGCGGAAATCAGTACCACCCGCGAACAACTGCAGCAGGCGGATAAAATTATTTTACCCGGTGTCGGCGCTTTCGGCGACGCGGCCATCAAGCTGCGCCAAAGCGGCCTCGAAGACATGGTTAAAGAGCAAGCTGCCGCTGGAAAGCCGTTATTTGGCATCTGTCTGGGTATGCAACTTTTATTTGAAAAGAGTTACGAATATGGCGAACACGATGGTCTGGGGCTGATCAAGGGCGGTATATATCCGCTAACGCCGGATCTCAAGGCTGCCGGATTCGATTACAAAGTGCCGCAAATGGGCTGGAACGATCTGAAGATAGTAGCGCCGGATTGCCCGCTTTTGAAGTATAGTAAGACTGGTGAATATGTCTATTTTGTCCACAGTTACTATGCCAAAAACTGCGAGGAGTCGTTGGCTGCTACCTGCAATTACGGTGTTGAGGTACCGGCGTTGGTTTACAGCGGCAATGTTTTTGGCGCGCAATTCCATCCCGAGAAAAGCGGCGCGGTTGGCTTAAAAATATTACAGGCTTTTATTGACATGTAAGCGAAAGGCGGATGACATCATGAAAATATTCCCAGCTACAGACATCAAGGGCGGACAAGTAGTGCGCCTTACTCAAGGCGACTATGACCGCGTTAATATTTACGGCGACGACCCTGCGACTTTTGCTGCCGCATTCATGGCGGTTGGGGCAAAATATTTGCATATAGTGGATTTGGATGGTGCTAAAGACGGAGAGTTAAGCAATTTTGCTTTAATCTCAAAGCTGCTTGGCGCAACATCGCTCAAGTGCGAGATCGGCGGCGGTATCCGCGATCAGGAAGCAATTGAAAAATATCTGGCTGTCGGTGCTTACCGGGTAATTCTTGGTACGGCTGCGTTAGAGGAGCCGGAGTTTTTGCAGCGGATGATAGAAAAATACGATGAACGTATCGCCGTAGGGGTTGATGCCCGCGACGGTATGGTTGCCGTCAAAGGCTGGCTGGAGACCTCGGATAAAGATGCGGTAGAATTTTGCCGTGAGCTGGCCGAGATGGGCGTAAAAAGCATCATCTATACGGATATATCCCGTGACGGAGCCATGAGCGGCGCCAATCTAGAGGTTTACCACCGCTTAGCGACGATAGAAGGACTGAATATTACCGCCTCCGGCGGTATCACTAAAGAAACGGAAATAGCAGTATTAGCTAATATGGGCATTGATGCGGCTATTATCGGTAAAGCGCTTTATAACGGTGCTCTGTCATTAGAAAAAGTGCTGGCGGCAGCCGGCCCGCAATAAGGAGTTTGCAATGTTGACAAAAAGAATTATCCCCTGTCTTGATATCAGGGACGGACGGGTGGTCAAGGGCGTCAACTTTCTCGGCGTCAAAGATATTGCCTGCCCGGTGGAAATGGCCCGTTTTTATAATGATTCCGGAGCAGACGAGCTGGTGTTTTACGATATTACCGCCAGCTTCGAGAACAGGCCGCTGTTCAGCGGTATTTTAAAAGAAGTGGCGCGGCAGGTATTCATACCGTTGACGGTCGGTGGCAGCATTAATTCGCTCGATGACTTTGACCGCGTTTTGAAATGCGGTGCCGATAAGGTCAGTGTCAACACTGGCGCGATCAAAAACCCACAGCTGATCGCCGACGCCGCCAAGCGTTACGGCGACCAATGCGTGGTTTTGAGTATGGATATCAAACAGGTTAACGGCAGTTACCATATCTTTGCCAAAGGCGGCCGCGAGGATACCGGCATTGACGCGCTGGAATGGGCTGCCCGCGGCGAGGCTGCCGGAGCCGGTGAGATCGTCGCCAACTCGATCGATACCGACGGGGTGCGCGGCGGTTTTGATCTGCCGCTGTTGCAGGCCTTGGCGGATAAGGTTACCATACCGATCATCGCCAGCGGCGGCGCCGGCAACAAAGAAGACTTCGCCGAATTGTTCAAATTGGACGGCGTCGACGCCGGATTGGCGGCTTCGATTTTCCACCTTAAGGAAGTCGATATCAAAGAGCTGAAACAGTACCTGCGTGATCAGGGCATATCGATGAGACTGTAAAGGAGCAAATATGGATATTAACATTTCCCAGTTAAAGTTTGACCAAAACGGTTTGATACCGGCAATAGTGCAGGATTATTATACGGGCAAGGTGCTGACGCTGGCCTATATGACCCAGGAGAGTCTGCAGATTAGCATCGAGGAAAAGCGCACCTGCTTTTATTCGCGTTCCCGCCAGCAGCTCTGGCGCAAGGGTGAAACCAGCGGTAACGTCCAGCATATTGTCAGTATTACCGCCGATTGCGATTACGATGCTTTGGTGATTGAGGTAATCAAAGACGGTCCAGCCTGTCATCTTGGCACGGACAGCTGCTTTGCCAATGATATTTATCAGGATGCGGAGGCAAAGCGTTTCAGCTTAACCGATCTTTATCAGTTGATCGAAGGGCGCAAGACCAATCCGCAGGAGGGCAGCTATACCAGTTATCTGTTTAATAAAGGCGCGGAAAAAATCCTTAAAAAAGTCGGCGAGGAAAGCACTGAGGTTACTATTGCCGCCATGAAGGGCAACCGTGAGGAAACTGTTTTCGAAATTGCCGACCTGGCTTATCATCTGCTGGTATTGATGGTGGAGCAGGGTATCAAACCGGCTGATATCGAGCGGGAGCTGGCGGGTCGCCATGTGGTCGATCATAAGGTCAAGCAGGAGACAATGAAATGATTATCCGCAGCAATGCCCATACCCATTGCAATTTCTGCGACGGCGCCGACAGCGCCGAGGAGATGGTAAAAGCCGCACTATCATGCGGCTTTAGTGATTTGGGCTTTTCCTGCCATGGTTATACACCGTTTGAAACTGAATACTCGCTGAAAGATAGTTGCGGCGAAGCATACCGTGCCGAGATCAAGCGGCTAAAAAAGCTTTATGCCGGACGCATTAATATCAGCTGCGGCGTGGAACAGGATTTTTATGCGCCGGTTGTCCGCCGCGATTATGATTATCTGATCGGTTCGGTGCATTATCTACAAGACACCAACCGTAGTGTTTATTATGGCGTAGACGCTGATCAGCAAACACTGTCAGCTTGCATTGATCAGATGTTCGGCGGAGATGCTTTAGCGATGGTTGAACAATTTTACTGCATCAGTGCGGAAAACGCTCTTAAACACAAACCGGATATTATCGGCCATTTTGATCTGGTGACAAAATTTAACGCCAGTAATCTGTTTTTTGATCAGCAGAGCGCGGCTTACCAGAGAATAGCCGTGACCGCTTTAGAACAGGCCGCAAAATCAGAGGCCATTTTTGAGATCAATACCGGCGCTGTTGCCAGAGGTTTTACATCTGTTCCGTATCCAGAACCGTTTTTATTGCAATCTTTACAGAAGATGGGCGGGCGGGTGATAATCAGCTCTGATTGCCATAGCGTTGAACAGATAGACAGCGGCTTTGAAGATGCTCTGCATCTGGTAAAAGAATGCGGTTTTTGCCGTATTAGTGTTCTGGAAGACGGCGAATTTAGAGAAAAAACGATCTAACTTATATAGGAGCTGTTATTGAGGAGGCGATAATTAAATGGATGAGGCAACAATACAAGAACTAAAACATAAGGCTGAAGAACTATACAGGAGCGGCGATTATCTTTGCTCCGAGGCGGTGTTTACGGTAATAAACGATTATCTTGACCAGCCGTTACCCCCCGAGGCGGTGCGGATAGCCTCAGGTTTTCCGGTCGGCATCGGCCATGCCGGATGCGCTTGCGGAGCGCTGACCGGCGCAATTATGGCATTAGGGTTAAAATATGGCCGAACAGCGCCGCGGCAGGATAATCAAAAAATTATCGCCCTGAGCAATCAATTGTATGATCAGTTTAAAAATCAATTTGGCAGCACCTGCTGCCGTGTTTTAATCAAAGATTTCAGATTCGGTAGTCCCGAACATATGGAGCATTGTATCAGAGTAACCGGTGAAGCAACTAAAATGGTCTTGGAAAAACTTGATAGTTGACTGAGTGATTTGAAAATATCACAGAAAAGACCGGTAACGTCAAGCTGATAGGCTTGCGTTACCGGTCTTTTTTTATATGATTTGCAATTAGCTATACTATTCTATTTGAAATATGTCCGGTAATCGGCGAGGTTCTTTTTGAGTAATGACGGCGTGTCGAGACCGTAAGGGCAATGGCTGGTGCAATGGCCGCAGTTGGTGCAATTATCAATGCGCGCCATCTTTTTTTGCCAGTCTTCCGAGAGATAAAAAGCCGCTGGCGCCCGTTTCAGCAGCAGCGACATGCGGGCGGAGTTGTTGATTTCGATGCCTACTGGGCATGGCATACAGTAACCGCAGCCGCGGCAGAAATCGCCGACCAACTGCTCGCGGTCGCGGGCGATTACTTTTTTGATTTCCTCAGTCATTTGCGGCGGATTTGTATCAAAGCCGATAAACTGATCTAATTCAGACTCTCTTTGGATGCCCCAGATCGGCAGCGCATTAAATTGATTTAAATAAGCGTAGGCAGCGTCGGCGCGGTCAATCAATCCCCCGGACAGCGACTTCATGCAGACAAAACCGACATTTTTTTGTTGGGAAAGTTCGACTAGGGCTTCGTCTTTGGCGTCGGCCAGGTAGCTGAAGGGGAATTGAATTACGTCATAATACCCGGATGAAACCGCTTCCAGCGCTACCGGCAACCGGTGGTTGGACATACCGATAAAACGAATCTTGCCCTGTTCTTTGGCTTTCAACATCGCTTCATACAGGCCTTTACCGTCATCGGGCAGGGGGCAAAAAGCCGGCGTTTGGAATTTATAGATATCGATATAATCGGTTTTAAGCATCTTGAGGCTGGTATCTAAATCCTGCCAAAAACCGTCTGGCGTGGTGGAAAAGGTTTTGGAAGAGATGATCACTTTATCGCGGCAACCGCTAAAAGCAACGCCAATTTTATGCTCGCTGTCGCTGTAAATGCGGGCTGTGTCATAAAAATTAATACCGTTATCACACGCCTTTCTTAGCAGGTAGACGGCTTCATATTCGGATATACGCTGAATGGGCAGAGCACCGAAACCGTTTTTGTTTACTTGTAGATTGGTACGACCCAGAGTCAGACTGGCCATTGTTAATAACTCCTTTATTGTTAATATTATGATGATTGGTTGATAATTGTATTTTTCCGCCAGCGGCCACTGCGTACATAAGTCAGGGCGATTGCTATAGTTGCCAGTGAAGCGATCGGTGCTGCTAGGCCGATGCCAAACAGTCCCAATGCAGAAGAAAGAATGAAGGCTAGCGGAATGCGGAAAACGATACTAGATAATATTTCGTTAAACATGCAAAAAGTCGTTTTGCCGCAGCCGGTCATAAATCCTTCCAGACTAAAAATGAAGCCTACCATAATAAATTCCCAGCTGAATGAGCGCATATATTGTGTGCCGGCGGCAATTACAGTGGGACTGCTGTTGAAAATCCGCAGTACTGACTCCGGCCAAAACTGTACCCAAAAGAAGAAAAACAATGAACCGATAACTGAGCAGATGATGCCGACTTTCAGCGTTTGCGTAGCTCGCCGGTGATTACCTGCACCCATATTCTGCGCCACCATGGCTGCTACAGCGCCGTAGAAAGCAATCGCCGGCAGCATGGCAAAACCGTTAAATTTGTTGGAGATACCAACCGCCGCCGAAGCATCAACTCCATAGCTGTTGACAATGACTGTGATGATCAAAAATGAAGTATGAACCAGCGACTCCTGGAGTGATATCGGCAGACCCAGTTTGATCAGCTGCCGCAGTATCTGATGATGCAAACGGAAGCTGTTAATTGATAGACTTGCCAATTGGGGGATTTTTTTCAGATATACAATAGCAAGAATCATACTAAGAGCTTGCGAGATTATGGTAGCCAGAGCCGCACCAGCCGGACCCATACCGAAAATTCCAATCATCAGATAGTCAAGAATGATATTGCTGATGCAGGCAATAGCGATAAACAGCAGCGGACTTCGAGAATCACCGTATCCGCGGAATATAGCACTGATACCATTATATATCAACGTGAAAAAAATACCTATCGCCGCGATACTGATATAATCGCGGCAGCCGGCGACAGCTTGAGGCGGTGTGTTCAGCAGCGAGATTATAGGATCTGTAAATATCAGTATTGCCGCGGAAAGTATTATAGCGCAAATAGTAAACAGCAATAACATTGTGCTGACGGTATCTTTGATGGCATTTGTTTTGCCTGCTCCCAGGTATTGAGCTATTAGCACGGTTGCTCCCAAAGCTAAGCCTGTTATCAGTGCGTTAATGATGTACATTACCTGGCTACCAATAGAAACGGCGGAAATGCCTGCCGCATCGGTAAACCAACCGACGATTAGCATGTCAACTGTACCGTAAAGCGCCTGCAAAAAGCTGGCGGCAAAAAAAGGGATAGCGAATCGCAGCAGTGTGTTATAGATATTGCCTTGCGTGAGATCTGTTGCTTTAAATGACATGGGGTTTGTCTCCCAAAAATGTCCTGCAAAACGGTCAAGCAGTTACGTTATAATTTATTTTCGAACACAAATTCTTTAAAACATTTGACCAAGGGAGATAAAGTGCGTGATTTGGGATACACAAAATAGAATGATCGTTTTATTTGTAAATTGCTTATCGGCAGGATTTTTAGCTGTCCTACAGACGCTTTATCGGCAACCGCGAGACTGGAGATAACGGAAATGCCCAATCCCTTTTTAACGCAGATATAGATCATTTCGTTGTTGTCTATATAAGCGACGGTTTTTAATTTCACCTTTTCATTAAAATGCTGATTAAGCGCATTTTCAAAAACCTGGCGAGTGCCGGAACCTTCCTGCCGTGAAAGCAGGCGATAGCGGAGCAATTCTTCAGCGGAAATGGATTCCATAACATTAAATGGCGGTTTGTTGGGAGCGATAACCACTAAAATGTCTTCGGCGATTATTTCACTGGTCAATAAGGAATTATTAGGATTTACGCCAACAATACCAAAATCCATTTCACCGGAGAGAATACTGGCAATCACCTGTTTGGAATTCAGATAATGAATATTATAAACAACGCACGGATAACGAACATTGAAATGTTTTAAAATATCGGGTAACAGATATTGCCCCGGTACGCTGCTGGTGCCAATTTCCAGCATTCCTTCAATTTTACCCTGATAATCATTTAAATCAAGAATGGCGGATTCTCTTTGATTAAGCATGGCTTGAGCGGAAATAAAAAACACTTTTCCCGCCGGTGTCAGCTCAGTTCTTTTATTGTTACGCTCAAAGAGAGTAATCCCGAGTTCATTTTCCAGCTTAGAAATATGATTGCTTAGGGCAGGCTGTGTCAAAAACAGTTTTTCCGCTGCTTGAGAAAAATTTTTTATTTTTGCGATTGTTACAAAAGATTCAAGTTGTCGGAAATCCATAATTTTACCTCAAAATATATCTCAGATCTAATCAATGAGTTTTATTCTCTAAAGTTAATTATAATCCCTTTTATGCGTCGAATTTTGTCAAATTTTTAATAGAATTTTTATTAATTTATAAAAAACTACTGGAGAAGTCGATTACAGAGAGTTATAATAATTAGTAATTAGCAAACTATTTTTTTAATGGCTAAGTCTATGTAGCCTTTTCATAAAGGAGGAGAGTATATGAAAATTTCGGTTACCAAGACAACAAATCCAAAGCCCAAGCCTGAATGGAGCAGTTTAAACTTCGGTACGACATTTACAGATCATATGTTTATCGTTGATTATACTGAAGGCAAAGGCTGGCATGATGCCCGCATCATACCTTATGCGCCGCTGGCGCTTGATCCTGCCGCAATCGTTTTTCATTATGCGGTGGAAGTTTTCGAAGGCCTTAAGGCATATTATAGTGCTGATGGGCGGATTTTACTCTTTCGTCCCGAAGCCAATGCCCGTCGTCTTAACGGTTCCTCGGCCCGTTTATGCATCCCGTTATTGCCGGAAGAATATTTTGTCGAAGGCATTAAGCAACTGGTATCGATTGACAAAGACTGGATTCCGCATCTTCCCGATATGTCTTTGTATATCAGACCTTTTGTTATCGCTACCCAAGCGCATCTGGGCGTGAGCGTATCAAAGAGCTATCAGTTTATAGTTATTTTGTCGCCGGTGGGCGCTTATTACCCCGAAGGTTTAAACCCGGTCAAGATATTTGTTGAGGATGAATATGTTCGTGCCGTACGCGGCGGCACCGGTTTTACCAAATGCGGCGGCAACTATGCGGCTTCGCTGATTGGCCAGTATAAAGCCCATGAGCTAGGTTACAGCCAGGTGCTGTGGCTGGATGGCGTAGAGCGCAAATACATTGATGAGGTCGGCGCTATGAACGTTATGTTCAAAATCAACGGCGAAGTGGTAACGCCGATGCTGACCGGCAGTATTTTACCGGGCATTACCCGTGATTCGGTATTGACGTTGCTTAAGTCTTGGGGCGTACCGGTTTGTGAGCGGTTGATTTCGGTGGATGAGTTGACTGAGGCCGCACAATCTGGAGCTCTTGAGGAAGCATTCGGTACAGGTACGGCTGCGGTTATTTCGCCGATTGGCGAACTGGCCATCAAGAGTAAGAATTACATAATCGGCGACGGCGGTATCGGTAATTTGTCGCAGAAGTTATACGACAAATTGACATCCATCCAATGGGGCAAAGCTGCCGACGAATTCGGCTGGACGCAGGAAATCAAATAAACGGTATCCAATTATAAGCCGGAGGTATCAATCCTCCGGCTTAATTTTACATCGGAGAAGATGTGGGCGGCATGGGCACCGTATCGCGAAGTTTATTGCCTCGATAAAGGTTAGTCCTCCGGCTCATTAATTAGTTGAGCAACAATCAATTGCAGTTTTTCCTGTCGTGTTAAGCGTTTGAGCGCAGCCTCACGTTGCATGGCCTGTTGCGCACTGTCGAACTTCTGCCAATACACCAGTGTTACCGGCAGGCGGCTGCGGGTATATTTGGCACCGCGGCCGCTGTTGTGCACTTGCAGACGTTTATCCAAATCTGTTGTATAACCGCTGTATAAGCTGCCGTCGCTGCAACGGAGCATATAGACATATGCCATTTAGTGATTCACCTTTCCAGAATGAAACAAATTAACCAATCATAATATCTATAATATCATGAAAACAAATATTAAACATCACAAAAAAAGCATAAGACCGCAGGCGATATTTGTATTAGCGATAATATTGATTATTATCGTCATTGTATTTGCGCAAATATTTTTTGCCCCGGTTTGGTTGAACCGGTTCGGCGAGCGTCTGACCCATCCGTTCACTTCAGTTGTTAATGTCAAGGAGTTAGCTGTGACCACCGACACTGACGGCGACGGTATTGACGACGCCAGCGACCTGGTGGACGGCGCGCGCCTGGAGGTAAAAAACCATACAACTTATCGCAGCAATTATTATATCGGCGGTTATCCGCCGGATGACGAGGGTGTCTGCAGCGATTTGGTTTGGCGGGCCTTTAAAAATGCCGGCTATGATTTAAAGTCGATGGTGGATGATGATATTGCCGCCAACTCCGGTCTCTATCCGCTGACCGATGATAAGCCCGATCCAAATATTGATTTCCGCAGGGTCAATGATCTTAACGTCTTTTTCCCCCGTCATGCCGAAACGCTGACATTGGAATTGAAAGCGAGGGATGCGGATAATCTGGCTTTGTGGCAGCGCGGTGATATAGTTGTTACCAAAAGGGGCAGCAGTTGGCATATCGCTATGCTATCGGACAAGCGCAATATCGACGGAGTGCCGTATGTGATCCATAATGCCGGCCCTTTCCCTACGGAGGTAGATTGTCTGGAGAAATGGGCGGCAAACGGCAGGATAGTCGGTCATTTTAGATGGGAATATTAAAAAAGGATGCAATTCAAAAGTTAATAAGAAATTTTATAGCGGCAAATGGAATTATCCATTTGCCGCTTAATTTGTTTATTAAATAGGAAGATAGTTTATCTTGAATATGGTGCTTTTTTATCGGTTAAGCCTAAAAGATAGTCAATGCTTGTTTGATAATATTTTGCGATAGCAATTAAAATATTGGTTGGAATATCGTTTTCTCCGGTTTCATATTTTGAATATCCTGTCTGGGACATTCCTAATATATTAGCGACCTCAGTTTGTGATAAATCTTTATCTTCTCTTAATTGCCGGATTCTAGTATACATCATATCACCTCAAAATAATTTTAAGCTAATTCAGTGGAGAGTATTGAATATTAACCTGAAACAGGTTAAAATATACGTGAGGTGATCAATGTGGATTGTTATAAGGAAATGTATATCAAATTATTTAATAAAGTTACGGATGTTATCAATGATCTTCAAGCTATTCAGAAAGAAACAGAAGAACTATTTCTTGTCCAAGAACAGGAGAAAGAAGTACGGCAAATATTTGTTCAAATAAAGAGTGGAGACTAAAATTAACCAGTATAATTAAAGTGGCTGTTAAAATGTTTACAGCCACCAAAAACATACTTATTATAAAGGTTATTCCAATATTATGATAATTGGCGGGAATACACTTCCGTATAAACAAGTTTACCGTCAATCCGCTGTGAATTCATCAGGCTGATTTTATCGACTTGCTGATGAATTTCGGGGATAGCGCTGTTAAACTTATTTCGATCGAAATCCTGCCGCATGATTACTTTGCGGGCGATCGTCAAATGTGGTCGGAATTCGCTGCGAGGTAATTCGATACCGCACTTGCCAAGACAAATATAAAGCAGGCGTTCCAATTGCGCCAATTCCGGGTTATTTTTAATGCCCAGCCAATAGATATCGCCGTCGTCGCGGCGGAATAATCCCAGGGTTGAGCCGATTATGCTAAAGCGGGAGAAATTGACCATGTCAAGGGCAGCCATAGCTGCACTCCCCGCATATTTTTCACCGAGAAAACTCAATGTCAGATGCAGATTATCACGGCTGACCCAGTTGGCGCTGACGGCATGAGGCCGTAAGCTTTGCTGAATATCCGCAAAAATATCTTTGTTTTTCTGGTCGAAATTGATGGCGACAAACAGTCTCATAGTTTCACCTTAAATTTAAACCTGGTCGTCCTTAACCAAATAGATGCTACCCATAGAAACAAGGGATACAATAAATTTGATCAGTAAATTGGCCACAAACAGCTTGAGTAATACAGTTGCAGAAAGAATACCGCCGAAGGCGATTACCAGGAAAATAACTGTATCAATCGGTATGGAAACCAGATTGGAATAAAAAACCCGCAGCCATTGGTGGCTGTTGCCATAATGTTTGTGTACTAATGAATATATTTCAGTATCGATCAACTCGCTGATAGTCATGGCGACGATTGAGCCGATTACCAGTCTGATGCCCGGCAACAAAACCTGTCCATATGTTAATTGAGGGCCAACCGACGGATCGGCCGGTAATACGGCGACAATCATTATGAAAATAAACATCAGCAGGTTGAGTATTGCCGATAAAATGATCACAAAGCGGCTGATCTCGCCTCCGGCTTTTTTATGCAGCAGGTCGCGGCAGGTGAAAGTAAAAGGGTAGAGCAATGTGCCGCCGTCCAAAGATAAAACGCCGAGCGCCAGTATTCTTAAAGAACCGAGATTGGAAAAAAGTGTCAGGGCAATATATCCCGCTGAAGCTATAATGATTAATTTAAGTCTTTTATCTTGCATCAAGTTGCCGCCTTATTAACTAATATTTTTTACTAATAATAGAGCAGACTATTTAGTCTGCTCTAGATTTTGTTAGACAATATTATATATTGTATCCATTTATTTGACAAGTATTGTGTGCCTAAATTAATAAAACTCGATGGTGAAATAACTGGTAACTAATTCGCTGTTGCCGAGGAGGCGCCCGGAATTGCTGTTGTCTAAAATATCCATTTTCAGTTGCTGCTGATGCGCTGTTTTCAGCAGGTATGCCATGATCGTCGGCGCGTCAATATATTCGCTGCCCAGATCGGCTATTGTTTGATAATTGCCTTGTTCAAGAAAGCTGCGCATTTGCTTGTCTTTTTGTTCGGCTTTGTCTTGTGTCAGATTATGGGAAAAATCAATCGAAGCGATAATCACGCAGTTGTCGGCATCTATGGTATCTAATATTGCGGCAATGTTATTAATATCATAACCGTGCTGAAGCGCCAAGGGCACTATCTGCGCTTCCGGTAAATAGGCGGCAACGATGTCGGCTATTAAACCGATGCTGTGTTCGCTGGTAAAAAGCTCGTTATTTTTCTTGACCAGGCCTCCTGCCAGCATAGCGGAAACCGCTGCCTGGTCTGTTTTCAGCAGACCGTTATATGTTTGCCAATCGGCTTTGGTCGTTGATGCCTCCGGGCCACGATTGCTGTGATTGGGGCCGATGATAATAACTTTCTGCGGTTGCTGTTCAACCAAACCGGCAATGGCCTGGGCGCTGAGCGCAGCAGCTACCGTATGATGCGGCACTACCAGCATTTTTATTGGCTGTTTGCTTGCGCTGGTGTTTGCTTCAGCTATCGCTTGATTAAGCTCGCTTTCACTGATAAAGACACGGCTGTTGATGACCGGCGTCTGCGTAACAGCAACTGTTTGACCGTTAGTATCCGCCGTTGCGGTTTGAGTAACTTTATCAATGTTGCCGCTGCAGCCGGAAAGCATGATTATTCCCGGCAGCAGCAGTATTACTAATAGCTTTTTCATAATACATCACGCTATTCAATGGTTACCGCGGTTTTTGAGCCGCTGATTAAGATATTGCTGTTCCTGCTGTGGGTGATATAGGGTGCGGCGGCATTATAATATCCGGTCATAGCCACGCGCGCCTGATAGGTGATTTTAGCGCTGCGGGCGGCGTCTTTTTTATAGATGGCAAAAACCAGGTTCTGACCGTTTTCGTTGACCAGCCAGATATCGTCTGATGTGAATTTTTGATCATAAATAATGTTATTGAAGCGCAATCCGGCGGGCAGGAATTCTTCGATTGTATAATAACCTTCTGGCGCGCTGCCGGTCAAGTTGACATTGATAGTGATTGTCACCAATTTGTCCTGTGCCAATGTTACCTGACTGTCAGTTTTGCCGTTATAGCTGCGGCTGATGCTGATTTCGTCCTTTGCCGCGCTGCCCTCAGCCGGTGTGCCGTCCTGCTGGTAAAGTGTAGTGACGCTGACGTCACCTTTGATATTGGAGAATTTGATATCTTTGAGATCGGACGGTGTGACGCTAAGATAATGGTAGAGGCTGTTGCTTAAATCAACATCAGTTTTTTCACCGTTCAATTTGTAGCGGAATGAGGCGTCTCCGTCGAGGCGGTCAATGCGGGCTTGCAGAATACCCAGTTGTTCGAAGAGAAAATAATCGCTGTCACGCTCGTTATCGAGCAGATATTGATATAATCCGTCGGCCTGCGGCAAGTTGTAGACATTGGCTAATAACGCTAACTTGGCAGTGGCTTTGGCGACAGCGTCGGCGTTATCGCTGCCGATGGAGGCGCGGTAACTGCCGCCTAAATCTTCGCTGTATTTATCAACAATATCTTCGGCTAATACTGCGGCGTCGGAACCGTCGCCGGCAAAATAGAGGCCAAGTGTTAAGGCAATTTGGCTTTCGGCTGTAATATCCTTGGCGGCAAGCATTTCGTTGATTTGATCAAGTACCGGCTGGCCTAAGGCGGCTAACCCCCAAAGCGCGGTAGCTTTCTCTTTGACTGTGGCGCCGTTGCTGATGATATTGTTGAAATAGGAGATTAATGCTCCGTTATCAAAATACTCTTTGCCGAAGGATGCTCCCATGGCGCTGGTTTCCAGATTGGAGGCGGCATATGGCAGTACGCTGATACCGCCGTCACTTGGCTGTTGATAACGAAGTATGGCTTCGCGCTGCGTTTGTTCCTGGTCGTCATTAAGGTTCAGATAATCCATTTTGAATTGGTCTTTAAGGATGCCTTTGGCAATCAGCGAAGCTACTCGCTGTTCAACGCGGACGTTATCCTGGAAGGCCAGATTGTAAAGACCTTGGAGAGCCAGCGCTTTGTCGCTGTCTGAGAAGACCAGTATGGTTTGATATTTATCGCTGCCTTTGATTTCCAGTCCTTTGCTGAGAGTGTATTTATCACTGACAATGTAATTACTGAAGCTATCGACAACAGTGAATTTTTGGGTGATGGCGTCTTTATAATCGCCGCCTTTGGCGGTAATCTTCAACGTATAATTACCGGCTTGCAACTCAGGCAGCTCAATATCTTTCCAGACGCCGGGAGCGCCTTCGGCGCTGACGCTGTAATCTAATTCCTTGATCGTCACAGTATAGTCGATCAAGTTACTCATCGTTGCGGCTGCTTTTCCAGCAGTACGCAGACCGAGTTTGGGCTTATCACCGACGCTGTAAGTTGAGGCGAAACGGCTTTCCACGAAGAAAGGCTGAGTGGCATCGATATTGATACTGCCGTTTCCGGCGGCGACGTTATACTTATCGGATACATAACCATGCCAGATCACGCGCCAGGAAGTGATATTATCGGGGAGAGTGAATTCGACGCTTGCCTGGCCGCTGCCGTCTGTCTCCAGCGTTTTGAAAATGGCTGTATCGCGGAAATTATCACGCGCACCGTCGCCTTCGCCGCCGCCTTCGGCCCCGCCATAACCTAATTCCATGTTTTTATGTGAAACGACATCGCTGTATTGGTAATAGTAATATTTGTCAAACAGGTCACCGGCGAAATCGATATTCTGATCGCTGATATTAAGCAGGGCTTCGTCGACGATATTGATATTGATTGCGCCCTCAATCGGGTTACCGTCGCTGTCTTTGAGCTGCAAATCAAGCTTAACTTTGTCGCCGGGGGCATATTTGTCTTTGTCTGGCGTGATTTCTAACTGCAGTTTTTTGGCGGATGGGTCATAACATGCCTGCGCGCTATAACCGGCATAATAGTAATGTCCGTCAAAATAAACGCCTGTTACATTAACGTTAGGTATAAATTTATCTTTAAATTCAAAGCTGTAATCACTGATGTCACTGGTTTTGTAATCAATGATTTTATCCTGGGAACGTACAAAGAGCGTTTCACCTTTATCGGAGACCTCAACCGGACCTTCGTCGGAAGATAAAGTCAAATTTACGGCTTCGCCGTCGGCATAGCGATTATCATCGTCCTTGTTTTGCATGTAGAGGAACTGATAGCTGTCAGGCGAACCGTAGGGGGATTTGCCGTTGATATATTCGATGATTTGGAACTTGCGGCCGGCGCTGTCCGTACCGGTCAGATAAAGCCGGTATTCGTTTTCACTATTAAATTTACCGTCAAGCTTTACAGTTTTATCACTGTTAAATTTGATCTGGAATGTATCCTCGGTTACTTCTCTGATACTATAATAAGTGTTAGTGTAGGTTTGCTGGGTATATTCGTTGTAATTTGTTTCTACATGTTTGTCATATTCACAGCGTACCATCCGTGCGTCAAGAGTGATATTACCCTTAAACGGTGTGCGATATTGATCTTCGGAATTATCGTACCAATCATCTACAGCGCCAAGGTCTATGGAATAAGGCTTGATCGAGAGCTGATAATCTTTGCTGTCTCTATCAATATTGATGTCAAAGTCGACATTGCGGTTGAAGACCATAGCATATGCTGAATTATAAGTATCGCCCAGTTCCGGCAGGGTTGCCGAAGCATTTATATATTGATGGCTGATTAAAGTATCAGAGTCTACGTTCGTTGATTGTTTAAATGAGGCGTTGCCTTCGTCATCGGTAGTTAGTTTTTGGGTGTTATTATCAGTGTCGCAGGTGATGCCAAGACCGGTGACCGGCGTACCTTCAAAGTAGGAAGCGTTGACATTCCAAACGATATCCTGGCCGGCCATAACAGCCGGTTTTTCACTGGCGATGTCAATGGCGTAGGATGATTTATCGTAATAGGCGACTTCGAAGCTGGCCGACGCCATATAAATATCATCGATTACCATATCTATTTCATACCAGCCGGGGGTTAGCTGCGGCAGTTTCAGCTCGCCGCTGATTACTCCGTTATTTACGGCAACAGCTTGTTTGATTGTCGATCCACCGTAAAGATTGCCGCCATTTAATTGCAGTGTTACCTCTTTTATCTCTTGGCTTTTATTATTGCGGGGGGCGAGAACGCCAAAGAAATTGACGGTATCGCCGGGGCGGTAAAGCGCGCGGTCCGCGTAGAGATAGCTCCAATAGCCGTAATATGTTTGCTGGTACTTACTGTCTTGCTCACTGTAATTGCTGGAACTGTCTACTACTAACGAATCATCGCCATTATTAATAATAAAGGCTCTGACGCCGCTGGCTTTGTTCTGACTATCAAGAACGGCTACGCCGCTATTGTTGGTTTTGCCGCTGTTGTTGTTACCGTATTCGCTGATTTTGGCGCCTTTGACCAGCGAGCTGTCACGCAGATCGTGTACCCAGAAAAGGCTGTCATTGTTGCCTATAGCTGAATAGGCGCTCAGTTCAGTAACCTGGAACGGTACTTGGACGCTGTTGCTTTGGTGGCTGAATACGGCCAGATAATAACCGGCGTTAAGTTTATCGGGCAGTGTCAGCAAGCTGACATAACCCCAATTGTTATTACCCGCCGTGGGAGCAACATCATAGCTGTTGAGCTTTTTCAGTTTAGAAAGATCGTAATCGGCAGTATTAAACGTACACCAACTGGAGCTTTCATTTTTTGTTATAGCTGCGGCGTAATCTTTGGCGTCGTCAAAAGCATAAATTTGCGTTTCAAAACTGGTAATGTTTGCTTGGTCGTAGTCACGGTAATAGTTGAATATGATTTGATCTGAAGGACGGTAAGCGTTGCCGCTACCTTCTATATAAAATCTGTAATCATTGTAAAAACCCTGATCTTCGACAGACGCGGTTTCGAAATTGATTACCTGGTCTTTGTCAATCGAGCCTGTGCCGTTTTTATTGGTAATACCGGCCGCGATAGTCAGCTTATAGATTGCTTTAGCTTGTAAATTCTGCTGAGGTACCAGTGTTAAAACATTATTGGCTTGTTGCCAATCAAATTTAACTTCCGGTTCGATGGAGATTGCTTTTTTAGCGGATTCCAGATCGAATGGGCTGTTGAATGTTATCTGGATCGCACCTGTTAATGAGACATAAGTCGATTTGTCGGTGGGGACCGTGTTGGTTATGGAAAAGTCCTGGTCTGCCTGGAAAGCCCAGGTATTGGCTGCTCTGACCGGCAGTCCCTGCGATTGCCGCTCCGGATCGAAAGAAACGTTGTAAATTTCTCCGGCTTGCAAATCGTCTTTGGGGATTACTTCATAGGTCAGGCCGCCGTCTTTTTTGACTAGGTTGTAGTCGACTTTAGGTGATATTTGCAGATATTCGCGTACCACGTTTTCCGGTATAGCTTCCGTCGAAGTGAGTATTAAACCATCGTCGTTGGTTATTTCATAGGTCGCGGCGGCAGCGGATTTGACTTCGATAATACCGTTAAACCCTTCCGGCAAGCTACCGTTGCTGAGTACTACCACTGCGATGACGATAACAGCAGCCGCAGCGATAGCGCCGAATAAAGCGTTTTTGCGGTAATTGTTACGGAATTTATCTTGGAGTTTGCCGAGCAGTTTATGGATGGCGGAGGGTTGTTGGGGAGTAGCTTGGGCGGCGGCGGCCATGACAATTTCTTGAAAATTGGCGGGCGCTTCTAAGCTGGCTATTGCTTGTTGTTCGGCGCTGAAAAATTCGTTTAATTTTGGGGAATCTTTGAGATTGTCCATAGCCCTACTCTCCTTTCACTTCTTGTTTAAGTTTATCGATTGCCCTGTGTAGACGGGATTTAACGGTTCCCTCCGGTATGTTCAGTATCTCGGCTATTTCTTTGTATTCATAGCAGAGATAGTAACGCATAATAATTATTTCTTTGTACTGTTCGCTTAAGTTGGCGATGGCCGCGCGGATCAGCAATTTATCATCGCTGCCTCCCGAGTTATCGCCTCTTGGTTGCTCGGGCTCTGGCAAAGGATCCAAGGGCAGCTCATGTTGCTTGTTTTGTTTTAATTTACTACGGCAAATATTGATCAGGATCTTTTTGCTCCAGACAGGGAAAGCGTTGCTTTCCCTTAGGGTGTGGCATTTTTCTATAATAGTTATAGTCATTTGCGAAACAGCATCCATAGCGTCGGCCTCATTGTGCATAAACGACCAAGCCAACCGATAATAGCTGTTCCTATTGTCGCAGACATACGATATAAAATCGTTTTGGTTAATTAATGGTTGTGCAATCATAAGCCCCTCCTGAACATCTGTAAAATAGATAATTCGCTCAACGAATTTGTTCCAACAATTATTATTTAATAATGAATCTTTTTGTAACAAAAAAGGGCTGCCATACGCATAATTTCGCTAAAAAGTATGGCAACCCTTTTAATTGTCAATTATTAACTATTTATTTAAGAGGTAATACCGATTAATCTGGTAATTACTTCCATACTTATCGGCAGCATAGTTGACGATAATTTCGTGGCTGGTATCGACATTGATCAAAGTATTATATGGGCTGGCTTGGCTGTTAACAGTTTGAGCAATCAATTTAGCAATTTGTGTTCGGTCGGTTATAGTTTGATAATTGGCATAAGTTTGCGACGCTTGATCGGTCATATATTTATCATTTATCTCTTTTTGATATTCTGCGGTATATTCGGAAATAGTTACCGAGGTGATCTTCTCAATTCGCGGTTGCCAGTAATCGGCTTTCAAACCGAGCTGTTCCAGTACAGCTAATGTTGCATGGAAGCTTCCGTAAATCGGATAACTGACGTTTCGGTAATAATCGACAGTGTTGCTGGTTGCCGCCACGTTGCCGGGGTCGTAGTTATAGCAGCGCAGAGTAATCATACCGACCGGCATGGTTGTCAGTTGCGTTGAAACATCCATAGCCAGCAGATCTGAGTGATAGGCGTCGAGAAGTTGGGCGACCATGGCGCTATCGATACCAAGATAAGACGGTTGGTCGTCATTATAGCTGTAATCTTCAAAGCTGTGGATGTCTTCAATGCGGATTTGCTCCGGTGTAAAATTAAAGATATCGTATTGCGCCTGCTTGTATTGTTTGTCGTCAAGTATTACTTTCAGTTCCGGTATGATATCGGCAATATCGACATTGGCATAATTCGAGTATTGACGCGCAACCTTAGTGCCGTCGGCCAATGTGAATACCACCGATAAGCTGGTAGTATTTGTGCTGTTTTCTGTCCCGGTATAAGCTACATCAGCTTGTTTGGCTGTTTCCTGATATTGGATATCAGGGTCGGTTTTATCTACCGAATCGGCGTTGGATGAATTACGACTTTCGATCAGTTTTCGGGTCAGCGAGATGACGGCGTCAATACCTTTTTCGGAGGTAACAGGCCCTTGATTGAGGTAATCCCATTCATCTTTTGTCAGCGCCAGGGAATTGGGATCATTGTAGTTATAATTCATGTTGCTGCCTACATTATAGTTGTAGACGAAACTGTTAACGTTGCTGAAATAGACATTAACGGCAACAACCTCGTCTTCTGCTGGCAGGAATTTGTCGTATCGCTCGCCGTAATGAATCAGCCAGGCGCTGAATCCGCAGAACACAGCCAGGAATATGATTAGTCCGACCCAGCCTTTGCGAATGGCGCGGAAATCGAAACGGTAAACGATCTCAATGACTTGAGCCAGTATAATAGAGCCGCAAACCGCACCGAAGAACCACCAGAAATAGCCGGTGTTGTAATCTCCGGTTTGGTGGAAGATTAAGGCGAAGACAAAAGCCGCCAGCAATACGATCGGATATTTTATGAACGGCTTGGATTTATCAAAGGCCAGCGCTTTGGCGGCTGCCTCCGAAGGCCGCCGGCGATAAAGCAGCAGCGCCAGTATCAGCAATATTACTAAATAAATAAGCGCCACTGCCAGTGTTCTGGACATAGAAAATGTTCCGTCCATTAACCCAAAGTAGTTGCCGACGGGGCTGCAGTAATACATGATGGTTTGCCAGTTGTGTATCGCCTGATAATAGGTGGTAAAGAATACATCGGTAGCCCCCATAAGCATAGCGACGAATGCTGAACCCCCGGCCAGGAAGACCAGTGCGATCAGGCCGCTGACAACGCCGTTGCCGGTCAATACCACAGCCAGGGCAACAGTCGTATAAGCGGTTGTGAAAAGGACGATGCTGATGATTATACTGTATATTAATAATGACGCGTCAACATATCCGCCAAAACCGTAGCTTGCGACAATGATCAATGTTATCAGCAGATTGATTACCAGGGGGATCAGTATGGAAATGATACCGGCTAGGTAGTTGACGCCAAACAATTTGCTACGGCTGATCGGCAGCGCATGATAAAAATCAACCTGGCGCTTGGAATGCATATAGCTGAAAATAGCCAGCCCCGTTACAACGGCGCCAATGCCGATGATCACCGCAACGGCCACATTTTGGTAGGACAAAATTCTGGTTACGGCGTTTTCTATAATTGCCATGTTTGTTTGAGTATATTGCTGCAGCGTCAATGCCGCGTATACAGGCAAAGAGAAAAAGAGGAATACGAAATAGAGCGCGGATATCCAGATCTTGCGCCGTAGCGTATTGATAACGAGTTTGCCAAAGGGCGGCTGTTGATTAGGAGAGGATACTTTTGATGTCATAGCCGACCACCTCCGTTTCCGAGATAAATATTTCTTCGAGAGTCAGGGGCAAGGTTTCCATAAACAGCGGTGATTTAGCGGCAATCGCGTCGCTGACTGTTTGTTGGTCGCCGCGGACGATAAATACGTGCATGGAGCCCATATGCTTGAGACTGACGATATCAAGGCCGGGAAAATCAGCTTGCTTGAGTTGGTCGGGGAAGATGGCATGAATTTTATGTGCCGACACTTTCATATCCTCAAGCTCTCTGGATAGCAGCAGGCCGCCTTTGTGGAGCAGGCCGACGTGGTCGCAGATGTCCTCGAGTTCGCGGAGATTGTGGGAGGCGATCACCGGCGTCAGCCCTCGCGATTCGATCTCAGCGGCAAATATGCTTTTTACTGCCTGGCGCATTACCGGGTCAAGCCCGTCAAATGTTTCATCGCAGAATATATAAGGCGTATTGGCGGCCAGGGCGGCGATAATCGCGGCCTGTTTTTTCATGCCGCGGGAAAAGGTATTAATCTTGCGGCGGCCATCCAGCCCAAAAGCGTTGAGCAGCGCATTATAACGGTTTTTATCAAAGCCGCTGTAAAAATGCTGATAATAATCACGCATCTCAGCAGGCGTGCTGTTGCCGAAATAAAACTGGTCGTCGGAGATATAGAAGCAACGCGCTTTGGTATCTGTCTGCGCATAGACCGGTTCACCGTCGATGGTGATAGTACCGCTATCGGGTTTAAGAACGCCGGCCAGCATGCGGATAAATGTTGATTTACCGGCGCCGTTGGTGCCTACCAGGCCAAATACCAGGCCTTCTTTGATTTGCGCCGTGATATTATCGACAGCCTTAATCTCGCTGAAGCTTTTGCTGACATTGGTGGTTTCAATCATTTGACTTCGACCTCCTTTGGTTGTTGATCAAAAATCCGCGTGCAGAAATCGATCAATTCGTTTTTTTCTATGCCGAGTAATTTTGCTTGTCGGATGATAGCCGCCAATTCGCTTTGGATACTTTGTTTCTTTATCGAAAACAGAACCGTTGGGCTGGCGACAATAAAGCTGCCGCGCCCCGGCAAGGAGTTGACTATGCCTTTGCTTTCCAATTCGTTATATGCTCTTTGGATAGTATTGGGATTGATAGACAATTCCATCGCCAGGCTGCGTACCGAGGGCAGTTGGCTACCGTCTTGCAGGATGCCTCTGGCAACCAGGTCTTCGATTCTGTTAATGATCTGCAAATACAGCGGCGTACGGCTGCTTAGATCTATAGTTATCATTTGCGTATTCCTCCCTTCGCAATTATCGAACTGTACTAATTGTATTAGTACAGTTAATATATCATGACTGGAAATTACTGTCAATAAATTTTAAATTTTATTTGCAAAAGTTCAGTGTGACTTCAGTTTATTTTCATATTTGTTGTTTATGATAATCACCAAGGAGTGAACATTTATGAGTATTCAATGGCGGCACGAATTCAAGCACCAAATCAATTACAGCGATTATCTGGCACTAAAACAGCGGTTGTCTTTAACTTGCCAACATGATAATCATGCCAGCAGCGGCGGTTACTTAATTCGCAGCCTTTATTTTGATACCTGGGACGATTCGGCGCTCTATGATAAATTGAACAGCGTCAGTGTGCGGGAAAAATTCCGTATCCGCTGTTATAATAATGATTTTTCGCTGATCAAATTAGAGAAAAAAAGCAAACATAATGCTCTCTCCAATAAGTGTAAGACGCTTATTTCGGCTGATGACGTCCGGCGGTTAATCAAAGGCGAGAATAAGTTTTTGCTTGACCGGGATGATCAGCTATGTAATGAGCTTTATGCCAAAATGCAGTTTTCCGGGCTGACGCCTGTGGTAGTGGTAGATTATTACCGCGAACCGTTTGTATATAAGCCGGGCAATGTGCGGGTAACGCTGGACCGCGATATCCGCAGCGTTGCCGTCAAAGATTTTTTCAATAGCAATCCGCCTTCGCTGCCGATAATTGAGCAGGGAATGGCAGTACTGGAAGTCAAATACGACGCCTTTTTGCCTGATCTGATCAGGGATATTATTCAGGTAAACAACAGGAAAGCCGGCGCTTTTTCCAAATATGCAGCCTGCCGGATGCCCTTATTCTAAGCAACTCCCATTTGTTAATAAAGCTTAATGGGGTTAACAATAATTTTATATTTTAAAATAGGTGGAGGTTTTTATGACATCAATTCAGGATATTTTATCTTCGGATTTTTTAAGCAATATCAGTTCGGTATCGGTGGTTGATATGGCGATCGGTTTGTTGGTCAGTTTTGCGTTGGGGTTATTTATACTCTTGTGTTACAAGAAAACATACAGCGGCGTGATGTATTCAGAAAGTTTCGCCATATCGCTGATGGCCATGACGGTTATTACCTGTTTGATCATCCTCGCGGTTACATCCAACATTGTGCTCTCTTTAGGTATGGTCGGCGCTTTGTCGATTGTACGATTCCGGGCGGCGATCAAAGAACCGCTGGATATCGCTTACCTATTCTGGTCTATCTCTATTGGTATTGTCGTCGGCGCGGGCTACCTGCCGCTGGCCGTTCTCGGTACATTGTTTATCGGCCTGATACTGGTTATTTTCGTTAATAAAAAGAGCAATGACAATCCCTATATTTTAGTATTACAGCTTAATGATGATTCAACCGAGGATAAAGTTCTCGAATTTGTCGCCGGTAACACCAAAAAACATCTGCTGAAATCAAAAACAGTCTCCGAATATGGTATCGAAATGACCGTGGAAGTGCGGCTCAAAGAAATGCAAAGCGCTTTTGTTAATCAGCTTTGTCAGATGGACGGCGTCCGCAATGTATCGCTGGTCGGCTATAACGGCCAATATATGTCGTAAACCGTAGAGGTTGAACATGATCAACAGTAAAAAACTGCCATTGGTATTAGTGATAGTTTTAGCAATAGCGATTGCTTCAGCTTGGGCAGCCTATGCCTATGTGAAGAATGGTGATCAAAATGCTGCTGCCAATCCTGAATATGCGAGTGAGCTGTTTGATAAAGACAAAGTAATGGAGATTAATATCGAGGTCGACGAAGACGAATGGCAGGATATGCTGGATAACGCTACAGATGAACAATATATACTCTGTGATGTAGCCATTAACGGCGAGACCTGTTATGATGTCGGCATTCGGCCGAAGGGCAATACCAGCCTTTCGGCAATTGCTTCCGATGATACTACCGACAGGTTCAGTTTTAAAGTTGAGTTTGATCATTATATCAGCGGTCAGACCTTTATGGGCCTTGATAAAATGGCCTTGAACAATATTTATGCCGACGCTACCTATATGAAAGAATACCTCTCGTATGATCTAATGGATTATCTGGGCGTGGATACACCGCTTTACAGCTATTGTTATATCACGGTCAACGGTGAACCTTGGGGCCTTTACCTGGCCATCGAGGGGGTAGAGGAAAGCTTTGTCGAGCGTAACTATGGCAACAACAGCTGTAGTCTTTATAAGCCGGAAACCACGGGAATGGGCGGCGGCGCTAATGCTGATACTGATAAAAACAAAGCAATACCTGATATGTCGAAGACAACTGATACCCAGCAGCCCCAATCAACCAATTCTGCAACAACCGAAACAAAACAGTCCGATATAACTTCCTCTACACAAAATTCTGATTCTCCGGCATCTACAACAACTGATGTTCAGAACAATTCTTCAACTTCAGCGGCAACTAATAACACCAACGGTAGAAATGTGGGCGGCGGTATGGACGGTGTGGGTGGCGGTAGCAGCAGCGGCGCCGATTTGGTCTACACTGATGACGATATTGACAGTTACAGCGCTATCTTCGATAATAATGTTTTTGATAATGACAAAGATTCTTGCAAACGCGTTATTGAGGCTCTGCAACATCTTCAAGAAGGTACCGATCTCGA
Source organism: Peptococcaceae bacterium UBA4068 (assembly GCA_002382665.1). Lineage (GTDB taxonomy): Bacteria > Bacillota > Dehalobacteriia > UBA4068 > UBA4068 > UBA4068. The sequence goes on along the minus strand of DFZA01000006.1, from coordinate 6,102 downwards.
TCAGTATTTCGATGTTGATGAAATACTGGCCTATATTGCAGGCAATTGCTTTGTCGTCAACCTTGACAGCTATTTTGGCAGCATGCTCCATAATTACTATCTTTATGAACAGGATGGGCAAATCTCGATTATTCCCTGGGATTACAATTTAGCTTTCGGCGGTTTTAATATGGGTACGGGTATGAACAGTGGCAGTGGCGACAGCGCCTCTTCCATGATCAATCTTCCGATTGATACGCCTGTGACATCATCATTAGCAGCGCGGCCATTGGTCGGCCAACTATTGGCAGATCAAGATTACAGCGAGCAATACCATCAAGATTTGTATAAGGTATTGGATTATGCTGATCAATTGGATGATGAAATTACTAAGATTGATGCCTTGATCGGCGACTATGTTGCATCTGATCCAACAGCTTTTTACGATGAGCAAGAATACAACGATGCGGTAGCGATGCTAAGGGAATTTTGTAAATTAAGAGCCCAAAGCATCGAGGGCCAATTAAATGGAGATATCCCTTCGACTAACGAAGGGCAGCAAGCTGATTCATCCAGTTTGGTTAATGCCGATGCGATCAACCTCAGCGTTATGGGCACTATGAATACCGGCGGCGGCATGGGTAATATGACAAGGCGTGGCAACAATAGTACCTCAGGGACAACAAAGTCCGATCAAACATCGGTAAACACAACATCGCAAACCGATAGTGCATCAACAACGTTAGCTCAAGCAGTAGCAACATCTGATAACAATACCACAACAACTTTGGGCAGCACCAATGATTCCGGGGGCGGCGGGCCTCCCGGCGGTGGTGGTGGCAGGCCGGATGGTGGTGGAACACCACCAAACAACGGTGACAAACCAGATGGTCGCGGCGGTGCGCCCAACGGAAGCGGCTCTTCTACCAGTGGTGGTACTGCCGGTGACAGTTCTGCGCCGGCGGACCGGTCAACAACGGCGAACGATGATTCAGCCGCTCCAGTGGATAATGCAACATCGCCGTCAAACGATACTGGCGCGACATCATCGGATAATTCAACATCGTCGGCGGATAAAAGTAAAATCGGCGGCGATAATTCTGCGACCGGTATTAAAGAACAGATGCAAGATAGATCACAGCAAAAATCAGAGCTTAAAAATAGCAGTGGCAATTGGTCGAGAAGTAATTTAATATATTTTGCTATTTGTGTTGCCGCGGTAATTATGTCTTTAATCCTAGTTAAACATTATCAAAAAAGACGTTACAGTCATTAGGGTATAATCAAATATAACCCCCAAATCACTTGATTTGGGGGTTATATTATATGGCAAGTAGGGTGACACAAAAAACGCTAATGAAGGAAATCAAGTAGAAAAGGCAGAAACATACAAGCAAAATGGGAAGCTGACATCCAGCAATTCCCTGACATATTACTATAACGGATATAATCAGCTTGCCGTCGTGGAGGATGACGACAGCAACCTGACATCTTATACTTATAACGGCATCGGCCTCTGTACCGCCAAAGAGACGGAAAACGAGACAACAAAATACTATTACGATGGCGGCGGCAATATCATTTTGGAGACGGACGCGGATAACGCGGTAACAGCTAAAAATGTACGCGGTCTGCAACTGATTTCCCGGGAGAATCAGGGACAGGAGCCGTTCTATTATCTGCAGGATGCTCACGGCGACGTCACCAAGCTGCTGGACAAATTCGCCAATGTTATCAAGGACTATGATTATGACCCGTACGGCAATCAAGAAACCGCTCAGCTCAATCCCTTAGCCGGAAATATCTCTACCGCGGTTTGGCAGGTGGAAACAGAGCAGATAGACAACCCCTTCCGTTACTGCGGCGAATACTACGATACGGGGACGGGCAACTACTACCTGCGCGCCAGGTATTATGATCCCAGAAGATACATACCGAGGCGATCTGTATTACTCTCTGAGCTTGAATCTATACACGTATTGTGAAGGTGACCCTGTAAATTCATGGGATCCGACGGGGCATTGGCAGGAAGGAGATGAAGAACTTCCTCAATGGGCGCAAGATGCAATTGCAACTTATACAAGTTGGTATACAACGGGCGACTCAGAACTTAAGGAAATGGCACACGCGAGAGCAGAGCTTGTACGATCATTTATAAAAGACGGCTATTACCAGTCGAGGTCAGATTGGGGTGCTAAGCCAGCAAATGAAGATATGGAACAGATTAGTGGAACGAGAGCAGATTATTATGATACAATTGTAATTCATCACACAGATCGTTCGCAGAATGAAAACATTACTGATTTTCAGTCAGACGTTTTATCTGGTGTAGAGTTTGCAGATATTCCATATCATTTCGTTATTGGAGCTGACGGGACGGTTTATGAAGGTAGAAGCCTAAATTATGAAGGTGCACATTGTAGCGTAATAAATACTGGGAAAACAGGTATTGCTGTTATGGGCAACTTTCAGCCGGGAAACGTTACATTAGGAAATATCATTCAAGGTGCTTTACCAACTGAACCTACACCTGATCAGAGATTGAGTGTGATTCATATGACGATGTTCCTTAGCGATGCATACGGAGTAAATTCTATAGGAGGACACAGAGATTATGGTACTCCAGGAGCAACGCAATGCCCTGGAGACTCATTAGAAGCTTTAATTCCATATTTGCAAAGATTCATAACTAAATGAGGCGGTGTTGATTTGAAGAAAAAATCACGATTAATCATAATTGTAGGCACTTGCGCCCTCTTGTTAGCAATAACTGTGATAATAATCGATGGCTTTGGTGAAAAAATGATTTCAGGAAATGAAAATGATATTGAGAAAATTACTTTTATACTTAACTCGACACAAGAACAGAGAACCAAAGAAGTAATTGATAGGCAATCGATAATGCAGGTGTTTAATATAATTCAAAAAACATACGACATCACGACCAATCGTCATCCAAGTCATAATGATAGTATGCAAGCTGATAGTAAACTTGACATCGTCATTCTCTATAAAAGCGGTAACACAGAAGTTATACATACATGTGAGATACCAACGCGTTTTTATAGATTTCTGGATACTAAAGGAGGCTCAGGTGATTTAGGATATATTATTGGAACGAATGACAGTATATGGGGCTTTGTGGAAGACAAGGTGACTTAAAAGCTACGCGGCTAAAAAGCACAAAAAGCAAAGGCTTTACTTGCTTTACCATACAAAGAAGTAGACATGTATGAAACATGTCTACTTCTTTCTTGTTGCTTTCTCCCATCACTTGGCTTGCGAGTTTTTGTCATAGAGGCCGACGCTGACCGCCATGGCATAGGCAATTTTCTGCATGGTATTGGTTTGCAATACGGCTATTTTTTGTTTGAGACGCGCTTTGTCAATAGTGCGGATTTGCTCGGCAAGAATTACCGAGTCTTTTTGCAGACCGCTTTCTTCTTTATGCAGCTCCACATGAGTTGGCAGGCGGGCTTTATTAATTTGTGATGTAATCGCGAGAACTATGGTGGTGGGACTATGGGCGTTGCCGATATCGTTTTGAATTATCAGTACCGGTCTCATTCCTCCCTGCTCGGAACCTTGGACAGGATTTAGCTGGGCGAAATAGATTTCTCCTCTCATGACCATAAAGATCACCCTTAAAAGAAATTTGTTTATGCTTAAATTTTGCCCACTTTTTAATACTTATATCCTTATTTAGCAAAATTTACATGAAATTTCATTTTATCTTCTATGTTATCATATAAATTAGCTAACATAATCTGAAAGGATGGCATTATGAAAATTAGATTGCATAGAAAACGCCGGATAATTGCCATACTAATTTTGGCCGCAATCATTTGCTGCCTGATAATTTCTATCTATGTCCAAAATAACAAAGAACCAAAGCCGCAAAAATTACCCACTGTTGAAGGGCAAATGCAAATTACCATACTTAACAGCGAAGGCAAAGAGGAAAAAATATATCTCGAACAATTTCTGATCGGAGTCGTGGCTGCGGAAATGCCGGTCAGCTTTGAGCCGGAGGCGCTAAAAGCGCAGGCTATAGCCGCGCGTACATATGTTTTAAATTACACGCCGCCTTATGGTACAGCCAAACACGGTGACGCTGTTGTTTGTTGCGACTCGGCTTGTTGCCAGGCTTATAGCAGCGATCAGCAACTGCGAACCAAATGGGGTGATAACTATCAGCAAAATATCACCAAAATAACCGCGGCGGTGGCCGATACCAGCGGTAAGGTATTGACGTATCAGGGGCAACTGGCATTGACGCCCTATTGTTCTACTTGCGGCGGTCACACCGAATCGGCTGCGGATTGCTGGGGTAATGATATAGCTTATCTGCAGTCGGTGCCTTGCTTTTGGGATGACGCCGCGCCGCGTTACGACGGGGTTTTGACAATGTCTACCGCCGAGGCGGCAACGGCCCTGGGGGTGGATAAAGCCGATCTGAACAAAATGGCAGTCACAGCCTTGTCGGACAGCGGCCGCACCGAACAGGTGAAAATAGCAAAGAAAAGTTTTACGGGCAGCGAAATAAGGAAGCTTTTGGGACTAAATTCGACAGCGTTTACCTGGTTGCTTAATAAAGATCAGATAGTGTTTTTTACCCGCGGATTTGGCCATGGCGTGGGTCTTTGCCAATATGGCGCTAACGGGATGGCGAAAGCCGGATATACCGCCGAACAGATCTTAAACTGGTATTATGGCGGTACTACGCTGCAGAATTTGTATTGAGTTTTTGCAAAAAAGCAGGATATTGCTATTTAGCGTGGAAGATAAATTGTTAACTCAACATTGTGGAGGCTGAATTGAGAAAAATAATAGTTGAAGGCGGAATTCCTCTAAAAGGGGAGATAAAAGTCACCGGCGCCAAAAACGCGGTATTACCGCAAATAGCAGCCGCGCTGCTGGCAGATGGAGTTTCTGTAATTGATGATTGTCCGGACCTTTCCGATGTTAATACTATGTGCGACGTTTTGGCCGCATTAGGTGTCGGTTGTGTTTTTGACCACGGTTGTTTGCAATTGGATACGAGAGGATTAAACAGTGTCGAGGCGCCGGCGGAGATGGTGCGCATGATGAGAGCGTCATTTTTGATCATGGGGCCGTTACTGGCGCGCAAGGGTATGGCGAAAACTTCGCTGCCCGGCGGCTGCGCTATCGGCTCGCGGCCGATCGATTTGCATCTCAAAGGCTTTGAGGCTCTCGGCGCCGAGATCAGCATCGATCACGAATATATAGTTGCCAGAACCAACGGTCTGAAAGGCTCTAACATATATCTAGACTTTCCTTCGGTTGGCGCAACCGAAAATATTATGATGGCTGCGGCTCTTGCCGAAGGCAATACGGTCATCGGTAATGCCGCCAAAGAGCCGGAAATAGTTGACTTGGCCAATATGCTGGGCGCTATGGGTGCTAAAATAAAGGGTGCCGGCACCGATTTTATCCGCATCACCGGCGTTAAACAATTGCAGCCGACGCAGCACACTGTTATTCCCGACAGGATTGCTGCGGCCAGCTACATGGTGATGGCGGCTGCCACCGGCGGCGAGATGATTATTTCCAATGTGATTACCGAGCATCTGACTTCGGTGATTGCCAAACTGATTGAAACCGGTGCAACTGTGGAAGAGGGGTATGACGGCGTTCATGTGATCAGCGGCGGCGATATCTGGCCGGTTGACATGAAAACATTGCCGTATCCGGGCTTTCCTACCGATATGCAAGCACAATTCATGGCCTATTTAGCAGTGGCCAAAGGCACCAGCATTATCAGCGAAACAGTATTTGAAAACCGCTTTATGCACGTGGCGGAGCTGCGCAAGATGGGTGCGGATATCAGGATAGAAGGGCATAGTGCTATCATCAACGGCGTCAGTAAACTTCATGGCAGTTGTGTGCGGTCGACAGATTTGCGGGCAGGAGCGGCGATGATTATCGCGGCTTTAATGGCTGATGGGGTTACCGTGATCGATGATATACACCATATCGAGCGTGGCTATGAAGATATTTGCGGTTGTTTGCAATCTGTAGGCGCTAAAATCAAAATTGTTGACGAGTAAAAACATAAGTAAAAAAGGCTGCTTCGATTATGTACCGCACCAGCGGTAACGG
>DFZA01000017.1 GCA_002382665.1 Peptococcaceae bacterium UBA4068 | reverse complement strand
TCAAAATATTGCCCGCTAGAGAGGGTAATATATTTAGAAACATCAAAGTTGTCATTTGTAATAATACTATCCAAAGAACCGGAACTATCTGATGATACACAAAGATATGCCCCCCATTCAGAAGTACAAGTTACAAAATATTCTCCAGCAGGGATATCATAACCAACTTTATACATTCCTTCTGTATGCCATTTAGCAGGTGGAATAAGTGTAAGACTCTTCCGTAATGATGAATCTGCCATTCTTGTTACTATAGCAGCAGCTGCATTCCGACCGATATTCGCAGCAGGGGTAAATGTCCCTGATGAATCATTTCCAGTAAGGATACCTGCGCGATATAGTTTATACACAGAAGCTGCGTAGGATACATTAGATGGCACATCGGGAATAGCATTTTCATTTATTATATTAATTTCAGAAAGCGCTTCTTCTGGTAATGAATTAGAAAGAATTTGTGCAAATTCTGCCCGCGTTGCCGACCTTGAATAATCAACATACTCATTATCTAAAATATTATTATCTAACGCATAATCCACATAAACTTGATACCAAGGTGTTCCTTGTTCAAAATTCTCCGTTCCAGTTAAATAAATACTATGTATTCTAGCTGCCATTGCAATAGTTTCCGCTAAAGTAACATTACCTGAAGGGTTAAATGTCGATGGACTATTTCCTTTCATTAAACCAAGCTCATAAGCAGTTGCAACATTTTCAGTAAACCATACATTTGAAGGAACATCAATAAATTGTCCCTGTCTATAAGAATTAATTGTTGCAAAATTATTTAAACTTGGATTTTCTTGAGCTAATACGTTTATAGAACTAGATCCAATGCATAAAATAATTGCAAATACACACATAACAATTTTTTTTCTAATTTTCAACAATAATTACTCCTATCATCAAAAAATTATTATTGATCCCTTTAAGGTAAATTGTAACATAATAATTAAAAAATGTACAATTAATAATACAATATATTTAATACTTAGCAAAATTTATACAATTATTTTAAGATAATAATGAATAATGACTTTATAATTACTACCAAGGAAGGCACTGCACAATCTGTCTGCTCTTACCCCATTGTCAAGATTTCTTATCTATTCATCACAAACCATTGGTTGTTCCGATAAAACAATAACAGGCCGCATTTGGCTATGCGGCCTGTTAAAAAAATCTAATTTATATTATTTTTAATCCAAATAGTCTTTGAGCTTTTTGCTGCGGCTGGGATGGCGGAGCTTGCGCAGCGCTTTAGCCTCGATCTGGCGGATACGCTCGCGCGTGACGCCAAAGACTTGGCCGACTTCTTCCAAAGTACGGCTGCGTCCGTCATCAAGACCGAAACGCAACTGCAATACTTTCTTTTCCCGCGGCGTCAGCGTGCTCAAAACATCTTCGAGCTGCTCGCGCAATAAGAAGAACGAGGCGGCCTCCGCCGGCGCGGGAGCATCTTCATCCTCTATGAAGTCGCCGAGATGCGAATCTTCTTCCTCGCCGATCGGCGTTTCCAAAGAAACCGGCTCCTGCGATATTTTCAAAATTTCCCGCACCCGCTCCACCGGAATCTCCATTTCATGTGCGATCTCTTCCGGCTGCGGATCACGGCCCAATTCCTGTATCAACTGGCGCTGGATACGGATCAGCTTGTTGATCGTCTCCACCATATGCACCGGGATACGAATTGTCCGCGCCTGGTCAGCAATAGCGCGCGTGATCGCCTGACGGATCCACCAGGTCGCGTAAGTGCTGAATTTATAACCTTTATGATAATCAAATTTTTCCACGGCTTTAATTAAGCCCAAGTTGCCTTCCTGGATCAAATCAAGGAACAGCATACCGCGTCCGACGTAACGCTTAGCGATACTGACCACCAGACGCAAATTGGCTTCGGCCAGACGGCGCTTGGCACTTTCATCGCCTTCTTCCATCAGCTTGGCGTACTTGACTTCTTCCTCCGCCGATAACAGCGGCACGCGGCCGATTTCTTTCAGATACATGCGCACCGGATCGTCGATAGCGATACCTTCCGGCACTGTAAGGTCGAGTTCCAGTGGCTCTACTACCTGAACGATTTCCGCGTCATCGGGATCAGTTATCGATTCCAGCACCACGCCGCAGACGCCGATTTCCACTCCTGCCTGACTGAGGCTTTCGTAGACTTCATCAATTTGTTCAGGCGTCAGACTGACCTCGTTTAAGGCTTCCATAATCTCATTATAAGAAAGCCGACCTTTTTGCTTGGCCAGATCCAACAGCTTCTTAACCACTTCCGTTTTACTGCTTTGTTCCACCCTAGGTATCCTCGCTTTCGCTACCCTTTAATCCTCTGTATTTGCCGCTGCAGGCTGTCAAGCTCTGTCAGCAGCTGCCTCATGTCGCCTTGTCCCGCGGCAATTTGCCCATTTACCGCGTTGATTTGTTGACGTATGACGCCTAACCTCACGGCGTTGATATATTCCAACGCCAGTTTATCGGTTATCTGATCAGGTATATTTATTTGTAATAGTTTCAACAAAAAACTCTTTAAACCTTCATTTTCTCCTTCAAAGCAATTTAATAATGAAAAAATATTGAGATTATCGTCATTTTGCCGCTCTTTTAAGTATTTTAGCAGCGAATTTTCCTGTTCGTTGGCCCCGAAATTGTCACCCAACTCCGCCAAAGCAAGGCGGCAAATTTGTAGATTTTCGAGCATCAGACGCAACAACTGGGCGCTGGCGGAGCTTTTTACTGTTATATTATTGCCGAAATCGGGCGCTAATCTATTGTTGGATTTTGGCATTGCGACGGCAAGACCGCTTTTGCGCAAATCGGCATAAACGTTTTCCGTAGCTACCTGCAGTCGGGAGGCTAAGAGCTGGATAAAACTTTCTCTTTCAACGCTGCTGGCTGTTTTGGCAATAGCCGGCAACAGCTCTTTGACGATCAAGCCTTTGCCGGAAGCGCTGGATGCGTCATACTTCTTCATCGCCTGGCGCAACAGGTATTCTAGTATATCGTAAGCTTCGTCGGCCACCAGTTTTTGCCAGCCGTCAAAACCTTTTTGTCGCAAAAAATCATCGGGGTCGCAGCCGTCCGGCAAGGACAGAACCCGTACCCTCATGCCCTGTTCCCGCAATATATCTAGGCCACGCAATGAAGCTTTCTCACCGGCGCTGTCGCCGTCATAGGCCAGCAGCACATTGGTCGTATAGCGTTTGAGCAATTTTGCCTGTTCAGCGGTAAGCGCCGTGCCCAGAGAGGCCACCGCGTTGGTGACGCCGTACTGATGCGCGGTTACCACATCGATATAGCCTTCCATGATCACTGCCAGATCCTCGCGGCGGATGGTATCAGCGGCGATATGCAGGCCGAACAGTACCGCCGACTTGTTGTAAACGGGAGTCTGCGCCGAATTGAGGTACTTGGGTTGGCTGTCGTCGAGCACCCGTCCGCCCAAGGCGATCACCTCGCCGCGGAAGTCGCAGATCGGGAAGATCAGGCGGCTGTGAAACTTATCGTAAAAGCGGTTGTTCTTGCCGCTTAAACTGACTAATGATGCTTTTTGCAGCAACGCGCCATCGTAACCACGCTTATTTAAATAATTATAAAGAGCCTGCCAGTCGTCGCCGGCGTAACCGAGCGCAAAAGATTTGATCACCTGCTCGCCGATACCGCGTTTCCCTAGATAATCGACGGCGGGATTGGGCTGGCGCTGCAGCAGTTCGCGATAAAATTCCGCCGTCAGCTGGTGCGCTGTTAATATTGACTGGCGTTCTTTGGCCTGGCGGCTCTGGGCCGGGGACAGCTCTTTTTGCGGTATTTGCACACCGGCGCGCTCCGCAAGCTTGGCTGCCGCCTCACCGAATGTCAATGCTTCTAATTCCATCAGAAAATTGATGGCGTTACCGCCCTTTTGACAGCCGAAGCAATAATAAATCTGTTTGCCGGGAGCAACGCTGAACGAGGGCGTGTCCTCGGAATGAAACGGGCAAAGGCCGAAATAATTCTGGCCCTGTTTTTTCAACGTCAGATAGCTGCCGACCAATTCCACGATATCGGTCCGCTGCAATATTTCATCTATAATTTGCTGTGGTAAACGCTGCGGCATAGGCACATCCTCAAAACTAAACGGCAGAACAAAAAAGAAAATTTATTAATCGAAACCATTAAATATATGAAGTAATATTCCTGCCATTTACGGATTTTCCTCTTTGCCGCACTGATATTATAGCCAAAATTTTGGTATTTTATGCCAACTTGCATGTATAAAAATGCTAAAATCACCCATAATAAACCTACAGAGCATCTGATACCCTGACCTCTTAATCGTCAAAAGCGGTATAGCCTTGACCGGCGGAGAGGTATCGGACGCTCTTTTTGTATTTATTCATCAACGCTTTGTGCGGAAGCAGCCTGCCATATGGACAGGAAAAACTTTAATTTATGTCAATAAGTCACTAGAAATTAGTCATTTATTCGTTTTTTCCTGCAAAATGCCAAAAAATATCTGCTTTTTTAGCTAAATTGATGCCCGACCTTGCAAAATCTGCCGCACTATTTTATACTTGTTGTGATATTAATTGAGATGCGAGGCTGTTTATGAAAATCATTGTCTGCGTCAAACAGGTTCCGGCCACCAATGAGGTGCGCATGGACCCTGTCACCAATACGATCATCCGCGAAGGTGTTGAGTCGATCATCAACCCTTTCGATACATATGCGCTTGAGGAAGCAATCAGACTGCAGGAGCGTTTCGGCGCTGAGATCGCCACGATCAGCATGGGCATCCCCAGTGTCAGCGCCGTGCTGCGCGAAACAGTCGCCCTCGGCAGCAGCCAAGCCTGCCTGCTCAGCGACCGCGCCTTTGCCGGAGCCGATACACTGGCGACCGCTTATGCGCTGGCCAAGGGCATTGACAAGATCGGCGCTTTCGACCTGATCATCTGCGGCAAGATGGCTACCGACGGCGATACGGCGCAGGTCGGGCCGATGCTGGCCGAAGAGCTGGATATTCCGCACCTGACCGACATCAGCGCCATTGAAGAATGCGCTGACGGCTTTTTGATCTGCCGCAAGCAGACCGACGACGGCTATGCGCGGGTTAAAGTTGCCCTGCCGGCGTTGATCACAGTCACCAAGGAGATCAACGTGCCGCGGCTACCCTCGATCAGCGGTCTGCTCAGAGGCAATGACAGTGAGATCCCCGTCTATTCGGTGGCGGACGTAAACGCCGATACCAGCCAGACCGGCTTGAGCGGCTCACCGACACAGGTGGTTAAAACATTCGTGCCGACTTCCACTGTTAGCGGCGAAATGCTGCAAGGCAGCAACAGCGAAAAAGCCGCAGCTCTGCTGCAAAGGCTGGCGGCGGAAAAAATAGTCAGCGAATAAGCTATTCAAGGAGAATACCATGGCTTCTATTAAAATACTCGAACAAAAATGTATCGGCTGCAAAAAATGCATCTCCGGCTGCCCTTTCGGCGCCATAGCCGTTGAGGGCGAAGGTAAAGCGCGTAAAGCTGTGATTCTCGACAGTTGCACGCTTTGCGGCGCTTGCGTCGATTACTGCAAATTTGCCGCTATCGAACTGACCAAAGACGATGTCTGTCATGAGGATATCAGCAAATACCAGGGCGTTTGGGTTTACTGCGAGCAATACCGCGGCGAGCTGCGCAATGTCGGACTTGAGCTGCTCTCACAAGCGCGGCGCATTGCCGATTTGCTTGGCACAGACGTCACGGCGGTAGTGGTCGGCGGAGCAATCGCCGATCAGGCGACCGCCTTGATCGCCTATGGCGCCGATAAAGTCATCTATGTCGAGGACGAACGGCTGACCGATCTTAACGACCTGATCTACACCGATGTTTTGACTATGCTGGTCAAAAAATACCTGCCCTCAATCATACTGCTGGGCGCAACCGGCTTTGGCCGCTCGTTAGCGCCGCGCGTCGCCGCCAGACTGAAAACCGGCCTGACCGCCGACTGCACCAAGCTTGACGCCGATATAGAAAAAGGATTGCTGCTGCAGACGCGTCCGGCTTTCGGCGGCAACCTGATGGCGACTATTATCACGCCCAACCACCGCCCGCAGATGGCGACTGTCAGACCGCGGGTATTCTCGCCGCTAACCCCTGATTTTAACCGCCAGGGGCAGATCATCCGCGAAACGGCTCCGGCCTTGACCGATCAGGCCGCGCAGATACTGGAGATGATCGAAAGCAGCGGCGGCGTCAATATCGGCGAGGCCGATATACTGATCTCGGTCGGCAAAGGCATCGGCAATGTCAAAAATATTGAGCTGGCACAGGAGCTGGCGACACTGCTCGGCGGCTCTGTCGCCGTCAGCCGCCCGCTGGTCGACTGCGGCTGGATGCCTTATCTGCACCAGGTCGGCCAAACCGGCAAGACCGTCGCGCCGCGCCTCTATATCGCCTGCGGCATCTCCGGCGCTATCCAGCATCTGGCCGGTATCGCCGCCGACAAAGTGGTGGCGATCAACACCGACCCGGAAGCGCCGATCTTCAAACGCGCCGATTACGGCATCGTCGGCGACTGCGTCGAGTTCCTCGAGGCGATGATCGCCGAGGTCAAAGCAAAGAACATCCACGCGCTGTAATACATAAACGAAGACACAACCCCGCTAAAGGCGGGGTTATTTTTAAGTATCAGTCATATTTGTTTTATCAGCAACATATTTATAATAGGTTGTATAATTGCATGATTGAAATTCATGGTAAAAAGTGATATTGTTAATATAAATAAAATAAAGGCAGGTGCATTGATGAAAAAGTTAATCATTATTTCATTTATTATAGCCTTGACTTTATGCGGCTGCGCTGCCAAAACCGAGAGCACCGATAACACGGACAAAGAAGATAAAGTCACACAAGAAACAGATACGGCGGATGTGGATACACCTGCATATTATTTTATAAACGGTCTTTTATTAGGGAGCTATGATAAGGACGGATGGCACAGTCTATGTGATAATGATGATGATTATGGACCTAACGGGATCGAGAATGCAGAGGTTTTTTATGCCAAAGACATACTGGAAGTTTCTAAATATCACATATATGAAAACAACAAATATATTGGCGACGCCGACAGGATTATCTGGATGACAGAAGTAGATGACGGACTGGAAAGTTTTGAAACGGAAGGCGTCGCCAAAAAATTCGCAAAATACGGAGAAATATATCAAGACAAATATGGAAACAACGAACACAGAGTTTTCCAACTTCCTTTAACATTAGGCGATGAACTCAGTAAACTGGAAATCCCCACCTACAGCTTTTATACACACTTTATATTAGAGAACCAGAAAGATTCAGTCTCTTCTGAAAGCTATATAGCAACAAACAGCAGTTCGGAACTTTACCCGAGAAAGTTAAATTATCGCTCTGAGGTAACTTCCGCAGGCAAAACAGCTTTAACCAATCTTTTCAAAGCATCCGGCATCGGCAACACTCTCCCCAATTTTACTGATTGTATCAGCGGTGATTTTGATAATGATGGCAAAGATGAATATGTAATGGTCGCCAATAACCCATTTGATGATACGGGTTATCCAATTATTATCGGAGAAGGCCAAAAGGATAAAGTAGGTGCTTTTTCCGCTTTGATATATGAGGATGACGATGGCTGCACACAGGTTATACACAATTATATCTGTCCTGTAGAAGGTGCTGTTACTTTTGAAAATGGATATTATTGTTTGATAAATAATGATGTTACCAAATATTGCTATCAATATGATTTAGTTTCATTAGCGGATTTAAACGGAGATGGCAAGTATGAGATATCTCTCGACATGCCCATGTGGGAATGGGGATACACATTTGTGTTTTCCCAAAATCAGCGGGGAGAATATGAGATGGTAATGCGTTCCGATAGCGGAACGTAAACTAATCCCGGTCGGCAAAGGTACCGGCAAATTTTCAAAGCATTATAATAAACCAAGCAAAAACCCCACCAAAAGATGGGGTTTATCTTTGCGTCAATATCAGTGCATTTTACCTTTAGCGCCAATTTTATTTACGGTTGTATACTGGTCATTGTAATAAAATCGCCGCCGCTAAATGTACCGTTTTTATATGTAAACAACTTAATAGTAAATAACTCATAATGAGGTAATTCAACTAAAATCTCCATAATTCCGTCGTTATTAACATCGATAATTTCCCCGGAATCCTGTAATGTATAATGGCTAATAAGATTATCAAAATAATCACTTTCTTCTTTAAATGCTGTTATAAAGGCAATGACCTTAAAATCTGAACCCACTAAACATTTAGCAAAAAAATTACTTCCTTTATCGAGTAACAGTGCCAAATATTCATTTTTGCCGTCACCATCAAGATCAACAGAAGACAACTCCTTGGTTTGTGCATTGACACTAAATTGTTTGTCTACCTGAGCTAACACTGTACCGCCGATATTGAATTCTTTTGGGAAATCTGCATTTGTATAAGTATTTTCTCTTGGGTAAGGATCATAATCATGCGATATTGCAACCTCTTCATTATTGTAAGTATCTGGAAACGTTATTTGCCAATAAGCATAGTAGCCTATCGCCTCCATTTTTCCTTGTGCTTTTCCCAGAAAAGTGCCGTCGGAATATAAATAATATTCTCGATTATATTTCTCATGAAATTTCTCCCTCGTTGATTCATCAACACCCTCGTCGACGCCCTCAACATCCACATTTCGGTCATCTATGTCCAATGCAAGTCCACGATATATTGCAATCGGCGGATTAGATTCCTTTTGTGAATCATCCGCTGATTGTTTTGTTTGCTCAACTGCAGTATCGTCTGTTGTCGTCTCCGAGCTATCACCGCAGCCACATAACCAGATACCGCATAGCAGTATGATAATTGCTAAGTAAGCTTTGGATAATTTCATCTGACGCCTCCTATAATGGCACGGTCAAATATTAGTTCATTTTTTAACTGATTGCAGCTTAAACAGCCCGACAGCCAGGCCGGTTGTCGTACCGTAGGAGGTTACCATAAACAATATATTCTGGTCGAAGGGTATCCAGCTTATATCCGGTATACATAGCAACAACCCAAAAGGTATGGAAGCTATCACCGCTACCTTAGCAAAAAAGCCGATTGACTTAGGACCATAAAACACACCGGCCATAATAGCCGCAAAGAGCGTATCAGCAATAATCAACGCAACTAAACTGGGTATTAATTGTTCTTGCGCCCACTGACTTAAGGCAGGAATCTGCGAAGCCAAATAAGCACTAAACATAGATCCCAATGCTGATCCCGCTAAAACGCCTATTAAACCCCCCATTTCTCCGCAGACAATTGCCAAGACAATACTACCCTTGCTTAATTCGTGAAATATATAAAACAGCAGCAAAGTGGCGATGGGCACTCCCAGCAACAACGGTAGTGCCTTGTTGGAACTTAAGCTGATAAAACCGAAAATAACGCTGATGATCAAGAAAACACCCAATCCAGTCAACAGTGTCCGCAGTGGGTAGATATTATTTATTTCTACTTTTTTTGTTATTTTATTTTTGGGTTTAAATTTTGTTTTAGTTTTATATGTCTTTGCTTTATTACTCATAATAATCATCTCTTTCGTAATATTTGTTTTTATTTATGTTACTGGGTACTACAGCCAAATTAGCACCTATATTCTATTTTTCAAAGCAATATCCTCCCAGATCAAACAAAATGCTGTGGCCTGCAAAACGTCATTTGCTTTTGTTATGTTTATACTGTCTTAACTGCCTCCAACGCCAACAGACGGCGTTTGGTATCCAACCCCGAGGAGAAGCCGCCGATCTTGCCGCCAGAGGCGATAATGCGGTGACAGGGTATGATGATGGCAATTGGATTGCTGCCGCAAGCGTTGCCGACTGCGCGGGCGGCCAAGGGATTGCCGATTGCTGCCGCGATCTCGCCGTAGCTGCTTGTCCGGCCAAAAGGTACCGACTGCAAGGCTTGCCAGACCGCCTGCTGAAACGGGCTGCCGTCATAAACAAGCGGCAAATTAAAGACCTGCCGTTGACCGTTAAAATACTCATATAATTGCTGTGCCGCCTGACCTAGCAGCGGTGTTTGCTTACCGCTTTCCGCGGACGCCGCAAAGGCCAGCCCGCATAAGCGCTCCTGACCGTCAACCTGCCGGGAAAACAGGCTGATCGGCCCCAATATGCTCTCGATACAAATGCTGTTACTGGTCATGCCGTCTTCTCCAGGCTTTGAAGCGCAGCAATTCCACCGCCTGCACCCCCAAATCTACCGGCAGCACCCGCACCAAGAGACAGCGGATGATATAAATCGGCGAAGGATAAACGGACGGTAGCCCCAACCGCAGCGCCATCTCCATGCACCAGGCAACATAACCGGCCGGATGCCAGGGAAAAGGCATCGGTGTGTCTTTGCCACCGGCGCGACGCCAAAAATCAGTAAACGTGGCCACCGGGTAAACCGGTATGACTTTGACATGGGCAGGCTTTTCCAGCCGGTAGGCGCGGATAAAGCCGTCCAGCGCAAACTTTGTGGAACAGTAGATCGAAAACCCGGGTAGCAGCATTTTGCCCAGACCGGAGATGGTCAGCATAAAGACCAGCGGCCTGCGGCGCTGATAGGTCAGCTTTTGCAGTATATAGATCGGAGCTGTGACATTGGTGGCAAAGATATAGCTGTCTTTTTGCCAATCGGGCGCGCCAATCGGGCCGTAATAGGCAAAACCGGCGTTGGAGACAAAAATATCGATACCGCCCAGCACCTGCTCGGCCTCTTCGATCATAGCGTCAATCTGCGCCGGATCGGATACGTCGCAGACGATCGTGTGAATCCTGCTGCCGAATTTCTGCCGCAAGGATTCGGCACTGCGGCCCACACCTATCACCCGCGCACCGGCGTCGATCAGCCGCTTGGCCAGCAGATAACCGATACCCGAGGAAGCGCCGGTGACAACCACCCGTTTGCCCCGCAAATCCATAATACCGCCGCCCTTTTTTTATATATGGTAAATTATAACATGATATTTTATAAAAATAAACGGTCAGCGGTAAAATCTACAAGTTAATTATTTTACGAATAAATTAAAAAGCTGATCGCCAATCTGGTCTCTGTTTTGCCTGGTCACTTCTTTGATCACCAGGCCCGGTACTGCCCGTACCTGATCCAAAAAAGCTGTTGACCGCGGCTTGACTACGATGATCGCCTGCTGTTCGCCGTTTAATATTTCCAGTACTTTGGCCTGAAAAGTGACGGCCTGATTTTCCATCATACCCAGCTCGTCCATAATCACCAGCTTTTTACCGGCGGCTGCGTCGAGAATCTCACAACCCGCCGTTTCAAAGGCCTGCGGCGTAGCGCTGAAACGGCCTTGCAGCAAGCGGATGCCGATGCGGTTCTTTTCCGAGCAGGGCGCGTCCGGCCTGTCCGCCGGTATAATAAAAACATCCAGGTAACCGTCATCGCGTTGCCGCGATACCGTCAGAAAACCGCCGAACTGGCCGGGGTAGGCCGCCGCCAACTTTCTGACTATGGTACTTTTGCCAACCTGAATTTCGCCTGTCAGTGCTACCTTCATAAGCGTTTATTCTCCCTTGCCGCTTTTGATCAGCACTATCTCGCCGTCGGGGCAATCAGCCAATGCCTGCTCCAGCAAGAGATTCTGGCGCGCGCTCAGCATCACTCTGCTGCCGTCTCTGGCTATTTGATACTGCTGCGGCGGCTGCCATTCGCTGGGCTGCTGTTCCAGCAGATCAACAAGCTGCTGCAACTGCTGCGGGTCGACTGCGCTCAAGGCCGGTAACCCCCGGTATTCGTCGATGCGGTCGGCCAGCTTGCCGGTAATGGCAAACACCTGCTCACTCCAGCGCTGGTCTACCTCTTGCTCACAGTGGGCGGCAATGACCGTCGGCACCGCCAGATCGCGCACACCCTCCAGCGCCACATAATCATAATCATAATTGCTTAATATCTGCTCCATCGGCAGCTTGCTTTGATAGAGCACGTCCGTCTCATAGTAACCGCGCGCCGTTACCAGCTCGGAGCCGGCGCGGCGGTGGCGGGCGGTGTTGCTTGTCGGGTTGTCGATGGCGAACTGCTCAAAATGGATCTCCTTGACCGAACCGACGCTGTAACCGCGGCGGCGTAGCTCGCTAATAACAGCTTCGATAGTTGTCGTTTTACCCGATTGGGTAATGCCGATAATGCTGAATAGACGCATTGAATGACCTCCAGGATGTTGCATACGCAGATATGTTTTCGCCGCCCAACAGCGGGCAGCATCTCTAATAATTCTTCTCAACGATTAATAATTCCTACCTACCGCTATAAGCCGCTATTAAAGCGGCTTTTTAGTTTGCTTCTTCATCAGACAGCACACTTCATTTTTATAAATACCGGCGTTTAGTATAAAGTGAATCACCACGCCGCAGATCATGATTATCGAAAAGACAAAATGGATCTGCTTGACATTATAACCGGATATGACATACTCCACACCATGACGGGCTACACCGTACCCCCCACCGCTATGGCCAAAATACATCATTAGCCCCGTTACCGCCGCGCCGATAAAACTGCAGATCAATATTGTTGATAAAATACTTTTAAACTGTATACGTCTCATATTCTCCTCTTTTTTGTTATCCATGACAAGCTGCGTGATATAAAAATCAATCAACGAATATAACAATGCTGCGGCTAAAATAAAACCGCAGCACAAAATTCAGTTATCCAAGCTATTGTTATTGATTATCCATAGCGTAGAACAGCGGTTGGCCGTAATCCTTGACGCCGTAATCGGCAATCAGTTGAGAAGCCTGGTCACCGGTCATCCACTTGATAAAAGCCTTGGCGCCCGCGTTGTTGGCGTCCGGCCAGGCGGACGGGTCAACCGCGATCAACGTATAAGTATTTTTCAGGTCGTCACTTTTCTCCAGCAAAATAGCCAAACCCAAGTTCGCGGCATTAGCCAGATATGACGTCTTATCGGTCAGGCAGTAAGCCTGCCTTTCTCCGGCCATGTTTAAGGTTGTGGCCATATCGGAGGAAGTTGTAAAGTACCAGGGCTGGTCGGCAGGATTGATATTGGCTTTGGTCCAAATATTCATTTCGGCCTTATATACTTCACTACCGTCGCCGCGGGAGACAAAATCGGTACCGGAGGCTGAGGCAATCTTGGCAAAAGCTTTAGCTGCGGAAGGACTGTCAGTGATGCCGGCCGGATCGGACGCGGGGCCGACGATCAGATAATAGCTATCCATAAATGGTACTCTTTTCACACCGTAACCGGCGGTGACAAAATCTTCTTCCGCACTCTTATCGTGCAACAGCAGACAGTCGGCTTCGCCTTCCTCACCGGCGGTAATGGCGGCGGAGGGGCTGTACGCGGATATTTCCAGAGTATAGCCGCTAGCCTCTTCAAAATAAGGTTTGAGATATGTTAGTAGTCCGGAATCATTTACCGTCTCGGTAGTAGCCAGACGGACAACGGGGTTATCGATAGTGTCATTGCCGCTGCCGTCATCTTCCGTTGTTTGGGAAGCGCAGGCGGCAAATATTAACGCAACAGCCATCAGCACGGCAACAAGCAGCAGCCAGTATTTATTAATCCTCATACTTGGACCCCCTTTAGCATAACATTAGTCAAAAGCAAATCAAATTGATAGATATATTGTATTATGGATCACTCATAAAGTCAATTTCTGGAATAACGCCAAAATAAAAAACGCTGTAATTATTTAATCACAGCGTCTTGATTTAAAATTCAACCCTGCCAAAAACGCAGAAAAGCTTTGCCGCCTGCGCTTTGCGGATGATACAGCACCTGTTCGGGCGGTCCTTGTTCCACAGCTTTGCCAGCGTCAAGAAATATCACCGTATCTGCTAACCGTGCAGCCTGGCTTAATGCGTGTGTAGCAAAAATCAGCGTCGCTTGTGTTTGCTGCAAATAGTTATTTAACGCCTCTTCAAATAATTCATTACCGGCGATATCGGTTGCCGAGGTCGGCTCGTCAAGCAGCAGCAGCTGATGCGGCACAACCAAGATACGCGCCAGAGCCAGCCTCTGCCCTTCGCCGCCGGAAAGCCTGTTACCCTTGGCAACAGCCAAATCACCAATACCCAGCATCCGCAGCGCCTGATCTGCCTGTTGCAGCCGTTGCTGTTTGTCGATGTTTTTATCGTAGATAGCCATTGTCACATTTTTCAGCGCCGAACACGAGAAAATATAGGGCTTTTGCGGCAAATATGCCCTGTCATAATCTCCGTCCAAACCGTGAAAAACGATCTCGCCGCCGCTGGGCTTGATCGCTCCGGCCAGCAGCTTCAGCAGCGTACTTTTACCGCTGCCGTTGGCGCCGACCAGCGCATAACGGTGCCCGCGCATCAACATCAGCTGATCGATATCCAGCACTTTTTTGCCACGAAAGTTCTTTTGTAAGCCATGCAGCTCTATTAAAATATCGTTGGCGTTTTTACCCGGCTCAGTCATTTCGTTCCTCCTGCAAGCGTTGGGCAAACGAATTGATTATCAACGAGATCAATAGTAATACTATCCCCAATGCCACCGCCAGTTCAAAATTGCCTTTATTGGTTTCGAGCATGATCGCGGTGGTCATAACGCGTGTTTTAAATTGGACGTTGCCGCCGACGATCTGCACCGCGCCGACTTCCGAGATAGCGCGGCCAAAACCTGTCATCATTACCGCTATTAGTTGTATACGCGCTTCGTAAAGCAGCAAGCCGATTTCCTTGCGGCGGGGAATGCCAATGCCACGGCTGGTCTCCAGTAACGAGTTGGCGCGCACCGAGGTAATGGAGGCCGTCAGGCCCATAATGATCGGCGTAATCAGCACCACCTGGGCAATCACCATCGCGGGTACGGAGAACAATAGTTGAAATTCGCCGAAAGGGCCGCTGCGTGAAAGCAGTAAAAACACGATCAGGCCTGCCACCACCGGCGGCAAGCCCATCAGAGTATGAATCACGCGCACCAGATATCTCTTACCGACAAAATGGCGGCTGCCGATCAGAACGCCCAAAGGCATACCGATCAACATCGAAATTGTTGTAGAGAAAAATGACATCTGTAGCGTCACCGCCACAATGTCGCGCAATTCGCTGTTATTACCCAAAAGCATTTTTATAGCGTCGACAAAGTACTCCATAAAACCTCTGATTACCGCAAAATATGCCGCAGCCAAGTGATTATATCACGGAACCGCGGCATATTTCAAGTTAAGCTAAACCAATCAATAAGCGTTCAATCTACTTCTGATTGTCGATGACAAAGAACAGCGGCTCACTGTATTCCTTAACGCCGAATTCGGCGATCAGATCGGTTGCTTTGTCGCCAGTCATCCACTCAATAAAGGCGTTGGAGCCATCAATATTGGTGTCCGGCCATTTGTCGGGATTGACAGCAATCATCGAATAGGTGTTCTTCATGTCTTCGCTTTCCGCAAGCAATATCTTCAGGTCGAGGTTGGCAGAATTGGCAAGATAAGTAGCCTTATCGGTGAGGCAGTATGCCAATCTCTCGCTGGCCTGATTCAAAGTTGCGCCCATGCCGCTGCCGGAGGAAACATACCAGGTTTTGCCGGTAGGATCAATATTGACAGAAGTCCAGATCTTTAATTCGGCCTTATGGGTGCCGCTATCATCGCCGCGCGAAACAAATTCGGAACCTTTGTTGGCAATCGCCTCGAAAGCTTCGGCTGCGGTAGCGCAGTCGGCAACTCCGGCCGGATCAGATTCAGGGCCGACGATTACAAAATAGTTATACATGAAGGGAATTCTTTCCACGCCGTAACCGGCATTGATGAATTCTTCTTCGGCTGCTTTGGCATGTACGAGCAGGCAATCGGCATCGCCCGACTGGCCAAGAGCAATGGCAGCGCCGGTACCGTTAGAGGTGATCTCCAGCGTATAGCCGGTATCCTCTTCGAAATAGGGCTGCAGATACGAAAGCAGTCCAGAGTCGTTGACAGAGGTAGTGGTCGAAAGGCGAATCACCGGATTTTCCGGAGTGGCAACTTCGGTATCCTCTGGCTTTTCAGAAGAAGCACAGGCGGTAAACACCAGCGCCACGGCCATTAAAACGACCAAAAGCAACAACCAGTTTTTTTTGATTTTCATGAATTATCCCCCTTTTACATTTTGCATATATTTTTACGGCTAAAAAGCCGATAACGCACAATAAAAGACGTTTTCCCAGCAGAAAACGCCCTTAATAATTCAAAATTAGCGTTTATCCATACGGGAGACGGCGCTGTTTCCGGCGCAATCCTAACGGTTATCCGCCACCAAATAATATTTGAAGGCAAAATAACTTCACGCTTATAATTCTCTTAAATTATAAATAGTATATAGTCCTTAGTCAACTAAACATCGACATGATAAACTATACTATTTCATTAATAATCTTGCTTTAGTAGTATAATCATGTTACGATAAAGCCAGCGTAAGACAGAATAGCTGCACAGGCCGAAATCTTTGATTTCGTGACTGAGCGCCTATTTAAGCTAAAGGTTTTACCGCTAGGTAAAAGCAAGCAATATCTGGGATAGCCGATATAGTACGGTTTTATCAGAGGAGGTAGATTAAATGTCTGAAAAAGATACAGTTTTAGCGGCTAAATATTCATGTGCAGATTGCGCCCGACACTGCTGCCACAGCGAATCAAGAGAACATTTGCCTGCCAACTGCCCTATGAAAAATCAAGAAATACATCAAAATACTATCGACGAATACTGCTCGCCCGCTTACCATGATTTCTATTTTACCTCAATGCAGGTAGAGAAAGAAGGTTATTATCACTGGCCCCGCCTCAGGGAAACCGTTGAATTTGCCAAACACATGGGCTACCATAAATTGGGGCTGGCTTTTTGCATCGGACTGTCCGCCGAAGCCAAGGTCTGCGCCGATTATCTGCGTAGCAAAGGCTTTATTGTCTCTTCGGTAATCTGTAAAAGCAGCGGTATCGATAAACAACAATTAGGTTTAACGTTGCAGCAAACCGTAAAAGAAAGCGGTTTTGAAGGCATCTGCGACCCGATCGGCCAGGCGCGGCTGCTGGCTGAGGATAACACCGAATTTAATATCGTGCTCGGCCTTTGTGTCGGTCACGACTCACTGTTTTTCCAACATTCCCAGGCCCCGGTCACTGTATTGGCCGCCAAAGATAAAATACTCTGTCACAATCCGATTGCCGCTCTTTCGCCGGCCGCAGCCAGGTATCTGAAAAACAGATTATAATAATTGAACACTAACTAAAAAAAGAGGTCTTTTTAAATGAAAACTCTGGTAATCGGTGCAGGCGCGCTGGGCAACGCTATCGGCGCCTGTTTGATAAAATCGGGGCACAACGTTGATTTTTTGGCTACGCCTGCTACCAAAGCTGCTATCGACGCAGACGGCGTGCATATGAGCGGCCTTTTTGGCAATATCAATATCGAGGCCGCCACCGTAACCGCCTACGGCGATTTCGCGGATTTGCCGTCCGATACTTACGACTTCGTATTGATTTGCGTCAAGACGCTCTCCAATCAGCAAATTGCAGACTCGTTGGCCAGCCGTCGCGATATTCTCAAAGATAACGGCAAGATAGTGATTATGCAAAACGGCCTCGGCAATGACAGCCCCTATCGTCAGTATTTCCCCGAACAGCAAATCTATTCGGCGCGGATCATCACCGGCTTCAAACGCAACGCGCCCAACCGCAGCGAAATTACAGTCCATACTTCGCCGCTGCTGCTCGGCTCGTTATTCGGCTGCGACGTCAAAGAACTTGAACCGTTAGCCGCAGCCATCAACGATGCCGGTCTGCCCTGCCTGACCTCCGATGAAATTTCCAAGGTTCTTTGGGCCAAAATGCTCTATAGCTGCACCCTTAATCCCCTCGGTGCAATACTGCAGGTCAATTACGGCAAGCTCGGCGATAACCCCTATACCGTGGCGATCATGGACAAGCTGATCGACGAAATCTACGCGGTGATGAAGGCTGGCGGACAGTCCACCTTCTGGGATACGCCCGAACAGTACCGCTGCGCTTTCTACGGCAAAGCGCTGCCCGATACTTACCACCACCGTTCCTCCACTCTGCAGGACATCGAAAAGCGCCGGAAGACGGAAATTGATACGCTGACCGGCTACATTCTTTCCGAAGCCGCCGCATATCAGATACCCGTACCTTATAACGAAATGCTTTACCGCATGATCAAAGCCATTGAGGCCGACTTTTAACCGCATTGAAACAAAACGATGTCCGCAGGCGTCATCTGATTTGTAAACATCCGGCAAGGAGGACTGCCCAATGCAACCGTTGTCAGCAAAAATCAAATATCTGCTGTGTGCCGCGGTAATTATGTTTTGCTTTGCTGAAACGGCTATGCCTGCCTCCGCCGCGCCCGCCGTCTTCACGATAAATGCCAACACTTACCAGGTTATTTCGCAGGCGGCAAAAAACGTAGCGTTAATTAAAACCACGCAAACCAGCGGCGATTTTGCGGTACCCGCCACAGTAACTTACCTGGGTGTGACCTACAGAGTCACGCAAGTCGGCGGTTCATATCAAAAGATCAGCGAACCAGACGCCGATACCGACAGTTACTTCACCTATTATATAGGTTCATTCTCCGATAAGCAGTTTAGCAGCATCACTATCCCTGACTCGGTGACCAAAATCGCTGACTACGCCTTTTACGGTATCAACAATCTGCAAAAAGTAACTATTAATAGCGACGAGATCACCATCGGCAAATATGCGATCAGTCACATTTCCGGCGTCTTCTTTGATAAGCGCACTTTGAGAGTCACCGCCCATAAAGTAACACTGGAAAAAGGCGCTTTTGCCTATGCCATGATGACCAAGATTACTATCAATGCCGACCAATTGGCAGTCGGCGATTATGCGCTGGCTAACGCCCCCAAAGGCATTAAGCTGCCGCAGGGCACTACCTCGATCGGCGATTTTGCCTTTGACGGCTGTAGCGGTACTTTCACCATACCTAAAGGCGTCAAATCAATCGGTGACGGCGCTTTTTATAAGATGAAACTAAAGCTGGCGCAAGGCAATAAATATTTTAAAATCTCCCATGGCGTACTCTATAACAAAAAAGGCAGCCAACTGATCCGCGCCTTTGATGTGCCGAAACTGTTTTACATACCTTCCAGCGTAACATCGCTGAGAAAATATGCTTTTGCCTACTCTGACGTCTACTTTGTTGCCAGCTCGCACAATATCAAAAAAATACCTGATTACACCTTTTACAAATGCCCCTCGCTGACTTTTGTTTTGACAACCAAAGGCACGACAGCAATCGGTAAGAGCGCTTTTTACTCTTGCGAGAAACTGAAAAGGGTCCATCTGGCCGCTACGATCAAGTCGATCGGCAACCAAGCCTTTTGCAACGACCGTAAACTAGCCAAACTGAAGTTGCCCGCTGCGCTGCAAACCATAGGCGAACGAGCCTTTGACCGGACAGCGGCGGCTTCGGTAACCATTCCCGCCTCCGTTACCTCAATCGGCAGGAACGCCTTTGGCCTATATGACAACGACTCGTCGGTTAAGCTGACCTTTGCCAAAGGCAATGCGGTCTTTGAACAAAAAGGCAATGTTGTCTATGAAAAAGGCACAAATACCATACTAATGATGATACTTGACGCCTCGGCGCAACAAATACTGTTGCCGAAAGCAACAAAAGAGATCGGCAATATCAATCTGATTAATTTCCAGGAAAATATGGAACTGGTTATCCCCGCAGCGGCGACCAGTGTAGATACAAGAATTTTTAGCTATTACACCAATAACGAAGATGTCGGTTTTGTGCGGTTTGCAGGAGCCACACCTCCCTCTTTTATCTACCATGATAACGCGGTTTTCCATATTAACGCAGCAGTACCCGCCGCTGCCGCGAGCGCTTACCGGCAGGCGTTTGCCAGGCTGCCGCTAAGCAAACAGCAGACAGTAAATATTTACAGTAATAATTAATTGATATTTTAAATCGGTAGAAACAGAATATATATAAAAACTTGTCATATACATTTATAAACGACTTAATTATCAAAGGAGAAAGTTTATAAATGGAAGATTTTATTACGTTTTATTATGCTGACGGAAGTCATTTTGCAGGAAGAATCGCAATTACCAAATCAGAACTTATCCTTTATAAAAAAAGCATCTTTACCTCGTTATTTTTAGGGTTTGTCGGTTATGCTTTAACCCGCGGTAAAGAGGAACTGAGAATTCAGATTAATCAAATCGCCAACATTAAAAAAGACAAGTATAAGCGAAACAAAAACGCTTGCTATATGACTATGCAAAACGGAGAAACATATATTTTGGCTTTTGGCAATCCCCCGGAATTGATGGAACACTTAAGTTACAGGATGAAGATAGCCGCAAAATCCCCAGCCGAACAATAAATATTGTTCACCAGCTAAACCACAGCCTGATCTCTGATTTTCTCTCATCTATGCAAAATAAAAAACCTCTAAGAAAATTTTCATTTCTTAGAGGTTTAAGACTGTCAAAAAGTGTTCAGCGGGCCGAGAAACAAGCGAGACCAGGCGACCTAGCTGGCTTTTACCTTGCGGTAAAACCGCAGCTAATGCACTTGCTGCGCTATTGCGCTGCTTCGCGTTCGAAACCGGCGACGCCCCAAGGGGTCCCCGCGGAGCTAAGCGAAGCGAAGAAGCTTCGCGGGGTATCGGGCACAGGCGTATAAAAGATACGTCGAGGAGACGGTGATGGCCGCAACAAAGTATCGCGAAGTTTATCGACACGCTGATTGGCGCAGCTTGCGGATCAGCAATATGCCACCGATAGCCAGACCCAAAGCCGCCAAAGTATAAAGAACCAGAACTGCGATAATCAGCCCCCAGTAAAAACCACCCACCGCCGCCAGGTTGTAAGCGAGGCCGCTTAAAACGGCGATAGCCTGGATGCCAAAAAAAGATGCTACAGCCACGATAAAATCAATGATAATCGATTTACGCATTAATTTTGACCTGATCGAAACCCAAAGTAAAAGCAATCCACCGACAATAACCACCGGAAACAGCTCTGCGGGAATCAGATAGTCCATAAGAAATCTTCCCGATGCAATCGATCCGAAAATTGAAGTTATAATCATAAAAGCAAACGGCAACCATAATATTATCGTGCCGCCAATAGCTAATATTTTAGTCAATTTATCCCTTTTGCCGATATTTTCAATGTAGTCCATCAAAAGCGCCTCCTTTTTTAATTTAATATATCAAATTTGCAATAAAAGATTCGCCGCCACAGTATGTTTACCTTTATTTGGAAAATAAACTCTTCCCAAATTTACAATTTTTGCTTTGATCATTTTTGACCGCTAGTGCATATAATAATATTGACACTCCCTGTTATAGGCGTAACGGAATGTCGAATGCACCAGCCGGACTTCCTTTGTTAATCGCTCCTTTGTGATAGGTGCGAGAGGGAGTCCGGCTGCTCGCAAAATAAGGCAATAATTTTATCGTATATTTTTCGACAAAATAGTTATATTAGAATTGACATCAACTATCAGAAATGATAGTTTGGTGTCAATAACAGCCGATATTACCTTAAATTGTTCTTTATCTTTGGATAAAGGCAATAGGAATATCGGCTGTTTCGAAATAATCACATATTTAATTTTTTAACATAGTATATATTGACATAACCGTATCTTAAGTATCGGAAGTGTCTTTATCGGCAGCCGGCTGCTCCTTTGATGATTAATCGCACCTTTGTGATGAGGGCGAGAGGAGGGCCGGCTGCTCGCATGTTAATACGGACAGCCGGCCCGAAAAGATGGTATAGGTTATTGATTTTCACTAAACATATTTCGGCAGGATCGTCTTAGCCATTGATACTTTCAATCAACCGCATCAGGATAGCCGCGACCTGCGCCCTGGTGGCGTCGCTTTGCGGTGCCAGCGTAGATTCTGTCATTCCGGTAATCAAGCCCTCGGCAACAGCCCACTTGAAGCTGGTAAGAGCATACTCGGAAATATCATTAGCGTCGGCATATTCTGCAAGGTCGGCGGAGGCAGTCAGGTCATACCCCTTGTAGCTTGCATAGCGGTACAGTATTGCCGCCAGCTGCTCGCGGGTGATGTTGTCGTTGGGGCCGTAGGAGTCGGCATCATAGCCCTTGACAATGCCGTTTTGCTCCGCCCAAGCTACAGCCTCGGCGTAGTAATCGTCGTCCGCTACGTCGAAAAAGCTACTCCAAACACTGCCTGCGGGCTGGTTTTCCAGCCGCCAGAGGATCGTCACGATCATGGCGCGGGTAGTAGCCAGATTCGGCTCAAAGGCCGTTGCGCCTGTACCGTTCATCAGCCCGTTTTCGGTCACATATGCGACCGCGCTATAGAACCAGTCGCTTGATTTCACATCTTGATAAGGATTGACCCATCCTGCTTCTGCGGCTTTGGCAAAAACCGCTGCGATGGTATGCGCCGCCTGGACATTGCTGAAGGTATAGCTGCCGACCGCACCGGCGGAAACGCCGTCTATCTTGACGTCATCAATTACATAGCAATCCTCCGGGGTGACGGTAAAGGTTTTATCCGTCGATGCCTCTACGTTAACTTTGCCGGTGGGCGAGATGCTGCCGCCCGCACCGGCCGTAGCGGTAATGGTATAATAATCGTTGCCGCCGCTGCTCGATGAGGCTTTGGCGCCTATTACCACGTGTTTGGCATAGCTAGCAATATCAGACGAATCAAACGTTCCCTCGCAAAAAGTCCAGAAATCCCGTGCGCCCGCATGTTCGTGGGCAATGCTGCCGCCTTCTTTGATTTTCAGGTTAGACGCCAGTGACAATGCCTGCTGACCGCCATAAGTTTTTACGCATACGGCCGCCGTCGTTCCCGCCGCCGTCAGCGTGCCGCTGCCGCTGAAAGCTAAAGACTGCGCGCCGCCATCGTTACTCAGATAGATACCTACCTGTTCCGTACCGCTGCCGGAGACCGTATTGGTGCCTGTCAAGACGATCTGCAGTGACATGGCGCCTTCAATCGCGGCAGTGTAACCATCATTATCATCGCTGATAGCGATATCGGCATTGTTGAGTGTCAGTTTGCTTGAGGCGGGGTCAAACACTACCGTCGGCGTGCCTTCGTCGCCGAGCACGTTAGCGCAATTGACGTTAGTCACGCGCACACCTTCCGCTGCTAAATCATAAGCAATGAAAAAGGTGGGATAGCCATCGTTTTGACTGTCAACAACAACCCAGGGCTGAAAGACGTTCTCACTACCATTGGCTATTGTCACCCAGTCGTTCAACCCGGGCAGCAAAGCGTCATCTCCTGATGCTGTTTTCATCTGCGTCTCTGTCAGCGGGCTGCAACCCTGATCGGAAGCAGTCATGTCATCAAGGCAATTCCAGTGTCCGCACACGGCACCACAGCCGGTCTGCCAATAGCAGTTGCTGACAGTGTTGGCAATTCCTTCATCGAACTCTCCGGCGATACCTCCTAAATATACCGATTCGCCGCCGCTTAGATCAAAACTCCCGGCAAAATAACAGTTGGCGATAGTTGATCCATTATTAACACAGCCGGCAATACCGCCGGCCAAGGCATAGGTATTCGCGGAGGAGATCGCGGCGCGGGAATAACAATTTTTAATCACACAGCCCTCTTTGCCGCTAAAATAGCCGCCGATACCGCCGATAAAGAGATTATCGGCATTCCCGGCCAGCTCAACTTGGCCGACGCCGATATTGCGGAATGTTGAGCTGTTGCCATACCCGAATAATATACCTGCAAAACACCCATCAAAGCCTAATAGGCCATCCAGTTCGACAGGGCCGGAAATACGGATTGTGCCATCATTAATGAACAGATTCTCAATTGTTGCGTCTTTGACATAACCGAATAAGCCGACGTATTCTCCCTGATAGTCGATATCAAGACCTTTGACGCTGCACAGATTACCGTCGAAATCCGCCTCAAAGGCGTAGGAATTATCATAACCGATCGGTATCCATGCTCTGCCTGTCAGATCGACATCGGCTGCCAGAACAACCTGCTGGCCGGCAAGACCGTCGTCGCTGTTGTTTACCTGATCGGCAACCCAGCCCAGACCGGCGGCAGTATAAACATATATTATTTGATCGTATTCATCGTCGGAGTCAATCAGGTAATCGCTGTACGTTACCGCGTTGGCGGCGCCGTATTCCTGCCAGTTGAAAGTTCTGAGCACCGCCTCGCTGCTGTAGATATATTCTCCCCAGTCGCTGTAAATCTTGCAGCGGAAGGTCTTATCCTCAGCATAATTGGCGTCGCCGGCAGGCACCGTCAGCATGCCGGTTGTCGCGCCTGCAATATCCGTCCAATCGGTGCCGTCAAGTACCTGCCACTGATAAGTGATATTCTCACCGTTAACCGTGACGTCAAACACGGCGGCGGCTCCGTTCAATGCCGGCCAATCCAGATCCTGCGGCTGCTGAGTGATCACAGCCTCCACGGCGGCGGCAGCCGATTTACTCAGCGTCGCCACCGGGCGGACCGCACACTCCCTGTCTGGATTATAATCAGGAAGAAACGATCCTACGCCACCGGTACCATTGGCACAATAATAATACCCACCATCCAAATCACCGAGCCAATAATATGATAGATCGCTGAAATCGCAAATATCTGATATAGCGGCAAGATCATCACGCTGCGGCAGGCACGTTGTTGCCCCTTCGTCATCAAATGTTGCGCGAACTACGCTTTGATAGTCCGCAATCGCCGTATCGGCGGCGCTTCTCGTATAAGTGCCGCTCAAGAAGCCGTCTTTGATCAGCGTTACCCGCGAGAAGCCTTCAGCAAGCACAAACCAGACGCTGTCGTCCGTCAGCCTCACTTTACTGCCGGTTACATATTCATTTTGCAGCGTACCGATACTTAACGTGATATCCACTGTGTTGCCGGCATAGTCGGTCAGGTTGACTCCGTTGACATCCTCAGCAAAGACCCTGAGAGTGTATGTTCCCATCTCTAAATCAGAGGGGATCGCAAACGTCTTTTCGCCGGTCGCGGCGTCGCCGATTCTTCCGTAGCAAATGACATCGCCGCCTTCATCAACCAGCATGGCGGAAACCTGCGTATAATCAGTGCCGCTGCCCAAATCGGTAACGTTCACGGTTGCCGTATCTCCCTGCTCCATTTCCGTGTCTGCCATGCTTGCGGCAAAAGTTGTATTGCCGTCGGCAAATGTCAGCTTCCATTCGCTGCCGCTGTAAGCGTCGTTGACGGCAAAAGCGGCGGTTTTGTCAAACGCGGCCGCGCTGGAAAAAAGCACAGATGACGAATTTAAATTGAAAGCCGGGCGGATATACAAATAAGAGCCGTCGCAACTGTAATAAGTTATTAAGCCTTCACCATTGACGGCGCCCGCATAGTAAGTTGCAGGAAATAATGGGCTGGGTGGGTCAATCACAGAGGATGACGACCGCAACCAAGTAGGTGTAGCAGTATCCGGATGGTTGCCGCAAAGAGTGACGCGGCCGCTGTCAGCGCCGGTACTGTCCCAGGCGCCAAAGCCGTATGCACTACGGGTCGCCTCATCGGCGGAAAGCGCAAACAGCGTATCATCGTTCAATTGACAGGCCAGCAAATACGGAGATGCTGCTTCGCCGCCTACATCCGCATCGGCTGTGGTGGTGGTTTTCAAAACCAGAGCTTTTTCACTGGCGGTAAACGCGCTGTTATAGACATCTGCACAATTTGTTTTGGGGCTGCTCGATGACCATTGGGGACTGCTGTCATAACTAAAATAGGTATTCCCCCCCAGTGTATATTCAGAGAGCAGGAAGATCACGTCGGAGCTATCTACGGCCGCGTCGCTGCTATCCTTATATGTGCCGCCGCTGGCGCCCTGATTATCCAGCACCAGCCATTTGACGGGGCTGGCATTGTATTGGCCAAAGTAAATGTAATCATAGCCGTCTTCGCTGCTATAGACACTGATGCCGTCGGCACTGAGCATAACGTTTCTGTCGACAGTCACCGCCTCCGCCGCCATCGGTAGCAGAGTCAATACCATCAGGCACGTTAACAATATTACCAAAACTTTTCTTTTCATTTATCCGTATTCTCCTTTCGGTGCGGCGGTTTCGCCACACCCTTTGATTTTTGTTGCCTTTTGGCTGCCAGCTTTTCAGCGTAACAGTGGGGACAACCCGTACCGCTGATGCGCGATGCCACTTGGGTCTGCCACTCATGGCCCTTTTCGCAGCGCCACCAGACCGCTATGCGGCTGCTTTGCGCCACGTCCGCCGGCGTCAGACCGCCGTTTTTGGTAGGGTGCCACTGGCGTAAAAGGTATTCTTTATGGTATTTCTCGCAGTAGCTTTGTAAACTCATACTTGCTTCTTCCTTATTAAACTTGTCCGCTAAATATCAATATGCTATAATAAGCATAAACCGTACGTTGAGGTACGAGTCAAGGGGGTTATCTAAAAAAATGGGGAAAAATGCCAAAGAATTATTTCAAATCGGCGAAGTAGCCGCCGTCTGCAGCGTCACCCGCCGCACTATTCTCCACTACCAAAGCAAAGGGCTGCTCAATCCCTCGCTGATAGATGAAACATCCGGCTACCGCTATTACAGCACGCAGGACGTAGCCAACCTTTTGCTGGTCCTCGAACTAAAAAACTCCGGTTTATCCCTTGACGAAATCGCCGAATATCTCAGCGGCAAGGATGTAGCGGCAAAACAAATCGCCAGACTGGAAGCGCAAAAAGAGAAGCTGACCCAGGGCATCGCCCAACTGCGCTCGCGTCAGGTTAAAAAAGGCGACTATACGGTGGAGTGGATCAGCCTGCCCCAGCGGCTCTGCTATCTGCGCAGTTTTATCTGTAATGGTGTGGAAGACGGCCTAAATGCCAGTTATCAAACGGTCAGCGAATCCATCGGCATGGGGCTGCGCTTTTCTACCACCTGGAACAGCTTTTGTGAATTTCCGGATAACGGATATTTACAAGGCATGTTCGATTTACAGCAGTTTTCTATGAACGTCTGTATCACTGTAGAGCCGGAAGACGCGCCCCCAAGCTGCGTGGCCTACCCGGCGGAAAGCGCCGTCGCCGTTCACCATCGCGGCGCCTATCAGGACATTGGCGCCGCCTACTTTGCACTGCGCGACTATATCCTCGCCCGTAACCTTATACCCACCAGTCCGGTACAGGAAATATACATAGAAAGCACAGCGGCGCTGGGTAACAAAGAGGATAATTACATAACCAAGGTTGTCCAGCCTGTTGAGGACAAACGCAAATATTAATAAAAAGAGGCTGCAAAATTTTGCACTACCCTAGGGCAGTATGTTTTGCAGCCTCTTTTTTATTTTATATGTTAAATAAGCAATACCAACAACCCACAAACCACAACCAAACCAACAGAGCATTTAACGGGTTTTGTTGTGGGCAATACAGTTGATTTCATAAACTACCCCATTCGCACCTTTTATGGGTATGCTCATGCAAACATGACCGATTTCGAACTAATATATAAAAACAGACCCGCTTTGGCTGATCTATAACCAAGCTAGTCTGCTTATATCACAGTTGACGGAAGATGACCGGTTTGCAAATACAGCCTCCGCCACTCTTGGCTATTGCTTCGACAAAGCTAAACGCCGTGTCGAAGCAAAAACTCTCGGTGTACCAAACTACAATGGGACAAAATTTACTAATTTAAATTCTGCTGCTGGTGAAACTTGTCAATCACTTTGTTAAACATATCGATCGCGTCGCTCAATTCACCAAGCTCATCGCCGCTGAGATCGCTGATGAAATTTTTAATAATATTGATAGCAATTTTTCCGTTCTGATCCATAAAACTTCTGCCTTGATCGGAAAGCCTGATTCTGGTTGTCCTTCTGTCGGACGGATCGTCTTCCCTGACAACAAACCTTTTGGCAATCAGTTTATCTACGATTACCGTCAATTGCGATTTGGCTATCTGCATTTCCCTCGCCAATTCTGACATAGTGACAGATTCGCCGCTAGCTTCTTTATCGGCGAGAATCCTCATGGCAAAATACGGCAGCGGGCTAATTACCGGCCGCGTTTCCAATTCCAACGGCCTGATTAATATTCTGTCCAGAACTGACAGTAATTCGGACATCCCCGCGGCAACTTCATCAATTTTTTTATCTTTCATACCCATACCCCCCTTAACCTGTTGAATATTAATATATTTATATTTAAATTTATTATATTGTTAACTTTATTTGGTTCAAAAAATCTTATTATAATGGCATTAATATTATCACGCAAATTAGCGGTTGTCTATTAATTAGTTATAAAATTTTTTACAAATCATTATTAATGCTCCCAGTATAATCAATAAATTTAGCAGAGAATCCGCATGAAAATTCATTTTTAGCAAATATACTTGATATGTATATTATTTCTAATTATTTACCAATTATTCTAAAAATTTTTAATTATTTTGGATAACGCACCAGCTAGACAACAATTGACATTTTATACAAAATCCGCTATACTTGTAATAATTCTTTTTATCGACATGGTTGATATTCGACAACATTCGACTAATTATTACATTTATTGTATCAAATTTAATAACACATTTCCATAACAATTTTCTCGTAAATTCGCCGGTTCAACTCAAGTAAGCATTTTTGGCATAAAGCCTCTAAGCTTAAATACGTTGCAACCGGCTATTTCTATCCATTACCCGGCTATTTACAGAATTGTATAACAATTATTGTTTTCGTTTCAGCATTGGCAGACCAAATCAAAACAGCCTGCATACAATGAAGCAAAGAAGCAAAGCAATTGTTACTTAGCCAACGGCGCGTAGGTTTGGTAATACAACCGCGCAAATAGCTTACAGGATGGGAAAACTGCTTAATAACTGGCTAAGTCGCGGCAGTATTACGAGGAGGGGTTAAATGGCTAATTTTATTGAGAATTTCGGCCTGGAAGATTTGACATTAACAGAAGAAGATACCGTCAAGCTCTTAGGATACATTGCCAAGGAAGGCAAATTGCTGGTAGGATATAAAGGAACCTATATCAATCATAACCTTGGCAACGCCCAGTTTATACTCCGTACCGCACTCAATGAAGAAGAAAACCGTTTTGAAGTGATAGGCGTCGATACCCACAGTGCCGGCAAATGCATTTGGGAATGCCGCGTCTATGGCGACGACCCCACGCCAAGCGGCTTCGGACCCCTGCAGCGACGCTGCCTTTTGGTTCCCCAAGACAGTCGCGAAGGTATGACAATAATTAATATTGTAAATTCCGAGGTATTGCCCAGTTACTTGGAGGGCGACATAATTAAGCTGCAGGTAGTGGCCTTCCCGGTGCTGATCAAATACTTTGCCGACGAAGAATCATATATCAACTACCAATCTGACAAATACGCCGGCAGCAAACGCGTGATCCTCTCCGACGGAGCTATCTTTCCCTCCGGCTATCTGCTCAACCGCGACCCCCGCCGCAGTGAAAGCGAAAGGGATTTTAATCTGGACGACCACGTATTGGTTCATGGCACGGTCAAAAAATGCTTCACCGGCCAAGCCGTGATCAAAGACAAGGAATTAACCAAGTTTGTCCGCTGCATCATTGATACCGATTTCGGTGAACTGGAACTGGTACACCAATACAAAATGGTCGGCAAAGAACAGCGCGAGAATATGCGTGAGGGCGCGACGGTCTCGGCTATTTGCGTGCTCTCCGGCGACGCGGCCATCTATGAATACGATGACGGCATCGTGCTTGATGAGCAAAACAACCTGCGGCTGCTGCGCAACTGCATATTGGCAGGCGATGTGGACCGGCTGCGCATGGTACTGGATAAAAACTGCGTTTTCTATGTTGATACTACAGGGCAAACGCTTGAAGGCGCCGATAAAGTCATCAATCACTTCCGTAACGCCCACGAAGCTGTCCGCAAAGAAGAAGAGTTTTATGTTTATCCGGCCACCATCAGCTCTTTGGACTATACCGAAGAAACAGACATTCCGCTGCTTTACGACCCCGGCAAACGCTGTCTGATCTCAGCGAGCGGAGACGCCGAGCATTATGAATCGATTACCTTCCTTGATTTCAATGAGCTGGGCAGAATCACCAAGATCACTTTAAGCTGTGACGGCCGTTACCGTTTTAAGATCGACCGCCCGCGCCGTAAACCCCAGCTTTTTGAGGAATTTGCACCGGCAACCAACGCGGCAACGCCGATACTGATGCGCGCCAAGT
The DNA here is from genome assembly GCA_002382665.1 of Peptococcaceae bacterium UBA4068. Lineage (GTDB taxonomy): Bacteria > Bacillota > Dehalobacteriia > UBA4068 > UBA4068 > UBA4068. The sequence goes on along the minus strand of DFZA01000017.1, from coordinate 18,156 downwards.
TCGCCGGTATTATCGGCTGGACTGAAGAGCTACCCGAAAAATGCGCAGACTGCAACACCTTCAAATGTAACGCTGAGCTGATGATAGAACAAGTAGCCGCCGACGCCCCCAGCGACACCGCCAAGGCTTTTGAGGCAATTTTCTCTTACCTGTTCGCCAAAGCGATAGAAAAGCGGATCAAACTGGTGATTCGCGGCGCCGGACCGGCAATCCCTAATATCAATTATTCCCCTGTTGACGCACTAAAAGGCACTATCGATACCGATCTGCCGGAACAACTGCACAAAAAAGTAGTCGCAGGCATGGCGGAAGGCGCGCTGTTATATTTGGGCTTCCGTCAATTCGTCTCCGAATCTGAGCCGGACGAAGAAACATACAACCGCGAGTTAATCAGTTCGCTGATACTCGTGCAGCAACTCGGCGCGATCTACGCCGATAAAATGGAAATCACCGGTATTGGGAAATAATATTATCATTACCTACTTTTCCTAAAAAAACATAAAAGCCTCAGGAATAACCCAAAAGCTATTCCTGAGGCTTTTACTGCACCTTAATCATAATTAATAATTATCGAATTGTATTTACCCCGTTCATCATAGGTATTAGTAATAGCAGCCCGTTGTAAATCTATTTGCTCTAACAATTGATCTACAATTTTTTGATGAATTTGATATCGCTGCTCTTCATCTTTAATATTTTCATCAATACAGAATAATTCTACTCTTTTTAATAATCTATCTCTGAAACATAAACCAATTTTAAATAGATGTTCACTATTATTAATCGGACAAAGTTTATTTAGCCAAAAAAATCTATTGTCACCATATGTTTGATTGTTATATAAACCTGAAGTTGCAAATTCGCTAAAAGTTAGATTTTTTGTAAGAGTTATTTCATTATCTATATGAAGATCTTTATTCAACTTTACCCTCTCCTTTGATTTAGGTAATAATAAAACTGAATTATATTATTCTAATTATGTTTTAATTCTCCGCAGCCCTATCCATTTCCTTGTACCGGGTACAAGCGTGATGATTGCTTTGGTAGTCTCGGGCAGCGTGGTGATAATGAAGCAAGAGAAGCAAGGGGACGCGCTTTGGAACCGTGCCTTGCTTTCGGTTTTTTTGCTTCTTTTTAGCTTTTCGAAAAAATTTTTTATTAATATTTATATAAAAATAATGTATAATATTTTTTGCAAGAAAATGTCCAATTTTCGATTAATTTGCAATATGCAGTATAACAGTTATTTAATAGAATTAGCATACGCTAATTCTTGAATATCATATCCATAGCTAGCAGCACTGTCAATTTCTATCACTTGTCTAATAAATATATTTATGATATTATATGAAAGAACCTGGATAAAGAGGTAATTTGGCAAGGGGGGTGATAATGTTTCAATATAAGAAGTATCAGTTGGGGGGAGGTGAAGATGTCTTTCTTGGTAGAGACTTGTGACAAAATAAGTATTTGTTTAGTTATATTAAATATTAATTAATATTATTCATTATCATTTATTTAATGTTATCTAATATTATTCAATATTATTTATTTAATTTAATTAATTCATTTGTTGCCGGACATATGCTGCTTGGCAGCAAAAATAAGGAAACTGTTGCAAGTCGCAATATTCATATTCATTGTAGGATAATAAGACTAAAAATGACATTCAATAATGACAATAATAACATTCAAAAATAACCTTCAAGAATAACATTCAAGAAAGGAATTAAATTATATGGCAATTTATTTAACTGTTCTTATTATTTATATGGCTGCGATGATCATTATCGGTATTATTGGTGCAAAAAACACCAAAAACACCGAGGACTATCTTATTGCCAGCGGTAAAATGGACTTAAAAATGGTCACAGCGTCATTATTCGCTAACATGATCAGCGGATTCTTCATTATAGGTTCTATAGGCATGGACTATACCAGTGCTTGGGCTGACTTAGCGCTATTAACCGGTCCGGCCGGTGTCAGTTATATGATCTTAGGCATTACATTTGCCCCGAAGATCAAGAGGGTTTTACATAGAACAGGCAGATTCACTATACCGGATATGTTTAACCTGCGCTTCGGTAAAGCTACAGGTTTAATTGCGGCAATCATGCTGATTCTGCCGTTCTTGGCTTTCTGCGGCGGCCAGATTGAAACAATTGAGTCGGTTATTACCACTACCTTTGGTATCGATCCCATTTGGGCAGTTGTAGTCATTACTGCCTGCGTTATTGTCTACAGCATCTTCGGCGGTATGTGGTCGCTGGGTTACACAATGATCGTCCAGGCCATCATTATCTGGATCGGCATGATTGTAGCTGTCTTTGTCTCCCTTAGAGCACCAGGCGTCGACATGGCAACCATGGTTGCTGGCTTAGGTCCTGATCACTTCAAACTGTCGGGCTATACGACCATCTCCGGCGGCATCGCCTTTGGCGCCTCGATGTTCTTGGCGACCTTCCCCGGTCAGGATATGTGGCAGCGCGCTGCGGCGGCTAAAGATGTCAGCACCGCGCGTAAAGCCTTCATCATCTTTGGCGTTTTGGCTATCGGTCTTGGCGTTTGCAACTTCTTAATTGCCCTCCCCGGTTCATACATGTACCCGGGCCTCGAAAATGGAGAGGCTTTGTTCGGCATCATGATCAACGAATTGATGTCACCGATAATGGGCGCCATCGTGATTGCGGCTCTGGTTTCGGCCATCCTTTCAACTGCGGCAGCCTGCGCCTTGGTTATCGGCATGCTGGTTGTTAATGATATTTATAAACCGTTTATCGCACCGAATAAATCAGACAAACATTATCTCACTGCCAACCGTATTTGCTTGGCTTTATCATGTATCGTATCGCTGTTTTTCGTTGTTGTGTTCCCGACCGCGATCAGCATGCTGTACATGGCCTGCAATATGATGGTCAGCGCTCTCTTACTCCCCTGCTTCGCAGTGTTCTACTCCAGAAAAGCTACCGGACTGGCCGCCCTTTTATCCATGATATTAGGCGGCGGCGCCAACCTTATCTGGCATTTCAGTGGAAACCCCGGCGGTATTTCTGACCTCTATATCGGTATATTATTCGCTGTAATCGGTTATTTAGTCGGTAATGCCGTAGGTAAAAAGACTGCCCCCGAGATTGTTGATCAGTTCTTCGATGAAGAAGATGTTAAGACCAACAAGGCAGCTACTCAGCAGGCTTCGTAGAAAATATATCTTGAGACCTCCGGTATGCCTATGCATACCAAGATCAAAGAGGTATTTGATACGATTGGCGAAGGCAGGGTCATGTACGGTTCAGATATACCCTTCCACGACCCGTCTGTTGAATTACAGCGCATGAAAGTCACAGGCATAACAGATGCTTAGATGCAAAAATTACTTCACGATAACGCCTTGAGCTTTTGTTAAGCTGTAACAGTTTTAGTTAATTATTAAAGTGGCAGGAAGTAAAACTTCCTGCCACTTTTGTATGCTGAGTTGGCATCTTGTTTTTGCGATAGCGGCTGCAAGACTTTGAAATCATCGAAGAATTTACAGTGAATCAGCGTCAACAGATCCGGCTATTATAAATGGAAGTGCCTTGGAGGCTCTTCGTTTTGTAGTTCTTGTTTGATAATACTCCGCTTATTGTACGGCATATTTGCTTGGCCTGCTGGAGTGTTTGTTCGTAAGTGGGCAGGGTGGTGATGGCTTTGGTAGTTTCGGGGATTACAGTTAATGCATTACTGGTGACAGGCAGCGTGGTGATTGTTTTGCTGGTACTTGGAACGGTAGTCAATGCCACACTGGCATCCGGCATTAGTATTAAATCGCCGCCCAGCATTACCATCAGGTCTCTGTTGCCCATTTTGGCAATAGTCAGATACCTGCCTCTGGCTGTCGGCAGGTAGTTGCCCTCTGTTCCCCGCGGCAGCGTTATCGTGTTGTCGCCCTCCACTTTGGGCACAACAACACCACGGTTAGCGCTGTTGACTAAAGGAGCAGTCACATTGCCTGCCCACGGAAAAACTACACCGCCGTTGCTGACCGTGTTTCCGTTATTGCCGCTATTTACCGCAGAAGCGACATTGTTATTCACCCAAGGCAAAACTACACCGCCGTTGTTGGCCGTGTTGCTGATGTTACCGCTGTACAAATTAACGCCCTCACCGCCAGCTGCCAGCGGCAGCGGCGCAGTTTGTGCTGTCTGCGCCGCTGTATTCGGCAACTGCTTATTGAGGTTATAGAGGTTGTTGGTATTATTGAGATTGTCGGTATTATTGAGGTTGTCGGTATTATTGAGGTTGTCCGCGTTATACTGGCCGTGCAGCCCGCCTATACCCGCGGCGGTACCGCCCAGTATGCCGCCGGAAACAAAGCCGCCCGCAAAGGCTTGAAACGGCTGCCAGAAATAATACTGTTTAAAAGCCTGCGCCTCGGCGTCGTCACGGCTATAGCCGCTGGCCACCAGTTGCTCTTTGTAGCGGTTGACCTGGGAGTTATCGCCCATGACCATATTATCGGCCACCAGATTCGCATATTGCGATATCAGCTCCTCGCCGCCCTCGATATTGGCCTGCCCCAACGCGCCCTTTACGCCGTTATAAACATAGCTGCGCAGCGTATTAGCCGCCACGGTGGCCAGCGCCGCGTTGCCCGCCTGCCGGACGCCGTATACCAGCATATTGAGGTTTTTCAGCGGCAAATATTCCGTCGCACCCTCGATGGCCGTCGTCAGCAGCCCCAATGTCAAGGCCTGACCGGCTGTAGCGCCTCTTTGGGCGGCGTTGACCGCGGCATCACCGCCCGCGCTGGTCGCCAACAACGCCAGTGCCCCGGACTGAAACGGCAGCGCCACCACGAATTCGCCGAGCGATAATGCCGTATTTGCCAAAAACTTGCCCGCCGACGAATCAATGTCATCCAACAGCCCCGCTCTGGCCGCCTGATTGGTCTGTACGCCAATGTTCAGATCGGAATATACGTCGGGCTTGCGGTAATCGCCGCTGACAGCGTTTTCTATTATCTGTTTGCCTGCGTTGATCAACGCCCCCGGTTTGACAATCGAGGACGTCAGATCGGTTACAATGCCCGCCGCGGTATTTTGGTCGGCCTGATTCTTGACATGGTTGTTCCAGTCCGTCATGGCGCGGTAATTGAGCGCCCGCTGCATTGAATCCAGATAGTCATCGGCTTGGCCCTTGTCTTTAGACAGCCAATAGGCATATATTTTGCTCTCGTCTTCCGTCATATAGTAGAGCACCTGATCGCTGGCCAGCTTGCCCTGCGGGCCTACGGCATTGATCAGGTCTTTGATATACTGGACTTGATTGACGACCTTGCCTTTGTTATATAACATCGTATCGAAGGAGGGGTTCAGCGATTGCCCCACCGCCGCGCCCTGCTCGAAATCGTCATTGTATATAACGTCCTCAAAACCCTTTATGCGGCCAACCTCCTGCTGGTCGGAGTAAGAGTTGCAATAAGAGCTATAAAGGCTTTTTAAATCTGTCAACTGGCTTTTAAGCTCGTTGACTTCTTTTTTTGATGCCCTCATGTGGGTTTTGAAGTTGATCTGCCGTTGCAATTCATTTATTTGTTGCTTTAAATCTTTGATCCCCACCTGCGTGTATTTGCCGCCGGAATACGCATAGCTGTTAGCATAATCATCCATGTTTATCGTTTTGCCATAAAGCAAATCATAATTGTCAAACCCCTGACTATCCACAAAAGCTCCGTAGGGGTTAGTGGCATGGCTCTTGATTATCCCGCCGCCGGCGGTATGCCAATAGTTGTTATCCGCCGCCGTCTGTTGATCCGCCGTCGGGTCTGCGGATGTGTTTGCTTTCAGCGAGTTCAGCACAGCCAGCGTATCCGACGCCCGGGGCAAAGTAATCGGCTTATCGTGACGCCCGAAAACATAGTTTTGGTCTGCCATATCCAGCATACTTTTAGTAAAAGCGTTTTCATTCCGCGTCGCTATATCCGTTATCGGCGTAGTCAGCGTCGTTGTAGGTTTTGCTTTCAGCGAGTTTGGCACAGCCAGGGTATCCGACGCCCTGGGCAAAGTAACAATCGGCTTATCGCGGCGACCAAAAACATAGTTTTGATCTGTCATATCCAGCATATTCTCAGTAAAAGCGTTTTTGTTCAGCGTCGCAATATCCGTTAGGGGCGAAGTCAGCGTCGTTGTGGGTTTTGTTATGATTGAGGTATTCGCCGTCGTTGGCAGCGGCGAAGTAGTCGTGTTGCTTGTTTTATTACCACCGGCCTTGCTCCCGGACTTTGTAGAATCAGAGTTTTTACCCCCGCCCGAACTGACTTTCCCCGAACCGCTCTTGCCGCCGCCCCGGCTGGCGCCGCCCGCTGGGGAATGATCTATGCCAAACGCTTCGTCGATTTCTTTCGCACTATTTTTCGCACCCTTTTTAATCCCTTTAAATATGTTATTCAAAGTCACCATTTTCTCTTGCCCTCCGATATTAATGCACAAAATCAAGCGCGTGGTTCTTGGCTCTAGGCGTATAAAACAAGCAGGCGACTGTATAAGCCGCCTGCTTGTTTTACCTTACTTTAATCAATAACCCATTTTCTTTATCAAAGCATTTACCAGATCATAATTTCCATTTTGAGCAGCTAATTGTGCTAAACTTAACAAAGTACTCCAGTCACCGCTGGACTGCGTATAATTCTGTTGCCAATTGGCACTGGCAAGATCATTATTGATTTGTTGCTGCGAAAGCGCTAATTGCGCATTGTTATAATACTGGTTATATGACTGCTCTTTTTGGTAATTTTGCTGCTCAAGTTGGTCAAGATATTCCTGATACTTTTGTTGGTATATATCTAAATAAGCATCATTAGCCAACTGGGTATAATAATTGGCGGCCTGATTAGCCGCTGTCGTTGCGTATGAACTTGCCAACCCGCCGGTATTTGCCGCTACTTCTCCTATGGTATTACGCGCCGCTCTGTCGCTCTCTTGCTGGTAGCGGTCAAGATAAGCCTGCCAGAGAGTGTCGTCGTCGGCATCAAAAGACTTATATGCCTTAGAAGAATTACTGAAAGATTTATTGTCGTCATTGCCCTCATTTGTATAGTATGCGCCTAATGATCTTGTACTGTTTAAGGGTTCAGAAAAAGAAGTTTTCCCACCATTTCTACTATCAAGCGTTGCCAAATAATTAGTAGTCAGTGATCTCCATTCGTCACCCGTTTTGCCTGCAAGGTTTTTATTTAATGTCTCCTGTAAATTTTTATAATAATTTATATCATCATTGGCATATTGAGGTGCAATACCAGCAGCGGCACGGTCAGCATTGGCACCGTCATTGGCAGCTTTCATGGCTTGCCAATCTCCGTTTTGCCTTGCTGTGTTATATTGAGATGTCCAGTCTTGAGTAAAATAATTTTCAGTACTTGTTGACATAATAACCACTCCTATCCATTATTCACAATTTTAGTTACTTTAGCGTCTATTTCCGTCACGTTATCGCTGTCGAGATTGGATAACACCCACTCCAATTGCTCCTGTAAAATATTAACATAATTGACAATTTTGTTGATATCGGCGCTGGGATTGATATTATCCACCTTGAGCGTCGCAGTCCTGAATACAGCCATAATACACCTCCTATCTTTCGTTTCCCCTTTGATATTCTCTGACCAGCGACTTGATAAAGCACCTGCCCGTACCGCTGAACTTAACAGAAAAGCTGTCGCACCTGTTGGGCGGCAGCGGTATCTCGATAGTATTTTCATCACCGGTAGTGGCGGTTATGCTTTTGATCAATACAAAATCAGTATCTTTGCCATGTATTTTTTTGTATACATTCAGCAGGTTTCCGGTTTTTTCAAACTGATAGCGGATAAAAAGCCGTAGATATGATTTGCGCTGCTGCGTGTCTTCATAAAACGGGCACAGTTCCGCGCTCCAATCGCTCACATCGTCGCCGATATCACCTATGTATATTCTGTTAGCCTGTGTTTCGCCGCTTTGCAGATATTTCAGATAGTAAACATGGCCACTCTTGGAAGCAAAATCGATTATATTTGAATTATCAACCCGCAGCCAGATACCGCGTATTGTATCATAGATATAGAAGTCGTTGACGTAGTCATCTCCCTCTGCCCTTTCCATTGAAATATAATATTTGCGCCCGTCGGCACCGGCAACACCGTGATTATAATTAATCGTGCCGAGATTATCGCTGATCAGATCTGGCGTATCTCCGCTATAGGCATAAATACCTTCGTCACCTTTATAATACAGACAATCATTAATAATTTGCAGCGATTTAGAAGACCCTCTCTCCACACCCGGGATAGTGCTGGTTACGATCTGGTAATTGCTAGGTTTGCTGCCATAAAGCTTATGCAGGCAATTCTCTTTGAAAAAGCAGATATATGATCCGAATCCTGTTATACCTGTAAACTTGCCTGCGCTGCCGACCGCCACCGCGTAACTGTCGGTGGACAATCCTTCAAAGCAATTAAAGTTCAAGGGGTTGCCCAATGAGCTTCCATAGATTGTCTGACAATAGCTCCTCACACCCCAAAGCCTGTTATCGTGTTCACAAACATAATCAAACATCGGCGAAGTTCCTGTCGCACCCTCAGCGGCTTCCAAAATCAATCTCTCAAAATATAAATGAGTATGGGTAGTAGCATTGTAGGTCTTAGCTGTAAACGAACCGGCATCAAAAGTCAGCATCTTCCCGTCATCCGATATGTTCCTAATAGTAATTGCTTCCTTATCGTTTTCACTATCCAGCGTATTGGAAAAGTATATAGTATCGCCGATATGAAACCTACTTATGTAATCCTCAACATCGGTAAACGACTTAAACGACCCGGTTGTGATAGTAATTGATGATGAAGTAACCTCTATAATATTAGTAGCAGAAGATTGAGTCTCAAATTTAGCGGCAAACGGATACAACGCTTCATCAGAAATATCATAATACCAGCAGTCAGGAAATATTAGTATTTTGGTATTTACGGCTACCATCTGAATGTCCTTTTCCACATCAAAAGTATGCCCTGTTATCTCATCGCCGTCATAATAAAACTTACCGTCGCTGTCGATAACGCACATTTCGTCCTTTGCATATATCGCCACGGGACTTGTGTATTTTCCGGGCGGATCATCTGTTATATAGGAATATTCTATACAAGCGTTCTTCCGCTGCGAGATCCAGGGGTATTCGTCGGCGGACAGGTTTTCGCTGTTCCGCAATTCACCCGGTTTATAGCGCGGGCTGTAATTGATGCCGCCGAAACCCATCAATTGTTGTTTGCCGTTTTCCGAATTATATTTGATCTCAGACATTCTCATAATTTATCAAACCTCCCAATTTCCGCCGCGCAAATTGCACCAACGGTTTTTTGCCGTCGTTTTACCGCCTCAAAGTCCACTTCTTTTGATCCAGCCCAATACTCCCGCCTCCGCACCGCAGAAGGCGTAAAAACCGGTGATCAGCTTATCCGGCACCGATTGGAACATAAAAAACGCCACCGTCATGGCGACGGTAAAAGCCAATGCCGACGCCAGCACGCCAATTATTACTTTTTTAGAGAATTTCATGCTTTTCACCCCATTTAAATATCCTTGCCATAGCTATTGATGTCTGATTATTTGTTTTATTGTCGAAACTATTTACATAATGAAACAAATGTGTTGTAATGATGAAGGTCAAATATTAACATGGATTAATATTTTATAATTATTCAAATATGAGAGGGTTTTATGAGCAAGACATATGCGGCCGTCTATCCCGGCTAAAAAATTATGCAACAAATGATTTGAAGTTCTTTATCTAAAGGCAGTAAAAAAACAAGTCTCCACCCCATCCTAAATAGAAAAAAGAAGCAGTATTGACATAGCATTTTAATCAATTCTATTATTAAGCAACGCCTAAAGATATGCCCTCTCTGTCCTTTAAGCCCGCCTCTTGCCCAGGCGGGCTTTTTTTAATCGGCGGCAGTTAGCTGCTTGGCCGCCTCCTCAATCGCTGCCGCCGCCTTGGCGACAGATGCCGCGTCGACCTTACCCTCGGTTGCGATGTAAGTAATTACCGCGGCCGCCGCCGTCACCGCGCCGGCAACGGTACTGACTGTACCGTCGTCAAGCCCAAAAGCAAAAGCCAGACCGGAAATAATGCCCGCGACCGCCGCCCAGAGTTTGCGGCTGGATAACTTTCTTTTAAGATTTTGCATATGTTTGCCTCCTCAATTTATATTTTAGTTGTTTCTTTAGCGCCGATCTCGCGCAGGAATTTTTCATATTCCTTCTGCGCCGCCCGCGCCTTTTCACGCGCCCGCGCCAGCTCGCCGTTGCATCTGCCCTGCTGAACTGCCATTGCGGTGGCGTCGGACAAATCAAGCGCCACCGACTGCATCTGCATGGACAAGATACTTTCCCTGGCCCGCAGCGCGGCGCGCTTATCGATTTTTACTTTTTCCGCCTCCCGTTCGCGCCGCTCGATCGTCGCCCTGGCTTCGATGATCGAAACCAATACCAGCACCGCGCCGGAAATTATCTCCCCTATATATGCAGACATATTGTTACCCCTTTTCCTATTAAATTTTATTGGCATTGGTTAGGCGCCGCCCTACCCGCCTTTATCCGTTTTGCGAACCCGCGGCGGCAAATTAACCTATGTTCGCTCCGTCCCAGCCAACGGTTCCGCCCATATAAAAAAGGCCGCCTGATCCGCCGCCTTGCTTGCTGATTACTATGTTGATGCTGTATATGCCTTACTTGCTGACCACTACGTTTGTGCCATCCCAACCGACCTTAAACTCCAGCGCCTCCAAAAGCTTGCGCGCCGCCGTATAATTGACGCCGTCGCTGATAAACCCGTCTACCGCTATTTTCGTCTTATTGGGCAGTATAAATTTAACCTTGGTAATCTCCATTTCTTCTTCCACCTCCTCTACTTCACCTGTCTGCCCGACTATGCCCAGCACCGTGCAGGGGTTAACCGCTGTGCTGCCGTCGCCGGCCTTTTTGCGGAATTCCAGATGCAGATGGCCGCCGGTGACCTGCCCGGTCGCCCCCTCGCGGCCGATCACCGTGCCCGCGGCCACCAGCTTGCCGACAGCCAGCGCTGAGCGCGCCGCCATGTGGCAATAGATAGCCGTCAGCCCCGATTCCGCGCCTTTGATCTTGACGTAATTGCCCCAGCCGTCCGCATCATAACCGTTGGCCATCACCTGCCCCGCCTCACAGGAAACGATCATCTTGTCTGTGATGCCGACCAGATCGCAGCCGGTATGGTAGCCGTACTTATAATGAACACCGGTCGGCGGCTTGCTGCCGAACAGCTTGGTTATCCTGCATCTGCCCTTATATGGTAGTCTCATTTGTCACACCTCCTGTCACAACTTATTCCGCGGGGGCATAATTGGGATTAGCCACAATCACACCGTCAACGATCATGTCCTGCTGGATCACCGGGTTCAGCTCGGTTTCGATCATTACGAGGTTTGGCTCCCCGTATATCACCCCGTTCATCAAGATTCCGTTCTCTACAACTTCCGCCGTGTCGCTTTTGTCAATGACGATGTTTTCCCTCAAAATCACCTTTTGCATTTTAACTTCCTCCTTATATTTAAATTAGTTTAAGCCGCCGTTACCGTAAGGTCGCACTGGACATAGTCGTAGGTAGAATTAACTGCGCTCAAGTTAATAGCTATGTTTACTTTTGCGGTTACTCCCGTTAAGACGCATCCATAATGTTGCTGTGCCGGGTTTGTCGCACCCCACGAACTACTGCCGGTTTTCAAATCTACCCCTGTCGGAGCAGAGGCAAGAGTAAATATTACATTCTCGTACGAGGTGCTTGTCCCGCCGCGGATAATTATAACAATCTCTCCTTTACTGTTGCATGCCCATGTGCAATCAGCGGCGGTATAATAAGTTGATGTTGCATATGTGCCGGAGAATGTCAAGGTGCCAAGCAGATTTAATATATATGGACTTAAATCAACTTCTTCAGCAGGTAAGACAGGAACGGTAGGTGTATAAACATCTATAGTATCACCGCTTGACCCAGACTCTTTTGCTACACCGACTATATTTAGCATCTGCGGAACATACAAAACAATTGCTGTACCATAATTTGAATTACCAACATCACGATATGCGATAAAAACGCTCTTTGCTGATATGGCCACAGCTGACATAAATTGAGAACTTGCACTCTCAAAAACTATCGGTGTTCCTACTGTGATTGTGGTACCGGATATAGTTAATACTACCGCTGTGCCATAACCGGAGTTGCCTCCATCATAATAAGCTACAAGAACACCTGTCGCAGATAAAACTACAGCTGAAATATATTGAGAACTTGCACTCTCAAAAACTACTGCTGTGCCTACTGTGATAGTTGTACCGGATATAGTTAATATAACCGCCGTACCATAATTTGAGTTACCTACATCATTATATGCTACAAGAACTTTTGTTTGGGATAGCGCTAAGGCGGAAATATATTGAGCATTTGCACTTGAAAAAGCAACGGGTGTTCCTGCCGTGATTGTTGTTCCGGATATAGTTAAAACTACCGCTTTGCCATAATTGGTACCATCACCTTTACGATATGCGACAGCAACACTCGTTTGGGATAATACCGCGGCAGAAACACTTGTTGTAAAAACGGTATCAAAAACTATAGGTGTTCCTACTGTGATTGTGGTACCGGATATAGTTAATATTACCGCTGTACTGTAATAAGAATTACCACCGTCACTGTAAGCTACAAGAACACTTGTTGCGGATAATGCAGTAGCTGAAATACTTGATGTAGATGCGCTTTCAAAAACTACCGGTGTTCCTACTGTGATTGTGGTACCGGATATAGTTAAAACTACCGCTGTACCATAACTGGAGTTGCCACTATCTTGATATGCTACAAGAACATTTGTTTGTGATAATACAGTAGCTGAAATATAATAAGTACTCGCGCTTTCAAATACCGAAGCCGTCCCTGCACTAGGACTTTGTACCTTATTTTTTACAATCTCACTAGCTTCTTCATTGACAAAGCTGACAAAATCCCCCGCCGATATATTTTCCCCCGCTGCAACCAGGTAGCTTTCGACAATGCCGTTGATCTTGGCCCCTCCGCCGCCGCATCTATTAATTAATGGCATTATAAATCCCCCCTAACAATAAATTTAACAGGAATATCAATCATCGGCTTGTCCCCATATGCCGCAAGCGTGATGCTTCCGGTGGACTGCGAACCACCGATAATATTCGCTCCCTGTAATGCTTGCAACTGCGCCGCTGTAATACTACTTCCGGGCAGTAATTCGACCGGGCTTGTCGCGGTAATATTCGAGTTAGAGTAACTATAGCTATAGGGCGCGCTCGTTCCCGTCCACGACGCTGCCGCAAGCGTAGCAGTTGCGGAAGTGGATTTTGCCGCCGCTCCGTCTAGTTTATTGCCATCCGCTGTCATATTTCTACCATTAACTGTACCGGCGGTTACCAAATTACCAGCCCAATCGACAGTTAGCGCATTACTGCGGCTAGCGTCGGCGGTGCCATTGCCGATGATAAAGGCATGGTCGGTATTAACTCTGCTGTTAATACTACCTTGAGCAATATTATATTCGCCTATGGCAGTTTGCGACATACCCTGAGCAATTGTATTTTCATTTTGAGCATGAGAATAACTACCGCTTGATACTGTATTGCAACCTTCTGCATGAACAGGATATGTTGTCGAATATTTTTCTATCGCGTATTTCCAATTACTATTTATCGTAAGGGTCGTATTTAATGTTACCACTAAGCCATTGATTGCGGAAATTGGTATATCCGTCTCGGCTGATGCGTTTGTGATTTTTACTTGTAACAGATCGTTTACTGCCAATCCGCTTACGCTATCTAATGTTATGGTCTTTGCAGTATTATCATAGGCGGTTATATTGTAAAGTTTACCGTTACAAGCCAAACTGTATTTGCCTTCCACATGGCAATAATCGGTACTTGCTGTATTACCATAACCTTCAGCATGAGCAGCATAACCTGTGGCAGTAGTATGATATCCTTCAGCATGTGAAGCAGCTCCACCTGCTGTACTACCAATACCTTCGGCATGAGAAGCAGTTTCCTCTGCATTACAGATTTGTCCTTCTGCATGAGAAGTCCCTGCGGATGCTGTATTACAATAACCCTCAGCATGTGATGCCCATCCGGATGCCGTTGTATACTCTCCTTCGCAAAACGATATATCGCCTTTTGCGCCATACGTATTGTCATCAGTACGAGACAGGTCAGTCGCCCAGTATCCCAACGTCGGCCTTATCGAGCCATTATCCAAAGCATAGCCGTTACCATTTGCCAATAGCTTGCCAACAGTCGCTCCTGTAGTGATACCGGCAAGTTTTGTTTGTTCCGTTGCCGTATAAGCTTTATTAGTCGTACCGTCTGTAATCGTGTCCGCGCTTTGTGTGCCCGTATGGTTGGCGCGGTTCAAATAGTAACTGCCTGCCTGTCCCCCTAAAGCCTCCGCGTTATCCACAATGCCGTCGTTGTCGGTATCGTAAGCAGACTTGAGCATATCGCCTGAACCTTCGCCATCGGCGCCGTTATAGACTGTAAAAGTGGCTGTAGTTGAATCTGTAAAGGTTATGGTATAAGTGTCTGTTGTACCCGCCGTGCCGCTCCCGCTTGTTCGCGCAATCGAGGAAATCCCTTTGCCGGTATCGCCTTTTGCGCCTTGGGCACCCTCAATACCTTGCTGCCCTTGAACGCCTTGAACACCCTGCTCGCCTTGTATTCCTTGTTCGCCTTTATATCTGTACCAGCAATAACCTGTATAGCTAGCAGGCGCTGTTGCGCTCGTGCCGGCGTAAATGCCTATATATAGATTCGGCGCGTCTAACAGCGTATCGGGAGTAGACGACGTGCCCCATTTGATATGAACGTATGCTGAGGTTCCCGCCGTACCAGTCGCGCCGGTTGCGCCGGTATTTCCTTTGATATTGCAAACGTAATCCCATGTATTAGCTGCCGTGGCTTTATATACATTAGACGTTGAGGAATTAAGGTATAAATCCCCCGCCTTGCTTCCTGTCACTGCGGCACTGATTCCCGTACCTGTTCCTGTAACCGCCGATCCGGCGAATATATATGCACTTGTGCCATTAAAGCCGTTATAAACTGCAAACGTAGATGTAGTATTGTCTGTATAAGTAATAGTATAGGTATCAGTTGTTCCGGCCGCGCCTGTGCCGCTGGTACGAACGATATAACTTATGCCGTTGCCTGTCTCGCCTTTTGCTCCTGTTGCGCCGGTATCACCCTTAACACCCTGTATACCCTGCGCGCCGGTGTCACCTTTATCACCTTTAAAAGAACCATAATTTTTGAATTCTGTACCGTTCCAAGCATAAATAACATTACTGGCGGCAGTACCTACCGCGTAACAATCACCTTTAGCGTTACCTGTTGCGTGCGCCGCCTGCAGTTCCGCTAACGAAGCATATAAATCAAGTATGACCAGCCCATTGCCCTGATCGCCCTTCAATGTCAGCAGCCATTCTTCTTCACTGCCGCCGTAACCATGCTTGACCGCGATAGCATATGCCGACAGGTAATAGCCCTTTTCTTCGGCCAGCCCGCTTCCCGGCCGGTATTTTTTGGCGTACCAGCGCGAATACTCGCCGAAAAAATCGCTGAAAATTGTCAGCGCGTTATTGAACTTACCGTACTCGCCGTTGGCAAAATCGATCATTGCCGCCAGGTATGACCAGTAAATCTTCTGGTGCGCGGCATCTGCCAACAGCTCTACCTTTGAACCGTCAAAAGTATACGTGCCGCCGGAGGCGGTCGCCGTCGTACTGGTATTGGCAAAAGTGCCCGCGGTAAACGTTAAAGTCTTACCGTCCGCCGATATGTCCAGTATTTTTTTCGCAGTAATATTGTTGCTGGCAAAACTGCCGGTCAGGCCGCTGATGGTCAGCAACCCATATTTTCTGAATCCCGGATCAGATGCAAATATGATTGTGGCGCTGTCGGGAAATAATACGCCGTCTACAGTACTGCTGGCCTGATAAACATAGGAATATACATCGGCTGCGGACAGCAAAAATATTTCCGTCTGCACCCGTGCCTCCAGATCGTTTACCCAGATCGTCTTTTGCTCATTGGTAAATCCGTTCGGTTTAATTCCGTCTACAAAACTGATAAGTTGTGCTAAATTCATAATTTTTTCTCCTTCCGCTTGCGCCTTTTACCGCACGCCGTCTCCGCACGCTACTCTTTTACACCGACTTTGACCGCTTCCGCCGCTTGCTGCACCAGCCGCAGTTTGTCGGCAAGCGACAAGCGCGCCTGCGTCACCTCGGCCTCCAGACTGGCGTCAACTATCTGCGTCGGCTTACCGTAGGCATAGCTGAACAAGTACTCCGCCGCCTTCAGCCGATGCTCGGTCTTGGCCTGATCATCCGCCACCAGTTGCAGCCAGAAATCTACCGATTGCGCCGCCCCCTTGCAAAGTTTCGTTTTCAGTTCCTCGGGTATCCGCGGCCTACCGCCGGGATTGCTGACCGATCCGGTCAGAAACCTGCCTTTTGCATCTCTTTTTACAGCCATCCTCACACCTCCCCATCTATATAAAAAAGCAGCCCGCCCGATAACGGCAGCCTGCTAATTATTAACTCAGCGTGTCGATAAACTTCGCAATACGACGCGAAGCAGCGAAGCAGCGCAGCTAGTGCATTAGCTGCGGTTTTACCGAAAGGTAAAAGCCAGCTTGGTCGGCGTGCATTAGCTGCGGTTTTGCTGTAAGGTAAAAGCCAGCTAGGTCGCCTTGTCTTGCTCGTTTCTCTACCCGCTGATATTTTTGCAGTACATTATTTATCCCCACGAAAAAAGCCGCCCTTCTTCAGGCAGCTTTCTACACTATCATTCTAACACATCTCTATCTCTCATTTTCTCTCATCTTCAACATCAGTTTGTGATCTATTTCACCCTGACAGCTTCAGACTGTTGCTGGCTTTTCCCTAACGGGAAAATCACAGCTAGAAAATAGTCGCTCAGTCTCGAAATCAGAGATTTCGGCCTGTGCGCTAACTATAGCACTTCTCTATCTCTCAAAAGTCTCTCATGTTATTTATTTTATTACAGCAAGTGTGTATGAACCATCTCATTTACTACTACTTTTACCTAACTTAATAAATAATTGTTTCTGTTATATTAATTTAAAGGTGATATCAGTATAATCGCTGAGTTGTCAAATATCCCAAAACTATATGCAGCATTTTTCCCATTTGCGGTTACCTCTTCACCCTTTGTATCCGCTAAACCGCTTATAATCGATTTTGAATCCGCATAGTCTATCAGCCCTATACAGTATCCTTCATATGCATTGAAAGTCTCCTTACTCTCTGCAGTTAAGTCTTTCCCTATTCCAATAAGTACGATCTCTGTTCGGCCAATGGGTTATATCATAGGTCAGATCGCGGATATCCATCGGCAGATCAGCATCGAAAAATCCTGCCGCCATCTGCGCCGCCGTCCCTAAAGCTGTTACATCGTCGGTATAGTTGCCGAGCAGAATCTGATTCCACACCCTTCTCCCATAACTGTCGTCTGGATTATTCTCCGCGGAAGCGCCGCCTTCCTTGTCCGTGCTGTTATAATACTGCTGCGTATCGCCATATGTCGGCAACGTCACGTAACCGTCGTTATTCACCCAGTCGGGATGCTCCAGATCCCCCGTCACAACCCCACCGCCGGTCTGATGTTGCTCCTGCTGCCATTTTTTCTTTAGCCAGCCCAATGGGTCAGAATCAGCCTTGTCCGCCGCATCGACAAGCGCGCCGGAGCCCAGCCGCTGGTAATCCGCCGCCCCATCATCAGCCTTCACCTGAGCAGTGGTATTCCCCAACCCCCACGGCTGAAGAGTCTCCGCCGCTGTGGCAACTTTGGGTGGCTCTTTGTGCCCCCAGATGTTATCCGCCCCGGTCATGCCCCAAAGATTCTGCAGCGACGCTGCGCGTCAGCGCAGCTAGTGCATTAGCTGTGGTTTTACCGCAAGGTAAAGGCCAGCTAGGCCTTCTGTTTGTTCAGGTCATTACAGTAAGCGTTCAAAGGGTCATCCGGTGCCGTACTGAACATTGTAGTTGGCGACGGAGGTTTATTAATAGTTCCGGTATTCTTT
>DFZA01000011.1 GCA_002382665.1 Peptococcaceae bacterium UBA4068 | reverse complement strand
AAAGCCGAATGAAACGCTGCTGCAGATACTGCGGGACAAGCTGCAATTCACGGGAGTGAAGGAAGGCTGCGGCACCGGCGACTGCGGAGCATGCACTGTAATATATAATGGCAAAACAGCAACCTCGTGCCTGATATTGGCAGTAGAAGCCGATGGCGCGGATATTACGACAGTAGAAGGATTGGCAAAGGACGGCCAATTACATCCTGTACAGCAAGCGTTTGTAGAAGAAGGCGCAATTCAGTGCGGATATTGCACACCGGGTATGGTCCTAAGCGGCGTACAGCTGTTAAATGAGAACCCCAATCCTAGCGAAAAAGAAATCAGAAAAGGTATCGGCGGCAATATTTGCCGTTGCACCGGTTATGTAAAGATAGTTAAGGCTATACAAAAAGCTGCTCAAAACATGCAAGAAGGGGGGCAGAAATAATGGAAAGACCGGATTTGAAAGTTATAGGTAAACCGATTGCCCGTTTTGATGCTCTTGATAAAGTAACAGGTACCCAAAAATATTTACCGGATACAGAATTCCAGGGTTGTTTATACGGTAAGATTTTACGCAGTCCATATCCTTTTGCGAAAATTAAAAGTATTGATAAATCGGCTGCGGAAGCGCTGCCCGGCGTGCGTAAAGTTATGACTTATGAAGATACCGCCGATTATAGTTTCCAGGATGATAAATTCTTTTTGGCAAAAGACTATGTTCGTTTTGCCGGCGATGAAGTGGCGGCCGTAGCTGCCGATACCGAATTGATCGCCACCAGAGCATTGGATTTGATTAAGGTTGAATACGAACCCCTAGAGGGCATTTACGATCCCGAAGAAGCCTTAAAAGAAGGCGCAACACTTGTTCATCCGGAAGGCACATCTAACGTAGCTTTTGAATTTCCTCAGGGATTCGGCGATGTTGACAAAGCTTTTGCCGAATGCGATTATATTATGGAACACAAATATACTACTGGTATGGTAGCCCACTGCTGCATGGAGACTTGCGGCGTTGTTGCCCAGTGGAATAATTCCAGAGGCAGCTTCGCGTTATGGGGTCCTTTCCAGGCTCCGCATCTAATGCGTCAAGGTATGGCCGGCATTTTCCAAGTGCCTCCGCGCAAAGTTACTGTTAATCCTACGCGTATCGGCGGCGGATTCGGTCAGAAGAGCGCCATCGATGTGATGGTTCCCCTTGCGGTTCTGCTTTCCAAATACTGCCAGGACCGTCCTGTTCGCATCATCAACAGCCGTGAAGAAGAATTAATGGCTTCGCGCGGTCGTTATCCTTTTATTATCAATTTCAAAACAGGTTACAATAAGGATGGACGGATTGTTGCTCAGGATACCGAACTGATCGTCGATAACGGCGCCTACAACAGTAAGGCTGTTTCTATCGCCTGGTTTGGTGGCGGTATGATGGACCTGCTCTATAAGGTTGAAAATGCCAGATTCCATTGCCGTGGCGTTTATACCAACAACCAGGGCGGCACCGCTTTCCGCGGTTTCGGCAATCCCCAATGCAACTTTGCTCAGGAAACGCAAATGGACCGGATCGCCGAGCATCTGGGTATGGATCCGATCGAGTTGCGTAAAAAGAATCCGTTGCTGCCCGGTGACAGCAATCCGGACGGCGCTTTCTTTGCTACCTGCGCTCAGAAAGAATGCTATGAAGCGGCTCTTACTCAAGGTAAATGGGCCCAAAAACGCGCCGCATCCGGTAGAAAGGGTAACAAGTTGGTCGGTACCGGCTTTGCTACCTTTGTCCATGCCGCTTCCGGCGGACGTTATTACGGTTTTGATTCGCAAGACACCTTCTTGAAGGTATCTGAGGACGGCATTGTTACTCTGATCACCGATTCCTGTGAATCCGGCCAAGGTATCCATACCGTAATGCTGCAGATCGTCATGGAAGAGTTAGGCTTAAACGCTGATCGCGTGAGAATAGTCGACAATTGTACAGACACTATGCCTTACGGACTTGGTTGCTGGGGCAGCCGTCAATCGTTTGTTATCGGCCATTCAGTAAAAGATGCTGCTCAAAAGGTTAAAAAAGACCTATTGGTAGCTGCCGGCAGATTGCTCGAGCGCGATTGGAACAGATTAGCAATAATCGATGAGAAAATCTATAATGACTTAGGCGACAAACAGTATGAAGATACCGGCAAAACCTTTGATGATATCGTCAGCTACTGCTATAACTATCTGGGAGAACCAGTAGGTGCCAAGGGTAGTTTCGTTGATCATGAAGCTCATCTTTCTCCCGGCCGCAGAGAATTCTGGAAAGACTTGGTTTCTTTCTGCACCGGTTGTCAGATTGCTCAGGTTGAGGTAGACGTTACCACCGGTAAAATTGATATTACCGATATTTTCTGCGCACAGGAAACTGGTACAACCATTAACCCCACTACCTGCGAAGGCCAGATTGAGGGCGCGTTGGTCCAGGGTATTGGTATGGCGTTGACCGAGCGCGTTTATCGTGAAAAAGGTGTGCAGAGAACCAACGGTTATGTTGACTACAAGGTTCCGAACGCCATTGATATGCCTCAGATGGAACTGAATTTGGTCGAAGTGGCCGACCCGCATGGTCCTTATGGCATCAAGGCCGCCGGTGAATCAGGCCTCGTGCCGACCGTATCAGCGATCAATAACGCTATATTTGATGCTGTCGGCGTCCGCTTTGAAAAATTACCGATCCTGCCCGAAGATGTACTGCGTGCGTTAAAGGAAAAGGGTATTAAGTAATTTTTGCTCAAGAGTAAATGATTATCGTTTAACTATAAGCAGGTTGGTCTTAATTGACTAGCCTGCTTATAGTATATATGAGGCAAACGAAGCTGAAGCGTAGATACAAACACGTGCTATGCAAAACAGCTGGTTGTATCGGCGGCCGCTATTATATTATAATAAAGAATAAATAAGAATTCTCTTTCTAGGACATTATGAGTAGATTACTAAAGGTGCGCAAGAGAATTCTCAATCAATTTTCAAAGATTTTTATTACATGCCTGTCCAGAATTTGCTTTTAAAGAACGGGAAACTGCTTATATCGAGCAGCAAGATGGGTTGGTTTCATCGATTACCGCTTGCTCGGAAATCAGCCAGGTTGTGGTCATGCAGATCACCATGGAAATAGGCGTCAATGCGATAGGACCAGAATCGTTGACAAGGGTACCGAGCGACGGCTTTATCAATTTGTAAATAGCAAAGCTATGCTTTGATTATATAAGTTTATTATAATAATGGAGGTGTCTTATATGGTAGTTTTAAAGAGTGAGTTTAAGTATTACAAACCAGCCACGCTTGACGGAGCTTGCGCTCTAGCCTCTAAATACTGGGGAAAAGCGCGGATGCTGGTCGGAGGGACTGATCTATTGGTACGGCCGAAGGCAGAACAATGGACTCCTGAACACGTTATCGATTTAAAGGGTATCGGAATTGACTGGCTGAAGATCGATAAAAATACCGCCAAGGAATTAGCTGCTGTTGGCGTGGCTTCAAATGAGAACCATAATCCAACAGAAAAAGAAATTAGAAAAGGTATTGGCGGCAATATTTGCCGTTGCACCGGTTATGTAAAGATAGTTAAGGCTATACAAAAAGCTGCTCAAAACATGCAAGAAGGGGGGCGGAAATAATGGAAAGACCAAATTTTAAAGTTATAGGCAAACCGATCCCCCGTTATGATGCTCTTGATAAAGTTACAGGTAAATTAAAATACTTAAAAGATTATCAATTTACCGGTATGCTATATGGTAAAATATTGAGGAGCCCGTATCCATTTGCTAAGATTCTCAGCATCGATACTTCTGCCGCCGAATCATTGCCTGGTGTACGCGCTGTAATCACCAGTAAGGATACGGCCATGAAGCTGTTTAGTTTTCAACAGGAATTCGCAGATAAATATATGCTGGCAAAAGATGTTGTTCGTTACGCTGGTGACGAGGTAGCGGCCGTAGCTGCAGACAGCCTGCTGATTGCTGAAAGAGCGACGTCACTGATTAAAGTAGAATATCAGCCAATGGAAGGTGTATTTGATCCGGAGGAAGCGCTTAAGGAAGGAGCTCCGATTGTTCATGCAGATCATGGTAAAACATCTAATATAGCTTTTGAGGTCCATAGAGAATTTGGCGATGTGGATAAGGCTTTTTGGGAATGCGACTTTACTATGGAGCACCGTTATACCACGACACAGGTTTTTCATAGTTGTCTGGAGACAAACGGCTGCGTTGCCCAGTGGGATCTGGTCAGCAACCATGTTACCATGTGGGGACCGTTCCAGGCGCCGCATACCGGTCGGCAGGAAATTGCCCGTCTGCTTGATTTACCAACAGGTAACATTACTTTACATAGAACCATGAACGGCGGCGGCTTTGGCCAGAAGGTGGTAATTGATATCCTTTTCCCAATATCGGCGCTGCTTTCCAAAAAATGTAATGGCCGTCCGGTTCAGCTGGTAAATAACCGCGAGGAGGAATTTATGAGTTCACGCGGCCGCTATCCTTATATCATAGACCTCAAGACAGGTTATAATAAGAACGGTAAAATTGTCGCTCAGCAAGGGCATGTGATCATGGATAACGGCGCCTATTGTGATAAAGGGGTGGCTATCGCTAATTTTTCCGGCAGGTTATTTTGTACCCTATATCGTGTTCCTAATCTAAAGTGGGATGTATATGGCGCTTATACCAATCATCAGTATAATACAGCCTTCCGTGGTTTCGGCTGGCCGCAGACCAACTTTGCTTTTGAATCACAGATGGATAAAATTGCCAAACATTTGGGCATGGATCCGGCTGAAATACGTTTAAAAAACCCCACCTATGCCGGTGATTCTACCGAGGCTGGAGCCTATTTTGGCAGCTGTTCGATGGTCGAATGTGTTGAAGAAGCCGTCAAGAAAGGCAGATGGCATGAAAAGAGAGCCGAATCCGGACTGCATGGTAATAAACTACGCGGTACCGGTTTATCCACGCTGGTATTTACCGGTTCAGGAGGCCGTTATTACAGCTACGCCTCCTGCGATAGCTTTATCAAAATTGCCGAAGACGGCCTTGTATCCATTATTACTAATTCTTGTGAATTGGGCCAGGGCATACAGACCGTTGTGATGCAGATCGCTATGGAGGTTCTAGGCGTCAAAGCGGAGAGGATCAGAATCATCGACGACAATACCGATGCGGTTCCCTATGACCTCGGCGCCTGGGGTAGCCGCCAGACGTTTGTTATAGGCAATTCGGTTAAAGCGGCGGCGGAGAACATCAAGAAGGATATCATTGCTGCGGCGGCAAGGATGCTGGAGAAGAATGATAATTTGGAGATCATAGATGAAAAGATCTATATCGATTATGGCAATAACAGATATGTGGAGACTGATCTGACTTATGATCAAGTCATTAATTATTGCTATTACTATTTAGGCACGCCCTTGAGCAGCAAAGGCAGTCATATTGATCGGGAGGCCCGTTTTACCAGAGGTCGAAAGGATTTTGTCAAGGATATTGTAACCTTTACCTTCGCTTGCCAGATGGCCACCGTAGAGATTGATATCGATACCGGTAAAATTGAGGTCGTTGATTTCTTTGCTACACAGGAAACCGGGACTACCATCAATCCACTGACCTGCTCCGGCCAAATCGAGGGCGCTGTCGTGCAGGGTATCGGCATGACGCTCTACGAGCGGGTCTACAGAGAAAACGGCGTACAGAAAACTCTGGGTTATGTCGATTATAAAGTACCTACGGCCCTGGATGTACCGATGATCGATAGCGAGTTTATTGAAAACTATGATGATCCGTTTGGTCCGTTCGGCGCCAAGGGTATCGGAGAATCAAGCCTGTGTCCGACGCCAGCGGCTATCAATAATGCGATCTATGATGCTACAGGTCTAGAATTTAATGGGTTACCGATCCTGCCCGAAGATGTACTGCGTGCGTTAAAGGAAAAGGGTATTAAGTAAAGTTAAATCTTTGATTCATGTCAAGCCGCCTAGGCGGCTTGACATGGACTTTGAGATTTAGTTAAGTGTATGCCGACTTCAAAAGTTGGTCAAAGTTTATTTAAGCAATGGCAAGGGTTTGTTGTCTGTGAAAAGCAGGCAGCAAGCCCTTTTACGTTGCTTTGATACGGTAATTGTCGAATACGCCGATTAATTTCATCCTGGATTTGGATGTATAGTTCACATATATATTGTCAGCATTTATTATTTAATTATTGCTCATAGTCAACTATAACGAAAAGTTATAGTCACATATATGGTAAACTTAGATAAAATTTGATAATATTAATTTAAAGAAAACTATTACTAAAAGGAGGTATAAAATTAAGAAAATTTACGGGATTTGTTGAATAGCGATATACTCGATCAAGAATAACGGTATGACGCTAAAAATGGTAATTGACAGAAGGAGGTGAGAACATCTTATAATTCTCTGATCCGTGAAGTGAACGCTGTTGCATTTAATAGCGATATACTCGGGTTAGAATAACGGTATAGCGCTAATAAGCGTGACAAAATATTAACAGGAGGTGTTTTTTGTGGTATTG
>DFZA01000007.1 GCA_002382665.1 Peptococcaceae bacterium UBA4068 | reverse complement strand
TGCCTGCGTTGCGATAGAAGATAATATAAGGAGGAGTGAAATAAATGATTAATCTAACAATCAACGGGAAAGCATGTCAAGCGCCTGAAGGTCTGACGATTTTAAAGGCAGCAGAATTAAACGGCATCCATATTCCTAAATTATGCTATTTAGATAAAATTCATCAATTTGGCGCATGCCGAATTTGTGTTGTTGAAGTAGAAGGCGCACGTAATTTGCAAGCGTCCTGCATGGTTGAAGCCAGAGACGGTATGGTTATCCATACCAACAGCAACCGTGTTCGCGAAGCCCGCAAAGTTCTTTATCAATTACTGATTGCCGACCATAATCAGGATTGCTTAGCCTGCGAAAGAAGTGGCAATTGCGAATTGCAAGCTCTCGGTCGTGAGCTTGGCGTAGATGAAAACAAATACACTGTCAATAAGCTTGATTATGATTTAGATGTTTGTGAATCTTTAACCCGCGATCCCAGCAAATGCATCTTGTGCCGTCGCTGTGTATCTGCCTGCCAAGACATTCAGAAGGTATATGCTATCGGTGCACAAAATCGTGGATTCAAGACAGTTATTGCTCCACCATTCTCTGACCCGATCGGTGACACAAACTGCGCATTCTGCGGTCAATGCACCGTAGTCTGCCCGGTAGGCGCACTTCAAGAGACCAGTCATAAAGAACGTGTTTGGGCAGCTTTAAATGATCCCAATAAATACGTCATAGTCCAGCCGGCACCGGCAGTTCGTGCCGGTATCGGTGAATGCTTCGACATGGATGCCGGCACTTGTCAGACAGGTAGACTTGTAGCAGCTTTGCGTCGGATGGGTTTTGATGATGTTTTTGACACCAACTGGGCCGCTGACCTTACAATACTTGAAGAGGGTACGGAATTCCTCGGCCGTGTCAAATCCGCACTGACCGATGGCAAAGCCGTATTACCGATGTGCACCAGTTGCTCCCCCGGATGGATTAAATTCATTGAGAGCACTTTCCCGACCGAACTTGATCATCTTTCCACCTGCAAATCGCCGCATATGATGTTCGGCGCCGTGATTAAATCTTATTATGCCAAGAAGATCGGCAAAAAACCCGAAGACATCTTTGTCGTATCGATTATGCCCTGCACCGCCAAGAAGACAGAGATTTCCCGTCCGGAATTAGAAAATGACGGCAATCCCAATGTTGACGCCGTGCTGACAGTTCGTGAATTAGGTGATATGATTAAATCCGCAGGTATTGATTTCAAATCTTTACCGGAAGAAAAATTTGACGATCCGCTCGGTTTCTCCACCGGTGCTGCTGACATCTTCGGTCTGACCGGCGGTGTTATGGAAGCTGCGCTGCGTACTGTTTATGAGATCATTACCGGCCGTGAATTGCCTTGGCCCGATCTTCATGTTCCTCCGATCGTTGGTTTGGAACAGATCAAAGAAGCAACAATTAAGCTCGAGAACGTATTACCCGCATGGTCCATTCTTGAGGGCTTTGAAGTCAAAATCGCTGTTACAAGTGGTTTGGCCGGAGCTCGCAAACTGATGGATCAAGTCAAGGCCGGTACTTCTCCGTATCACTTCATTGAAGTTATGGGCTGCCCCGGTGGCTGCATTACCGGTGGCGGACAGCCGCGTACCGCTGACGTTGAAGTTACCAGACAGAAGAGAATGGAAGCCCTCTATAAAGAAGACGAAGGTAAAGAATTGCGTAAATCGCATGAGAATCCTTATCTGCTTGAATTCTACAAAGAGTGGGGCGAACCTTGCGGCCATAATTCTCATATCTATCTGCATACTCACTATGTACCGCGTGGCCAATATAATGAATTAACAGATGAGAACTTTGTAGTTAAAAAATAGCTTCAAATTATTAGCAAAACTAGGAGGTCTCCAATAACTGGAGACCTCCTATAGCTTTGCATTGTACGATATGGTTATGGGGGTTTTTATGACCAAGAAAGCTGATGTAAATATTAAAAATACTATTGCCGATAGTCTAATTGAGCTTATGCAAAAATATGATTACACCAAGATTACAGTAGAGAAAATAGTAGAGAACGCCTGCTTAAGCCGTAGTACCTTTTATAATTACTTTGAGAACAAGGACGAGCTTTTGGAATGGATTTTTATCCGCGATATTGATGCTTCGGTTACACCTACGATAAAGTATGACCTTAAAAATCATGTGTTGTTAATGCTTTTTTCATGTGTTAAAGCTAACAGAGGTTTTTATGAACGGGCGGTTAATATAAAAAACGGTATGGGATTTTCTTCGATGGTAATTGCTAATGGATGTAATTATTTAAGCTCATTAATGATGGATTATTATTATCCGCACAATGATAAAAAAGAAATTACCGCGTATGTTCAAAGTGCAGGTTTGGCAGCGGTGCTATATAAATGGATTAAACAGGGTATGGTTATTCCCGTAGATGAAATTACTACAGATTTTTGCCAGTCTTGTGAAATACCATTATTTACAGCCAGAAAAAATAGCAATATGGAGGAGAACTGATGAAAAAGCTATTTATAGCTGTTTTAGTTTTAGCGGTTGCTTTATTATCCGCTTGTGCCGTAAAAGAGTCTAATGTACAAGACGAGCTTCAGCCGGTTTCAATTATGACATTAAAAGGGCCGGCCGGAATGGGCATGGTGAAGATGATAGACGAGGCCGCAAAAGATACCAACAGCAATTATAGCTTCCAAATAGTAGGCAGTCCCGATGTAATTGTTGCCGCACTAAGCAATGGTCAAGCAGATGTAGCTGCGCTACCCAGCAATTTAGCAGCAAAACTGTATAATAAGACAGACGGTGAAATTATATTGCTGGCAATCAATAACTTAGGTTCGTTGTATATTTTGGAAAATGGCAATACTATTAACAGCTTTAGCGATCTGCAAGGCAAGACCATTTATGCAACAGGCCAAGGAGCTAATCCGCAATATATTCTTGAATTTTTATTGGCTCAATCCGGATTGGAAATCGGTAAGGATGTAAATGTTGTTTATAAATCCGAGCATTCGGAGCTGGCGGCGTTAATGGCTTCAGACGAAGTTGATATTGCCATGTTGCCGGAACCATTTATATCTACCGTAATAAGTAAGAATCCAGATATAAGAATTGCACTTGACTTGAACGATCAATGGCAGCAGTATACCGGTACAAAGCTAAGTATGAGCAGCATAGTAGCTAGAAAATCGTTTGTTAAAGCAAATAAACAGACGGTTACTCAATTATTGAAAGATTTGGCGGCTTCGTCGGAATACGCTGAAAATAATGTTAGTGAAACTGCCAAATTATGTGCTCAATATGGAATAATTGACAACGCTGCTATCGCCAAACAGTCTATACCAAATTGCGGATTGACATTTATCAGCGGCAAACAGATGGAAACAGCCTTGAAGGGATATTATTCGATGTTGTTATCTGTTGACCAGGCATCTATAGGCGGCGAATTACCAAAAGAAGATTTTTATTATACTAAGTAGAATAATACAGTATGAATCAAAAAAGAAAAGGGAAAATGCATTCCATACTCAAGGGATTGGCAGTTCTGCTCTTTTGGTTGGCTGTATGGGCTTTAATTGCTCATGTTGTTAATAAAGAGCTGATTTTTCCTGTGCCCCAAGAGGTTGTTAAGCGTTTTTTTATAATTATTTTTACTGCGGAATTTTGGCAGATTACCTTTGCATCGCTGTTGCGAATTTTAGTTGGCTTTACCTGTGGCATGGTTGCCGGTATCTTACTGGCCATGTTAATGCATGCTAACAGGTTTGCGGAAGCATTATTGGCACCTTTGATTAAAGTTGTCAGAGCGACGCCGGTTGTTTCGTTTATCATACTAGCTTTGTTTTGGATTGTTGCGAGCAGTTTGCCGATATTTATCTCATTTTTGATGGTACTGCCGGTGGCCTGGGCCAATACACTCTCCGGTATTGAAAATACCGACCGGCATTTATTGGAAATGGCCTCATTATACAAAGTAAAAAAATTGCGTATTTGGCAAAAAATCTATTATCCTTCATTAAAGCCATATTTATTGGCGGCAATCAACAGTGGTCTTGGTTTGGCCTGGAAATCGGGGATTACCGCGGAAGTAATTGCTGCGCCCAGGATGGCTATTGGCAGCCAATTGCAGGCGGCAAAAGTAAATCTGGAATCCGCCGATACTTTTGTCTGGACAGTAGTAGTAGTGGTATTAAGTATTATACTAGAAAAGCTAATCACTGCTTTGATTAACAGGCGTCAAATGAGATCTCTGTCGGAGGAAAAATCATGACGATAGTTATCGATAAACTTAGTATCAGTTTTGAAGGTAAACAAGTCTTAAAAGATTTTTCGTTTTCGTTACCCGCAAGCGGTGTAGTATGTATTTTCGGCCCTTCCGGTTGTGGTAAAACAGTACTATTCAAGTGTTTGTCAGGATTGATTAAACCTGATAGCGGTGAAATCAGTGGTTTAAAAAGCAAGCGGTTATCGATGGTTTTTCAAGAAAATAGGCTTTTGCCATGGTGTAATGCGGTTGATAATGTTGCCCTGGTAGTAAACGAAAACCGCGAGCTGGCGCGGGCGGCTTTGACAAAAATGGAATTAACTTCAGAAACAAATAAACTGCCTGCAGAAATGAGCGGGGGTATGCAGCGGAGAGTAGCGATTGCCAGGGCTATCGTCTACGATGGTGATTTGCTGCTGCTAGATGAGCCGACCACTGGGCTTGACGCGGAACTTGCGGACAGGATTATGAAAATATTGATTAAATCGTGGCAGAGCAGGTTAGTTTTATTGATAACTCATGAACTGACGATAGCCAAGAAGTATGCCGATATTATTTATACGGTTGAAGGTCCACCGTTACAAATTAAAAATGTAAGCGAATAAGCTTTATTATTATTCGCTTTTTTTATTATCTACGATAGGTTTGGCATAAGTAAATACATCTAATCTTGCGGCTGGAATCTCCACTAAATCTTGTTGCTTAATAACTGGATATACTTGGTAGAGAATATTTAAATTATCGATGATGCCGCCGGAATAAGTTAACCCTTTTACTAATGTTGCCGGATCACCAATAGCTTTGATTACTACCGGCGATAATAGCGGTGCTCCATTAATAATGATTGTGTAGTGGTCAATATCATACACTTCACTAATCAAAGTATTGCCGGTAATACGGACATCGTTGATCGAAACAGCTTCCGCGCCGGTAACGAATAATTCGTTAACGAGGTCGATCAGATCATAGTAAAGCAGATTGGAATCGGTGGTAATAGTAATAGAAATTCCTTTGCCCTGGACAGCTTTAGTGCCGATAGCAGCGCTTAAGTGGTTAATATTACTTTCGACCGAAGTAGCAAGACTTGAACCGGAATTTACTTTTTCTTGAACTGATGTTAAATTACTCTGTAGTGAATAAAGTTCATTTTCCAGTTGTTGATTATTTTGACTGAGATTAATAGCTATGATACTCAAGTTATCAATTGTTTGCGCTTCCAGGGAGCCGCTTAAAGCAGATTGCGTATTAATTTGTGCCACCAATAAATAACCAAAAGCAATAAATACAAATACTAATGGTAATTGCCGGTATGATATTTTAATTTTTTTAAAGAATTTTTGCATTTGTTTCACCTTGTTTATTCTTGTTGATCTTTAACAGAAGTTTCGGCTATAGCTTGTTGTTTTTTGCGATGGAGATAACGTTCGATTAAACCACGGCGAATAGAGCTGATATTATTAAAAATTCGCAGACCAAAGACAATAACCGCAGCAAGGTACAGATCTAAACCCAGCAGATCGCCAAGATAGGCGAGAAGAGCGGCAATGGCGGCATTAATAAAAAAACCGGAGAGTAAAATTTCGCTTTTGAATTTACCTTCCAACCCGGCGCGCCAGCCGCCGAGGATCGAATCGAGACCGGCTAAAACTGCGATCGAGAGATATTCAGCATATATAGCCGGTAGAGGAAAAGCGAAACTAATCCCCAAAATAATACCGATTATCAATCCAAAAATTGGCAACCACATGTAATATCTCTCCTATCAATTGTTTTTGTCCTGCGGTACCAATTGCAGATATTTCGATGAATAAGCACCGCTGTAAGCAGGTATGGTTATGTCCTCTGGTTTTTCAACTTTAATTGGCATATCGTATTGAACTAAATATTTATACCGGCTGCATTCATATAGAGCTGTCTCTAACTCATCGGCATTACCGATAATTTTTATCTCATAAGGCGGCGCTACACGGGTGGAATTAACCATAATAACAGTACCAACGCAACGAATGTGGGAATTATTGACAAGGCGAATGTCGTTAATTGCCACTGCTTCGCTGATATTGGAAAGCGCTTTTACAATATAGAGCAGATCTTTATCATGCACTATGAAATTTTCCGGTTGATATGTTGAAGGATTAGTTTTCTTAGCTAATTCTGCTCCTTCGATATTATCATCAAGCGTAATGATAATACCTGGTCCGTTTAAATCGGTAAATCCGGCCATTAAATTGAGATTGCTTAATTTTTCCTCGTCTTTGGAGATAATAGTTTGACTGTTTTTTTGCTCAGTTTGCAGTTCTTCGATTTGACTGCGAGTAGCAATTATTTGTTTTTCCAGTGAGTCAGCCTCGTCTTCAAGATCTTTAATTTGTTTAATCAAATAGTCGGAGCTGCTATCAGTTTGCTGCCCGACAGAGGCTTTGTTGCTGTAGATGGCAAAGACTACTAAAATGCCTACAGCTACAGCAATTATTGTCATTACTAAAGTGTTGGAAGTTATCTTTTGCAAGTCGAAAATCCTCACTAACATTTTACTGCTTTACTGCATATACACTTTTAATTATACTATATATACAATAGTAATGCCAAGAATCTTGAGCTAAAATTCAAAAAATTTATTATTATAAGACGATTTTAATCTTCTTGTAAAATGGCAGCTAAATTCGCAGGGTTTCAAATATACGCGTCGAATTTCTTATTTTAAGAAAAATGGTAGAAAAGGAGGTGTATGCTTGTTTACTGTTGCTTTTCTCGATATGAGTATTCCAAATATAATTGCGTCTTTATTTGATATAGCAATATTAGCGCTGATTATTTATAAACTTTTAATGCTGATACGTGGAACTCGTGCCGTACAGTTGATTAAAGGTATTATTGTATTGCTGATTATGGCAAATGTCAGTGATTTATTGGGACTCCATACTCTGCAGTGGGTATTGGATCAGTTTTGGGCGGTTATTTTTATCTTCTTAGCGATAGTATTCCAGCCGGAGCTGCGGCGTGCTCTAGAACAGATCGGCCGCGGTCAATTCTTTTTTTCTTCCAATGATTTATCTTCAGGTGATGTTATTCATACTATAGATGAAATAGTGGAGGCACTTGTTTCATGTGCTAAAACAAAAACTGGAGCTTTAATAATTATTGAGCGGGAGATAGGTCTTAATGATTATATCGAAACGGGTGTTATGTTAAATTCTCAAATAAGCGAAGAGTTATTACGCAATATTTTTGTTGTCAATACGCCATTACATGACGGCGCAGTAATCATCCGTGGCAATAGTATTGTTGCTGCCGCTTGCTTTTTACCGCTTAGTGATAACCCTTATCTTTCGATCAGTCTCGGAACCCGTCACCGTGCAGGTATTGGTATATCTGAGGTATCTGATGCGATTTCATTGATCGTATCAGAGGAGACAGGTGTGATCTCTCTGGCCACAGAAGGTAAGTTATTTAGAAATCTTGACGAAAAACAATTGCGAGAAGTGCTGTCCACAAACTTAACCAACGTAGGTGTTCCCAAATACCTTTTTCGTAAAGGAGGGTTAAAACGTGGCTAAATTCTCTTTTGATAAAAGCAAACTAACACAGCGTTGGGGATATAAAGTCGGCGCTATAGTATTAGCGTTGCTGCTTTGGACATATGTCAGCATAACCAACAATACTAATAGCGAGAGTGTTTATACTGTACCAGTGGAAAACAGAAATCTGGCCGCTGACCTGACGACGACAACGGTAGACCAGCATGTTCAGATTAGAGTATCAGGTACAGCTTCAAATATTGAATCATTAAGCACTTCTGGTATTGAAGCTTATTTGGACTTTACCGGCATAAAAATCGGTACCTCGGAACTGGGCGTAAATGTATCGTTGCCCG
Source organism: Peptococcaceae bacterium UBA4068 (assembly GCA_002382665.1). Classification (GTDB taxonomy): domain Bacteria; phylum Bacillota; class Dehalobacteriia; order UBA4068; family UBA4068; genus UBA4068. The sequence goes on along the minus strand of DFZA01000007.1, from coordinate 218,212 downwards.
AAGGTGTTTCTTTGGTATCGGTTACGCCGTCAAATATTACCGTTGATGTAGTAAATTTATCTAGTAAAACCTTTGATTTGCAGACGACTCTGATGGGGGATCCATCTTCAGGATATGCGGTTATTGGTCAATCATTGTCGCCGACAGAGGTGACTTTATCAGGCCCCCAGGTGTATTTGGATAAAGTCGATAAGGTGTACATTGAAAAAGATATAACCGGTGAATCGGATAGTGTAGACGACAATATTTTAATTAAAGTCGCCGATGATCAAGGTAACGATATCAGTAACTGGTTTACTATTAACCCGGCAACGGCTAATCTCTTAGTAGCTGTCGGCGGCGATGAGCCGGATAAAACAGTGTCGGTTTATGTGCCGTTAGTTGGTGAATTATCTAATGGCTATCTGATCAGCCGCATTGCCGTTAAACCGGAAACAGTAAAAGTATATGGTAACCTTGGCGATTTACTCGATCTTTATTATATTGAAACAGAACCAGTTGATATCAGCGGCTTAAAAGAATCAGATAGTTTTATAATAAATTTAAGTCCGCCTGACAGAATTACCGTCGGTAATGTTACTGAAGCGACAGTTATTCTTACGATAGAGAAAAAAGAAACAAAAAGTTTTACCAGAAACATTATTAATACTCATAATCTGGCCGATGGACTGAAGTCGGATTTCGCTACGCAAAAATTAACGGTTAAACTCTCCGGTCCAGCCTCATTTATAGACGCATTACAAGAATCGGACATTGTCGCCTATGTTGATTGCCAAGGCTTGAAAGCCGGCGACCATAATCTTGATGTTCAGTTGGAGCTGCCTGCCAATATTAATATAGAAAAAATTTCACCGACAAAAGTCACAGTAACACTAAGTGATAACGGAGAATAAACTGGTGAATAAAATACTCGCAAAGCGTCTGGAAGAGCTGAAAATATCGCTGGCAGAGGAAGAATCTATACAAATTTCCTCGCAAAGTTTAAAAGAAATTACAGCAAAAAGAATTGGAATTGATCCATCTGTAATAGAAGATATCAAAATAATAAAAAAATCTCTTGATTTACGGCACAAACATCAGCCATATTTTATCTATTGTTTAGATATTTATATCGGCGATACAAAGAAAACAAATAAGAAATTATCCAGATTAGAAACTATTACGCCTGCGCCGCTAATTAATATAACAAGCAATAGCGGTGGCAGCAAACGACTGCTTTATCCGCCGTTGATTATCGGTGCCGGTCCGGCAGGTCTTTTTGCGGCTTTAATATTGGCTGAAAACGGCTATAGCCCAATCTTACTCGAGCGCGGACGTCATTTACCGCAGCGTCAGCATGATGTAAGCGAATTCTGGCAAAGCGGGCGTTTTTGCGATAACAGTAACGTGCAGTTTGGCGAGGGTGGCGCCGGGGCTTTTTCCGATGGTAAGCTGACTTTCCGCGGCAAGGATCCATTTGCAAAGCTGGTAATCAGCCGCCTGATTGATTTTGGCGCTGATCCGGCAATAGCTTATTGGCACCGACCGCATATCGGCAGTGATCGCTTGATAAAAGTTGTCGGCAATATTTCCGCGCATATCACTGCTTGCGGCGGTAGCATGGTCTTTTCTACCCGTCTTGATGATATCAGAGGCAACGATAATTTGCAGGAAGTATCAATAGCTGCAGCAAAACATAAAAGCTTACCTGCGGAGGCTCTTGTTTTAGCGGTTGGTAACGGTGCGCGTGATACTTATCAAATGTTATATAGACGTGGTTTAGCAGTAGAAAATAAACCGTTTGCGGTTGGTCTGCGCATTTGCCATAGTCAAAATTTGATCAACGACGTGGCCTACGGAGGCATCGTTTCTATGGCGTTGCCGGCAACAGATTACCGTTTAACTTACCAGGATAAATCGCGAGGACGCGGAGTCTATAGCTTTTGCGTTTGTCCAGGCGGTTATATAATCAACGCCAGCGGCGAAAGGGATAGCATTGTCACCAACGGCATGAGTTATGCCGCTCGCGACAGCAATTATATCAACAGCGCCATTGTGGCCTCTGTGAATGCTGCGGATTTTGGTCAGGAACCATTGGCAGCAATGGAATGGCAGAGACGATTAGAGCAACAAGCATTCAAATTGGCCGGAGGCAATTATTTTATTCCTGTTTCTTCGGCAGAGGAGTTTTTAGCTGGCAGCGGCGGTGGTATAATAAACCAGGATTTGTTGAAAGTCAAAAGTGCGGGTACTACGTCTTTAAATTTAAGGGAGCTGTTACCGGAAGCGATTTCCGAGTCAATAGCCGCCGCCTTAAAGCAATGGGAAAAATCAATTCCCGGGTTTATTCTTCAAGGCGTATTGGCAGGCGTAGAAACGCGAACCTCGGCACCTGTGCGTATATTGAGAGGCGTAAACGGGCAGTCGTTGAATATGAGCGGTATTTTTCCGGCTGGCGAGGGAGCAGGTTACGCGGGTGGAATTGTCAGTTCCGCTGTTGACGGTATGCGGACTGCTCAAGCATTAATGGAGAAATATCAACCTGCTGAGGCTAATGCTGTAAAAGAATATCAGGCATTAGTTGCGGAGGCAGTTACGTAAGATTAGTATGATACACAATTAGGAGGGTTGCCAATGGCAAAGTATTTTGGTACGGACGGAGTACGGGGCGTTGCCAATAAAGAATTGACGCCGGAACTGGCATTTGATTTAGGACGCGCCGCAGCGCAGGTTCTTGCTTCAAACAGCGATTCATTATCGCCACGGATTGTTATCGGCAAGGATACCCGTATTTCCGGAGATATGCTCGAAGCGGCGCTGGCCGCCGGTATCTGTGCTGCCGGAGTTTCTGTAACACTACTGGGGGTATTACCGACGCCTGGTGTGGCGGTTCTGTGTCGTTTGCTTAATGCCGATGCCGGTGCGGTCATATCCGCCAGCCATAATCCTTTTGCTGATAACGGTATTAAGTTTTTTTCCGGTACTGGTTACAAACTGCCAGACCATGTTGAGTCGGCGATAGAGGCCTTGTTAAATAACCGTTCGTCGATTGAGAGGGCTGAAGGGGAAAACCTAGGAAAAATAGCATATTATGCTCAAGCGAAGGATGATTATAAAAAGTTTTTATTATCTAAACTTAATAATGATTTAAGCGGATTGAAGATAGCTATAGACTGTGCCAATGGCGCGGTCAGTAATATTGCCGCCGATGTGTTTTCCGCTTGCGGTGCTGAGGTGGTCTCCATCGGAAATAAGCCTGACGGTTGTAATATCAATAATGGTTATGGTAGCACTCATCCGCAAGCTCTGCAAAACTTTGTTAAAGAGCAGATGGCTGATTTAGGGCTGGCTTTTGACGGTGATGCCGACCGTTTGATTGCCGTGGACAGTGACGGCGCAATAATTGACGGAGATGTGATTATTGCTATTTGTGCTGCAGAAATGATAGAAAGAGGGAAACTAAACGGTAACCGGGTTGTAGCTACAAGAATGAGCAATATCGGATTGAAAAAGGCTATGTCCAAACTTGATATTGCTGTTGATGAAACCGATATCGGCGACCGTTATGTGCTAGAGCGAATGATGGAAACAGGCGCTAATTTAGGCGGTGAGCAATCAGGTCATATAATTTTCAGCGATTATAACAGCACCGGCGATGCAATGATTGCCGCTCTTTACTTACTTGGTGTGATAAAATCAACAGGTAAGAGTTTAGGCGAGTTGTCGCAAATAGTTGAAAAGAGGCCGCAGGTTTTGGTCAATGTTAAATTAAAAGATAAGCATAGCTGGCGTAATGACAAACGGGTCAATGAGTTGATAGCGAATGCCGAGCGGGAACTGGCCGCCGAAGGCCGCCTGTTGATTCGTCCCTCCGGTACGGAGCCTGTCGTGCGCTTGATGGCACAAGGTCCGGATAAGCAACGTCTGGAGCAATTGATTGAAAAAATAGCCGCAGCTATCAGCGCGGTAAACTAATTACTCGGAGGTAAAAATGTGCGGTATTATTGGATATGTTGGTAAAAGGCAAGCGCTGCCTGTATTACTGCAGGGTTTGCATGCACAGGAATACCGCGGATACGATTCCGCTGGTATTGCCACATTGGAAGATGATCAGATACGTCTGATACGCTGTCAGGGTAAAATCGCTTGTTTGGAGGAAAAAATCAACAATGATATGGGTAACAGCGATATTGGTATCGGCCATACGCGCTGGGCGACCCACGGCTGTCCTTCGGAGGCGAACTGCCATCCCCATCTTGATTGTTCAGGTGATATTGCCGTAGTACATAACGGCATTATCGAAAACTATCTGGAGTTGCGTCAATGGTTGATGGATGAGGGGCATGTTTTCAGTTCGCAAACAGATACCGAGGTATTGCCGCATTTGTTGGAACAATACTATCGTGGTGATATGCAGGAAGCCTTTGTCAAGGCCATGAGCAAACTGCGTGGTTCATACGCCGCGGTTGCACTCTGCCGTCAACATCCGCGGACGCTGGTGGCGGCACGTCAGGATAATCCTTTAGTGGTCGGCATCGGCGACGGCGAATACTTCTTGGCTTCGGATATTGCGGCGTTGATTAAATATACCCGTGATATGATTATTCTCGAAAACGGCGATGTAGCGGTTATAAATGATAACGGTGTTATTATTTACCATGACGGCAATCCGGTGGAGCGGGCGATCGTTTATATTGACTGGGAAAAAGAGGCGGCCGAAAAAGGCGGTTATCCGCATTTTATGCTCAAAGAAATTCATGAGCAGCCTTGGGCAATCAGCCAGACGCTGCGCGGCCGTATTTCCGATGATGGCAAGAAGGTAATGCTGCCGGAGATAGATTGTTCCGCCGAATATCTAAAAAGTCTCGAAAAGATTGCTATTGTGGCTTGCGGTACGGCCTATCATGCCGGACTGGTGGCCAAATATACGATGGAAAAGCTTTTGCGGCTACCGGTCGAGGTCGATATTGCCTCTGAATACCGTTACAGAAACCCGCTGGTTGATTCTAAAACATTGGTGATAGTAATTTCTCAATCAGGCGAAACAGCCGATACTTTGGCTGCGTTGCGCGAGAGTAAAGCTCGTGGTGCGCGGGTGATTGCTATTTGTAATGTGCTTGATTCAAGCATTGCCCGGGAGGCAGATCATGTGATATATACCTGGGCAGGCCCGGAGATAGCTGTTGCCTCGACAAAGGCTTATCTGACCCAGTTGATGGTGATTTATTTACTGACCCTTCATATGGCGGAACAAATGCAATGTCTCTCGGCAGAGCGGATTGCCGAGTTGATTGCTTCTTTGCAACAATTAACGCCATTAGCGCAGCAATTGATAGAGCAATGGGAGGAGCCGATCAAAGGCTTTGCCAAATATATCAGTAATTGGCAGGATGCCTTCTTTATCGGTCGCGGCGTTGATTACGCGGTAGCTTTGGAAGGCGCTTTGAAGCTCAAAGAAATATCCTATATCCATGCCGAGGCTTACGCGGCAGGTGAGCTGAAACATGGAACGATTGCACTGATTGAGCCGGATATACCGGTAATAGCGCTGGCGACACAACGTTCGCTGATTGAAAAAACAATCAGTAATATAGTTGAGTTGCGTTCACGTGGCGCGCATATTCTGACGTTATCATATTCTGATGTCGCGGCGGCCGGTCTGGTAGCCGACCAAAAGATAACTTTGCCGGATGTCGATGATCTGTTGGCACCGATATTGACGGTAATACCTCTGCAATTACTGGCTTATTATGTGGCAGTAGACCGTGGCTGCGACGTTGACCAGCCGCGTAACCTGGCCAAGAGTGTTACCGTAGAATAAGTTAATTAGAATAACAGTAATTTAGATTATTATATTTGTTTAATTTTAGGAAAAAACTTCAATAATTAATATAAGTCACAACCTGATCAGGTTGTGACTTTTTTTTGTTCTAAACCTGTCCTTTTAAAAATAGAATTGAGTAACCGGATAATCTATAACAATTGTTTAGGGGGGGCAAAGCCAATGTCCGTTGCAATGCAAATTCTTCCGTACATACCGCCTTCGCTACGGTCGCTGTTAACACCTCTGACGCCGGTTGAATGGCAAGGGCTGGAGGAAATCCGCCTTAATCTCAATTTACCGGTCAGTTGCCGTTTTCATGATAACGAAGCTTTTATTGCCTCCGTAGGCGGACTTACCGATGAGAGCCGGCAGGCGCATATCCTTGATAAAAAAGAGATGGAACAATGTCTGCTTTTATTATCACAAAGCTCGTTTTATGCACTGGAGGAAGAGTTGCGTCGCGGCTATATTACGCTTCCCGGCGGACACCGAGCCGGTTTGTGCGGACGGGCAGTGTTAACGGCGGGACAGGTGCGAACTCTCAAAGAAATATCTGCCGTCAATTTGCGTCTGGCGCGGCAAGTCAACGATGTGTCATTATCATTACTGCCCGCGCTATTTGATAAATATTACAATCTTTGTTCAACATTGCTAGTATCACCGCCACGAGCCGGAAAAACCACACTGTTGCGCGATATCGCTCGTCAACTGGCGTGCGGTAGATTAACTGAGCCGTTGCGCGTAGGCATTGTTGACGAACGTTCTGAAATTGCCGCCATGCGTGGAGGTATATCACAGCTTGATTTAGGTATTCGCTGTGATATACTTGACGGTTGTCCCAAAGCAGAAGGTCTGATGATGTTATTACGCTCGATGTCGCCGCAAGTATTGATTTGCGACGAGATCGGCAGCGAGGCAGATGCCGCAGCATTGATCGAAGCAGCCAACGCTGGAGTAAAAGTTGTAGCGTCAGCCCACGCCGCCGCTTGCGAGGAATTGGCTGACCGTCCCGTTTTCGCCACTTTACTGCAGGCCCAAGCGTTCCAACGACTGGTGGTACTGTCAAGAAGGTGCGGCCCCGGAACCGTTGAGGGTATTTACGATCAAAACTTGCAACTGCTGGCAGCAGGAGGTTAATTATGCTGAAGGTTATCGGCGCGGTATTGATTATTATTGCAAGCACTGGCATTGGCCGTTTGTTTGCCTGCAAATTACAACAGCGGCAGATTTGTTTGAGCCAATTGCAACAGGGGTTACTGGCTTTGGAACGGGAGGTTGGCTTTGCCGCCACGCCATTGCCGCAAGCGTTAAATCAAGCTGCACTGGCGGCTGGTCATGGTAGTGTTGTATTCACCGCGGCGGCAGATTTGTTAGTTAATGGTGAAGGTTTAAGCGCCGCAGAAGCTTTTACACAGAGTATAGCAGAAAACCAACTGGCAATTAGCAGCACAGACCGACAAATATTAGCTGATCTTTCTTCGGGATTGGGATTATCGGATTGTGATGATCAGCTAAAAAAAATCGAATTAATCCGCCTGCGGTTGCAAAGCGCCGAGTCTGAAGCTAAGGAGCAATATGCTTCCTGGGGTAAAATCTGGAAAAATATCGGCTGGTCGGTTGGCGCTGTATTGGTACTGATGTTTATATAAAGGAGGATATTTATGGGGGACGCAAGCATTATCTTTTTTCTGACTGCGCTGGCAATCGCTGTTACGATATTGCATACTTTTTTAAAACAAGCCGGCCGCGACGAATTTGCTTATTTAACATTGGTGGTTGGCGTGTCTATAGGGTTGATAAAGGTATTACCGATTATTAAGGAGCTTTTTAACGGTGTCGAGGCAGTATTTAAGCTATATTAGGAGTGAGAAACCATGAGTTCAATTGCAGCAATCATACCGATAATAGCATTGGCGGTAATTGCTGCCATCATCAGCGTTTTCCTTCAACAGAGTAAATTGCCTGTATTGGCAGTAATAGCGGCATTGGCTACCGGCGCTATCATATTCTTAAGGCTGTTGCCGTCGTTTTCGGAGTTGATTTCTTTATTCGAAAACATAGCGCTGAAAAGCGGTCTTAACAGTTATTACTTCGTTGTCGTAATAAAAGTTATTGGCATCGCTTATATTGCCGAATTCGGAGCACAGCTTTGCCGCGATGCCGGGCAGGGGGCAATCGCACTTAAAGTGGAAATTGCCGCTAAAGTTGCTATCATGCTCCTGGCAATGCCTATTGCTTCGGCGTTGTTACAGTCGGTACTGAGGTTACTCCAATGAGAGCGCGGATTACAGCCATTGTCATTGCGCTGATGATATTGTTGCCTCTACCGGTGACAGCTGAAACTTCAAAAACAACCGATCAGGCAGTGGACACTCAGAAAACAACCGAAGAAATTGCCGCTACTACCGATACGGAAGCGATAGATGAATACCTAAAGCAGCTTGATGGTACTCTGGACAAATACCTTAAGGATTTCAGCTTTACCGATTGGTGGCAGCAATTACTAAGCGGCGATATCAGTCTCGATGCTTCAATGGTACCTGATTTGTTAGTAGCAATGTTCTTCGACGAAGCGGCCGCAAATACTGTATTAATAGGACAATTGATAGTTTTAGCGGTCATCTGTTTGCTTTTAAGCGCTATCAAGGACAGCTTTGAGAAAAGCGATATTGCGCTATTAAGCCGCGCTGTTGTTTATCTGGTTTTAACCGGCATTGCGTTATCAACTTTTTCAATGGTACTTGGTTCTTCAAAAGATGCAATTACCTCAATGAGCGATTTTCTTTACGCGGTGATACCGATTCTCATGCCATTATTAGCCGCGATGGGTGGCGCCAGTACTGTTGCCATAGTTAATCCATTGATATTGACAGCATTGGCGCTGATGGTTAATTTGATTAATAATTTCATTTTTCCGCTGATCTATTTATCGGCAATTCTCCGTTTACTTGGCCATATATCGCCGCGTTTTAATATCGATAAATTAGCGCGTTTGTTTCAGGATGTAGGCCTGGGGGTTATGGGTATTATGACGGCGGTTTTCATGGCCTTGATCGGCATTTTAGGGGTAGCAACCGCTTCATTTGACGGATTAACGATCAAGGCGGCAAAAACCGCCAGCGGCATCTTTATACCGGTTGTGGGACGTTCACTGGCGGATGCGCTTGATAGCGTGCTGGGAACGGCGCTGCAATTGAAAAATATTATCGGTGTCGCTGGAGTAGTGGTTTTGTTGACACTCTGTGCGCTACCTGCCGTGCAAATACTGGTGCAGGCTATTATTTATCGCCTGACCGCAGCTTTGATTCAACCGCTGGGAGAAGATCAATTAGCTGAAGCGATCAACGGTATGGGCAGTTCCCTGATAGCAATCTTTGCGGTGACAGCGATTTGTTGTTTGTTTTTCTTCTTTGTTTTAGCTGTTGTGATTGGCGCCGGTAATATATCAATGATGATGCGCTAGGCGGTGAGAGGTTTGATTGTACTTAAAGAAACAATCGGTAATTTAGCTGTAGTAGTTCTTATTAATTCTTTTGTTGAGCTATTGCTGCCTTCAGGAACTCTTCATAGATTTGTACGCCTGCTGATGGGTCTACTGGTGTTGCTGGTTATTCTTAACCCCGTGCTGAAGTTATTTAATGGTAGTGATTGGGGATCGCTTTATGACAGCAGCGATTATGCCGATCAAACTGCCGATGTTCTTGCCAAGGGTGATGCTTTGGCGCAAACGTTGAGCGAGGATGCCAATGATGATTACCGGCAGCAGCTTGAGCAGCAGATAAAGTCACTGGCATTAGTAAATATTAACGTACAGCAAGCTGAGGTCAAAGTTGAACTTGATTCTACCAGCGGTCAGGTAAAGCAGGTAACTGTGTCGTTGGTAGCAATCGATTCCGCGGTCTGCCAAAAGGTACGCAGTACTATTGCCGGTTTTATGGCGATTGATGAGGGGATCATCAGTTGTAGTTTGGTCGATGCAGTTGATATTAATAAAGATAAGGAAGATGTAAGCAGTGGAGAATAACACCGAACATAAAAACAAAATTAAAGGTATCTTCAGTCGCCTATCAGGCCTAAGCGATAAAGAGCGAAAATTGTTTATACGCTTGGGAGTGATATTGCTGATAGGAATTGTGCTGATGAATTTTACCTCGATAGGAGATGATAAAAGTGATAGTAATAGTAAAACTACCGAAAGTTCAACAAATCAAAAGGTTGCTGACACTCAGGAAGAGCAACTGGAAACTAAACTGGCCGCGATCTTAAGTACTATCAAAGGTGCAGGAAAAGTCAGCGTTGCCGTCAGATTCAGCGAGAGTGAATCAACCCAATATCTGCAAGATTCTGAAAGCACCAGTAACACAACGCAGGAGGTTACTACAGATAGTAATACTCAAAGCAAGGAAACAACCAAAAGTGAGCAGTTGGCCTCTGCCAATGACCAGCCGGTGGAAGTGAAAACAGTAATGCCGCAGATCGCAGGCGTTTTGGTTGTTGCTGAGGGAGCTGATAATGCAGTTATCTGCGAACAGCTATCCAAAGCAGTGCAACAATTATTGGGGATCTGCGCTTATCAGGTCGAAGTTTTACCGGCTCAATAAAATAACGGGTGTTATTGTTTCATTTGTTGCAACATATTTTGTAAATAGCTGTGAATTGATGCTCACCTTATATAAACCATTAAAGGAGGATTTGTTATGCAAAATAAATATCGAAACGGCAATAAATCTTTACGCAAGAAGGCAATAATAATATTGATGGTGATAGCGTTAGCAGTGTTTGCCTACGATCTTAGCCAAAGCGAGCTAAAGGGAAGCCTCACTGCCGAAGCTCCGGTTGTCAATCTTGATGATAATCAAATGCCGGAACCTAATGATAGCGTAAGCACGGCGGATAGCACTAGTAATAAAACCGATAGTGACGCCGAATTTTTTGCCTCTTATCGGATGGAACGTGACAGCGCCCGTGACAAGGAAATATCATTATTGGATGGTATTATTAAAGACGAGGCTACCGACGCCACAACAAGAGCCCAAGCCCAGGCGCGTAAAATGGCCATTGCAAATTATATGGAGTGTGAATTAGAAGCGGAGATGCTTTTGCAAGCCAAAGGTTTAGGAGAAGCGGTGGTCACCATGACGGACGAAAAGCTAACGATGGTGGTATCTGCCAAACTCGACGATACCAAAGCTACACAAGCCGCCGATATCGGAGCAAACGTTAGCGGATATAGCTATGATAAAATATTTGTTATAGACAAATAATAAATAAGTTGTTATTTTTGTTATTATTTGCTATAATTTAGAGATACTAATAGATATTTAAGACAAAATTTAACAATTATATTGATTTACCTGATTTAATTTAAATAAGGAGGGGATCATATGAGTACTGAAAATATTGAAGAAAAAGTTGTTGGAGACAGTCCTATTGGTTCGGTTAAAATTGCCAACGATGTTGTTGCGACTATTGCCGGTTTAGCGGCTTCCAAAATTGCCGGGGTTACCGGAATGAGCGGCGGTGTTGCCGGCGGTATTGCCGAGTTGTTAGGCCGCAAGAATCTTACAAAAGGCGTCAAAGTCGTGGTTGGTGAAGATAATACAACTATTGATGCTTACATTATTATCGAATATGGTTCCTCTATCACAAAAGTCGCGACAGAAGTACAGGAGAGCATAAAAGAGGCAGTGGAAACCATGACCGGGTTGCATGCAAATGCCGTTAATGTACATGTTCAAGGCGTGGCGTTTCCTCAGGAACAACCTGAGCCCACCGAGCAGTAAATTATTCGATTAGTTTTGTATTAGTTCAGTATGAGAAAGCGGGGCGATAGCATGGTAATTTTCAGACGCATATTATTGATACTTGGAGGATTGGCCTTAGTCGCCTTGGCTACACTTGTTTTTATTTGCAATATTAATCAGGGGGTAGCCTCATTCTGGTTGGGAAAATTTCAGTTAGTATTTCTTAGTGGTGACTATTTTTGGCCGGTAATTGGTGTGGTGGTTATATTATTGGTCTTAGGCATTATCGGTTTATTTGCGGCCTTTTTGCGCAAAAGCGGTTCGCCGATGATCAAAGTAGCTACCAATGAGGGTATTTCTGTTAATATCAGTTCTACTGCCGTAGATAGTGTGGTTAAGAAAGCCGCGATGGACAACCCTCAAGTCAAAGATGTAAAAACGCGGATTTACAACTCTAGCGAAGGTGTGATTATTTGTCTATACCTGACACTGCCGCAGGAGGGGAATTTCCCGCAAATTACCACGGCGGTACATCAGTCAGTAGAACAAACGCTAAAGGCAATGACCGGTATTAGTGTGTCCGAGATCAAGATTGTGATTGCTAACGTAGCAAATAAGTTGGACAAGCATTAACTCAAAGGAGGGTGCGCTGATGGATTGGTATTCTTTGTGGTTGGAAATCTGGAATAACAACAAAGGAAAGATTGTCGGTATTATCGTTGCACTGTTCTTTGCCTTGCTTGTGATCGGCGTCGGCTTTTGGAAAACGATATTTATCTTTATTTGTATATTCATTGGTTTATATATAGGCAAAAAAATTGATGAAAAAGTCAACATTAAAGAATCGATGGAAAAACTATTTAAAGATTAAGAGGTTGGCATAATGGGTAGACGCAAAGCACGAGAAACATCGCTGCAAATGCTGTTTCAACGCGATGTGGGCGACAATGATTGGGACATGACAATATTAACACTTGACGAAGCGGAACTTTCTGGAGAAAACGCTGAGTTTGTTGTATCATTGATTAAAGGTGTTGAGGAAAATTTAGAGGTCATTGACCAAAAGATTCAAAAATATGCCCGTGGCTGGGATATAAACCGTTTTACCAATATTGACAAGAGTATATTGCGTTTAGGCATCTATGAGTTGTTTTTCTGTAAAGAAATATCAGCAAATATAGTTATCAATGAAGCAGTTGAATTGGCCAAAAAATTTTCTGATGATCAAAGCGCCAAATTTGTTAATGGTATATTAGACAGCATATATGTACATGAAATTAAACCACCTGATACCGATACTGAAGATAGCGAAGTATAGCTGCTCATTTGGGCAGCTATTTTAAAGTTGATACAATAAAATACATGCCCTTTGTTATAGTAATAATCTTGGAGGACAGATCAAATGTTACAAGCAAGCTGTAAGGAATTTTTAAGCAAGTTGGCATCAGGGGATCCGACCCCAGGCGGTGGCGGAGCCAGTGCATTTTGCGCGGCTCTATCTACGGCATTAGCTAGCATGGTTGCCAATCTAACTTCCGGCAAAAAGAAGTATGCCGAATACCAGGAAGATATTGAACGGATCTTAGCCGATGCCCAACAGCTGCGGCTGCAGTTTGAAGAATTGGTCAATGCCGATGCTAGGGTATTCGCGCCGCTGGCCAAAGCTTATGGGCTGCCCAAGGATACTCCCAATGAAATCGCGCTGCGCGAGCAGGTCATGGAGAAATGCTTGCATGATGCTAGCGCGGTACCGTTAGAAATTATGGAAAAGGTTACAGAAACGATAGTTTTGCTTGAAGAGCTGGCGAAAAAAGGTTCGCGAATGGTAATTTCTGATGTCGGCGTGGGCGCAACATTTTGCCGCAGCGCGCTGATTGGCGCTTCGCTCAATGTTTATATCAATACGGCCTTGATGAAAGAGCGGGAATATGCAGCTCAACTTGATGATAAAGTTGATGAATTGTTAGGCGAATGGACACAGCGCGCGGATAAAGTGGTTAATGATGTGACAAACGCTGTAAGGAAATAGGAGGCCGTTATGGAAAAATTATTGAAGGGTAATGCGGTTGTAGCAGCCATTAAAGAAGAATTATTAGCCGAAGTAGCCAATCTGAAATCTCACGGAATTGCGCCGTTGATGGTGATTGTGCGCTGTGGCGCCAAAGCTGATGATATTGCTTACGAAAACAGTGCCAAAAAGCGTTTTGGTGACTTAGGAATAGGCCTTAACGTAGTGGAATTACCGCAAAATGTCGAACAGGGTGATTTTATTAGAGAACTGCGCAAACTAAATGAAGATAAAGAAGTCCACGGCGTATTGGTCTTCCGTCCTTTGCCGAAACAGATCGATGAAAATGTTATCAAATATCATCTCGATCCTATCAAAGACGTTGATTGCCTGACGCCAATTAATATAGCTAAATTATTTGCCGGTGATAGCGGCGGCTATCCACCATGTACGCCTGAGGCAGTAATTGAATTGCTTGATTTTTACGGTTTTGATCTGACCGGCAAAAAAGTAACTTTAATTGGCCGCAGCATGGTTGTCGGTAAACCGTTGGCGATTCTTTTGCTGCAGCGCCATGCAACAGTAACCATTTGTCATACCCGTACCAAAGATTTAGCGCAAACAGTACGCGATGCTGATATTGTAATTGCTGCTGCAGGTTCGGCAAAAATGATTGGCAGTGATTTTATTTCATCCGGACAGATAGTAATAGACGTGGGTATCAATGTAGACCAAGATGGAAAACTTTGCGGTGATGTCGACTTTGACGCTGTTGTGGAAAAGGTGGCGCAAATTACGCCGGTACCTGGAGGTATTGGCACTGTTACCACCAGTTGTCTGGCTAAACATCTGGTTGATGCTGCCAAAAATCTCTCTAAGATATAAATAAAGTGATACATTGAAAAATATAACGCCAGTGATTTACTGGCGTTTTTTAATTTGTCTACTAGATCAATATAATAATATATAATTTTAATCTCTATTTTAGTCTTGATTTTATTGACTTTTCAAAATTAAGCTTGTACTATTGTACTATATATGCATGGATGGTAGACAGAAAAATACTACATATTGTAAGTTACATAATATATAACAGCCCGGATGTTTATCAAAAAAAGTCTGTTTCTAATCAAGGAAAAAGAGAGGAAAACGAGTATGATGATCACCAGCATTAAAAAGAGGGATGGCCGATTAGCACATTTCGAGTTGGACAAAATTGCTGAAGCCATCAATAAAGCGTTCAATGCTACATATCATTCGGGCAAAGAACAAGATGCAAAGCGTTTGGCAGAAGACGTATTGATATTATTGGAACATGAAAACAATCCCAGCCCGGAAGTGGAGCATATTCAAGATGTCGTCGAGCAGGTGCTGATGGATAACGGCTATATTCAGACTGCCAAAGCATATATACTTTACCGTTGGGAGCGCAGCCGCGTGCGCGAAATGAATACCCGGTTAATGAGGCGCTATGAAGAAATTACTTTTGCAGATGCTAAAGACAGCGATATAAAACGGGAAAATGCCAATATTGACGGCGATACCGCCATGGGTGCTATGCTCAAATACGGTTCCGAAGGGGCCAAGCAGTTTTATGAAATGTTTGTACTAAATCCTGCCTATGCAAAAGCGCACCGCGAGGGTGATATTCATATACATGACCTTGACTTTTATACTTTAACAACCACTTGTTGTCAGATAGATCTGATTAAATTGTTCGACGGCGGTTTTTCTACCGGACATGGCACGCTACGTGAGCCAAACGATATCGCCTCATATTCAGCGCTGTCTTGCATTGCCATTCAATCTAACCAAAACGACCAGCATGGTGGCCAAAGTATCGTTAATTTTGATTATAGTATGGCGCAGGGTGTACGCAAAACATTTGTGCGGTTATATACGCAGAATCTGGCGCGGGCGCTGACGATTATAGATGGCCGTCCCGATCAAGAGATTGAGCTAAAAGCCATGGTAAAAAAGATTAAAGCAGATACCGGTTTGATGCCTACGCTTGAAAATAACGAAAATTATCTGCAAACAGAACTGTCACTGTTGGTCGGCAAGTTTGCTGATAGCGAAGAAAGCGCCGTCAAAGCACAGCAGTTCGCCTTGCAACAGGCAATTAAGGATACCGATCGGGCAACCTTCCAGGCTATGGAAGCATTTATCCATAATCTTAATACCATGCATAGCCGCGCCGGCGCGCAGACGCCTTTTTCCTCGATCAATTACGGTATGGATACTTCGCCGGAAGGTCGGATGGTTATGCGTAACCTGTTGCTTTCCACAGAAGACGGGTTAGGTAACGGGGAAACGCCTATTTTTCCAATCCAGATTTTTCGTGTCAAAGAAGGCGTTAATTTTAATCCCGGCGATCCTAATTACGATTTGTTCAAATTGGCCTGCCGCTGCAGCGCCAAGAGGCTTTTCCCCAATTTCTCATTTATGGACGCTCCTTTTAACGCTTCATTTTATAAAGAGGGGCAACCGGAAACAGAAATTGCCTATATGGGCTGCCGAACGCGTGTTATTGGCAATGTTTACGATCCTGGGCAGGTTATATCCAATGGCCGAGGCAATCTCTCGTTTACTTCGATCAATTTACCACGCCTGGCTATCAAGGCCAAGGGTGATATTGGCGTATTTTTTGAGTCTCTCGATCAGAAACTGGATCTGGTTATCAATCAGTTACTGGAACGCTTTACTATTCAGTGCAAAAAGAAGGTTAAAAACTTCCCCTTCCTGATGGGGCAGGGCGTTTGGCTGGGTAGCGAGAAGCTCGATTGGAATGATGAAATAGGTGAGATATTAAAACACGGTACTTTATCAGTAGGATTTATCGGCTTGGCGGAAACGCTGAAAAGCTTGATCGACTTCCATCATGGCGAGAGCGAGCAGGCACAGAATTTAGGGCTGGAAATTGTTGGTTATATGCGCGCCAAGCTCGATAACGCCAGCCGTCATTATGGTTTAAACATCACCCTGTTAGCGACGCCTGCGGAGGGTTTAGCCGGACGTTTTGTACGGCTGGACCGAGAGCTTTATGGCGAAATCCCCGGCGTTACCGACAAAGACTATTATACCAACAGTTTCCATATCCCCGTTTATTTCCCGATTGCCGCATTTGAAAAAATCAATATCGAAGCCCCTTATCACAATCTGACCAATGCCGGCCATATTACTTATATCGAAATGGACGGCGACCCATTGGATAATATCGAAGCATTTGAAAAGGTCGTCAGGTATATGCAGAAGTGCGGTATCGGTTACGGATCGATCAATCATCCTGTCGACAGAGATCCGGTTTGCGGTTATAGCGGTATAATCAAAGACGAATGTCCGGGCTGCGGCCGCCGCGAGACTGACGGAGAAGTCGGTTTTGATCGCATCCGCCGCATTACCGGCTATTTAGTTGGCACGGTCGATCGCTTCAACAATGCTAAAAAAGCTGAGGAAAGAGACCGCGTTAAACATAATATCGATTGTTCCTGTTAACCGAATATTAGCGGTATGTCAAAAAGACATATCAGGAGAAAACAATGAGGATAGCACAACTGCTCCAGGATTCAATCGTTGACGGCCAGGGTATGCGTTTTGTAGTATTTACTCAAGGCTGTCTGCATAATTGCCAGGGCTGTCATAATCCTTCTACCCATGACTTGAACGGTGGTAAGGAAATAGCAGTGGCAGATATAGTAAAGAAAATGGCGTCAAACCCCTTAACCGATGGTTTGACGCTCTCCGGCGGCGAGCCTTTTTTACAGGTCCAAGATTGCGCCGCTTTAGCGCAGCAGGCTCATCAATTGGGTTTAAATGTTTGGTGCTATAGCGGCTATACTTATGAGCAATTAACTGCGGATAACAGATATTTGCCGTTACTGCAGCAAATTGACGTATTAATTGACGGACCGTTTAAACTTTATAATAAAAGTCTGAATCTTAAATGGCGCGGCAGTACCAATCAACGGGTTTTGGATGTTGGGGGCAGTTTGGCCACCGGAAAAGCAGTGGAATATTTATTATAATTTTGTTAAATTATCAAATGAAAAATCTTGACAGTTTAAAAGTGATGTGATAAAATATCCCTGTTATAACAAGTAGAAGTTGCACGCTTCTCACCTGTAATCTTTTAGATGCACAGGTTGATATGGCAAAACGTTTATTTTTGAGCGTAGCTATATTGATATGGAAGCGGCAATGCCGCTTTTTTTAAATTTATGGAGGTGAAAAATAATTAAGGAACTGCGTATTAACGAAGAAATCAGGGGTACGGAGGTGCGGCTTGTCGGCGACGATCAGGAACAATCCGTGATGTCGCTCAAAGACGCTCTGGACTTAGCAATTAGAAAAGGTTTAGATCTTGTTGAGATTTCCCCCAATGCCCATCCGCCGGTATGCCGGATAATGGATTATGGTAAGTACTGTTTCGAACAGTCGAAGCGTGAAAAAGAAGCGCGGAAAAACCAAAAAGTAGTTCAAATTAAAGAAGTCAAATTCCGGCCGAATATCGAGGATCATGATTTTGATACTAAGGTAAAAAATGCGGAACGATTTCTCAAGGATGGCGATAAAGTAAAAGCAACCGTAATGTTTCGCGGACGCGAAATTACCCATACCGATCTGGGATTAGTTTTATGCCAGCGGATGATTGAACGTTTGTCTGATGTTGCGGCCGTTGAAAGACCGGCTAAAATAGAGGGGAAAAACATGATTGTTATTTTTGCCCCCAAACACGCTTAATACTTCGTTATATACTTTTCTACGCCGAATTTATTGGCAGTATTGCAAGAAATATATTTTGAGGAAAGAGGGAACATCATGCCAAAAATGAAAACACATCGTGGTGCCGCCAAGAGAATCAAGGTTACCGGTACTGGCAAATTATCGCGACATCATGCTTATTGCAGCCATATTTTAGGAAAAAAATCGTCCAAACGTAAACGGAATTTACGTAAAAGCGATATTTTAACTCCGGGAGAAGCCAAAAAAACCAGAAGGCTCCTGCCGTACGCATAAGCACATTAGTCGAAAGAGAGGATTAAATAATGACCAGAGTTAAAAGAGGATATACGCGTCATCAACGGCATAAAAAAGTCTTGAAATTAGCCAAAGGCTATAGAGCTTCCAATTCCAAGCTGTTTAAAGTAGCAAACGAGCAATTGCTCCATTCGCTATATTATTCTTTCGCGCATAGGCGCAAAAAGAAAGGTGATTTTCGCAAATTGTGGATTGCCCGTATCAATGCGGCAGCCAGAATTAACGGTTTATCATACAGTAAAATGGTTCACGGCCTTAAAGTTGCCGGCGTTGATGTAAACCGTAAGGTTTTAGCCGAAATGGCCGTCAGCGACGCCGCGGCGTTTAGCAAATTTGCCGATGTCGCCAAAGCTAATCTGTAATCTAATATAAAGATAATTATATCAGCGCAATCCTTGAGGTTGCGCTGGTTTTTATTGTTGGCAGGTATAGACGACAGCGCAGGTATATAGTATAATCAATACAATAAGTTTTTGGAGAAAATAGTATGGAAGAGATTATTTCCCGTGATAATCAATATATAAAGTTATTAGCCTCCCTGCAGCAACCAAAAAGGAGACGCGAGACAGGCTTAACTATCATTGAAGGAGTACGCGCTACCGAGGAGGCGCTGCGCTCCGGTGCGGATATAGAGTTTGCCTTGATCGAGCAAATGCTACCGGATCAGCCCAGAGTTGGTCAGGTTATTGATGGTTTGAGGTTACGGGGAGTAAAAGTTTTTTCCGCAGCGGCCCCTTTATTGGCGCGTGCGGCTGCGACCGAGCATTCGCAGGGCGTTGTTTTAGCAGTCCGTTATCCTGCTGATGCCTATCAGAAAATTTCAGACTCAAAGTGTGATTTTTTACTGATTGCCGACGGCATTTCCGATCCCGGCAATCTTGGTACGATCATCCGTACAGCCGAGGCAACAGCGGTTGACGGGCTGATATTAACCGGTAATTGTACAGATTGGACTTCTCCAAAAGTGATGCGCGCAGCAATGGGAGCAGCTTTGAGACTGCCGATTTGGGTTGCCGATGAGCAAGACGCTCTATCATTGTGCCGCAGGAGACAAGTGCGTTTATTTATGACGGCTGCCGATGCCAAGCAAATATATTGGCAAGAGCAATTAATCAAACCTCATGCGTATATATTAGGTGCGGAGGCTTATGGTGTTGGCGATTTTTGGCACGCAGCGGCTGATGCTGCAATTATGCTGCCAATGTCGCAGATAAGCGAATCTTTAAATGTGGCGGTAGCAGCAGCTGTACTGTTATATCAAACGCTGCAACAAAGATATGACATTGAATGCTAATTATCGGGCACCGGGGGGAGAAAATTGACGTATAAAAATTTTCCAGATTTATAATTGCCTTTTGGGGGAGTCTATGCTATAATATAGCTAATAATTCTCCCTGGAGTTGCGAAAGGTAGTGCTGCCATGAGAATGAATACAGATGCTTTGTGGAAGATTTTTGAACAAACTGGTTCGATAGCGGCATATATATTTTATCGCAGAATGAGCTTGCAATAATTCGGGCCGGAAACAAAAGGGGTTATTGATCAACTCGGTCTGTTTTAACAGTTGAACTATGCCTTTCCTCCTTTACCGGGACGAAAGGCATTATTTTTTTGTCGGAGGTAAAACGATGCTGAACAAACTGACTTCCCTTATGGAAGAAGCAGTAGCGGCGGTTGATAGTTGCACTGATTTGGAACAATTACAGGAAATTAAAGTTGCCTATCTTGGTAAAAAAGGTGCAATCACGGCAATCGCCAAAATGATGGGAGGTTTAAGCCCCGAAGAACGTCCCAAGCTCGGTGCTGCCTTGAATCAGGCCAAACAAGCGGTTGAGCAGGCTATCGAGCAACGGTTATTGCAATTACAGGCAGCCGGTCTGTCGTCACGGCTAGCAGTCGAAACAATTGATGTGAGTCTGCCTGGTAAAAGATTTACGCAAGGAAATCAGCATATTCTCAGTAGAGTGGTTGAGGAAATAGAAGATATTTTCCTTGGCATGGGATATTTGATTGCCGAAGGACCGGAAATTGAACTTGATTATTATAATTTTGAAGCGCTGAATTTACCGCCGGAACATCCGGCCCGCGATATGCAGGATTCGTTTTATTTTGGTGAGAGCATGCTTTTACGCACGCAAACATCACCGGTACAAGTGCGTACTATGGAAAAGATGCGCCCGGAGTTGCCGGTAAAAGTTATTTGTCCCGGGCGTGTTTATCGACGTGACGACGATGCTACTCATTCACCGATGTTTCACCAGGTTGAAGGCCTGTTGGTAGATAAAAACGTTAGTTTTGCCGATTTAAAAGGCACGCTGTTGGTATTTGCGAAACGGATGTTTGGCGAAGAGCGGGAAATCCGTCTGCGCCCCAGTTATTTCCCTTTTACCGAGCCATCTGCCGAGGTAGATGTATCCTGTTTCGTTTGCGGCGGTAAAGGTTGCCGTCTCTGTAAGGGCAGCGGCTGGATTGAGATTCTCGGCAGCGGTATGGTCCATCCTAAGGTTTTAAGCGCCTCCGGTTACGATCCGGAACAGGTCACAGGATTTGCATTCGGCATGGGCGTCGAGCGGATTGCGATGCTCAAGTACGCAATCAACGATATCCGCTTGCTTTTCGATAATGACCTGCGCTTTATCAGCCAGTTTTAGGAGGGGACTTAAATGAGGATTTCATATAATTGGTTAAAAGAGTATATAGATATAACTCTGACTCCTGAGCAGTTGGCAGAGCGTTTTACAATGGCCGGGCTAGAGGTGGACGAGATTGTCTGGCGCGGCGCAGAACTGGAAAATGTGGTGGTAGCTGAGATTAAAAACACCGAACGGGTGGCAAATAGCGATCATCTGACTTTATGCCAGGTTTATGACGGTTGTGATATGCTGCAGATAGTTTGTGGTGCGCCCAATGTTGCAGTCGGACGAAAAGTAGCTTTGGCCAAGATTGGCGCTAAACTGCCAGGCGATATCAAGATCAAAAAAGCTAAATTAGCCGGCATTGATAGTTTTGGTATGCTTTGTTCATCTGCGGAGCTGGGTATCGATCCCGAAGGCACATCGGGCATCTGGCTTCTTGACGATGATTTGCCTTTAGGCGTTGAGCTGGCTGATGCTTTGGGCCTGCGCGACGCGGTGATAGTGGTCGAGCTGACGCCAAACCGTAACGATTGCTTGGGCATGCTTAATGTGGCGCATGAAGCAGCAGCTTTAACCGGCATACGCGTTAAGCTGCCGCAACCACAATACCGTGAAAACGGCGGAGACATATCACAACAAGCAGCGATTATTGTCGAGGACAGCAAGCTTTGTCCGCGTTATATTGGGCGGCTGGTTAAAAATATAGAAGTTGGTACGTCCCCGGCTTGGATGCAGCAATATTTGCTGGCCGCCGGCATGAGACCGATTAACAGCGTTGTTGACATCAGCAATTTTGTGATGCTGGAAACAGGTCAGCCGCTACATTTCTTTGATTATGATAAGTTGGCCGACCACAAAATAATAGTGCGTCAGGCCTTGAAAGACGAAATGATGCAAACGCTTGATGGTAAGCAGCGTCAATTTCGCGGTGAAGAAATATTGATTTGCGACGGCCAAAAACCGGTTTGTATTGCCGGAGTGATGGGCGGTATGGATACAGAAGTTACTGTGGAAACGACGTCGGTGCTGATTGAAAGCGCCTGTTTTGCGCAAGTACCGATCAGACGTGCTGCACGTAGGCTTGGTATTCCCTCCGAGGCTTCGCTGCGATTTGAAAAAGGCGTAGATATTGAAGGCTGTGATTTTGCCTCACGCCGAGCTGTGCAGATGCTTTGTGAATATTGTAACGGCGAGGCAGCGCGCGGCTCAATCGACGTACGGATTGAGCCAGCCCCGATTAAGAAAATCAAGCTGCGTCAGCAAAGAGTGAATCAGGTTTTAGGTACGCAGTTTACACAAACAGAAATAACAGAAGTGATATGCGCACTGGGCTTTCCGATAGAGATGGTTAATGAAGATATGTTAGTTGAAGTGCCTACTTATCGTCAGGATATCACTCTAGAGATAGACTTAATTGAAGAAATAGCCCGGATTAAAGGTTACGATAAAGTTCCTGTAACGATACCGTCTTCGGCAGCCCAAGGCCAAAGAACGTCGCAACAGCAATTATTACGTAAAATCAATCAATTAATGCTGGCCCATGGTCTGACCGAGACAATTAATTATAGCTTTATCAGTAGTAAAGAAGCGGACCGGCTGGAGTTACCGCCGGATGATGATTGGCGCAAGAGCATGGCAATTCTTAACCCGATAAATGAAGATCAAAGCGTGATGCGGCAGTCATTATTACCGGGATTACTTCATTGTTTAATGCGTAATTTAAACAGGCGTAATGATAACTGTGCTATATATGAGCTTGGCAGGGTGTTTTTGCCGCATGACGAAACTGTTCAGCCGGATGAGATTATGACCTTGTGCTGTGTTTTGTGCGGACAGGCGCCTTCTTCATGGCAGTCGGCAGGTGAAAAATATGACTATTTTTATCTCAAAGGTATTATCGAAGATTTATTAAAAGCTGCTGGCGTAAATAATGTATTATTTAAAAGAGAAGAATACAGTTTTCTTCATCCCGGTCGCAGCGCCGCAATAACAGTAAATAAAAAAGCAATCGGTTATATCGGTGAATTGCATCCCGAGGTTGCCGAAAATTATCTTGTTGACGGAACGGTAATCGCAGCAGAACTTGATCTGCGGCTGATATTGTCTTTGGCTGATTTATTGCTCCAATCTAAAGATTTACCCCGTTATCCGGCGGTTAACCGTGATATTGCCTTAATCGGTGATAAATATGTTCCCGCTGCGGAAATTGAAAAAGAAATCAAGCGTTTAGGCGGGAATAATTTACAGGATGCGCAGTTGTTCGATCTATATGAAGGAGCGCCGATCGAGGCTGGTCAACGTAGTCTGGCTTATTCGCTGCTTTTCCAAAGCAAGGAACGCACTCTGACTGACAGTGAGATTGACGCGGCGTTTGAGCGGATTGTTGCCGGTTTGACAGAAAAATGGGGTTTGAAACTGCGACAGTAGATATGATAATGCATAGTATATAGATTATGATGGATTTGTTTGATTTTGTTAAAGGAGGTAAAAAAATGCGGGAGGAAATAGTGCTGCAAACGATTATCGATGGCGCGCCCTATACGCTCTGCGGCGACATCAGCGATGAAAGATTGCAACAAATAGCCACTTTAGTAGCGGATAAGATCGCACATATACGCTCGGAAGCGCCGCATTATTCGCCACAGCGCGCAGCAGTGTTGGCTGCGCTGCAATTGGCGGAAGAATTGCTCAGTATCCAGGACGAATATTTGGAGCTGCTTTCTGAAGCAGATATCGGAGGAGAAATAAAATAGAATCCCTAAGTTATTTCTTCTTATAACGGCTATGCTTAGCCCCCTTTTGAGGGGGCTTATAAGAGTTTACTAAAAAGGAGATATCTTGTGATGAAGATTAGAGAAATATATGATCTCGCAATAGCCAGTGGTATTGCAGCTGATCCGCGCGGAGAGGAAGCTGTCCGTAAAGAGCTTGCAAAATTAAATAAAACATATGATAAATTGGATGATGATGAGAAGGAATTTTTTGATGTCGAGAGTTTGACCAATCCTTATGCCGACAGCCGTATTTTGTTTGGCGATCAAGATCGGGAAATCAAAAAACTGATCTGTGGCGTAGATATGGAAAGCGGTGAAATTGCGGTGGTAGCAATGCTCAATAGCCGCGGCGTCAATATAGATCTGATCTGGTCGCATCATCCCGAAGGCGGCGCTTTGGCTGCTTTACCGGAGGTAATGAAACTGCAAAGCGGCGCCCTGGCCGCAGCCGGAGTATTAGCCAATGTTGCTGAGGGTTTGCTTGACCAGCGGATCAAAGAGGTTGATAAGAGTATTGGCGTCGTTAATCATTTCCGCAGTGTTGATTCGGCGCGTCTGCTGGGAATTCCCATGATCTGCATCCATACGCCTGCGGATAATCTTGTCACCCAATACATGACCAACTTAATGAGAAATGAAGCGCCTGATACAATCGGCGACCTGATTAAATTGCTCAAAGAAGTACCTGAATACCGGTTTTCGGCAATCAATCATAATCCGCCGCGGATTGTCTCGGGGACAAAAGATAGGACAGTGGGAAAAGTGTTTGTCGATTTCACTGGCGGTACCAGCGGCCCCAAAGAATTTATGGAAAAACTTTCCGATGCTGGCATCAGCACGGTGCTTTGTATGCATGCAACCGACGGCATGGTAGATGTCGCCAAAGATATGAATTTGAATCTGGTGATTGCCGGACATATGGCCAGTGATAGCCTTGGTCTGAATTTGCTGCTTGATCAGGTTGAAAAACGTGGCGTTGAGGTAGTTGCCGGATCGGGACTGATCAGACATCGTCGCGATTAATTATAAGCAAGATGTTAATATAGAACGGTAAATAAGCTGGACAGGAGAAATATTATGACGGAATTATTAGCGCCGGCCGGCAGTATGGAAGCGCTGAAGGCGGCGATAGTAGGCGGCGCTGACGCTGTCTACCTTGGCGGCAAGCAGTTTGGCGCGCGGGCGTTTGCCGATAATTTTGACGAACAGGAGCTTGCCCAAGCAGTTAAAATAGCTCATTTTAATGGCTGCAGAGTCTATATGACCGTAAACACATTGATTGCGGATGAAGAGATGGAACAGGCATTAAAGTGGGTTCATTATGCTTATTCACAGGGTATAGATGCGCTGATAATTCAAGATGCGGGACTGATGATGATGGTGCGCAGACTTTTACCGGCGTTGCCGCTGCATGCCAGCACGCAAATGACTATCCATAACAGCTACGGAGCTAATTTTTTGGCGGAGCAAGGATTGGAACGAGCCATATTAGCCCGCGAGCTGGCATTGGATCAGATAGCTGCCATCAAAGATAAAACCTCTTTAGCGCTGGAAATCTTTGTTCACGGTGCGCTTTGCATTTGCTATTCCGGCCAGTGTTTGTTCAGCAGCATGATCGGCGGCCGCAGCGGCAACCGTGGTCGTTGTGCTCAGCCCTGCCGAATGGCGTATACTTTGGTTGACGAATTTGAAAACGAGATTGAATTGGACAACAAGGGTAATTATTTGCTTTCACCGCGCGATTTGTTCGCCTTTCATTATATAGAACAGTTGCATGCTCTGGGGGTTGCGGCTTGGAAGATCGAAGGCCGGATGAAGAAACCGCAGTATGTGGCAGTGACTAGCAGTATTTACAGCAAATATCTACAACTTCTTGACCAACAGCGGATTATTTATCACGATGATGAAGATTACCGCAAATTATTGCAGATATTTAACCGCGATGTATGCAGCGGCTATTGGTTTGGCAATCCCGGCGCTGCATTGATCAGCGACAAGCGGCCCAATAACCGCGGCCTTTTTGTGGGGCGAATAAGTGCTATCGAAAACGGCAAAATCATATTTAAAACAGAGCAGCCTTTAACAGTTGGCGACGGTATTGAAATTTGGGTCAGCAGCGGAGGGCGTATCGGTCAAACTATCGAACAGATGACAGTAAGCGGCAAACAGGTTGAGGTTGCAGCGATAGGTGAGACTGTGTCGATAACGATCAACGGCGGGCGCGTTAGTGACCGCGTTTTTAAGACCTTCGATAAGCCGCTGAATGATGAGGCGGAAGCCATCTATGCTCAGTTACCAGAGAAAAAAATCGATTTTATCGTCAAAGCGCACGCTGGCCTTCCTTTGGAAGTTTCAGCAATCGATAGTGACGGCTATAAGGCGCAAGTTAACAGTGATTATATAGTGGAAAAAGCTAAAACCAGCGAAAGTGACTGGTATGCGGTGCAAGGCCAGTTAGCGCGGCTGGGTGGCAGCGGCTTTTGTCTAGGCTCGATAGACGGAGAGCTCGAAGATGGAATAATGCTTCCTTCGTCGGTGCTGAACAAATGCCGCCGTGAGCTGGTAGAGCAGTTGACGCAGCAACATCATCGGCCTTACGCCCATCCGCCTGTAGAGCAAAGGTTATTTAATTTGGCGGTATCTTCGCAGGTGGCGCAGCAGTCAAAAACAGTCAGGAAGCAGCAAACATTACCGCAAATTGCCGTTTTGGTTGATGATGCTGATTTGGCGCGCGATTGCAGCAAAGTAGGTATAAAAGATATTTATTTGGCAGCTGAACCACTGAAACCTCAGCCTATGCTAAATATTGATCAGCTTGTAAATGAATTGAACGACAACGTTACTATAGCTTTACCGCGGATCATTGCCGAACAAGCGGCGCAGCAGATGATTACCAACATCAAATCCTGGCAGCAAAGTGGTGTAAAGTCATTGCTGATTGAGAATTGCGGTCAATTTGAGCTGGTGAAAGCAGCGGATTGGCGTGGCACACTTTATGGCGGCAGCGGCCTCAATATATTTAACAGCTTGACGGCGGAATTTTATCAACAGCAGAAGCTGGAAAGGCTGACGTTATCGCCGGAACTGACGCTTGCGCAGATAACAAATATTGGCTGCAAAGCCCAAAAGGAAGTAATCGCTCAGGGCGCTTTGGAATTAATGGTAAATGAATATTGCCTGCTCGGCGCTGCTTGTGGCGGGCGTGATCAGGATACTCCTTGCAACGCTCCTTGCAAGGGTAAGGTTGGTGCCAAGGTAGCGTTACGGGACGAAAAAGGGTATGTCTTCCCTTGCCGATTTGATCAAAACTGCCGCATGCATATCTTCAATTCACGACAGTTATGTTTGCTGGAGGATATTCCGGCGCTATCCAAAGCCGGTGTCGATGTCATTCGCCTCGACCTGCGTTTATATCAGAGGGAGATGGCGCTACGAATTACTGAGTTGTACCGTCTGGCTGTTTCTGATGACGGCTGGGGACAGGATGAGGCCTGGAATAAGTTGCAGCAGATAGTCAAAGATTATACTAAAGGACAGTTGTATAGAGGCGTATAGATTGCCATCAGGCCGCCCATAAACTGCGCCATACGTTGTTGCCGGGATGGTCAACGTCGGTCACGTACATTTTAGTACGCTCTCTAGATGGCCATCCCTGCTGCCTAGTCTGGCTTGTTTCTCAACAGCCTGATAGTATAAATAATTGGGACAGTTTGTCAATGTCGTTCAGGGGATAAATATGGATAAAAACTTATTACGATTAGAGTACGATAAAATATTAGCCAAGCTGGCCGCCTACACTTCTTTTGCCGTCTCGCGTGAAATGGCGGAAAATCTCTTGCCGGCCGGCATTGCGGCGGAAGCAACAGAACGTTTAGCCGAAACGGATGAAGCAGCAGCAGTTCTGACGCTTTATCCGTTATTTTCACTTGGCGGATTATGGGATATCAGACCCTCTCTGGCGCATCTGCAGATTGGCGGCGTATTGACTACAGAAGAATTGATCAATATAGCAGCGACAGCACGAGCCGCCCGACAGAGCAAACAGGTTTTAAGCGAATTAAGAGGCAAATATCCGATTATTTGCGGCCTGGGAAGGGAATTAGTACTTCTTAAAACAATTGAAAGCGCAGTAGAAAAGGCTATTGCCGATGACGGCAGTATCAACGATAATGCCAGTGATAAATTAGCTTCAATCAGGCGGCGCAAAAGACAAGCTGCGGAAAGAATCAAAGAACGGCTGGACAGCCTGATTAAAAACCCACAGACAGCCAAGTTGTTACAAGAGCCTATTGTGACCATCCGCGACAACCGTTATGTTGTACCTGTAAAGCAGGAATTTCGCGGACAAGTGGCCGGTATTGTCCATGACATGAGCTCTTCGGGAGCGACACTATTTATCGAACCGCTGGCGGTCATGGAGCAAAACAATCAACTGCAGCAGGCCGCTAGAGAAGAGGAAGAGGAAATTGCCGCGATTATACGCGCGTTATCAATGGTAGTAAATGGCTTCAGTGCCGAATTGCAATTAAACATTGCCGTGCTGGCGCGGCTTGACTTTATTTTTGCCAAGGGCAGATTCAGTTATTTTCTGGAGGGTATAGCACCGAAAATCAGCGACAGTGGCGTCATCAGGTTGGTGCAGGCTCGGCATCCTCTAATCATAGCCGAAAAAGTGGTACCTATCGATGTTTCCATTGATAAAAAAATATTTACAATGATAATTACCGGGCCTAATACCGGTGGTAAAACAGTGACGCTAAAAACAGTAGGGTTATTGACGCTGATGGGGTTAGCCGGACTGCATATTCCGGCAAAAGACGGCTGCGAAATCTCCTGTTTTAGTAAGGTGTTTGCCGATATCGGCGATGAACAGAGTATTGAGCAGAATTTAAGCACCTTTTCTTCTCATATGGCCAATATAGTCAAGATATTGGCGCATGCCGACGAAAAAAGCTTAGTGCTACTTGATGAACTTGGCGCGGGTACTGATCCAACCGAAGGCGCGGCGTTGGCGATGGCCATACTTGAATATTTGCAAAAGTGTCATTCCAAGGTGATAGCTACTACCCACTATAGTGAATTGAAGGCATACGCCTGCAATAATCCGGCCACGATCAATGCCAGTGTGGAATTCGATCTGGCAACACTATCGCCGACATACCGGCTACTGACCGGTGTGCCCGGAAAAAGCAATGCCTTTGAGATCAGCCGCCGCTTGGGATTAAAAGACAGTATTGTCGATACGGCCGCTTCTTTTCTTTCCCAAGAAGATGTGCAGATTACAGCGATGCTGGCCAACTTGGAAGATATGCGCCGTGATTTAACCGAACAAAAAAGGCAGTTGGATACCGCCTTG
The DNA here is from genome assembly GCA_002382665.1 of Peptococcaceae bacterium UBA4068. GTDB lineage: Bacteria > Bacillota > Dehalobacteriia > UBA4068 > UBA4068 > UBA4068. The sequence continues at coordinate 188,854 of DFZA01000007.1, read as the reverse complement.
GCCGAATGTGCCACTAAGGACCAGCATTTGCGTGAACAGGAACAGCTCAACGAGCGGGAGCGAGCGGAGGCTTTGATTGAGGCTAACCGTCAAGCGCAGCAGTTGGTGGCGGCGACTATGGATCAATGCAGTGATTTATATCAGCAGATACGTAAACAGGCGTCAGTCGATGTGACATCTGCGCAAAAATCGTATCAACAAGCGCAGATTGAACTTAAAAAGCTCAAGAAAAAAGCGGAACAGGAACAGCCCGAACTGCCAATCGCCGGCGCCGCGCCGCGTCAGGTACTGGTCGGCGAGAAGGTGTTTTTACCGCGTTTGAATAATGAAGCTGTTGTTCTGAAACAACCCGATAGCGATGGACAAGTGCAATTGCAGGTCGGCGCCTTAAAACTCAAATATCCGTTTAGTGATATAAGGTTGATTGAAGAGGATAAAGGCGAAAAGTCCAAAAACTTTGGCCGCGGACGGTACGGCAAGATACAGATGGAAAAGGCTTTGGCGGTAAAAAGTGAGATTGATCTTCATGGTATGGAAGTACTGGAGGCAATTAATGTCCTTGATAAATATATTGACGATTCCTTTATTGCTGGCGCTAGACAGGTGAAGATTATTCACGGCCGGGGCACCGGCGCATTAAGAAAAGGTATCCGCGAATATCTGCAAAGCCACAGACTGGTCAAGAGTTACAAAGACAGCGAATATAATGACGGTGGTGTCGGCGCGACAATTGTTGAGCTTGATGTCTAATTAAAAGTAAGATGAAGCTATGTGTGCAGAGTATTACGGCGGGGCATGATTAACCATATGAATTTGTTATAGGGGAGCAATAGAGTATGAACGATAAAATTCTGATCGTTGATGATGAACGGGAGATTGCCGACCTAGTTGAGGTATATCTGCAAAATGAGAACTATATGGTATACAAGTTTTATGATGCCGCGAATGCGCTGGCATGTGTTGAACGGGAATCTTTGAGTCTTGCTATACTGGACGTAATGCTACCAGATATGAGCGGTTTGACTCTCTGCCAGAAAATACGCGAAAATCACTTATTCCCCATCATCATGCTTACTGCAAAAGTAGAGGACATAGACAAAATCACGGGCCTAACATTGGGTGCGGATGACTACATTACGAAACCGTTTAACCCGCTGGAATTGGTAGCTCGTGTGAAAACACAGCTGCGGCGCTATACGAGGTACAATACTTCAAACGCTGCTCCGACGGAAAGCCATGAATATGATTTTGCCGGCCTTTATATTTGTCAGGACAGCCATAAATGTACGTTGTACGGGAAAGAACTGCTACTTACGCCAATTGAATTCAATATTCTCTGGTATCTTTGCGAACACCGCTGCAAGGTTGTCTCATCGGAGGAATTGTTCGAGGCCGTATGGGGCGAAAAGTATCTTGATAATAATAACACTGTCATGGCTCATATCGCACGGCTACGGGAAAAAATGCACGAACCGAGCCGAAAACCGAAGTTTGTCAAAACTGTTTGGGGGGTTGGCTATACTATTGAGTAATCGAAAGGCCCGTCTTGAACAAAACAATGTGCGCCGGAGCAGAATATCCCGTCAGCTTTTTTGGCAGTATATTTTGACATTTCTCGGATTTGCAGCTGCGTTTGTCGTGCTTGTTTTCTTGGCATGGTGGTTTTGCAGCATGCTTACATGGCAGCCGTACAGTCCGCTTTATATCTTTCTGACTTGGATTCAGAACAATATACTTGCTTTTGGAGCAGGTGTGCTGCTGCTGGGCTGGTTGATAATTACCTATCGTTTTTTTCAAAAGCCCTTACGTTATCTGGACGAAATTATAGCAGCTTCCGAACAGTTGGCCAATCCTAGTGACGAAATGATAGTGTTGCCCAATGCAATGAAAGACGTACAAGACGAGTTGAATACTGTGCGTGAGCAAGCGTTGCGCAACGCTATAGCTGCCAAGGAGGCCGAACAGCGGAAAAATGACCTGGTCGTTTATCTGGCTCACGACTTGAAAACGCCGCTGACCAGTATCATCGGTTATTTATCCTTGCTTAGTGACGAACCGCAAATTTCGCAGGAATTACGGGCGAAGTATACTGGCATTGCTCTGGATAAGGCGGAACGTCTTGAATTTCTGATTAATGAATTTTTTGATATAACAAGGTTTAACCTGTCTCATTTGACTCTTGAGCCGGAATGCGTAAATCTGAGTAGGATGCTCGAACAGATAACCTCTGAGTTCAATCCTGTTTTAGCGGAAAAAGAACTGACATGGGATATACGGCTAGTGCCGCAGGTCGTAATAGTTTGTGATCCGGACAAGCTGGAGCGAGTGTTTAATAACCTTATCTGTAACGCCGTAAATTATAGCTACAGCAGAACGGATATTTCTATTTCTTTACAACAGAGGGATAACCATGTAATTGTATGCGTTAAAAACCACGGTAAGACAATTCCTGCAGAAAAGTTAGGACGTATCTTTGAACAATTCTTCCGTTTGGATTCCTCCCGTACCAGTTCAACCGGAGGAGCAGGTCTTGGACTTGCCATTGCCAAGGAGATAGTCGAGCTTCACGGAGGCGCTATAACCGCAGAGAGTAGCGATGAAAGCACGGCCTTTATCGTAACGCTTCCGCTGAATTGTCAAAAAATCGTATGATTGTCCTTTAATATAACCAATATAATTCATTCATTGAAATCGAAAATGCTTTGATCTCCGTTTTGATACGACACTTGTACAAGACGGGGATTTTTTGTCTTAGTTGTACTACGACAAAAAAAGTATTACTAAAGGTTTAAAGTTCATGTTGATCTGGGAGGAAAAGTCAGTAGCTAATACGGCTAAAATTTTTGTGTATTAAAACCGTTATTATGTGATAAACATAGAATTATCAGGTTATTAATAACGCAGTATAAAGGAAGTGAAAACCGGTGAAACCTTGTTATCTAAGAAAAATACGATGGATGATTTTCGTATCGTTATTAGTGCTTTGCATACTTATTACCGGTGGATGCAAAGAGAACTACTTTGCAAAAACACCTACTCATGCCAGTCAAATACTGGTTTCCTGGTCAGAAAATTCCCCAACCAAATCAGCAATAACAGAATATGTGCAATCAGTGACAAACGAGAATAGCGAAGATTTTATTCCGGTCGAGGATCGGATAGCCGTTTTTGATGAGGATGGCACTATTCTCACGGAAGGTACTGATACGGCGACCGTTTTGGGCGTTGCTGTTGCTTTTTATCGGGTAGAAGAATTGATAAAGGATGGCAAGATCGATGAAGGCGACGCTCTTTATGATAATTACCGTGCTCTACAGCAGCAATTAGCTGATGATCCAGAGCTGAGTAAGTCTGGTACCGATCTGCTTTATGCGGTAATGGGCGGCGCTTTTGAGGGTATGCCGGTTGAGGATTATATTACTTATGTCTCGGACTTCATGGCATCGAAGCATCCTAATTTTGATATGACTTGGTCGGATGCATTTTACCAGCCGATGCTTGAATTGATCACTTACTTGGAAGACAATGATTTTACGGTATATATTGTATCAGGTTCGGAACGCACAACCCTCTGGGGCGCTAATAAAGGTATACTTGATTTGCCCTACAGTCAGATAATTGGCAGCGATATAAATTTATATGGTTCAACCCAATTTCAGGATAGCCATAAATTCTCTGTTGATGATGAGTTGTTAAGGCAGCGAACATATTATGGCTTTAATTTTAATACAGCCAAGGTGTATAATATTTACAGACAGATCGGTAAAAGACCGGTGATGGCTTTTGGCAACAGCAGCGGCGATTATCCGATGATTAATTATACTAACAGCAATGAAAACTACCATACATTCACCGGTTTATTAATACATGATGACAGTAAACGGGAATATGAGTATGATGCTGACAAGTCTTTGAATGCCTGTCATGAAAATGGCTGGACGCCGATTTCAATGAAGGATGATTTCAAAACATTGTGGATGAAGGAGTAATAGTATATTTGAACTTAAAAATAAAACCCTTAATTTTTATTGTGAATAAATGTTAATTGATTTGGCAAAATATGGTATACTAAAAATAAAAAGCTGGTGAACTTATGAAAAAACTGGTTATATATTATTCTGTTTCCGGCAATACACAAAAAGAGGCGCAGCATATTGCAGAACAAAATAATGCCGATATTGTTGAGGTAAAAGAGAAAAAAAGACGCAGCAAAATCAACTTGTATCTTATTGGTTGTCCGCAAGCGATGGGACACCGAAAAACAGAAATCGAACCGCTTAGTGTTGATTTGAATGATTATGACGAAATAGTCATCGGTGCGCCGATCTGGGCCGGATTTCCGGCGCCTGCCTTTAACAGTACGGTGGAACAATTGCCGCCGGGCAAAAAGGTATCTTTATTTTTTACTATGGGAGGCAAAGCCAGCACAAAATGTGAGGCGGTAACCCAGCAGGCTGTTGCAAACAGGGGCTGTACCATCAATGGTTATCAGCATATTCAGTGCTAAAAAAATGGTAATAGTATGAATGATCAATCGTTCCATTATTTTTGCCGTTCCCAAGAATCAAGCGTCTTTAAAAGCCCTGTGTACTCAAACATTTTAATTATAATAAAAAAGCCTTAGGAACCTAAGGCTTTTTTATATAAAAATATAAAACTTAAATTAAATTGAATCCTAGATGGAATTTTCGCTTCCTCCATCAGCTGGATCATCCACGGGATCATCCACGGGGTCTTCCACGGGGTCTTCCACGGGGTCTTCCACTGGATCATCAATTGGATCTTCCGTAATTTCTTCTCCATCAATGTCGATAATTTCGTTTTCATCATCCCAAGTGACATTGAGGCCAAAGGTTTCGGCAAGGAAACGTAGCGGGATATATGTCCTACCGCAAGTGATATTGGCCGGTTGAGCCATATCAACTACAGTACCGTCAATAGTTACGGTAGTGCTACCGATAGCAAATACAACAATAGTATTATTTAAGCTAACGGTAACAGTTTTGTTTTCTGTATCATAATCAACAGTGGCGCCAAGTTCTTCGGTAATGGTTCTGACCGGGATCAATGTCACACCGCCTTTGATATATGCGGGAGCTTCAAGTTTAATAATATTGTTTTTAACTGTTATGCTGCCGGCTTCCAGGGTGTATGCATCCGCATACATTTGTTCGATAAGAGCGTCTGCGTTCTCAAATTGCGCCAGCTCTTCAGCCGTATACATGGTTTTCGTCACCATAAATCTTTCGTTGATGGTTTCTTTGATTTGTGCCTGTAAACCTGCTATTTGTGATTCCAGAGTATTGATACTTTCAAGAATAGCAGCAGCGGTACCGTCAGGATCGCCGGCAGCTATCGCCGCATTATATTCTAATTGTAAAGATAAAATCTGTGCTTCCAGATCGCATTTCTGTTGCTGAAGCGCCTTCTTTTCCTGGTTAAGTTCTAATTTAAATGCTTTCTTTAATGCGTTTTCCTCTTTGTTTTGCTGTCCGTTCGGAGTATTTTCATCGGTTATGGTGGTATCAACATTTTCAGTAATGGCATTATTGCCATTACCGTTGCTGGTGCCATTACCATGACCATTACCGTTGCCAGCGGCCAATGCTGTAATGGAAAACGATAATACCAGTGCTAAGGCTAATACGAGTACAAGTAATTTTTTCATTTTTCTTCATCCTTTCTTTTTGCTCCGAAAAAAAATGTGCGTCCAAAAGAGCGCACAGCTAAAATTTCTGCGACTCTCTTCGGCAACCGGCTGTCATAGGCATCATCAAGACTGCCCTTAGACCCTAAGCTTTGCGTCCCTGGCTTTCGCCAAGTTTGCCATTTCGGAGATATTTTTTTGTATTCATTTATAATACGATTTATCCATATTAATCCATTTATTCATTTCATGAAAATTTTTATACTAGTTTAAATTAGATCAAAAGTATTTAAATGCTGAAAAAGCTAACATACATTTGCATAATATCCTTTTTTCGGCAAACAATAAGCTATGAGTTTCAATAAACTGCCGATGGAGGAATTTTATGAAAGCAACAGGAATTGTGCGCCGTATAGATGACCTTGGCCGAGTGGTAATACCAAAAGAAATCCGACGCAACCTGAGGATTCGTTGCGGCGATCCCTTAGAAATATTTGTTGATCGTGAAGGCGAAATTATCCTTAAAAAATATTCGCCCATTGGCGAACTGGCTACATTTGCCCGTGAATATGCCGACGCCATATATGATGCATTGGGGAAAACAGTATTTATTACCGACCGCGACACAATTATTGCCGTCAGCGGCGCGTCCAAGAAGGATTTTTTAGGCAAAGGTATTGGCTCTATGGTCGAAAAATCGATGGAGCAGCGAAAACCGATGATTACAAATTACCGCAACAGTGGCACCCAGCACACGGGAGGCAGCATTGTTGCCGAGGACAACGGTGAAGAAAGTTATCGGTTTTATAGTGAAATGGTAATGCCGATAGTATCTCAAGGCGACCCCATTGGCGCGGTAGTAATTTGCGATAAAGAAGGCGGTACCGAGTTGGGCGATTTGGAACGTAAAGTTGCTCAATCGGCGGCCGGAGTAATGGCAAAACAAATAGAGCAATAATATTGATTAAATTTATTTATTTGGGCCGCCTGCAGCGGCCCTTTTACGTTTCATCATTATAATCATCCTGCTAAAATTGACTGTTTATATCTGATCTAATAACAATTTGTTGACTATTAAATCGCATTATGGTAGACTATTAACCACATGGGAAACAGACTTTGATTCGTCTTTCCATGCAAATATTTTTTGACCACCTTAATAATATAAGGTTAAGGCCATACGGACAGCCGGGTCAACTGCCGATTGGCAACTAAGTTGCCTTATTGATTGAGTTAAAAGCTCGAATTTTATAAGTTGGTTACTTCATAACCAGTGGGCATATAGCTCACAATACTTGTGAAACTGTCAATAAGAGTAGTAAAAGTAAAATATTTGCTATATAGACTCTGAATCCTTAATCTGTTTTTTATATATGTTTAATAGTGATGATCTTTGTTTTGATATCTCGCTATATTAAAAATCAGAAAAAAGGGAATACAACGCAAGTAAAGTGCATTATGCCACTTACTTGCATTTTTTGTTTTTTGAGGTATTGAGAAATGGCAAAACTACCACAGACCAGTGCGCCTATTTACGAGGCTTTGGATCGGTTTCGTCAAATGCGGGTAGTACCCTTTGATGTGCCGGGACACAAACGCGGGCGGGGCAATCGCGAGCTCGTAGAACTATTGGGTGAAAAATGCGTGAGTCTCGATGTCAATTCAATGAAACCACTTGATAACCTCTGCCATCCGGTCTCGGTGATTGCTGAGGCGGAGGATTTGGCAGCAGAGGCTTTCGGTGCTGCTCATGCCTTCCTAATGGTCGGCGGTACTACTTCTGCGGTGCAAAGTATGATACTTGCCGTTTGTCTACGCGGGAATAAAATAATTTTGCCACGCAATGTTCATCGCAGCATCATTAATGCGCTGATCTTATCTGGCGCTAAGCCCGTTTATGTTAATCCTGATGTTGACCAGAGATTGGGCATTTCGTTAGGTATGAGCGTAGAACAACTGGAGCAAGCAATTAAATCCAATCCCGATGCAGTAGCGGTATTAGTAAATAATCCTACTTATTATGGTATTTGCTCAGATTTAAGATCGATAGTGGATTTAGCTCATCGTCATAACATGTCAGTTTTGGTTGATGAGGCGCATGGCACCCATTTCTATTTTGGCGACGGGCTGCCTGTGTCTGCTATGGCTGCCGGCGCCGATATGGCTGCTGTCAGTATGCATAAATCCGGCGGCAGTCTGACCCAAAGCTCTTATTTACTGATTGGCAATGAAGTTAACGCCGGTTATGTCAGACAGATCATTAATTTAACGCAAACAACCAGTAGCTCATATTTATTATTGGCCAGCCTGGATATTTCTCGCCGCAATCTGGCGTTAAGAGGAAGAGAGGAATTTGCCAGAGTTGTGGATTTGGCGGAATATGCGCGCGCGGAGATAAACGCCATCGGCGATTATTATGCTTATTCACGGGAATTGAATAATGGCAGCAGTATTTTTGATTATGATGTTACTAAGCTTTCCGTCAACACTCTTGATATTGGTTTGGCAGGTATCGAAGTTTACGATATTTTGCGTGATGAATATAATATCCAAATTGAGTTTGGCGATATTGGTAATATTTTAGCCTATATTTCTATAGGTGACCGTAAACAGGATGTCGAGCGGTTGGTAAGCGCTCTTTCCGAAGTCCGGCGTAGGTATCAGAGGGATAAAACCGGCTTGCTTTCGCAGGAGTATATTGATCCTCTGGTTGTTGTTACGCCGCAGGAAGCATTTTATGCTCCTAAAGAGTCAGTGCCGATTGAAGAAACTGAAGGCAGGATTTGCAGTGAATTTGTCATGTGCTATCCGCCGGGAATTCCTGTTTTGGCTCCGGGGGAAAGAATCACCAAGCAGATATTGGCGTATATTCGCTATGCCAAATTGAAAGGTTGTTCGTTGACGGGATCGGAAGATCCCAGCATAGAATTATTGAATGTCTTAAAAGGAGTGTAAAACGGTGGAATTATGGTTTTCCGAACGGCATACGCCCAATGTCAAGTTTTCTATCAGGGTAGAGCGACAGCTTTATTACGGTCAGAGTGACTTTCAACGCATTGACGTATTTGAATCCAAAGAGTTTGGCCGTATTCTGATATTGGACGGTTACATCATGCTGACCGAAAAGGATGAATTCATTTATCATGAGATGATGACGCATGTGCCGATGTCTGTTCATCCTGCAGTCGAACATGTTCTGGTGATTGGCGGCGGCGATGGCGGCGTTATCCGTGAGCTGACCCGTTATGATACAATTAAGAAAATAGATGTCGCGGAAATCGATCCGCTGGTAGTCGAAGTCTGCCGACAGTATCTGCCGCAAACGGCAGGGAAATTAGACGATCCACGCGTTAATATTTATTTTGAAGACGGATTAAAATTCATGCGTTCCAAGAAGGACATATATGATTTGATTATTGTTGATTCAACCGATCCTTTCGGCCCCGGCGAGGGCTTGTTTACCAGAGAGTTTTATGGCAATTGCTACAAGGCTTTGCATGATGATGGTATTATGGTTAATCAGCATGAAAGCCCGTTCTATACTGAGGATGCCAAAGCTTGTCAATTGGCGCACCAACACATTATTGAAAATTTTCCTATCAGCCGTCTCTATCAGGCGCATATACCGACTTATCCGTCCGGCCATTGGTTATTTGGTTTTGCCTCCAAAAAGTATCATCCGGTTCATGATTTGCAGGCCGCCGATTGGAACAAACTCGGTATTAAAACAAGATATTATACAACAAATCTGCATGTCGGTGCTTTTGCGCTGCCTGCTTATGTCGAGGAGTTTTTAAAAAATGTTGAAAAAAAATATTGAAACCTTCCTTAGTTGTGATGCCGAATATGATCAGGCAAAGATAGTTATATTTGGCGCGCCGTTTGATTCCACCACATCATACCGTCCAGGTTGCCGTTTTGGTAGTCGAGCGATCAGGAGCGAATCGATCGGGTTGGAAACCTATAGCCCATATTTAGATAAAGATATTAAGGAAGTACAGGTATTTGATAGCGGTGATCTGGAATTATGTTTTGGCGATTCGCAGCTTTCTTTGGCGGCTATCCGCGAAAGGACTGAGATCATACTCTCTGATGGGAAAATACCGCTGATGCTGGGCGGAGAACATCTTGTGACAGCAGGTGCAGTAGAGGCGGTAGCTAAACGTTATGCCGATTTAAATATTATTCATTTTGACGCTCACGCAGATTTAAGGGATAGTTTTTTTGGTACTCAGTTGTCTCATGCTTGTGTATTACGCCGATGTTGGGATATGATCGGTGACGGACGGATTTTCCAATTTGGCATCCGTTCCGGAGACAGAGAAGAGTTCATTTGGGGCAAAAGCCATGTATCAACCAGAAAGTTTGATTTCGATGGTTTAAAAGAAACAGTCGCATCTCTGAAGGGAAAACCCGTATATTTTACGCTTGATCTGGATGTGCTTGACCCATCAATCATGTCCGGTACTGGTACGCCTGAGGCAGGCGGAGTCAGTTTCTCCCAGTTGTTGGAGGCGGTCTTTCTGGTCTGTAAAGATACAAACGTTGTCGGCTGCGATGTTACGGAATTAGCTCCTGATTATGATACCAGCGGTGTTTCTACTGCGGTGGCCTGTAAGATAGTTCGTGAACTAATATTGTGTTTATAAAATAATTTGACAGAGGGTAGAGGATATGAGGAAAACACTTGTTATTGGTTGCGGCGGCGTTGCCAGCGTTGCCATTCAAAAATGTTGTCAAAATTCCGATGTATTTGAAGATATTTGTATTGCCAGTAGGACAAAGTCCAAATGTGACGCCTTGAAAGAAAAATTGGCGGGTACTACCGCCACGAAAATCAGCACGGCGCATGTTGACGCTAATGATATTGATCAGTTAATTGCCTTGATCAATAAATACCAGCCGCAGGTAGTATTGAATCTAGCGCTGCCATATCAGGATCTAACGATCATGGATGCCTGTCTGGCGACGCATACCCATTATGTAGATACAGCCAATTATGAGCCGGAAGATACGGCCAAATTTGAATATAAATGGCAGTGGGCGTATAATGACAAGTATAAAAACGCTGGTATAACTGCCTTGCTGGGCAGCGGCTTTGATCCTGGGGTGACCGGTGTTTATGCCGCCTATGCTTTAAAGCATTTCTTTGATGAGATAAATTATATTGATATTCTTGATTGTAACGCAGGGGATAACGGTTATGCATTTGCAACTAATTTTAATCCCGAAATCAATATTCGTGAAGTTTCCGCCAATGGCTGCTACTGGGAAAACGGTCGGTGGGTAGAAACCAAACCAATGGAGATTAAAAAAACCTACGATTTTCCTGAGATAGGTGAAAAAGATATTTACTTACTGCATCATGAAGAGCTTGAATCGCTGGCGCAAAATATCCCGCGGATTAAACGCATTCGCTTCTTTATGACTTTCAGCCAGAGCTATCTGACACACCTTAAATGTCTGGAAAATGTCGGTATGACATCGATAGAACCGATAATCTATGAAGGTAAAGAAATCGTACCGCTGCAGTTTTTACAGGCGGTGCTACCGGATCCGGCTTCGCTTGGCCCTCTTACCAAAGGCAAGACCAATATCGGCTGTATTTTTGGCGGCAAGAAAGACGGTAAAGATAAAAACATTTATATTTATAACACTTGTGATCATCAGCAGTGTTATCGGGAGGTAGATTCTCAGGCAGTGGCGTACACCTGTGGCGTACCGGCAATGATCGGCGCCATGATGTTGCTGACCGGTACATGGTTCAAGCCAGGCGTACACAATATAGAAAATTTTGATCCTGACCCGTTTATGGATGCCTTGAACAAGTGGGGGCTGCCCTGGCAAATTGATTATTCTCCGAAGTTGGTAGATTAAATGAAAGCAGAACAATTATCAACTCCATGTTATTTAATCGATCAGCAACGGCTGGAGCATAACCTGGAAATTCTTCAGGGTTTGATCTTGCGTAGCGGCTGTAAGATATTGCTTGCTCAAAAAGCGTTTTCTATGTATGCTCTCTATCCGCTGATTGGCAAATACTTAAGCGGAACCGCCGCCAGCGGGCTTTATGAAGCCAGGCTCGGGGCAGAGCAGATGGGTAAGGAAAACCATGTCTTTGCGCCCGCCTACAATGATAATGAGTTCGATGAGATTATATCTCTTTGTGATCATATAATATTTAATTCTTTTACTCAATTAGAGAAATTTAAGAGCAGAGCATTAAGTGCCGATGTAAGTATCGGGCTAAGGATCAATCCCGAGCATTCCACTCAGCAAGTGCAGCTATATGACCCATGCGCACCGTATTCACGCTTAGGAATTACTTTCAATAGTTTCTCTCCCGATCGCTTGGACGGAGTAGAGGGGCTGCACTTTCATACTTTATGTGAGCAAAATGCCAATGCGCTGGCTGAGACTTTGGCTGTTGTCGAAAAGAAGTTTGGTTCCTGGTTAAAGCAGATGAAATGGATCAATTTTGGCGGCGGTCATCATATCACGCGTGTTGATTATGATATTGCCTTACTGGAAAGCTGCATCAGGAGGATGCAGGAGCGCTACGGTTTGCAGGTCTATCTCGAACCAGGTGAAGCTGTGGCACTTAACGCCGGTTATTTGTTGACTACTGTTTTGGAAACGCTGCATAACAGCATGGATATTGCAATTTTGGATACATCAGCCGCATGCCATATGCCTGATGTATTGGAAATGCCATACCGGCCGCCGCTACAAAATTCCGCTATGCCAGCCGAAAAACAATATACCTATCGCTTAGCAGGGTCAACCTGTCTGGCAGGTGATGTCATAGGCGATTATTCATTTGACATTCCACTTAGACCCGGTGACCGACTATTATTTGAAGATATGGCTATATATACAATGGTTAAAAATAACACTTTTAACGGTATGAAGTTGCCGTCAATTGCCATAAAGCAGCCAAACGGTGATTGTACAGTCATACGGGAATTCGATTTTGAAGACTTTAAAATGAGATTGTCATAACAAAATAATAAAAACGAGGGCTTATCGGCCCTCGTTTTTTATTATTGATGTTTTATTTGTTGGATATAATTTAGTAATTTTTTAACTGTTTCTTTCTTATAAGCATGATGGTTGATTTTATTGTCAATAATGTTCCTTAAATAATCCCAGAAAGCTGCCGTTAAATTGTCTTCGTTGATTGCCAGTACTACCGGCGGAGCAGTGGTTCTGGCAACCAATGTGCCGATATCTTCTTTGGCATAAACCATATAAGAGTTTCTGGGAGACTGTCCGATTAATTGAATATGAAATTTTTCATATTTCTCGAGCAGGCATATGATGTTTTCTAAGTGTTCAATATACTCTATCTCAGTATAATAGGCTGCGGCGCCGTGTAACATATCCGAAAAGGAAATCTTTACTTTTTCGCCGATAACGTCTTCGATGTTCGGAAGTTTGATAACTTCGATATAGTTGTTGTATTTGATGTTTTCCTCAAATATTTTGGTTCTGATTTTATGATATTTAATCAAGTCAAATTTATCTTCTTGCTGACGCTCAACAAGTCTTTTGGCAATGACCTCGGGCATTGTTAGTATGGATAGCGATTCTGTTTGCACTATTGTATTTGTCTGTTTCTTCTCGAATTCCAGAAGATAGGATATATATGCTTCTTTGTCCTTGACCGTAAAAACCTGCATTAAGGGTTTGCAGAGGCTTAAGTATTGATTATATTCCTCCTCGGCAGAGGCTACGGCAGTTTTGTCTTTAAATAATATATTTGCCGCCTGAGCTGTCATATTGCCTACCGTGCTTGACGTTACCGCTGCGACATCAGGTGCGATAAACAGTGTTCTTTTGAATATACCGTCGCGCTTTTTGGGATAGAAATACGGCTCGATTGTACCCGTCATATAAAGCGGCATCCAGTGGGTGATTCCTCCCAGCATTTCATCTAAATTGCGGCTAACTGAATGGATGATTTTGATTCTATTTCCGCGCACAACTATTTGTTGCATCAGCGAAGCCCATTTATTGGTAAATTCCCTGTTGGTGGTCATCCAATCAATATCTTCATCGCTGAACAAGAGTAAATTGGGGGGGTGATCACATTTTAAAACCTCAGAGAGAAATTGAATTACCGACTGTTGTTTGCCGGCAATGCCGTAATAGGTTGATATTTGCGCATCCGTTGTTGCAACGTTTGCTTTTTCGATATTTTGGTTGCTTGAAAAAATATTTTTGGGTTTGGTATTTGTTAAGCCATACAAAAACCGCTCGACAGTTTTGATCTCGTTGCTTTTTCCGTTAGAGAGCCAGTCGAATATCATACCCGAGAGCTCATTTTCACTTAATGTGCGCGGAGTTATATTGAGTACGTCCAATAATGCTTTATGCTGATATTCATTTATACAATGGCGGGTAAAATAAACAGCCATATTTCTCATACAGACTTCGTTCTTAGGCGCATTTCGCTGACCCCTGCGCAATCTGCTGATATGGGATGCATCAAGCGACGTATAGAGCGCAAGAGCGCTGTTGCTGGTTTTGGTGATATTCATTAAAAAGTCTAGTTTATTGCAAAACTGCATAGTTTTTCACCTCAGGATAATTATAAATGCCTGCTGTCAAAAAATCAATAATTATGACATTATATATGTCAACAATAGGCGGTAGGGCAAATAAATAGGGGTAAAGCCTTTGCTTTACCCCTATTGTCAGTTATGGTTTTCGTTGACGTTTATTCGCTTATTCACTTAAAAGGTTATATAAGACTTGAGCCATTTCGGCGCGGGTTGTGGTTGCGGTGGGATAGATCATATTGTTACTACCGGAAATGATACCGCTGCCGATTAGTGAATTGAGAGCAACTTGCGCCCAAGGGGCCGCTTGGTCTGCATCATTGAAATCTGCCAGTTGATTGCCGGTTGATGCTGTTGGCAGGTCGCCGATTGCCGTAAGCGCGTTATAGAGCATTAAGAACATTTCCTGACGGGTAATCTCACGTTCCGGCGCAAACAGATTATTGCCGACGCCGTTGACGATACCCAGTTCTTTGGCTGCTAAAAGATATGCGGTATAGTAAGTATCTCCGGCATCGCTAAACGGTGTTATTTGATCTGTCAGTTCAATTTCTGTGCTAATACTGTAAGCATTCATCAGCAATACTACAAATTGGCCTCGGGTTAGTTTTGCTTCGGGGCTGTATTGATTTGCCGATGTGCCGGCAGTGATATTTCTGGCGGCAATGAAATTGACAGCATCTTTATACCAGGCATTGTCTGCAACATCAGTGAATATTGGCTGGTTATAGCCGATTACATATTGGGAGAAGTGAGTTGTCTTAAAAATAACTGATTTGCTTGAGGCATCGTAATGGCCTCTTACGGTCTTCAAAGTCCCGTCGTCCGCAAGATAAAAGACCACGATGCATTTAGGATTCTCACCCTTTTGCAGAGTGTAGGGGATTTGTACGGTCGCCTGACCGCCGCCAAAGCTCGATACCTGTTCGCCGCCGTTGATAACGTTAAAGTCGTAAACAGGACGGTTGTTAACTAATAATTGATCTGATGTCGAGAGAGTATTATGATCAACCAGATTTACAGAGAATACAACGTTGCTATTTTGATTTGCATTGGCGATAGTCTCCAGCGCTCTATTATCAAAAGAGAGTGAAACAAAATCGGAACTAATCATAAAATCCGCATTGTTGCTTTCGGCCAGATTTGCCAAGGAGATTTGCGGTATCGTTAATTGCAGTTTATCAATACCGGCCGGTGTGTCGACCGCAAGTTCTATTGTGTCGTTTTCGCCTGTTCCACCTGAGGAATCGGCTTTGTCAATCAATGCGTTAACTATGGCGGTGGAGACAGATGCAGAGGCTGTGTCGCCGGAAGTAGTTGGAGTTAATATGGTTGAATTGATTGTTGAATTTCCGCTTGTTGTAGTTGTTATTTGTGGAGCAGCAGGAGTCGAATCATTGTCAGAGGAGCCGCCTGTAGGTGCGTTGGTAAGAGTAAAATGCAAGGTCAGTGTTTGCGATATAGCAGATTTATTATCTACCGCATAGTAGTTCAAAGTATGGTCACCTGCGGACAGAACTCCTTCCATTGGACATAATGTAATCGATATGGTATCAGGGGCGCCGGGGAATACCCAAGAGATAGTTGGCACAGCGCTGTCGATATAGCTGTAAAGTGTGGTGCCGGTGGTGTTTTCATAATCGCTAACGGTTACGTTAAACGGATATTGCTGGCCAAAATAGACGGTAGTGTCATTCCAATCAGAGGTCACGACCGGCGCTTCATTGTCGATCACATCGCCGAGACCGTCGCCGTCATGGTCTTCCTGACCGGGATTATAAACAAGCGGTGCATTGTCGGCGGTATCGAGAATACCGTCACCGTCGTCATCGTCATCGATAACATCACCTATGCCATCGGTATCGGTATCTTTTTGATCGGGGTTGTAATTATTGGGAGCGTTATCGGCAACATCACCGATGCCGTCAGAGTCAGCATCTTCCTGACCGGGA
Organism: Peptococcaceae bacterium UBA4068; assembly: GCA_002382665.1. Taxonomy (GTDB): domain Bacteria; phylum Bacillota; class Dehalobacteriia; order UBA4068; family UBA4068; genus UBA4068. The sequence goes on along the minus strand of DFZA01000007.1, from coordinate 172,691 downwards.
TTGGCAACAGTTGGAGCATTATCGGCTACATCGCCGACGCCATCACAGTCGGCGTCTTCCTGACCGGGATTATAATTATTAGGAGCGTTATCGGCAACATCACCGACTCCGTCCCCATCGGCGTCTTCCTGACCGGGATTGGCAACAGTTGGAGCATTATCGGCTACATCGCCGACGCCGTCGCTGTCAGCATCTTCCTGTCCAGGATTGGCAATGTTGGGAGCGTTATCGGCAACATCGCCGATACCGTCGCCATCGGTATCTATTTGATCGGGGTTGGCAATGTAAGGCGCGTTGTCAGAGGCGTCGGGGACACCGTCTGAGTCGGTGTCAAGCAGTACCGATTGGGTAATATCTACATGGAGATCATTGGCATTGTCGGCGCTGACAACGACGGTAGCGGTATATGTGCCGGCCGCCAGATCGTTATTGGCTTTTACGGTAAATGTTGTGCTGCTACCGACTGCTATTGAGGTGGCAGGCTGAACCACGGCAAAACAATCGGTATCATCGCCTGACAATGAGACCGAGACACCTGTCAATTCTGCCGTACCGTTGTTATTGATAGTAAATGTTTTAACACTCTGGCTGTCATCGGCATAACCGCTGCATAGCTCCGGATAAGTATAAGCGGTCGAGGGGGCGAGCGACGGGATATAGGTAGACAGGCTGACTTCCGTACGCGGAGAGCTTTCGGCGTGGTTGTAATCTTGCTGCAGCGTGAGATAGATCGTAGCCACATCGGAGTTGACCGCAACGTTGGTAACATTGATGGAAGTACCCATGGCAATACCGTTACCTAAGAAAGTACCATCGGTTTCGGCTGTATAAATCCTCATATTGGTGCCGGAAGATACGTTATTAAGCGTGATACTGATTGCTGTGGCGCTGGTTCTGGTGATTATCAGGTCGTCAAGATTCGGTGCGGAACTGGCCGGTGGGTTCGCTATGTTTACTTCCGAAACGGATGCCGAAGACGGCGTGCCGAGTTCATGGCTGTTTATAAGGCTGCCTGTGGGATTGACCGCCAGGTTAACGGTTAAGCTTGCCGTAGAACCGTCTGCGGCTGATGAGGATATTTGAACATTTGCTTCAACAGTGTTATCATCCACGCGTTGAAGAGTATAGGCATTTTGATCGCTGGTATTAAAAGTACAATTCTGCAAATTACTTACCGAAACGGTCATCTTATTCTTCAGGTCGGGGTTATATTCCCCGGAAGTGGAGATGTTGTTGCCGCTGATAGTGAATACAAATTCATATGTGTTGCCGTTATTCAGTATCTCAGTAGGATTACCGCTCTTGGCGGCAATAGTTATTTTATTCTTGGTGGTAGCCGTCTGGAGCAATGTAGGTGTGGATTGAAGATTGCCTTCATAATCCTTGGCTACAATATAGACATCATACTCGGTTGCCGCGCTAAGACCAGTTATTGATTTACTGGCAACGCAATTGGACAGCAGAGATATGCTGCCGGATTTTATAACGGTTACGCCATAATCAGTTCCTGCAACGACTTGGGCGGAAGTAGGCGCGGTTGAGCCTTTGTCGACAACTATATAATAGATATTTGCACTTTCATCAACGCTGGCATTGATATCAAAACCGGTTTCTGTTACGGTGGTAATTTGTGGGTAATCAGTAGTGTTTACCGGTGCCGCGGTATCGGCCGTGGTTTTGACGCCGACAAGCTGCAGGTTACCGTTGGTATCGGTATATAAAACGTATTGGGTATCGCCGCTGACTACGGTTGCTGTTTTAAGATAGCTGCCGGAAATAGCTGACGGCAGAGTCAGTGATTCTTTGAATGTGCCGTCCTGGTAAAGTAGCAGGGTAGAGCCGTTGATTGCCGCGTAATAGAGTTTGGTACCATCGACAAATATATTTGCTGCTGCTGCAGAAAAAGTTTTTGTCGCGGCGGAAATTTCGGAAATGCCATTTGTAACATAAAGACTGCCGGATTTATTAAAAAGTGAAAATACGTTACTTCCATCAGTATCCATGCCAAAAAGGGTAAAACCCAGATCGTTGTTGGTCGTGGCACTTCTGATCAAGTATCCGAGGTCATTTGAAGGTGTTGCCGGGGGGAGGAGTATGTCATAAGAATATGTATGATATTGAGTAAACATATCCTTCTGATATTGATACTGTTTTAAACCAATATAGTACTTGTTGTTTGCATATACAATTTTTGATGGGGTCATCGCCCAGTTGCGCCAGCCGTCCGGTGACCAAAACCAGCCGTGACTGTAACTTCTGACGGTCTTAGTAAAACTACTGGAACCGCCCTCATTGGTGGCGTAAACCAAATCTGCGACATCGTAACTGCTATAGTCCATACTTGCTTCACGACCGCCTTTGGCATCATGGTAAGAGATATGGGCATAGCCAGCAGCATCAATTGCGATATCAGGTGATGATAGAGCACCATCTATATCATCATAAGCTATAGAGTCAATCGTTACTCCCGTAGTCCAACCTGACCCCGTATAATACCGGTATAAGAGGTCGTTGTTATTATTGACAAATACGACATGGGGATTTCCCAATGAGTCTATTGCAAGCGCAGCCGCATTAATATCGGTGCTTGCAGTTGTACCGAGATTGACGGTCGTCCATTGATTTTGAGTAAGATTTAACTCTCCGTAGCAGACACTGCCGTCGATATTAAACAGCGCGCCTATATTCCCGCTGGGCAAAGCAATGGCATTATAAATGTTTGCTCCCTCAATCCCTGATGAGGCGTTATCGTAAACTGTTTCCGGCAGAGTAATTACTGGGTTTGGGTCGGTCATTGATAAGGTATATGTACTGAAGTGGTCTACAGTGAATGATACTGTGTCCGACTCATCATCAAAAACAAGATTGCTGGCTGTGCCGCCGGTAGCGTCCGAAGCAGCCGCAGAAAAATCGCTTGTGCTCAGTCCGTCAAACGAGGGTGATGTTACGGATACTATCGCAGCAGTGTTTGCAAGAAAATCCAAAACTCCGGTTGAAACATCGACTCCCAGCGTGTACTGTTCGGTAGTTCCCTCTGCTGGTTCATCTACCGGGAGCATAATTAAGCCAGTATCGAGTAATGATAGTTGACTGCTATTATCAATCAAATTAATGCCTGTAAAAGCAATTTTACCTGTTATATCAGTTGCGATATTTTTGCTGAAGGATATATCGATATTTCGGAGATTTTCACTGTTTTGTGCTCTTTCGCCCAAAACAGGATTGCTGGAAATGCCAGCTGGTAAGACAATAGCATTATCTATGCCAATAAAAGCGGTTTGTCCATTTTGAGTTAAAGGTATGTAGTCTGTTGGTTGTCCCTGTAAGGCATCCTGCCATACATTATATTCTCCGTTAAAAACGTATAGTTTTACAGCAGCTATTCCACTGTTTGGATTATTGGCAAGTGTTCCGGAAATAGGTGAGGAAAGAGTACCATCTGCCAGTAGCGTTCTTTCAAAATAATAACCGGTACCATCGGTTGAGCCATCTAATAGCCCCACCGTATCTTCCATATATATATTCGTAGATGTAAAGGAGCTACCTTCCTGAGGCACATAACCTATACTAACCCTTATAGTAGTTCCTTCCGGAATGCCAGCTGGTGGTATACCAACCGGAATTCCGCTAAGGTTAAATGAAAGCGAATCACCGACAAAATATACCTGGTCAAGATCGCCGTCACTAAATACTGCCGTGGACGGCACTGCATTAGCATTGATAGGTACTCCGATAATAAGCGTCAAAGCCGCTACTATTGTCAGCACCCATGACAAAATTTTTTTTTGCATTAAAATTTCCCCCTTTTAGTCTCTCTCTTCCTTTTCTCTTTAAAGATTTTTGGTAGATAATTCCTCCTATCTTTATCACTTATTATACAAAATATAAAAGACATAAAATGATCTTGCGGCAATTTGTCAATGTCAAATAATGACACAAGTAATGTCAATAAATTAATCGGTTAATCAAGATACTCGAATAATTGTTGCTTTTGTCAATCTTTGACATAAAGAAATAAATATGGTATAACAAAGAAAAATAATATACTTGAATTTATAATTATTTATGATTTGTTTGGAAAAGCTGATAATTAAAGGAGATGACTTGTTTTGGTCGATATCATTGACAGAATAAATCAGCTGAAAAAGCAGTATAATGCTGTAATATTGGCACATTATTATCAAACGCCTGAAATACAGCAAATAGCGGATTTTGTTGGTGATTCTTTGGAATTATCAAAAAAGGCTAAGCAATCTACAGTCGATACAATAGTATTTTGCGGTGTTTATTTTATGGCGGAGAGCGCCAAAATTTTAAGTCCCAGTAAAAGGGTATTAATTCCTGTGCCGACAGCCGGTTGCGCCATGGCCAATATGGTACAAGCATCTGATGTTAAAAAATTAAGAGTCTCTCACCCCGATGCGGCGGTTGTTACCTATGTTAATTCAACCGCAGAAGTTAAAGCCGAAAGCGATATTTGCTGTACTTCCGCTAACGCGGTTAAAGTTGTCAAAAGCATTGATGCTAAAGAAATCATCTTTATTCCGGATAAAAATCTAGGTAGTTATGTAGCCAGTTTTGTCCCCGAGAAGAGATTTTACTATTTTAACGGTTATTGTCCGATCCACGATAGAATTACCATCGACAATATTAATCGTGCGAAAAACGCTTACCCTGATGTGGAAATTTTAGTTCATCCCGAATGTGCGGCTGAAGTTGTCAGACAGGCCGATTTTGTCGGCAGCACATCACAAATCATCAACTATGCAACCGATTCGCAAAAAAAAGAATTCATTATCGGCACTGAAGAAGGCGTTTTATTTAAATTAAATGAGAAAAATCCGGGCAAAGTATTCCATATACTTGCCGGAAATTCTATTTGTCCCGATATGAAAAAAACTACTTTGGCGGACTTAGTGTTTGCTTTAGAGACAAACAGCTATGAAGTAGTTTTAAGTGATGAAATTATTAAAAAAGCGGTAAAAAGTCTAGATAGAATGCTTGAGATTTAGGTATATCATAAAAAGGAGACTTTACTTTGAGAAGATTTGTTTTTAATGGTGATATTGATTCGTTACCTACAAAAGATTTTGATGTTGTGATTATCGGAACTGGAGTCGCGGGGTTGTACTCTGCTTTGAATCTGGACAGCTCGCTTAACTGCGCTATTATCAATAAGTGTGGCGGTGAGGACTCCAACTCTATTCATGCTCAGGGTGGAGTCGCCGCAGTTACTTTGCTTGAAGACAGCCCGGAAAAACATATAGAGGATACCTTGGTTGCCGGTGCCGGGCTTTGCGATATTAAGGCGGTTGATGTATTGGTTAGGGAAGGACCGGGCGATATCAGAAACCTGATCAAACTAGGCGTGCCGTTTGATATTGAAGAAAGCGGAGAATTGTCGATCACTAGAGAAGGCGCACATAGTTGCCGGCGCATACTGCATTGTCACGGCGACGCGACGGGGCTTAATATAACTAAAACCTTGCAGGCGCGTACGGCAGAAAGAAAAAATCTGCATTTATTCGAAAACTATACGCTGACGGATATATTAACCGACAGCAAAAATCAAATCAGCGGAGCGATATTTAAGGATAACAATGGTATTTGTCTTAAGATAAACACCACAAATATAATATTAGCGACCGGTGGCATCGGCAGAATATTTCGTAACAGCACCAACGCTATTTGTGCAACCGGCGATGGCATTGCCGCAGCTATCAGGGCAGGGGCAGTAGTTGATAGGATGGAATTTGTACAGTTTCATCCGACAGCTTTGATCCATCCTGGCACTAACGGCAGATATTTTCTAATTTCTGAGGCCATGCGCGGGGAAGGCGCTGTTTTACGCAATAGAAATGGCGAGGCGTTTATGAAGAACGTCCATCCTTTGGCCGATCTAGCGCCGCGCGATATCGTCTCGCGGGCAATCATTATGGAAATGATTAAACACAATCTGCCCAACGTCTATCTTGATATTACGTATAAATCAAGAGATTTTTTACGAAAACGTTTCCCAACCATTTATGGCGAATGTATGAAGCGGGACATTGACATTGCGGCAAACTGGATTCCGGTTTTACCTGTTCAGCATTATTTTATGGGTGGTATCAAGAGCGATAACCATGGCAGAACCAATATTAAAGGGTTATATGTCTGCGGCGAAAGCGCTTCGACAGGTATCCATGGCGCCAACCGCCTAGCAAGCAACTCTTTACTGGAATGCCTGGTGTTTGGCAGACGTTCAGCCAAAGATATCATTATCAGACCGATCGAAAAACCGGAATATTATGTCAGTAATTTAAACCAGGATGCATTGGATATTTCTACGGCTCGCTTCAATATCAGGGATGCAATGACCAAACGATGCGGAATAATTCGCAATCGCATTGATATGACATCAGCGCTTGAGGAAATCAACAGTTACTATAAAACTTTGGAGCTGGCGGAATTGGATAGCATCGATGAAGTCGAAACATTGAATATGTCAACAGTGGCAATTGCCATATTAAAAGCGGCTATTACCAGAAAAAAGAGCGTCGGCGCCCATTTCAGAAGCGATGAGATAAAGGATGAGTAGCTATGTTTAATATATTATTGTTGGATGATATTATCAAAAGAGCTTTGACTGAGGATATAGGTACAGGTGATATCACTACGCTGTCCACAATACCTGAAGCAAAGAAAATCAAAGGGCGGTTTATCGCCAAAGAAAATGGTATCCTATGCGGCATTGATGTATCAAAACGCGTTTTTGAGATCGTCGATAGCACTATAATTATCAACATACTGCTTAAAGACGGCGCATCGTTCAAAAAAGGAGATATTATTGCCGAAGTATCAGGCAACGCGCAAAGCATATTATCCGGCGAACGGACAGCATTGAACTTCCTGCAAAGGCTTTCCGGTATTGCTACGCGCACCAACCAGACAGTTGCGATAATTAAAGGTACAAAGACTGCTATCGCCGATACCAGAAAAACCACGCCGGGACTGCGGGTATTGGAGAAATATGCCGTGAAAATTGGGGGAGGAACAAACCACCGCTACAATCTTTCCGATGGCATCTTGATCAAAGACAATCATATAACAGCTGCGGGCGGTATTACGGCAGCGGTTGAGGCGGCCAGGAAGAATGCGCCCCATACGTTAAAAATCGAGGTCGAAGTAGAAAATTTCGAAATGATTAAAGAAGCTTTGGCCTGTAAAGCGGATATAATTATGCTTGATAATATGTCAATAGAGGATATGACCAAAGCGGTAGAACTGATCAACGGAGCAGCAATGGTCGAGGCTTCGGGAAATATGGGCGACAGGGATTTGCTGGCGGTAGCCAAAACAGGCGTCAATATTATCTCTATCGGCGCTCTAACCCATAGCGTCAAAGCGTCAGATATTAGTTTGAAGTTTAATTATTAAATAGTAGATTCCTTGATCAAAGAAGTATTGAATCTAAAAGAAGCCTACTGCTATTAGCAGTAGGCTTCTTAGAATATATACTAAATTTATAATCGTTGCCCTAGATTTATTGCGCTGCTTTTGATCCTCTCCAGATCTTCGAAGCTTGGTAATCCTTTAATATTGCCCATTCTACCCAGAGTATTGTTTTCTTCAGAGCCGAAAAACTCGCTCAGAATGTACCATTCATCGACCACAGTAAAGCCGAGGTGTTCAAAAAACTGACCCACATATTTCCCCGCCGGTATCGCTTCTCTGATTCCCGTATGTGGTCCGGAATACGTACAGAATATTAAGGCGTATTTTCCCGGTAATACCGGCGCGCCGGGCTTAACGCGACCTTCTTTTTTATATCGTATAAACATGTTTTTTAAATATTCTTCCACCGGTTTAGGTGGATGCCAATTGATAGACGGCATTCCCAGACAAATCAGATCGTAATCAAAAAAATCCAGATCATCAACTTCGGCGACTGTACAGATAGTAGCTTGTACACCGCTTTCTTCGAGACCTTTTTGAATACTTGCTGCCACCTTTTGCGTATTACCGGTTTGAGACCAATAAATTACAGCTGCTTTCATATATTCTCCTTTTCGATATAAAACCTGAAAAAATGTAAAAGTTCTACTTTACAAGCAGAACTGGAACAGCTACCAGTCTGGCAACATGGTCGGAAACACTATTGTAAATGAGTTCTTGAAGTTTATTTAGTTTTCTGCTGCCCATTATTATTAAATCATAGTCGCCATTTTCGACAGCATGAATAATCATTTCCGTTGGGTCTCCGCCTGCGCGAACATATTCGGCCTTAATGCCCTTGGCAGATAATTGTTTTTCATAAGTATCGAGAATATTTTGCGCCTTTTCCTTCATGGTATCTTCTTTTTCTGACGAATGAAGTTTCGTATAATCTATTTCATCCGCTTCCCAGATACTCAAAATAACCAACTCCCCAACGATTCCCTTGATGGCTAGTTCAATTGATTTTAATATTACCCTCTGAGAAAGGTCGGAATCATTTACAGGCACTAACACTTTTTGAAAAGCCACATCGCTCATATCAATACCTCCATTAATTAACCGGTTGTTCTATATGTAAAATATATTTTGTGCTATCTAAACAAAGATTATTATATAGTAAATCGCCATGATAATCAGGCCTACAGGTAACCCTGTTTTAGCCCACTCCGTGCTGGAAATCTTCAGTTTTGAAGCGGAAATTATATTAGGAATATTCCCGGGAATTAACATACCGCCGCTTATTAATAGACCCATAAGTACCGCTTCGACTGTGAACGGATGCATAGCCGGACTGATTTCAGCTGCCGTTAGAGTCGCATTATCCAATATCGCCGATACCATGTTCACGATGTAAAGCACATTAGAACTTAATCCCAATACATATTTATTTATTAATGGCTCAAATCCATGACCCAAGAATGTTAATGCCATGACAAATAAGTAGATCTTGATAGTTCTGATAATAATTGTCTGCCAGCTTTCTTCTTCAATTGCTTCTTCCTGTGAATTATCCGTAGATTTCTTTTCATTTAGTCTTTTCGTAATGATAGATGTATAGATTCCGCCCACCAATGCAAGGCATACAATAGCCGGAATAACATATTTACCAAGCAGAGTAAATAGATAGAAGAAGTCTGCTCCCAATTTGGAGATAGCTATTGTTGCTAAAGGCTCGCCCAGAGGCGTCAAAGCAGCACCAATGCCAATCGAAAAGCATGACAGAATGCAGATTGTAATAATATGCTTCCGCTTTAAAGGCAACATATTGAGGATCTCAACCAGGATAATTGCAGATACAATGGCAGTAATTACGCTGGACACAAACCCCAATATCAAGATCATTAAAAACACCAAAACGGCTATTGAAACCTTTTTAAAAAGATATGACATTAAATTTTCGAACCTGTCTTTTAGTAAATAGAATGCAGCGCCGGCCACAAAAACAGCGGTGGCAATCATCCAAGGTTCTTTTAATGCCTTAAGGATTAATTCAGTATTCATAGAGCCGGATACAATGGCTGCTGCTACCCCCATTATGAATAAAAATATCTCAAGATTTTCTTCTATTCGTTTAAAGATAAACGGAAGTGCAAGAACTAATAATAGTATAATAACTAAACCAATTATAACCATTATCCACCCCTCCATCGATTACAGTTTGACAAATTGTATTTTAATTATAACATATGATTAAATATTTTGACAATAATAAATATAATATTTGATAAAGAATTATGCGTAAAAATTTGTTTGGGGTTATGGGGGTATGTTTTTAGCGATTAGAGGAACAGTATATGTTTCGAGATTAGAAAATATTGCTAGGGAAATACTAAGAGCGTACATTATTTGTACGCTCTTAGTATAACGCAAGAAATTAAAATTTGTTATCCAGAAATAAAATAATGGTGGGCCATCAGGGTCTCGAACCCAGGACACCCTGATTAAGAGTCAGGTGCTCTACCAACTGAGCTAATGGCCCAAACACTGTTTGATTTTACATCACTATCTGAATGATGTCAATATATTTAGGTAAAATTACAGTTATTAAATTTTGTCTTTTCTATTAATAAGTATTTATGATATAATAGCTGCACAGGCCGAAATCTATGATTTCGAGACTGAGCGTCTATTTTATAGCTGAGGTTTTCCCGTAGGGGAAAAGCCAGCAACATCCGCTGAAGCGGATGTGTTATAATGTCTATATCTTTGCAAAAGAAGGTGGTAAAAATGGCAATAACTGTTAATGACGTTGAGTATGTGGCAAAATTGGCCAAGCTGACCATTGCCGATGAAGAAATGGACGGATACATTAAAAAACTTTCCGCCATCCTTGATTATATGCAACAATTACAGGAGATTGATACAAACGGCGTGCCGTTGACAACGCATGTGTTGCCGCTGGAGAACATTTTTCGCAAAGACGAGGTGAAACCATGTCTACCGCGGGAAAAAGTACTGGCCAATGCTCCTGATACCGAAGACGGCTACTTCAAAGTGCCGAAAATCTTTTAGCAGTGTATTAAATACGCCAGGAACGGGAGGAAAGAACTTGTCTATTTACGATATGACTATCAATCAGTTGCAGCAGCAGCTTAATGATAAAAATATTTCCAGCTACGAGTTAACCAAGAAGTATCTCGCAAGAATAGAGGAGATTGATCCGGTCATCCACGCTTATATTACCGTAACACCGGAGGCAGCGCTGGAAGCGGCAAAAGCATCCGACGAACGCCGCGCCAGAGGCGAATTAATTGGCGATCTGGACGGCATCCCTATGGCACTCAAAGATATTTTCTGCACAGACGGTATTCTCACGACTTGTGCATCTAAGATATTAGCAAACTTTGTACCGCCTTATAACGCTACCTGCTGGCAGCGTCTGGCGGATGTTGGTGCGGTATTGCTGGGCAAATGCAACCTAGACGAGTTTGCTATGGGTTCATCAACCGAGAATTCGGCTTACTTTGCCACCCGTAATCCTTTTGATATCGAACGCACCCCGGGCGGCAGTTCCGGCGGCTCGGCGGCGGCGGTTGCAGCTGATTTGGCAGCCTATACACTGGGAACCGATACCGGCGGCAGCGTTCGGCAACCCGCCCATTATTGCGGCGTTGTTGGCATCAAGCCTACTTATGGACTGATTTCCCGTTTTGGTATTATACCTTATGCTTCATCATTGGATCAGGCAGGCGTCTTTGCCAAAAACGTTTACGATTGCGCAACAGTGCTGGAAGCTGTTAGCGGTCATGATGAAAAAGATTCAACCTCCACGCCATATCCAATCGGCGATTACCGCGGTGCCTGCCAGCGTGATGTTAAAGGCATGAAAATCGGTATGCCCAAAGAATTCTTTGAAGAAGGCATAGACCCACGGACTATTGAAATCGTCAAAAAAGCTGCCGAAAAATTTGCGGCTGCCGGAGCGGAAGTTATTGAGGTATCATTGCCGCATACCAAATATGCGCTGCCTGCCTATTATGTCTTAGCCTGCGCGGAAGCCAGCTCCAATCTTGCTCGTTACGACGGCGTCAGATACGGCGTGCGCGTTGATAAGCCGACGCTGGAAGAAATATTCTGCGCCACCCGTTCCGCCGGATTCGGTGAAGAGGTCAAACGGCGGATTTTGTTGGGCACATATGCTCTTTCTTCCGGTTATTATGATGCTTATTACAATAAGACATTGCAGGTACGGACGCTGATTAAAGAAGACTACGATAAAGTTTTCGCCTCAGGCATTGATTGCCTGCTGACGCCGGTTACTCCCGGACCGGCCTTTAAACTGGGAGAAATGCTCGACGACCCGCTGACCATGTATATGACGGATGTTTGCACAGTGCCGATCAATATTGCCGGACTGGCATCAATGGTTGTGCCGTTTGCCGATATCGAAGGACTGCCGGTAGGCGTGCAGCTGATTGGTGCGCCCTTCAGCGAAGAAAAGCTGTTTACCGCTGCCAGCGCTGTCGAAGTGCCGCGCCGTTTGCCGCCTGATATCTTGAAACAGGCCGTTGAGAAGGGAGTTGAGCGTTAATAATGACTGAATTCCAAACAGTAATTGGCCTCGAATTCCATGCCGAATTGAAAACCAAGACGAAGATTTTTTGCTCCTGCCCGACCACATTTGCCGGTGAGCCTAATACCCACGTTTGCCCGGTTTGTTTAGGGCTACCGGGCGTGCTGCCGGTTCTCAATAAACGCGCCGTCGAGCTGGCCATGAAGGCGGGATTGGCTTTGAACTGCCAGATATCGCCGTTCAGCAAATTCGACCGTAAAAATTACTTTTACCCTGATCTGCCCAAAGCCTATCAGGTTACGCAATACCCGCTGCCGATCTGCAAGAGCGGTTATATTACGGTTCCCGATGCTGACGGCAACGAGAAGAATATCCGTATCAATCGTATTCATCTCGAAGAGGATGCCGGTAAACTTGTGCATAGCGGCGAGAGTATTACTACTTCCAATTATTCGCTGCCCGATTATAACAGGGCGGCTGTGCCGCTGATCGAAATCGTCTCCGAGCCGGATATGGCTTCGGCGGAGGAGGCCAAAGCTTTCGGCGATAAGCTGAAGCTGATATTGGAATACGCCGGCGTGTCCGATGTTAAGATGGAACAGGGATCATTACGCTGCGACGTCAATATATCGCTGATGCCTAAGGGCAGCGATAAATTAGGCACCAAAGTTGAAATCAAAAACCTTAATTCTTTCCGCGCCATGCACCGCGCTATTCAGTTTGAGGAAGACAGACAGCGGCGAATGATCGAAAGGGGAGAGAAGATAGTCCAGGAAACACGCACCTGGGATGAGGGCAGCGGCCAAACGCTTTCGATGCGCAGCAAAGAGAACGACCACGATTACCGCTATTTTCCGGAACCTGATCTGGTGCCGACGGTGATAACCCCTGAATGGATCGAAGCCGTCCGCAGTGAGCTGCCGGAACTGCCGGACAAACGAGAAAAACGGCTGAAGGAAGAATGTGGGCTTTCGTATTATGATTGTGCACAGATAGTCGCTACTCCGGCGTTGGCGTTCTTCTTTGACGAAGTGGCTAAAATATTTGATGATAAAAAAACTATTGCCAATTGGTTGATTGGCGATGTCTCGCGTTTAATCAATGTCGCTGAAAAAGAATATGAACAAATTCCGATTGCCGCAGATGATTTGGCATATTTGCTGGAACAGGCAAAAAGCGGCGCGATCAATAACAACAGCGCTAAAGCCGTATTGGAAGAAATGTTCGCCAGTGGCAAAAAGCCTGCCGAGATTATATCAGAGCGCGGCTTCGCGCAGATTTCAGATAGTTCCGCGCTGGAAGAAGCAGTAAAAGCAGTGATTGAGGCAAATGCCAAGGCCGCTGAAGATTTCCGCGCCGGCAAACAGCAAGCGATGGGCTTTTTGATGGGGCAAGTGATGAAAGCGACCAAGGGACAGGCTAACCCCAATTTAGTTAAAGAGCTTTTGGCAAAAATGCTAAAGTAAAAAAATTACTGTTGCACACAGCTGATATTATGGTATACTATTTATCGGCGCTGATATCAGCTGTTTATGGAGAGGTATCGAAGTGGTCATAACGGGGCTGACTCGAAATCAGTTTGGGGGAAACCTCACGCGGGTTCGAATCCCGCCCTCTCCGCCAAAAACAAAAAACGGTCAAAAGACCGTTTTTTGTTTTTGACTTAGATTAGCAGGAATTTGAACCCAGTTTTACGAGCGAAGCGAAGTAAAACGAGGGGATAGGTGGAGCGAAGCGAAAAAGGACGCTTTTTAAAAAGCGTCCGCTATCCCGCCCTCTCCGCCAAAACAAAAAACGGTCAAACAATTGACCGTTTTTTGTTTTGGCGGAGAGGGAAGTTAAAGTAAGTGTTGGGATATGGCTCATGTTTAAGTATATAATGCCACCATTCGTTCTCGTATGAAGTAAAACCGCTGGCCTCCATGATCGAGCAAAGGTATTGACGGTTTTGAGCTTCAACTTGTGAGATATTTGTGGCGCCATGATGGGAAACCGGATCCATCAAATCAAAGCAACCGCCCATCGGCGCAAGCAGGCCCGTGTCAAGACTATAAAGCGTCAAATCAATAGCGCTGCCCCGGCTATGGCTTGACTTGGCGGCCACATAGCCTTGTTCGACCATTTCAGCCCTGTCAATATGCGGATAGTGTGTGGCTTTTGTCAGTCCGTCTTCCGGCTGTTTTGCCCATCGCAAGAAACAATCTACGGCGCGTTGCGGACGGTAACCATCCCAAAGAAGCAGGTCAAAACCTAGATATGCGGCGTTTTCCCGCGCTTTGGCAAGAGCGGCGCATAATGAGCGCGTGCCGATAATACGGTTTACATGATATCCGTCCAACGGTTTTCCTGTAAAATTATCCCAGGTGGCGTATTTGGCGTCCCAGCGTATTCCGGGGATAATCTCATCTATGAAGAAAAAATCCTTTTCCATAAATTTTATCCTCTCATTGCCAATGTTACGACTTTATTGATCACCTCGGAAAGAGGAATGCCTGCAGCGGCCATCATTTTGGGGTAACGGCTGTAAGATGTCATTCCGGGCAATGTGTTGACTTCGTTGAGGATTACCTGTCCGTCTTCCTGCAAAAACAGGTCTACCCTCGCAAGTCCTCTGCAACCCAGTGCGCGGTATACTGCTTTGGCAGTTTTCTGCACGCGAATGCGCGCTGCGTCAGAAATATCCGCGGGAACGACTACAGTAGAGTTTTCGGAGCCGCATTCGGGATTTTTTTCCTGATGGATTCTGAAGAAGCCGTGGGACAGGCGTATATGATCTACCTCGCCGACAATCAAATCGTTATCATTTCCCAATACCGCGCAGCCGACCTCGCTGCCGACGACTGCCTCCTCGATTAAAATCTTGTTGTCGTATTTTTGCGCTGTGTTAATTGCGTGGGGCAATTCTTCTTTGTGGCAGACTTTACTTACGCCAAAGGATGACCCAGAACGAGCGGGTTTCACGAAGAGGGGATAAGTAAGATTCCCGGTATCTATATGCCCGCCAGCCTCAGTCGTCATAAAACCCGGTGTTGTGATGCCCGCGTTCCTGGCGACAATATAAGCAAGGGATTTGTCCATGCATATGGCCGAGCTTGGAATATCGCAGCCTATATAGGGGATGCCGGATAGCTCGAACAGTCCCTGGATTGCCCCATCCTCGCCCAGCTTGCCGTGTAGCACAGGAAAAATGATGTCCAAATGGATTGCTTTGAATTGGTTTTGTTCCAGAATTAATAATCCGTGAACACTTCTGTCAGGCGTCAATATAGCAGGATAGCAGTTCCCGTTTTCCCAATCAGTATCAAGACTGTCGCAGAGCTTCCATACCCCGGCTTTGGTGATACCGATGTAAAATGGTTCGTACTTGTCAGGATCAAGATTTTTTGCCACCTCTTGCGCGGATTTAACTGAAATGGCATGTTCCTCGGAACAGCCTCCAAATGTAATTGCGATTTTAATCCGATTCATATTTTGTTTTTCCTTTCGTAATTCAGGCAGTTTATGATTGTTTTCTCAACTGTGTCGCTGAGGGATTGTTTAGTGTAATAGGCGGTGTGCGGCGTAATAAGAACATTTGGCAATTGTTGCAGACGCAGCAACAGTTGGTTATCAATAGGTTTTCCCCGGCAATCAAAGTAGAAAAGCCCTTCTTCGCCTTCGAGTACATCCAGTGCTGCGCCGCCCAGTTTGCCGATTTGCAATGCCTGTATAAGCGCCTCGGTGTCAATTAGTGAACCGCGTCCGGTATTTATAACAAACGCGCCGTCTTTCATCAGTTTGATACGTTGATAATCAAGCAGGTGATAAGTACCATAGTTAAGAGGAGTGTGCAGCGTCACAATATCGCTTTGAGACAACAATTCGTCAAGAGGCAGATAATCGGCGGATATATTGGGGCAATGGTCATAGGCTAATATTCGGCAGCCGAAGCCTTGCAGCCTGACGATAACCGCCTTGCCGATATGCCCTGTTCCGATTACACCAACAGTCATATCGCGCAGTTCTTTTCTGCGGGCATTATCTAAACTGAAATCATGGATATCCGCTCGGCGAATAATTGATTTAGCGTTCCGGATCGCCATCAGCATCAGCATTAACGTGTAATCAGCCACACTGTCGGGAGAGTAGGCGACATTGCCGACCGATATGCCCATGCTTTCCGCTATTTGCAGATCGATATGGTTTAATCCAATACTTCTTGTGGAGATATACTTAACGCCGGTTCGGCTAAGTTCAATAATAATTGGCTTTGTGATATTGGCCTTATGGCTGACGCTGATACAGCGGTTTCCCAATGCCAATCCGACATTGTCTTCCGATACGGCCGCGTCTGTGATAGTCGGCGTAACGCTAAAGCGAGGTGATATCTCTTTGAACAATGCCGATTCGTCTTGCTCACATCCGTAAATTGTGATTCCAGTATTCGACATGATTTTGTTAGTCTATCCCTTCTCAATAACAGGCGTTCCTACAGGTAGTAGGTAGCCGATTTTGCAGCAGTTTCTGTACAGCAGTCTTGAAGAAATGCTTTTACCAGAATTGTTTTTTATTACTTCCTGTTTTACGTCGACTTCTTCAAAAACTGTATTGCCATTGCTGTAGTACTCAACTTCACCATTTATGACATTATAGGAAAGGCCGTTATCCGTATCGGTAAAAATGCGTCCAATAATGTGTTCCTGATCGAAAGCGATGCTGATTTGAAAAGTAGAGTCGGTATCGTTCCTGACTTTCAAGTCTAGCCAGCCTTCAAGGACTGTCGCGTCAACGCCGAGCGGCGCATCGCTGGGCGGTTCGGGAAAGTCTTTTACAGCGTGCCCGTGCCGCTCCAAAATGGTCAACGGCGTGTGGATAAACATCCAAAAGAGCAGGTTGCTCATTTGACACATACCGCCGCCCAGAGTTGTTGTAAGTTTGCCGTTTATTACAATCAGGCCTTCTTTATAAGCCGTATACCGATCCGCATAACGCACCAGTTTCCAGAAAGAGAATGTCTCTTGCGGCCTGATAACCAGATTATCCAAAGTAGCGGCGGCCAGTTTCAGATTAAAGACCTTGTTTTCCTGATACACCATATCAAAGCCGGTTTCTTTGTTGTATAACGGGCAGCTCGTTTCAAAAAGCTGATGGGGCAATAGGTTGTCAAGATTTTTGGCCGCGTAGCAATTTTTATCAAGTTTCATCTTGGTGTAGAAGAATAATAACTGTTGTTTTCTCCTGAGCGGTAGCAGCCACGGGAAAATCTGTGTGATGCGCTTTCTTGTCATTATTGATATTTCTCCTTTAAATAAAAAAACTGATCGTTTCAGATTTATTTTACCGGAAACGAGCAGACCTCAAATTAATATTTGTTTACTATTTTATTAAGAGTAAGTGAAGAATTTCTTAAATTTTACCTATATTGATAATTATATTGGCTAGCTAATCGAAACAAAGAGGCTTAAATATTTCGTTTTATATATAAGCCTGTCAACTATTCCAGATATAAAAGCGGCATTAGATATGTATCAGTAATCCCGTTCTCTATGACAAAATAAAAAAACCGATAGTGCCTCTAGCCGTTTTACGATTTTATGCGAAGTAAAGAGGGGACAGGCATCGCGCAGATGAGGCGAAAACATAATAATAATTCTATAGAATTTTTATTTACATAATAGTATAATATTAGTCGTTAAAGTGGATAACGCTTTTAAGGAGAGCGGTTGTGGTAACAAAAGGATACGCAAAGGTTTATATTTATGCCTGGGGGACGATAATCATCTGGGCGTCGGCATATGTTTTTACAAAGGTTGCGCTTACATATTTTAATGCCTCTTCAATCGGCGTTTTACGTTATCTGGCAGCTTCCATATTTTTGATTGTGATTGCGTTGATTAATAAAATCGGTTTCCCGCGGTTAAGAGACATACCAAAATTCTTTTTGTCCGGCGCAATGGGTTTTACCATGTATATGATAACCTTTAATTATGGCGCGCGCTATCTGTCGGCATCAACAAGCAGTATCATCATCGCCACAGCGCCGATCATTACCGCATTGCTTGCCAGAATATTTTTAAAAGAAAAAATCAGGATAATCGGTTGGATTGCGGTGGCAATAGAGTTTGGCGGCATACTTGTTCTAATGCTTTGGGACGGCGTATTTTCTATAAATATAGGCATAATTTGGACGCTTGGCGCTGCTTTATCAATAAGCATATATAATCTGATTCAAAGAAATCTTACAAAAGAATATAGCGCATTACAAACGGTAACTTACAGCATTTTTGCAGGTGCGATTTTGCTATCTGTTTTCTTGCCGCAGGCAATCCCGCAGCTGGTGGCAGCACCGCCAAAACAAATTGCGGTAATCATATTTCTGGGCGTCTTCCCGGGAGCCATAGCCTATGTTTTATGGTCAAAAGCGCTGTCAATTGCAGCAAAAACAAGCGACGTGACAAATTATATGTTTATAACCCCGCTGATCGCAACATTGATGGGATACCTTGTGATTCTGGAAATACCGGCGTTGTCGACCATTGTCGCAGGCAGCATAATTATTATCGGGCTTATTTTATTTCAAACTTTCAATAGAGGCGGTTCAACATATCAGGAAAAGGCGCTGTATCGAGAGATGTGAAGAGCTTATGGTAAATTGAATTAATTAATAGGGCAGAGGGCAAGGATAATCTCACATTTTCATAAAACAAAAAAACGGTCTAAAGACCGTTATTTGTTTATATAGGATATAGTGCTAGAAACATGTTTACAGGTTAGAGTACCGTTCCAAGAAGCGGATGGTGCGCTCCTGTTTCGGATGACCAAATACTTCTTCAGGCGTACCGGACTCTGCTACGAAGCCGTCGTCCATAAAATAACCTGTCTGCTACGTCGCGAGTAAATTGCATCTCATGGGTTACAATGACTATGGTGGTGTTTCTATCAGCAAGGGAAAGGATGACTTTGAGAACTTTGCCTGTTAACTCAGGATCGAGCGCACCGGTAGGCCCAAAAGCAAAGTAGTAATAAAAAGATTGGATGTTGTTTTCTGTCTTATAGATTTGCTATTAATATGATAAAAACGCAAGCCTATTGGAAATGAACCAATAGGCCCGCATTAAATTATACTATCTATGCGATTTGTGTGATTACAAGGTGCGCGGAAACAGGCCTTGTTCCTCCGGCAAGCGGAGTGATAGTCAGTGCTGTAGAATTACCGGCAGGATTTCGTACGGTTAGCAAAGAGTTGATAACTGTCGTTCGCACAATAGCCAATCCTACTATCTGAGACGTACCTGTCGCGCGCCCTACAACCGTATAAGCCAGGTCAGCATCATTGAGAGTTAAAATTAGTTGGCCCGCCTCGGAAACACCCACCTGAAACAAAACCTCATAAGCGCCAATTAAAGATAGGTTAAATGTACTGGGACCAGTGCGGAAAATAGCAGACCCGCCAGAAGGTCCATCTTGCGGAAAGCTTACATCTGTACCGACAGCAACTGTCGCTGCATTATCAGGTGGCATCAATGCAAAGAAATCTGCAAAGTTTAATATGCCTCCAGCTGTCCCGGTAGCACCGGTTGCTCCTGTAGCGCCAGTAGCACCGGTAGCTCCTGTTGCGCCGACAGGCCCGGTTGCGCCGGTCAGTCCTGCTGCTCCTGTTGGTCCCGTTGCGCCTGTGGCTCCGGTAACTCCAGTAGCGCCTGTTGCACCGGCAGGTCCGGTTGCGCCGGTAAGTCCGGCCGGTCCAGTAGGTCCAGTGCCTCCGGTGGCTCCTGTAACTCCGGTAGCGCCTGTTGCACCGGCAGGTCCGGTTGCGCCGGTAAGTCCGGCCGGTCCTGTAGGTCCAGTACCGCCAGTGGCTCCTGTAGCGCCGGTAGCGCCGGTTGCACCGGAAGGCCCCGTTGATCCTGTTAGACCAGCTGCTCCTGTTGGTCCCGTGCTGCCTGTGGCTCCGGTAACTCCAGTAGCGCCGGTAGCACCTGTTGCACCGGCAGGCCCGGTTGCGCCGGTAAGTCCGGCCGGTCCTGTAGGTCCAGTACCGCCAGTGGCTCCTGTAGCGCCGGTAGCGCCGGTTGCACCGGCAGGCCCCGTTGCGCCTGTTAGCCCAGCTGCTCCCGTTGGTCCCGTGGCGCCAGTGGCTCCTGTAACTCCGGTAGCGCCTGTTGCACCGGCAGGCCCGGTTGNNCACCGGCAGGCCCGGTTGCGCCGGTCAATCCAGCTGCTCCTGTTGGACCTGTTGCACCGGTAGCACCTGTAGCTCCGGTTGCTCCTGTACCAGTAGCGCCGGTAGCGCCAGTAGTGCCGGTAGTGCCAGTTGCACCCGTAGCACCCGTAGCACCAGTAGCTCCGCCGCCAGGACCTGTTGCACCGGTAGCACCTGTAGCTCCGGTTGCTCCTGTACCAGTAGCGCCGGTAGCGCCAGTAGTGCCAGTAGTGCCGGTAGCGCCAATTGCACCCGTTGCACCCGTTGCACCCGTAGCACCAGTAGCTCCGCCGCCAGGACCTGTTGCACCGGTAGCACCGGTAGCACCTGTAGCTCCTGTACCAGTAGCGCCAGTAGTACCAGTAGCGCCAGTTGCACCCGTTGCACCCGTTGCACCCGTTGCTCCGCCGCCAGGACCTGTTGCACCGGTAGCACCGGTAGCACCTGTAGCTCCTGTACCAGTAGCGCCAGTAGTACCAGTAGCGCCAGTTGCGCCCGTAGCTCCCGTAGCACCCGTAGCACCAGTAGCACCAGTAGCTCCGCCGCCAGGACCTGTAGCGCCTGTAGCTCCAGTCGGTCCTGTTGGTCCAATATGACATTTATTACAACAGCATATATTTCGGCAATTGATTAGCTCTTTTTTGTAACATTCTATACATTCTTCAATCTTTTTCTGATAGTAATCCTTACATGCTTCGTCATGGCATTTATCATATTTCTGCCTGTAACAATGTATCATTCTCTTATATTTTTTTGTGCAGTTTTCTTTGCATTCCTTATAGCATCGAGCTTCCCAATGATCACAAAAATCTGGTTCTTTTTCTTCAATATCACTATTATTATTTTCAAAATACATAAAATCAACCTCCAAATTTGGCTGCTGCTAGAAAACTAATCCACAATATTATATGAATGTAAATTGGAAATTGACAGTTTGTATTTATATTTTACTCGTTTAATTGGGCTGTCTTTGCCGATTCAAAATATATTCGATTATATTCCACCGCAGGGTCATTTGGTTTATACTTGCTTGCAAGTTCGTTATATCGTTCGGCCTCATCTCGACGGCCCAAACGGTCGTAGCAGACCGATAGTTCAATGCAGGGTACATAACCCCAGCAGTCATTTTGGGAAAAACCCCAGCTGTTTTCCGGTTTTTTAAGTGTCGTGGCGAGTTGAAACCAAAAAGCCGCCTTATTATAATCCTCCTTAGTTTTATAGATATATCCGATCTGGCAACAGATTTCTGCCCTTGGTGTGTCATAGAGAAAGCTGCGGGTCAAGGCAAGCAACTGCTGTTCATGCATTCCCTCATTAGCAAAACATTTTGCAAGCTCTGAGCATGCGGTAATGTTATCTTCGAGCCAACCTTTGCCGGACAGAAGGAAACGGTTAAAATATTCAATCGCTTCATGATATCTTCCATTGTCCTTTAGTTCTCTTGCATAATAATAAAGCCCACGTAAAGACAGCTCTTTTCTCTGCGACAGCAATTTTTCGTAGATGGAAAGATTTCTATTTGTCGGAGCGTAGTCAGTTTTTGTATGTGTTATACATACGTCTGAATTGATGATCTTGCCGTAGATTTCAAGATACTCGTGTACTGGCTCGCGCCATTGAAATAGACAAGATCGTTTCACAAGTCGTTCACGAAAATACGAAAATGTAACATTTCCCTGCATATCAAATCCGGTGTTATATTTCATCATAACGGCATCGACCGGACTATTCAAAGTTTCCTTAAGAGATTTGAATTCTGCGCGGTCCTTAGGCAGCATTATATCATCCGCGTCCAGCCAGAGGATGTAATCCTTCGTCGCTTTGCTGAAAGAGAAATTCCGAGCCGCGGAAAAATCATCATTCCACTCAAAATCATATATGGCATCAGTATATTTCCGGGCGATTTCTTTTGTCCTGTCCGCTGATCCTGTATCGACAATTATAACTTCATCCACAATATCATCAACCGACATCAAACATTTTTCAAGGATATGTTCTTCGTTCTTCACAATCATGCACAAACTAATAGTTTGCATTAGATCCCTCCAATTCGAACGGATACTAATATCATTATATTCGATGAACAATTGTAAAGTTCTATGTTGATCGGTTGTATGATCATAAACAATCTGAGGCTAATGCAGCAAAAGCGCCGATAATTTTTGATGTTTCTGTGCACACACTAAGCCATTTAAAAGTTGGACAAAGAACCGATTATTGTAAAATTTAGGTGCAAGATAATTATAAACACGGTCTTTTTACGCTTAAAAAGTGTATGTAATTCTGCTATCTTAGCAAAAAAAAAACGGTCAAAAGACCGTTTTTTTTATTATTGTTCATTCTACCACAAATGTTTGTCGTACATATATCATGTCGCCATGTTTACAGGTTCGAATACCGTTCCAGGAAACGGATGGTGCGTTCCTGCTTCGGCTGGCCAAATACTTCTTCAGGAGTACCGGACTCTACTACGAAGCCGTCGTCCATAAAGACCACCTTGTCCGCCACGTCGCGGGCAAATTGCATCTCATGGGTTACAATCACCATAGTTGTGTTCCTATCAGCAAGAGAGCGGATGACCTTGAGTACTTCACCAGTTAACTCAGGATCGAGCGCGCTGGTGGGCTCATCAAAGCAGAGAACATCAGGTGAGAGCGCAAGCGCTCGGGCGATTGCCACCCTCTGTTGCTGTCCGCCGGAAAGCTGGTGAGGATAGAGTTGCATTTTATCGGAAAGTCCCACTTGCCGGAGCAAATCAGAAGCGTTTTCATCGATCACCTTTAAAATAGCCTTATGGTTATTATTATAGTCACCGCGTTCTTTGGCGAGAAGCTCACCCGCTAGCTTAACGTTTCCCAGTGCTGTATACTGAGGAAAAAGATTGAATGATTGGAATACAAGTCCGAAATGGAGGCGGAGTTTGCGAATATCGTTTTCCGAAAGCAGCTTATGACTCGACGCGTCAAATAATATTTTTCCGTTGACGATGATCTGTCCGCTGTTTGGTGTCTCAAGGAAGTTAAGGCAGCGTAGTAGCGTTGTTTTGCCGCTGCCGGATGAACCGATGATGGCAATTACCTCACCCTTTTCCAGTGTGAAACCGACATCTTTCAAAACTTCTGTATTGCCAAACCGTTTGGAGATATTTTTTACTTCAAGTACAATCATATCTACACCCCCCTAAACCCGGAAGAAGTTGAGCTTCTTTTCCAGCCGTCCCAGCAAAATCGTCAGTATGCCACTGAATAAAAGGTAATAGACGCCGGTAAAGAACAGCGGCCAGATAATACCGGTGGATTTAATAAATGTTTGCCCGCTCCAAATTATTTCGTATACCGCAATAACCCGTGCCAGCGAGGTGTCTTTTACTAGTGTAATGATCTCATTACCCATGGGCGGAACAATGCGCTTGATGACTTGCAGCAAAATAACACGGGAAAATATCTGTCGCTTGGTCATACCTAAAACCTGCCCGGCTTCAGACTGTCCCTTAGGTACTCCTTCAATGCCGCCGCGGTAGATCTCTGAAAAGTAGCAGGCATAGTTGATGACAAAGGCGATTATCGCTGCCGTAAACCGGCCGGAAGAGCTGCTACCCCACCAGTTGTTACCTAAAATCAATCCAGGGCCGTAGTAGATTATAAGTAGTTGGAGCATCAATGGCGTACCGCGGACGACCCAGACAATAAATTTGACAACATATCTGAGAGGCCGAAGCTGGCTCGTGGAGCCGAATACTATGACAAGACCCAGTGGGAATGCTCCGAGCAGCGTTAGACCAAATATTTCCAGTGTTCTTAGGAAACCCTCGTTTAAAGAGGCCAAAACAGATTGAAACATTAGTAACCCTCATATAATTAATAATTTGTCTAAAGGCAGGGAGCGGAAGCTCTCTGCCTTTTTCAAAACAGTGGTATTTCGTTGATTAATTACTGTGCAATGATAGCCTCTTGAACGCCGTATTTTTCAGCGCAAGCCTTCATAGAACCGTCGGCATAAGATTGGGCAAGGAACGTGTTAAGTTCAGCCGCTAAGTCGCTGCCTTTACGGAAACCAACGCCGTATTTCTCGGAGTTAAGAGAGACTGTATAGGTAAGACTCGCATAGCTGGTTCCTTCGCCAATCATAGCGCCGGCCATCAGCTTATCAATAACGCAAGCGTCGGCAGTGCCGGCTGCAACTTCCATGAGGGCTGACGACTGGCTTTGAACCGAGACTATATTGTAACCAAGTTCTTTGGCGACAGTCTCACCAGCGGAACCTGCTTCTACAGCGAAGGTCAGATTGGAGATGCTATCCTTAGTCTGGTAATTATTGGCCTCTGATGAGGGGACGACAACGACTTGGGCATTATCGCAGTAGGCATTGGAACATTCCATGGCATTAGTAACCTCGTCGGTTAGTGTCATGCCATTCCAGACACAGTCAATAGTTTTGCCGTCGAGTTCAAGGATCTTGTTATCCCATTCAATTTCAATAAAATCCACGTCGACGCCAAGATATTCGCCGAATGCCTTAGCCATATCGGCGTCGAAGCCGATCCAGTTGCCGCTATCGTCTTTATAATCCATTGGCGCGAAGTCAGTGATACCGACAACAAGTGTGCCTTTATCCTGGACGTATTGCTTATCTGATGGTTCTGACGTCGTGTTTTCTTTTTCAGAGCTGGAGCAGGCGGCTAAGCAGAATACTGTCGCTAGTGCAAGTATAAGTACGATTATTTTCTTCATAATTACCCTCCCAAATTTCTGCGGCATTCCGCCGCATAGTTTATTATACGATAATATGATAACACATTATCGCAATAAAGAGCAATATTGTATTTTACTAAATATCAGGTAAGGTTATGGACTTGTTTTAGTGATTTTACCGTACTGACTTGCCACACATATAGCAGTATCTGGCGCCATCAGGAAGTTCAGTGCCGCAATTTGGACAAGAGCGGTTATGATAATTATTATCGGTCTTATGAAGGTGATTGAGGTCTATTGAGCTTATTTGCCCATGTTCAAATGCTTTTCCTTCTGCAGTATCAATTTGGAACAATTCATTACAGCAATAAGAAGTAGCGAAATAACGCCGATTGAATTTGAGCAAAGGAATAAAAAAGATATAGAGTACCTCATACATAACTGAAATTTGCATACTTGTATAAGCGCCGCAAGATGGACATATAACATTAGTGATATTGCCTATTTGTTTTGAGTCGGAATTGACGCCTATGATAAAGAAAAACATATGACCCCCAGTTAAAAACTATAACGGAATAATAATAATCTATTCTACGCTAATCTGTGTAATTAAAATCGTCGTGATATCGCTCTTATTGCTTTTGCTTGATATGACTCATGATATATGGAATTACTTGACATTTTTCCATGCCCAATATATAAGCAAACTCGTCAATTATTAATCTCTCTGCCTTTGCCAGTATTCTCTCATCGCTAACATAGAATTTTCTATTACTTTTTTCCACATCAATTTTGTGCAAAGACAGTACTTTAACGATCCATAATATTTCCGATCGATTGCCGTTTTGCAATAATTGTTCAAAATAATTTGCCCGAAGTTTGCTATTTTCTACCCACTCGTTTTGTGATGTTTCCGCTTTATCAATAATAGATTGAATTTTATCGACTGTTAAGATATCACGCATAAATAGTTCAATTTCTTGAGAATCTACGGGAACATATATAATAGTTTTATCAGACATCGATTTTAATACATAATAAGTCTTTTCAATACTGCTATCAAAATTTTCTTTACGGATATCAACTATTTGACAAATGCCAATTTGCCTGTAGATAACATATTCGCCTATTTTATATTTTAAATTATTATCGGTAAGAGACATATAACCTCCCAAATAAAAAATAAGTAGCTTTAACAACTGGATTTACGCTTGTTAAAGCTACACGCTGCAATACTATTATAACAGCTCTTTTAAAAATATTCAAAGGATATATTAAATCAGTTATTACTTGCCTGTTGAAAAAAACAATATTTAGAGTTAAAATTAAATAATTAATAAATGAATATCGCAAAGATAAAAACACGGTCCGGTTGGTAGTCCGGGCGCGGTAAAAACTGTCAGTAACCTGCCTCCTTGGTTGTCCGTTCTTTGCGGGAATTTTCAAGGAGGTTTTTGTATGCAAAAAACTGAGAGTAAACTGACAGTTTGTTTTGATGAACCGTTTTGGGTAGGTATTTACGAGCGGGTTTCTGATGGTAAATTGGAAGTATGTAAAATAATTTTTGGTTCCGAACCAAAAGATTACCAGGTTTATGAGTATTTACATAACAACTGGTGCAAATTGCGCTTTAGTCCGCCAGTAACCGCTGATTCGAAACAAGAGGTAAAAATCAATCCGAAGCGGTTGCGGCGTGAGGTTAAAAATCAAATTTGTTCACAGGGTATGGGCAGTAAATCACAACAGGCTTTAAAGTTACAGCAAGAAGCAGTCAAGGCTTTTAGGATAGAAAAAACGTCCCAGCACAGAGAAGAAGAAAGACAACAAAGATACGAATTAAGGCAGCAAAAACAAAGACAAAAGCACAGGGGCCGCTGATCTTATCCTGTGCTTTCTATTAGAAGTAGAATCAAAGTAATCGAGAGGAGATATTTACATCGTTAAAATATGCATAGAAACTCAAACAAGCTAATGCCCCTATTAATATTTTGTATGGATTTATAGCTTTATTCGGCAGCTTCAGCTTTGGTTTTATGCACTGTTCCTCGCGGATGATGGGGCGGTGCATATATTACATATACTTTTAATGGTTTTTTTCCTGTATTGATCACATTATGCCATGTGCCAGCAGGTACAAAAATTGCATAGTTATCAAAGACTTTTCTTTGAAAATCTAAATTATTTTTACTTTTACCCATCTTAACAATTCCTTGGCCTTGTTCAATGCGTATAAATTGGTCAGTGTCGGGATGGATCTCTAATCCGATATCATCCCCAACATTAATGCTCATCAAGGTTGACTGTAAATATTCTCCCGTCCATAAAGCGGTACGAAAATTATTGTTTTGCAGGGTAGCTTGCTCAATATTAACTACATAAGGTTCCGGCCCATAATCTTTTAATACAATGTTATTAGAGTTGTTTTGCCTTCTAAACACTTTTTACTCAACTCCCTCTGCTGCCTTTTAATGTTATCATATGAACTAGTTTTGGAAGATGTGAATACAAACAAAGCACAGGGTAGGCGATGCTCCTGTGCTTGCATAAAATATGTGATTATGATTTCATTTGCTTAGTTTCTTTAATTGCTCTATTTGCATTTTTAGCATTTCCGCATTTTCTTCTGCTGATTTTGTGGGATCGTTAATATGTAATTTATCACAGGGCAGTTTTTTGCACAAACCACAATGTTGGTAGTGGTTTTTATTGATACAACAATCAAAAATCGGGCAGATATTGGCATCAATATACGGCAACCAAAAAACTTTCCCTTTTAGATTCTGGCAACCGGCACAGTCATGGGGGTAATATTCACAGTCAGAACAAAATGTACCGCAACAACTAATAATTTTTCCCATAGAATTTCCTCCTAAGACATACCTTATTAACCAGTTTCCAGGTCACAAAAAAGAAACCTGTCATTTCCAAGATACTTTCCGCCAATGGAGAAGTTGATTTTATTTTTAAAAATGGGTCCGTCAAAAACAAAAGAGTGAAATTCACCGTTTTCTCCACAGGGATCTATGTTTGGGGGAAAATCGGCCAATAAATCTTTATCGTAGTATCTGCCTGAAAAGCTACCGCTTAATACTTGTGTATCAACGCAGGTAATAATTGATTTAAAATTCAGGTCGATAAAACTACTAGCCAGCTCCCGGGAGCTTTTGCCCCATAAGGGGAAAATGGCTTTGATTCCTGCGCTTAATAAATTTTTTTCCCTGTATTTTCTAACATCTTCTAAAAAGATATCGCCAAATGCGATGGCGGTAACCCCCTGATTTTTGTACTTGTTCGTTACCTCCGCCATTTTTTCTTGATATTCCTCATTAGTGCATGCGGCAGATATATATGCTTTCTCAAGATTGCATCCTAAAGAATCAGCTTGCTTATCAATTAAGATTTCCCTGACCCCATGCATGCTGATCCTTCGATATTTATCAGTAATAGTTGAAAATAGAGTAATGTCATATTTGTTCTGTTGCAATAATTGATATAGGGCCAAAGCACTGTCTTTGCCGCCGCTCCAGGAAAGTAATATTTGTTCTGTCATTATATATATTTCTCCCACAATTTGTTATTCCGGCTAATCGTCTAAAAGATATTTAAGCATTTTCTGCGGATTATTCAAAAACTGTTTTGTTAATAAAAAATGCTCTGTTTCTTGATAAGGAGTAAGGCAGATATCGTCTTCCTCAAGCATTAAAATGGCAGCTCCCGGATAAGACATTAATATCGGTGAATGGGTGGCGATGAGAAACTGCGATTTATTCTTGACCAAGGAATCAATGGCAGCCAACAGCGTCATTTGTCGGGAGGGGGAGAGAGCTGCTTCCGGTTCGTCTAATATATATACTCCGTTACCGCTAAAACGGTTTAAAACCAGCGACAGGAAGCTTTCACCGTGAGATTGCGCATGTAACGACCTTCCTCCATAATAATTGAGAAGCGGATCGATCTGATCAAGCTTGTCAATTTCCGAAGCCAGATTGTAGAAACTTTCAGCACGCAAAAAGAAACCGTCATCAGGCCGTTGGACACCCTTGCTGACAATTAGGTGCCTGTACAAATCGGAGTGTGTCTGCTCGGTAGAAAAATTAAAATTTCTGGTACCACCCTCGGCGTTAAATCCGTAAGCGACGGCAATTGCCTCCAAGAGAGTGGATTTCCCTGTGCCATTCTCACCGACGAAGAAAGTCACTTGATGATCTATCTCCAGACGCTCCATTTTTATCAGATTTCGCACTACCGGCAGATCAAAAACGTAGCTGTTTTGATCTGCTTTACTGCGGATGCTTATACCATTAATAAATAAATTGTTGAACATATGTATTATCCTTGGCAAATTCTAAATGCATTTCATTACTTATTAGACGCCCACTTTTTACAGGTTTCAATTAATGGCGCGGAGTCATATCCGTAATCTTTACCCATACTACTTAGCGTTGCGCATGGAAATACCGGACATTCGCCGCAATGGTTTAATTGCTTTCCTTCACAACAGGACTTAACTTTGCATTCGCCGCCCCAAAATGGTTTTTCCATTGCTAGGCAGCCTTGGC
This sequence comes from Peptococcaceae bacterium UBA4068, assembly GCA_002382665.1. GTDB lineage: Bacteria > Bacillota > Dehalobacteriia > UBA4068 > UBA4068 > UBA4068. The sequence continues at coordinate 143,267 of DFZA01000007.1, read as the reverse complement.
AATTAACCGTGTTTCTTCTCTCGCAACTGTTACAACATACTCCACAGCGTGATTCAAACATATTTCATTCCTCCGTTATATTAACAGGATACAATTTTGATTCAATAACAGTTTAATTATATATATATTTTATTTGGGCGGCAAGGATATCATATAAAAAATGACGATATGTTAACAATTTAATGACGGTATGTACAAGTTTATTTGATTTGGGATATAATATTTATATATTGAGCTATATATTCTAATGCTAAATATGGAGATAGATAATGAAGGAAATAATTGCCGGGCAAAACGGATATGATATTCCCTGTATTAATAATCTGGTAGCTGATACAAAGATTGCTGTAATAATAAGTCACGGTTTTGGTAGCAGCAAGGAGAGCCAAACTGCCCAGACTATAACTAAGACGCTGGGGAAATACGGTATAGGAACATTTAGTTATGACTTTCCCGCCCACGGCGATAGTCCTGTGGATGGAGATATGCTCCGCATAGGTAACTGTACAAGTGACCTTGCCGCCGTTGAGGCACATGTTCGCAAAATTATGCCAAATGTTGAAATTGCTTATTTTTCTTCCAGCTTTGGAGCTTATATAAACCTTATCTACCTTGCCACATGTAAACACGCGGGCCGAAAATCATTTTTGCGCTGTGCGGCTTTGGACATGCGGGGCATATTTAGGCGCGACATAACACCTGAGCATTATGCTTTGTTAAATAATCAGGGATTTGTCATGCTGGACAAAGGCTACGTTCGCCTGAAAATCACTCGTGAGTTTTTGGATGATCTAAATAACTACGATGTATTTAAACTCTATCACCCTGGCATGACCAAGATTGCTATGATTCATGGAACAGCAGACATTACCGCGCCTATTGACAATGCCAGGCACTTCGCTACACAATTTGGTATAGAACTGACCGAGGTGGCGGGTGCCGATCACCGTTTTCTCATTCCCGGCGGCATGGATAAGGTTGTTGACGCCGCGGTTAATTTTTTTAAATAGTAAAATAGCACAGGATTGAATTACTCCTGTGCTATTATGCTGTAAGCTATATTATTTCTTTACTATAGGCAGCCAGACTTCGCATTTATAATTGTCTGCCTGTTGGTCTCCATCAAAATACACTTCAATATCCGGAGCATTGGCGTATTCGTAACCAGAGTTGGGCAGCCACTCGCTGATAATGCGTTTTTGCAGGTTTTGGATGGCGACAGGCATGGCGCCGATGCATTCAAACACCGCCCATAAGCTTTCGGGAACGATATAATCTACCATATCTTTAGGTGTTTCTTGGTTGCTTGCCACAGCAATGTAATAGTCGAAATCTTTGCCGTTCATACAGGTGCTTACGCCGAGAATACCAAGTGGTTCCTTGTTCATCAGGGTACAAAGCTTGGCAATGATACCGCTTTGCACTGTCTGTTGCCAAAATACCGGTACGTTTAAGAAGCTCTCTTCTATGCTCATCGAATAATGCTTCTTAATACCGACAATTTTGAAAGCCTCTTTCATTTCAATCCTGTAATTCATTTCCGTATCTCCTTTGATTGTAATTTTGAAGCTGATGGGCGGAAATGCTTTAAGCGTGACACCTTTGGCTCTGGCTGCAGATGGTGCCATACCGTGAACGCTTTGAAATGCCCGGTTAAAAGCAGTTGGCGATTCATATCCGTATTTGAGTGCAATGTCGATAATCCTGTCGGTACTGTTTTGTAAATCAAGCGCTGCCTTGGTCATTTTTCTTCTGCGGATATATTCCGATAGAGGAACATCAGCAATATAGGAAAACATCCGTTGAAAGTGGAACGGTGAGCAACAGGCGATTTGTGCAATACGGTCAAGGTCTAATTCGTCTTCCAGATTTTCTTCAATATAATTCACTGCTTCGTTGAGGCATTCCAGCCACTCCATACCAACATCTCCAATCAATCAAAGTATAACTAATAATGATATACGCATCCTCTCATTTTCTGCACTAATATGAGAGGCTATAATTGCATTATATTGTATCACCAATAATTGAAACAAAGCAATAATGAGCATTATCATTGAATATGAGTAATCATAATACACATCTTAGGAAAATCTTAAGCTTTAAATAAGAGAAAAATAATAAAACAGGATGCAGAATTTATTAAAATTAAATTATACAACTGAATATTGACATAATTATGTTGTTTACGGTTATCACCTTTTTTATTATTATATGTCACTATCTTCTGACATGGTTATCGGGAGGTTTTTTGATGCCATTTATACAAAGTATTGCCGAATATTTGCTACCGGGACTTGCGGCAAGTATACTGTTTTTGTTAATATCCGCAATTAGATTACGGATAAGGAACGAGAAAAACAGTTGGTTTCGTCGCCTGATGATTTTAATCATCGGGTTGTACTTGTCGGTAGTTTTTAATTTAACATTATCGCCAACTTATTTTTCATTTGCACCGCATACCGGTAATATTAATCTGGTACCGCTTCAGGCGCTAGCAACAGCGTTCAGTAATCCACTGAACTTTTTTGGCAATATAATACTGTTTATGCCCTTTGGTATACTTTTGGTTTTGCTATCCAATAAGTGTCAGAAGCTTCATGTAACACTGTTAGTAGGCGCCGGATTATCATTGCTGATCGAGCTGTTGCAGTTATTTGGCGTAAGAAGTACTGATATCGACGATGTTATACTGAATACGATCGGCACATCCTTAGGATTTATTATAGGCAAATATATTCTATATCGTTTGCCGTCTCTGCGTAAAAAGGTAGGCGTTTACAAAAAATCTGACGGCAAATATTGTAGGAAACTTGACGATGCGGCTGGTATCGCGCTATTGGTGATATTTGTTTTGGCTACTGTCTATATTACGGGTTTTACACAAATAAATGATCAGATGCAAGCGGCGGAGGTAGCTAACCAAGACATTGAAATATCTACGAAACCACCGGAGCCTAAAATTGAAGAGATTTCAGCCGATGTCAACGCTTTAAATGCTTATTTATGGAATACAAGTACAAATACTGTGTTGTATAACAAACAAAGCGATCAGCAAATAGCACCGGCCAGTACGGCTAAAATGCTGACGGCATTGGTGGTTTTGGATTACTGTGAAGAGGATAATAGCGTTATTGTCGGTCAGGAAGTGCAATTGATTAAGGAAGGCGCATCTAGGGCATGGCTAAACCCTGGAAATAAATTAACGGTCAGGCAACTATTGGATGCTCTGTTATTGCCTTCCGGTAACGATGCTGCTTATGCTCTGGCTGTTTATACAGGTCGAAAAATTTGTGGAGATGATAATATATTAATAAATAAAGCTCTTACTGCTTTTATTAAAGCAATGAATGATAAGGCAATTAACTGCGGCGCAGATGATTCAAGTTTTATCAACCCAGACGGTTATGATGAGGAAGGTCAGTACACGACAGCGCATGATCTTGCCTGCATTGCTAAGCAGTTTTTAAAATCAAAAACACTGCGTGCTATTGCCGGAAGCTACAGTATATCCGATAACTGGCTAAGCGGGCAGCATGTAACCTATTGCAATACTAATGAGCTGATCAATCCCGAAAGCCAATATTATTATCAGTGCGCCACGGGATTAAAAACCGGTAATAGTAAAAAAGCCGGGAGTTGTCTGGTATCTTCGGCATATATAGATAATGATTTATACATCTGTGTAATCATGGGCAGTACCGAAGAAGGACGATGGACAGACAGCTTGACATTGTTCCATGCCATAGATCAATAATCTGAAAATAACCGGTCTTGTGACCGGTTATTTTTATCAAAACAAAAGAATGTCAAGTTATTAGTGTTGGAAGTAGGGGAGAGAGACTCAGATCTTTTTACCGGCCACTGCCTCCGGGCCCACCGCCCATACTGCCGCCACCGGAACCGCTGATATTTCCTCCTCCGCCTATACTTTGTTTGGTGGTAACTCCGCTCTCATTCAGGTAAGTAACGTTGTCGGTTAATTCAAAGGTTACAACTTTTGTGTTGCCTGTATAGAGAGTGTAAGTTGATCCGGCAGCTAATTTTGGCGAAGAGATAGCTACAGATGCGTACTGTTTTGTTGGCGTGTAGGTGACGATTACATTACCATTATTGTCCTTTAGTGTAATAGTTGTTCCGGCAGCTTGCTCAGAGCTGAAATACATCAGTAATGAGGATTGGCTACCGCTTTCAGCAACTTCAGCCATGCCGCTGCTACCGGCGGCAATTAATGTTCCGCCTGTAATTTCAAACGTGCTATTATAATCGATAGCTCCGTTACCGTTATCTGTTGGGCCGTCAACATGAACTGTGCCGCCGGTTATTTTCACAGAGTTGTTTGAGTCTAAACCATCGCCGCCGGCATTGATATAGATTTCGCCGTCGTTAATCGTCAGCAGGCCGGACGAGTCATTGATATTAAAACCGTCGTCGCTGGATGTTATATCGATACTGCCGCTGTCAACGGTAACGTTTGCTGCTTCAATACCTTCATTGCAATTTTTAATATTGATTGTGCCCCCGGTAACTTTAATATCGGTATCGGAATGTATAGCATCATCGTTAGCTTGTATTGTCAAAGAGCCGCCGGTTATAGTTATATCGCCGTTGAAATGCATAGCATCATTCGCTGAGGAGATAATGAAAGTACCGTCATTGATAATCAAGCTTTGACTACCTTTGAGCGCCTTCATGCTGACTGTGTCATTTGCCGATGCTGTGGTTTCTTGCTGTTTGCCGCCAAAATTTCCGGTGTTAGTATTGCTGCTTGTATAACCGCCGCCGGTGGTAATATTATAAGTGCCGCCATCGATTTGCAGCAGATCATAAGCTTGGATGCCGTCACCATCGGCAGTTATATTAAATGTGCCGCCTTCAATCACTACATTTCCCGTATTATCATCGGTATCGTTAGTCGAACGCATACCGTCTTTACCAGCGGTAATCGTAATATTGCCATCTTTGATCGCCAGCAAATCCTTGCCAACAATACCGTCCCCGGCAGCATTAATATTCAGCGTGCCGTCGGTCATCTTAAAATTGTCTTTGCTGGTAATACAATCATTGAATTCGCTGGTGACCATTAATGTGCCGCCGCCGGTAATTGTCAGATCTGCTTTAGAGAAAATAGCTGCACTGGGGTTGCCGCTATCATCGGTTTTGACGGAACTCCCCTGATATATAGTGTTTTGCGTACCATTTTCAAGTATGATAACGACCTTTTGCGCATCATAAATATAGATGGGCGCGCTATTAGAGCTTGAAATGCTTGCGCCGTTCAAAACGAGGTAAATAGTGCCGTCATCGGCAGACTTATCGACATAAACGATCAGACTACCGTCATCAAGAGTACCAGTGATTTCATAAATGCCGCTTTTAGTAATAGTAGAGGAGCCATCGTCCAGATTTATGGTTGTATAGTCTTGTGATTGCCAATCAAAGTAATAGTCATCGTCGTCATAATCTACCGTCATTGCATCGGTCGAGGTCTTGGTTGCTGACGTAGAAGATGTAGAGCTTGATGAATTGTCCGAGCAACTGGTAAGCAGTATTAACAGACAAACAAATAATATAGAGATCAAAATACGATTCTTTTTCATGTTAATTTCCCCCATCAGATATGAATCAATATTAAGCAGGTCATGTGTTTACCCTTTGTAGTGATGTTGAATGTTAGTTGAATAATATCTGAATGTTATGTGAAACGGAGTATAACAGAGTGTATACCATTAATAAATAATAATCTTTTATTGTCATAATATTTATGGTAAAATATATAAAAATTGATTGCGGGTGGAAGTGTATGAAATATGCTTGGCTTGACGAATTTTTACTAAATATGCCGGGTGCCCATCATGATTTCAAACCAGAGTGGCAGTGGGATCGCTATTTGGTGCGTGACAAAATGTTTGCGGCCATTTGTACTCCTGATCCTAAGTATAAACCGCATAATGGGCGGACTATGGTCATCCTTAAGTGCGATCCTCAGTTAGCAGAGCTGTTTCGTAATCAATACCCAGATGTTGTCCCTGGATTTTATAGTGATAAACGCTGTTGGAACACGGTGTATCTCGACGGCGACGTGCCAGACGATGTTTTAAAGGCCATGTGCAACTTGTCATATAAATTGGTATTTGATAAGCTACCGAAAAAGATGCAAAAAGAGATAATTAGAGATTAGTAAGCATAATGTAAATAATACCTGTGAATATTTGCATAAAACCGGTATATAATCGACTTTTTTTAAAAAATATATGGAAAAATTATATATGTAGTGCTATCATATGATAATATTTATTTTATTCACTCAATAATTATTGGGGAATAATATAAATAGGCTAAAAGTTATCACATAATATATCAAGGGATGAGGGTATGATCGAGAATATAAAAAGGTTTCTGATTGGGAAACCATTGGAAAGTGAAGAAATAGAAGGACAAAAATATAGTGTTTTGTGGGGACTTCCTATTCTGGCCAGCGATGCTATTTCATCAGTTGCTTATGCTGGTGAAGAAATACTTCGTGTTTTGGTACCGGTAATAGGTTTATTAGCATTTTCTCAGTTAACTTTATTAACATTATTAATAATTGGCTTACTGTTTATATTAACACTCTTAGATATGCAGACTATTCGCTGCTACCCCAACGGCGGCGGTTCATACATTGTTGCTTCCACCAATCTTGGTGTTATCCCTGGGCTGACTGCTGGCGCTGCTTTAGTTATTGACTATACATTAACCGTTGCTGTCAGTATCTCAGCAGCCGCAGCGGCAATTACATCTGCATTGCCTTCATTATTACCATATAATGTACCTATTTGTTTATTGTTACTGATCGTGATTATGATAGGTAATTTAAGAGGCATTAGAGAATCATCCCGAATGTTCAGCTTTCCCACGTATATTTTTATAATATCTATATTAATCATGATTGTGGTAGGTATTGTAGATTATTTTCTTGGTATTAAACATCCTGTTGTACCGACGGAAGTTTTAACGAATCAGCTTGGGTCAGTAAGTTTAATATTACTTCTTAGTGCATTTTCCAACGGATGTACGGCTATTACTGGATTAGAGGCGGTCAGCAATGCCGTGCCAAATTTTAAGGCTCCTCAGGTTAAAAATGCACGAAAAGTACTTGTGCTTGTGGCTGTCTGTGTATGCGTGATTTTCGGTGGTGTTTCAGTGCTTGCCAGACTTTATCAGATTACGCCAACAGCTGATAAAACAGTTTTATCTATGATCGCATCACATATATTTGGCTATAATTTCATGTACTACCTTATACAAGCAACTACAGCTATTCTTCTGGCGATGGCAGCAAATACCTCATTTTCCGGTTTTCCGATGCTTGTCTCCTTAATTTCCAAAAACGGATATGCGCCAAGACAATTAAGTGCCAGGGGAGACCGTCTGAGCTTTTCCAACGGCATTATTGCCTTAGCCATTATGGCTGCTATTCTGATTATCGTATTTCATGGCAGTACAACCAAACTAATACCGTTGTATGCCATTGGTGTTTTTCTGGCATTTACGCTTTCGCAATTTGGTATGTTAAAAAAATGGTTAAATGAGCGTGGAGATCATTGGCTTCACTTCGCAGTAAGAAACGCTTTTGGTGCTACGGTTACGTCAGCTGTAGTAGTAATTATTGCAATTACCAAGTTCAGACACGGTGCATGGATCGTTATTATCGTTATTCCGATATTAATTCTCTTAATGTTGAAAGTAAAAAAACATTATTTAGATGTCGGCAATCACTTAAGAGTACCGGCTGAAGCTATTGAAGAAGGACGCATTCCCAATGACAGATATGTGAATCATGTTATTGTTCCTGTAGAAAGCATTAACCGCGCAAGCTTGAGGGCGTTAAAATATGCAAGATCAATATCCGATAATATTATTGCCTTTAATGTATCGATCGATGAGGAACACGGTGCAAAGGTAAAAGAAAGATTTGATCTGTTAAATACAGGTATACCTCTGATTGTAAAATATTCTCCCTATAGAAAAATAGTTGGACCTTTAATCGAGTTTATCCAGTCGGAAGAATACGGGATTACCAAAGGAAACATTATCACTGTGGTTTTACCGGAGTTTATTGTGGAAAAATGGTGGCAAAGATTGTTGCATAATCAGACTGGGAAATATTTAAGCAAGCAACTGCTTAAGCATAAGGGTATTGTTATTGCAACTATACCGCTACAGTTAAAAGAAAAACTACCTGAATATCATAATTAAGCTTATATTAAAATTAAGGGCGTTCATTTTTGAACGCCCCCTATATTATACGATCAATGGATATAAAAAAGCTGTACCGCAGTACAGCTTTTTAAATGTTTGATATTTGATAATTCATAAGTGATAGAGGGAGTTCTAACCCGTTAATGTTAAGTAATGCCTGATCACGCAACAGTTCTTGGCAGTTCCCGTCAGCAGCTATTGATCCCTGATTTAGTATTATTACTCGTTGGCAGAGATCAAGCGCCAGATCAAGATCATGTGTAGCAATCAGTTTTGTTTGCGGCAAATCTCGCAGTAAATCTATTAACCGTCTTCTGGCGCAGGGGTCAAGAAAAGAACTGGGCTCATCCAGTAATAGTAGCTGTGGCTGCATTACTAATACAGCAGCTAAAGCGGCCAACCGTTTTTCACCGCCGGAAAGCCTATAGGCGTTGCGCTGCAATAATTCTGAAATATCAAACTGCGATGCTATCTCTAAAACCGTCGATTTTACAATGTCTTCAGAACAGCCATAATTGCGGGGGCCAAAGGCGATATCATCATATACGGTCGGCATAAACAATTGATCGTCCGGGTTTTGAAATACCAACCCGGCGCGCTTTCTGATTTCCGGCAGATTGGCTTTTGTCACATCCAAACCGCAAACTTTTATGTTACCGCCGTTGATTGCCACGATACCTACCAGTGTAAGCAATAGGCTTGATTTACCGGCGCCGTTTTTGCCCACTATGGCGACGCATTCGCCTTCACAGATAGAAATGTTTAAGTTATGTAATATATCCGCCGCCATATTGTAGCCGGCGCACAAATCGGTAGTTTTAAGCATTGATTCTCCTAAAAAATAGCGGTTAAAACAATAACTGCGCATAGACTGCAGAATAAATAAACCAGGTCAGAAAAGACCAGTGGTTGCTTGCTAGCGACAGAAGACGAACTGTTCCAACCTCGGCATTTCATGGCAGCATAGAGGCGTGAGGCTCGGTCAAAGCTCCGCAAAATAAGTTGGCCGCAAAATGTGCCCATATCCTTGAAATGGATGGCTTTTTTTCTCGGCGCCCGCAGCAAATAAGAATGATACATCCGCCAGGCCTCATCTGTTAAAACCGCAAGATAGCGGTAGATGAGCGTAAGCGTTTGGCAAAATATCTGCGGAATATGGCACCTTTCGCAAACTGCAAAAATATCTTGCCAGCGTGTGGTAGCAAGTAGCAGCAATACTGCAATCACTGTCAAATATGTCTTCAATACTAGAACAATTAACGAGACCAAACCATAACTTATTGATATACCGCCGAGCGTATAAAGGGGAGCTTGCTCAAATATCAGATTAGCTATACCTGCAAAAACCGGAAAGGGTAGTGCCCAAATAAATCGTTGATGGAGAATCTTAAGCGGTGTTGCAGATAAAGTTGACAGCAGCCACGGGTAAGCAAGTAATGCGATGGGACTGGCCAACTGATATCTACCGCCTGAGACGGATATGATAATGAACAAAAATGTTACTATTATTTTTATTGCCGGATGGCATTTGTGGACAAACGTATCCTGCTCGGCCAGCGATTCAAGTTTAATCAGTTCGCCGGATACCAATCTCATGACTGGTTTTTCCTCTGTCTTTTATGTTTAATAATTAATGCCGTTCCGCCCGCTAACGCGCAGGTTATAGCCGCACCGATAATTCCTGATATCGAGGTTCCGCCATTCTGTGATTTAAAGCTGTAGTCCGGAAGAAAAGCTGTGATTTGCTGTATTCGTGCCGATACTTTATGAACAGTATCATTTGCAATCAGCTGTTCGCTGCCTGTTACGCCCATAATAGCCCATTCCAGCCCGTCCGGATTTTGTGAAGCGTACAACGAAAGCGCTCCGCCGGCCATAACTGTAATAACAGCCAGTATAGCTACTACTTTTTTCAGTGAAAGGCCGCAATTTTTACCTTTAAGTTTGATATCTAGCATCTCCGGTCGCATTTGATAGACGAAGACCAAAATTGCTGCGGTAATCAATCCTTCTACTATACCGATAGCTAAATGTATTGGCTGCATCAGTGTAATAAAAGTGCCGAAAGGCAGCGCTGTTACTCCGGATAACAATGTTTCCATAACTACCGAAAAAGCGCCCAGTTGCAAACTTACAACTACCGAAAGAATCGCCGCCGTAGTTAAACGATGTTTATTGACACCTTTTTTGATTATCGGGGCAAATAAAAGCGGATAAATCAAGAGGCAGGGAATAACCCCCATATTAAAGATGTTACATCCCAGCGCTAACAGGCCGCCGTCAGCAAAGAATAATGCTTGAATGACCAAAACCGCTACGATTGTCAGAAAAGAGGGGTATGGCCCGAGCAATACTGCCAGCAGAATACCCCCTCCGATATGCCCGGAACTGCCGGTTAATGGAATAGTAAAATTAATCATTTGCGCAGCAAAGACCAGTGCTCCGCCGACGCCCATTAATGGTATTTGTTGTTCTTCCAGTTCGTTTTCTGCTTTGATCTTTTTGGTGGCATAAACACAGGCACTAGCGCTGACTGCGCACATTGTGAGACCAACCGCAGGTGAAAGCAAAGCATCAGCCATATGCATTTGATTGATCCCCCCAGTCTAATTTCAATGTGATAATTATATTTATATAAAATCCCATTAACAAGCCGGGGAGGGGGATATAATTTACTGAATTATTATTAAATCAACGTTATAATCACGGATAAAGGTTGCAACTATATGTCGAATTATATATAATTTATACATATGTATTCTAATTCTGGTCTAACACTTCTACAAAATTAAAAATACGGAGGGTTTTAGGATGTCCGGAAAAACTGATAAGTCAGTCATGACAAGTACTTTAATGCACCGATTATTCAAAGCCTCCAATCTTAATGAGTTTTTGGAGAAGAATGCGGATCATCTATATACTATAAATTTCTCAGAGTATATATCGCAACTTTGTAATGAATTTGATCAGGTTCCGGAGCGGGTGATTAAACAGGCAGCTATCGAACGTACATATGGGCACCAATTATTTAATGGAACTCGTAAACCATCAAGAGACAAGGTCATTCAGTTAGCATTTGGCTTCGAACTTGATGTGGAAAATACGCAGAAGTTACTGATGATGGCAGATAAAAGCCAGCTGTATCCACGTATCAAGCGGGATGCGGTTATTTTATACTGTATTAATCATCATATTGGCATTGATGATACGCAAAATATGCTCTACGATTTGGAAGAACCTTTATTAGGGGGAGATTAGTATCATGGCCCAAACAGATATTGATGGCTTTTTAAATAGTTTTGATGACAGGCGTTATCCTGACGGTTTGTTACAAAACTATCATCTTTTGGAGTGTTTGGCGTGTAATGCGTATGGTGAAACATTGCTGTTGCGCTGTAAACAAACGGGCAGAAACTATGTTGTAAAATGTTATATAGATGCTTCTTTACTTTCACATACCACAGAGGGTGAATTACTGCGGAAACTTGACCACGGAGGATTGCCCGCTTTTGCCCAAGAGTATAAGAATGAGAAGATGCTTTGTGTGGTACGGGAGTATGCGGAAGGGACGCCGCTTGATAAGCTGGTTAAAAGCAGTAAACTATCACAGCAGCAGATCGTATCTATAGGCATGCAGCTTTGCGATATATTAAGCTATTTACATAGCCAAACGCCACCGGTGATCCACCGCGACATCAAACCGCAGAATATCATAGTCAGCGATAGCGGCGCTGTTAAACTGATCGACTTTGGTATTTCCCGCGTTTGGGATCAGCGAGCATCTAATGATACGGTGTTTTTTGGCACACAGGAGTTTGCGCCGCCCGAACAGTACGGATTTTCCCAAACCGATAATCGTTCGGATATTTTTTCGCTTGGCGTATTGCTTTGTTGGCTGATAACCGGACAAGCAGACGTAAAGAAAGCGTTAGTTGATATAAAAAACAAACGGCTGGCGGCTATAGTAAAAAAATGTACGTCCTTTGCGCCCAAAGACCGTTATTCCAATGCTGCCCAGGTAAAAGATGCTCTAACTGGGCGGAGTTTGCGCCAAAAAGCAGTTGCTTTTGTTATTTTGGCGCTGGTTGTTGTAGCTGTGGGTTTAGGTGCCGGATTGAATAAGAAAGATATCGTTGCAAATAAACAAGAGGTAGCAACTGCGCAGTCCGCAAGAGTTACTTTTGAGGAACCGTTGATTGAGCAAGCTGTACGCCTTGCACTGGGTAAAGATGATAATCAGCCAATTTCTAAGCAGGAACTGTTATCCATTAGAGATCTGTATGTTTTTGGTGACAAAGCGGTTGCTAATTTGGAAGGTTATAACGATATAACCGTTCATTTTGTAGCTAATGACGGAACGGTATCAAGAGGCGATATCGACTCGATTGCCGACCTTGAAAAAATGAAAAACCTGCAAACAATCTGCCTGGCGTATCAAAATATCAGCGACCTTACGCCACTTACCGAATGTAAAAATCTGGAAAACATTGAACTTAAACATAATCCTATTGAAGATGTATCTCCGTTGGCTGAGGTCTCATCATTAATGACATTAGTATTGTTTGACACATATGTGACCGATTTATCTAGCCTCAGTGCCTGTTTGCGCTTGGAAGTGGTAGATGTCGGCTATACAAAAGTAACGTCAATGGCCGCGTTTGCCGGACTTGATTCCTTAAAGAAAATTGCGATACGCAAAGCACCTCTTGTCTCGGTTGCGGGCATTGACGCCTACCCACAGCTAGAGGAGATATACCTGTCGGAAACTAGCGTCACGGATCTCGCGCCACTTCTTGTTTTGCAGCGATTACAGCTGGTGGAACTAAGTAAAGATATGAGTAATGCAGCGGAGGCTATCAAAAATGCGGCCCAATTCGATATTATTTATCAGTAAATAATAAAATATAGCAAAGTTTACTGATGTGTGTGCATACTGCACACCTAATAAATGGATATATTTGTTAATATTTTTATAATAATAAATATAAAGGAGTATCTAAATATGAAGCTAAGAAGCAAAAGTTTATTAATTGTAATTCTAATTCTTATTACGGGCTTAATCATGGCTGTACCAGTGTATGCGGCTGATATTGGCGCAGAAACCAATCAAGCGTTAGCGCTTAAACAATTGGGTCTATTCAAGGGCGTATCCGATACCGAATTTGATTTAAACAGAGCGCCCAGCAGAACTGAAGCGCTGGTCATGCTTGTTCGCGTACTGGGTAAAGAATCTGAAGCCCTCAACGGGAATTATACTCATCCTTTTACTGATGTTGCTTCTTGGGCTGACAAGTATATCGGCTATGCCTATCAAAACGGTTTGACCAAAGGGGTTTCCGCAACCCAGTTCGGTAGCGGCAATGCAAACTCCGATATGTATCTGACCTTTGTACTGCGTGCTCTTGGCTATAATGACGCGGCAGGTGACTTTTCGTGGGATCAGCCCGATACTCTTGCCAGTTCGGTAGGCATTCTCACCGCCGATGTTGATACTAGCAACTTTTTACGCGCCGACGTTGTACTGGTTTCCTGGGCAGCACTTGATACAAAATTAAAAGACGGTAGCCAAACACTGGCCGCGAAATTGATCAGTGCCGCAGCTTTTACGGAGATGGATTACAGTCTGGCTAAGCAGACTGCCGGAGCTGTTGCTGCAGTGAATCCGGCAAATACGTATACAGTTACTGATGGTATAGCTGCGGTCAAGAGCATGGCTGAATTCAAAGGCGCTTTGGCAGATTCTGCCGTAACAGAAATTGAGATTACTCAGGCTTTTGATATCACAGAGAATATTGCTATTACCAAGCCGCTGACGGTTATCGAATTGACAATTACCAATACCGCAACAGTGACTATTAACGCCAATGTTACACTGGGCGGGGCAACTATTCAAAACATGGGTAGTATTATTGTAGGTACAGGTGGTTTTGTCGGAGATTACATGACCGAATTAAATAATCACGGACAGTTTACAGTGGAGGCTGGCGGTCAGATGGAGATAGATCGTGGCGGTAAATTTATCAATATTGGCACCTTAACCAACAGCGGTACGATTACCATAACCGGTAACGGTGGAAACATGAGAAACGAAGCCACCGGCACAATAATCAATAACGGTACAATCAACTGCACCGGCTATTATGATAATTACGGTACTTACAGTGGCACCGGAACAGAACCGGTAGGTATTTAAGACTAGTATAATTGTTAATATAAAACGGGGAGCGAATTCGCTCCCCGTTTTTTTGTGCAAGCAATGCCTATTTTGGACTTAGCGTATATCAAAAATCTAATTGGCTGTATAGCCGTCCGGATTGATATTAAAGTTAGTTGATGTGCCTATTATGTAGGCTTTGACAGCGCCAATTTGGGCTTTAAGTGGTTGATATGTTGCGTTATCAAGCAGTTCGGTAAATTCTATTGTTTCGCCGGCCGCTATCTGAGTACTGGTTACCATCATTGGAAACATTTTGTCTGCGGACCAGCAGTATAAAGTCTCACCTTGGGCGTCAAGTAAATCGAAATCATATTTTTGGCCGCTGCTATGGTTGATAGTAACCGTACTATTGCTGTTATTTGTTATAGACAACGTCATTTGTAGTCCGTCTTTAGTCTCGGTTGCAGTCGCATTAACTGCCACATCCGATTTCAAATCTGCTGCCAAAGTTACAAGGCGGTCCACTACGGTAACCGCTTCCGCACGGGTTGCTCCCTGATCAGGATAGAACATATTATTGCCTCGGCCGTTAGTTATTTTCAAAATGACGGCTTTTACAATGTCATTCTTATATTCGCTGTTGATTTTGGCGTCGTCAGCAAACGGTGCCGGCATTATTTCAATCATCGCATAATCGCCGCCGGTAATATAGTTGAGAGCGTTAATGGTATAATGGATCATTTCATCTCTGTTAAGCTGCCCATTAGGCCCGAAACTGGTTTTCTTGTCGATAATGCCGGTGACGACCAGATCATTTAATTCACTGGCTCCAATATCTTTGTTGTCAACATCATTATAATAATCTGATATATCAGGTGCGGCAAAATAGTTGATCTCAATGTTCAATGCTTTATGAAGCATTCGTATATATTCCATCCTGGTAATTTTGTTATTGGGATAGAACATTTGCCCGCTGGTTGCGAAAATATCGGGATAACCGTATTTGGCAACCGCATCTTCGAACCAACAGCCTGATGTGTCCTGGTAATTATATTGTTGCGCCGATATTAGCTGCGGATTTTCGGTAGTATCGGCTGCCAGCACTGATGCCGCAGTCATAAATACAGAGAACACAACAATTATAATTAGTAATACTTTCTTCATCTTTTTACCTCCAAATATTTAACTATCTATTATATATATAATTTAGATTAATAAAATTATTGATATGTTCCAAAATAAACCATATTTCTTTATAAACCACAAACGTCCCTATGCTATACTAATAAATATTATTATATAGGAAAGTCGGTACTAAAACAATCTCATTCATAGTTAATCGGAGGAGAACTGATTTGAAGCAGCGGAAAGTTATAACCGTCATAATGCTGATTATTATTTGTTCTACTGTTGGTATATCTATTTTTAATCAAGCATTTATTACGGATATCAGCAATCAGGGTAACATATTGAGCTATTCTTTTACTGCACCGGACAAAAGTGGCGATGGCCCTCAAAACATTTTAATATTGTTAGTGCTGACAACGTTATTGGGGCTGTTGATTAATTTTTTAATAAACATTATTAACGGTTTAATGCCAGTTAATTATCAGCAGATTTTTAAAGCGGCGAATATAAATCTGCAAATTTTTAATCACGACTTTTCATCAGTTTATAAGGCGAGGGGCGCAACGCCTATAGATATGAAAATGAAAAAAATGCTTGCCGAGCAAGTAAATATCAAGGATTTTCCGATAAAAAATTATCTTTTGCTTTCCGCCCAACCAGTAAAGGAAGGATATGCGGTTTGGCAAAAAGATATAAGTAATTTGTGCCAGCTTAAAGAGGTTTTGAGTACAATTTCTTGCCAAATTAGTGATGACAACGAATTATTAGAAAACGAGAGCAAAAGATTGGGCAGATATTGGGGAATAAAATGGGAAAATAGTATATGCGAAGAATTGGCAACAGCCGTAAACAACGAAATGATAAAGATTGAAAAATTGTTGAACGCGCTACCGCAAATAGAGAAGAACGAAAATTTTAGATATACGAAATGTGAAATAATAAAATTAGACTTATTAATTTGCTATATTAAAAGAAAAAGCAATCTACTGCTAATTGGCCGTCAAAATGGCATGATTTTGATTGCTGACTTGGCGCAAGCATGTACTGAAACTCTTCATATTGCTGAAGCCGCCGGCGTCGAAGGCGCTGTAAATATTCCACAATCAGGGGAAATATCTTTAGAAATTGCTTTGATTCTTTATGATTTTTCCCATCAGTTGCTGGAGCAATTGATAGGTTATAAAAAAAGTTATATTTTCTGGCAAATAGTATTAAGGGATAAAACTATTAAGCTGATTATTTTTTTTGATATTGATTCCGAAGAATCCCTCAGATTGGGAAACATTACTTTATCAGAAAAACTATTATATCAGATTAAGACGGTAGGCGGCATTGTTAAGACAGAACTTGAAGATGACCAGTATAATATGATATTGGAATTGCCGAGGGGAGATAATGTGGGTGAGCAGTATATCGAGATTAACGTTAAAAGAAGCTTTCGATAGTATTCCTGAAGGTATATTGTTTAGCCAAAACAGTCAAATAGTATTAATCAATAAAGTCATGATTGATCTTGGGAAATTAATTACGGGCGTTAAAATAACTGATAGCCAGAAATTTTGGGGATATCTACTTCATAATCAAAATAATGATCTAATCAAAAAAGTGATATTTGGTGAGCAAATAATTGTTCGAACATCAGATGGCAAGGCATGGACATTTACAAAAGACTTAATAAAAGCTGGTAAAAGATCTTATGTACAGATAATTGCCGCTGATATGACTGAAGTAGATATGGTTATTAGGCAATTGGAGTCAAATATTAAGTGTGTTAGCAAAAAAAGAGAAGATTTGCTGTACATGCTCAATAATGTAGAGTCACTAATGCGGGAAAAAGAATTGACTTTCATAAAATATCGTGTACATGATGTATTTGGTTATCATCTTTCAATAATTAATCAATTATTATCTTCTCAAAAAGAAATACCTTTGGCATTTAATGAACTGGAAAAATTTATAGACAATTGGCCAAAGGAAATCAGAGAGGACAGTTTAGCGGACCCCGAAGAATTTCTAGATAATCTAATAACTTCATTAGACAACATTGGTATAGCAATAGCTGTAACCGGAAAGTTACCCATAAATAAGCGAACAGCATTTTTATTATATAAAATAATCAAGGAAGCAGCGATTAATGCTGTTCGGCATGGTGGGGCAACACAAATAGATGTGAAAATCAGGTATCAAAGCAGCAACGTCTCAATGACAATTTCCAATAACGGAGAATTATTGAAAGATCATATTGTTGAGGGCGGAGGTATTGGCAGTATGCGATATTGGCTCCGTGAGGCGGGCGGATCCTTGTCAATCACAAATGTTGAAAATTTCTGTATTTTTGTTGATCTACCTGTTTAAAGTGAAATCAAAAAACCGCGGTTTAATTCAAACCGCGGTTTTTTTTATATGTTGGGGTTTATTAAACCGGAAGAAACTGCGTAAAGCGCCAGTTTTGATATTTTTGTATATCCAGTCTTAGATAACAGATTAGATACATGAGTCTTAACAGAATTTTCAGAGATACCTAAAATGTCCGGCAGTTCGGAGCGAGTTATTCCCGAGCAGAGCAGCCGAAGTATTTCCATTTCCCTTTCTGTTAAGTGATCGCTTTTAAATATAAGTTGACAGTCAGGTTCGTGGGGATATGAAGATACTCCGTCCATGGTATTGCGGATACACCTTACTAATTCATTGAATTTTACGGATTTATATAAAAAACTGTCGGCATTGGCTTGCCTGGCTTGATTAATGAAAGTAATATCAGGAATGCCTGTTATCATTATGACTTTGATATTAGGGAATTTATTTTTTATTTTAGCGGCGGCTTTTAGGCCGCTGGAATTATTTTCGGTACAAATATCCATTAAAACAAGATCTATGTCAATATTTTCGCAATATAAAACAGCAAGATCGGCGTCAGCTAATGTTGCCACGACATCAAAGTCTTCGATTGTTGACAAGTTGTTAGAAAGAACCTCGCGCATAACTGTCTGATCTTCAACAATCATGATACGTATCAAAATACATCACCCCTTCTATGCTTTTAATATTATCATTCATTATTCGTCTATTCAACGAAAATCGCATATCATTCTTCGCCTTTTGAAAAACAAACTTGTCGAAAATGTTAATAAAAGATGTAAATAAATACAATTTTTGTTCTTATAAAAATCACCCATTTGGGCGAAGAAATAAGAGCATTATTTTTTTATACTTTTAATTAAGTATGAAAAGAAAGGAGGAAGCTTTGAATTAAATCCACTTTGACAATTAGATGAATCAGTTTTGAAAACTAAAGATGGATTTGGATTCAAGGAGCCCAACAGAAACTGTTACATAGAGCAATTGATGCATAACTGAGGAACCGTTGCAAATATGCCCAGCTACCAGTGTAATCAATTCATGCAATGCTCCCATCTATCAATATATTCGGAGATTGTAGTGATTATTCGCTGCAAATTTTTATATTCTTCGATTTTTATTTAGACGGAACCGGTTTGCTGAAGTAATTGGATAATACCCAATTTCTACGATAATAGCTGGATAGGCTGCGTGCTAAAAATCTGTTTTCAAATAAATCTTGATGACGGGAGGGTAAATGAAAATATATGCAAAAAAGAGTAATGCCTTGGATTCTGGCTCTGTCAGTGATGGTTACAATAATAACAGTATTATGCATTCAATCTGCTTCGGCTTTGCAGAGCTATTCTGCCGACTACGGACCTTATAAAGTTGTAAGCACATCGCCAAATACTAAAACAGAAGCTAAATATATTTGGTCAAAAGATGATAATTTGTATGTTGCCATAGTTGCTAATGATAAAAAACCCTTACAGCGAATTGAATATGGTAGTGAAATATATAATGCCTCGGAACTTAATTGGTGGAAAGCCGAATCTTATAATATCGGTCTTGCTATTGGGAGTGAGACATTTTATTTAGAACCCGGTTTGAATGCTGATTCGCGATGGGTTGTAATTGAAATTCCCGATACGCCGTTACTGGGTTCGTTTACATTGGGGCTTGATTGTGGTCCTGGTGGATTTAGCGCATGGGGACCTAATAAATTAAATATCACGATTGATACTCAACTGACGATCAAAAAAATACTTGATGATGGTGGATGCGGTACTTTACCGCAAACGTTTAACATTACTGTAAGCGGTCCGAATGATTATTCACTGAATACCACGGTTAGCACTGATGAAGATCGTATATTAACAGGCTTGGTATATGGAGATTATACCGTTACCGAACAATCGACCGATTATACGGCAACAATTGATGGAAGTCCGGCGGGATTAAGTATGGATAATAATACCGCTACAGTTACTATTACTAATGTTCCGAAAGCGTTTTCAGTTAGCGCCGATGATGTGGTTAAACCATATGATGGTAATAGCTACGGCGTTACCGCAACTGCCAGCGATATTGGAGCAACAATTAAGTATTGGAATGATGAAACATCCGATTACGATCTTGACTCCAGTCCTACGATCACAGATACAGGCGAACTGATTGTAAAATTCCAAGCTACGCTTAGTGGAAAAACCGCAACCGGGCAAGCGAAAGTAACTATCAATCCGGCAGCGGTTACAATTGATGTAAATGACGCCAGCAAGGTATACGGCGAAGCTGATCCGACTTTTACCGGTTCGGTAAGCGGATTGATTGGAAATGATGATCTCGGCGCGATTACATATTATCGCAGTAATACTTCCGTAAACGATGTCGGATATTATTCGGAAGTATTGACAGCTTCTTATACGGAAAATGACAATTATGACGTTACCGTAAATAACGGCAATTTTGAAATTACTACGGATAATGCGATTACGGTAAGCTTCGATCCGCAAGGAGGAGCGCCTACTCCTAGCGATATTACTGCGACATTAGGATCGACCTACGGAACATTGCCGACGGTAACCAAAACAGATTGTGATTTTCAGGGTTGGTTTACGGCGGCGACAGGCGGTACATTAGTTACAGCGGATACAGAGGTTACCAATCCATCTTCGCATACGTTATTTGCATATTGGAAAGAACAAGAGGAAAATATCCCGGGAGAGATTTATCTTTCCAAGACCGCAACCGCACAGACCAACGGTTCATGGAAGATGAATTTGTCGATTAATTCCGTAGACTTGGTAACTACGTCCGATGTTATACTGGTTGTAGACTGCTCGATAAGCATGAACCAAAGCAGTAGATTAACAAATGCAAAGGCGGCGGCAATAAGCTTTGTTAATAACTTGCTGCCAAACGGTAACAACGGCAAAACACGTATTGCGTTGGTAAGTTACAGCAGCAATGCGTCAGTGAGACAAACGTTTACAACTGATGCGACAGCACTAAAAACGTCGATTAATAGCCTTGCCGTTGATTATGCAACCAATTCGCAGGACGGATTTTATGAAGCAGAGCAGTTGATGGCAAGCAGCACCGCCAGTAATAAATATATCGTATTTTTGAGCGACGGTGATGCCACGCAAAGCAACTATCCAGATGCGAGTTGCTATAGTATGGTTAATTGGACCACGCATACCGCAACCAATCATGTAGGTACGGGTACCTTAAAGAGCGGATACAACACGTTTATTAACGGAGCGGTAATTCCATACAGCGGCGGCAGTACCTCAACATATTCATATACATATAGTCAGTTTTATTGCGCAAATCATGGCTATGTGACGGCAAAAATTAACAGTAATGTAAATCATAATACCAGCGCCATCAACGAAGCGCAGAATGCAAAGAACGCCGGTATTAATGTTTACACGATTGCGTTAAGCGCGGGAACAACAGGTTCCGCGACAATGCAAAGCTGCGCGACGGATACAGACCATTTCTTTAATACGACAGATCCTACGAAACTGGCGAAGATATACACAGATATAGCATCCAGCATCAAATATGCCGCAACGAACGCTATCGTTACCGATCCGATGGGCGATATGTTTGATATGGTAGGTACATTAAGCAATATCACGGCTGTTGATAAAGACGGTAATCCTGTAGGTACGGTATCGTATGATGCGGCAACGGAAACGATAACCTGGAATATCGGGACCATTACACAAGCGATGAGCCCAATTACCATGAGTTACTATATCAACATAATCTCGTCGGCTACTCCGGGCCAGACCTATCCGACTAATGATACGACGCCAATAAACTATACGGATGTTAACGGCCAGTCAGCAGAGAAGCTATTCCCAATACCGCAGGTCGGTGTTAACGCCGGTTCTGTCTATGTTATTGACTATCTTGTCGACGAAAACGGCAATATGATAACCGATTTAGGGTTGGTCACAAATGACCGGTCGCAAGCAAGAGTATTAAAATCCACATCAACAACTGTTCCGTTTGGCAATACTTTGCACGTTGTGGCTGATTCGACGATATTGGTCGATTCCACGAACTATGCGTTTGATAGCAGCCATAGCCAATGTGATGCCAGCCCACAGGATGTGTTGATCAACAGTGCAAACAATCAAGTTTATATCTATTATGCCTATAAAGAAACAGCGGCCAGTGTTTCTGCCGACGGATACGACGAAGTATATGACGGAAATGCGCACAGCATTACGGTAAACGGAGCTGACGCATATACGTTGTATTACAAAACGGATGTAACATCCTGGAACACAACCAAGCCGATGTTTACGGATGTGACCAACGGGGCGGTTACAGTATATGTTCAGGCCAGAAATGGTGAAGCTGTGGTTGCCTCTACCAGCGCAACAGTAATAATTACCCCTGCTCCGGCAACAATAGATGTTGCGGATTCCGGCAAAGTATTTGGTCAGGCTGATCCGCTGTTTATCGGCATCGTCAGCGGCCTGGTCAATGACGCCGATCTTGGTACGGTAACCTATAATCGTACGAATGCCACAGTAAATGATGTTGGTAATTATGCGGAAGTCTTAGATGCTAATTACACTGCCAACAGCAACTACAATGTCACAGTCAACAAAGGTGATTTTGCCATCACTAAGTCGGAAGGTATGACTGTGGACGCTGATGATGTGGTAAAAATCTATGACGGTAACAGCTACGGCGTAACCGCAACGTCCAACGTTAGCGGTGCAACGATCAAGTATTGGAACAACGCCACATCAGCCTATGATCTTGATACCAGCCCGGCTATTGCCAATGTCGCGGATAGCGTGCTGACTGTCAAGTTCCAGGCAACTGATGCTAATTATTATACTGTAACCGGTGAAGCTACTGTAACCATTAACCCGGCAGATGCGACTATTGATGTTGCGGATTCCGGCAAAGTATTTGGTCAGGCTGATCCGCTGTTTATCGGCATCGTCAGCGGATTGGTTAATTCTGATGATCTCGGCACGGTAACCTATAACCGTACTAATGCCACAGTAAATGATGTTGGTAATTATGCGGAAGTGTTAGATGCATCATATACTGCCAACAGCAACTACAATGTCACAGTCAACAAAGGTGATTTTGCCATCACAAAGTCGGAAGGCATGACCGTGGATGCTGACGACGTAGTCAAAACCTATGATGGCAATAGCTACGGCGTAACCGCAACGTCCAACGTCAGCGGTGCAACGATCAAGTATTGGAACGCGGCCACATCAGCCTATGATCTTGATGCCAGCCCGGCTATTGCCAATGTAGCGGATAGCGTGCTGACTGTTGAGTTCCAGGCAACTGATGCCAATTACTATACCGTAACCGGAGAAGCTACCGTCACCATCAATCCGGCTGACGCGACTATTGATGTTGCGGATTCCGGCAAGATGTTCGGACAGTCTGATCCTGCATTTACCGGTACTGTAAGTGGATTAGTATCATCCACCGATCTTGGTACGGTAACCTATAACCGTACTAATGCCACAGTAAATGATGTTGGTAATTATGCGGAAGTGTTAGATGCATCATATACTGCCAACAGCAACTACAATGTCACAGTCAACAAAGGTGATTTTGCCATCACTAAGTCGGAAGGTATGACTGTGGACGCTGATGATGTGGTAAAAACCTATGACGGTAACAGCTACGGCGTAACCGCAACCTCCAACGTTAGCGGTGCAACGATCAAGTATTGGAACGCGGCAACATCAGCCTATGATCTTGATACCAGCCCGGCTATTGCCAATGTCGCGGATAGCGTGCTGACTGTCAAGTTCCAGGCAACTGATGCTAATTATTATACTGTAACCGGTGAAGCTACTGTAACCATTAACCCGGCAGATGCGACTATTGATGTTGCGGATTCCGGAAAAGTATTTGGTCAGGCTGATCCGCTGTTTATCGGCATCGTCAGCGGATTGGTTAATTCTGATGATCTTGGTACGGTAACCTATAACCGTACTAATGCCACAGTAAATGATGTTGGTAATTATGCGGAAGTGTTAGATGCATCATATACTGCCAACAGCAACTACAATGTCACAGTCAACAAAGGCGATTTTGCCATCACTAAGTCGGAAGGCATGACAGTGGATGCCGACGATGTGATCAAAACCTATGACGGCAATAGCTACGGCGTAACCGCAACCTTCAACGTCAGCGGTGCAACGATCAAGTATTGGAACGCGGCAACATCAGCCTATGATCTTGATACCAGCCCGGCTATTGCCAATGTCGCGGATAGCGTGCTGACTGTCAAGTTCCAGGCAACTGATGCTAATTATTATACTGTAACCGGTGAAGCTACCGTCACCATCAATCCTGCTGACGCGATTATTGATGTTGCGGATTCCGGCAAGATGTTCGGACAGTCTGATCCTGCATTTACCGGTACTGTAAGTGGATTAGTATCATCCACCGATCTTGGTACGGTAACCTATAACCGTACTAATGCCACAGTAAATGATGTTGGTAATTATGCGGAAGTGTTAGATGCATCATATACTGCCAACAGCAACTACAATGTCACAGTCAACAAAGGTGATTTTGCCATCACTAAGTCGGAAGGTATGACAGTGGATGCCGACGATGTGATCAAAACCTATGACGGCAATAGCTACGGCGTAACCGCAACCTCCAACGTTAGCGGTGCAACGATCAAGTATTGGAACGCGGCAACATCAGCCTATGATCTTGATACCAGCCCGGCTATTGCCAATGTAGCGGATAGCGTGCTGACTGTCAAGTTCCAGGCAACTGATGCTAATTATTATACTGTAACCGGTGAAGCTACTGTAACCATCAATCCGGCAGATGCGACTATTGATGTTGCGGATTCCGGAAAAGTATTTGGTCAGGCTGATCCGCTGTTTATCGGCATCGTCAGCGGATTGGTTAATTCTGATGATCTCGGCACGGTAACCTATAACCGTACTAATGCCACAGTAAATGATGTGGGCAGCTATGCGGAAGTGTTAGATGCATCATATACTGCCAACAGTAACTACAATGTCACAGTCAACAAAGGCGATTTTGCCATCACTAAGTCGGAAGGCATGACAGTGGATGCCGACGATGTGATCAAAACCTATGACGGCAATAGCTACGGCGTAACCGCAACGTCCAACGTCAGCGGTGCAACGATCAAGTATTGGAACGCGGCGACATCAGCTTATGATCTTGATACCAGCCCGGCTATTGCCAATGTCGCGGATAGCGTGCTGACTGTCAAGTTCCAGGCAACTGATGCTAATTATTATACTGTAACCGGTGAAGCTACTGTAACCATTAACCCGGCTACAATTACTGTAACAGCCGATGCCAAAACAAAATATGTTGGTAATACCGATCCAGCTTTAACCTATACATATACCAACGGCGTTAACAGCGAGGTGCCACTGTTTAGCGGTGCGTTAAGCCGTGTTACAGGCGAAGCTAAAGGTACGTATGCGATCAATCAAAATACATTAGCTTTTGCTGATAATACGGCAACGGGCTTCCTGGCCAGCAACTATAATCTGGTTTATGTGTCTGCAAACTTAACCATTAAGAGTAAGAGTAGTCCTAACCCGACGCCGACACCACTGGCTTTGGAAAAAGAGGATCACTTCGCTTATATTAAAGGATATCCTGATGGAAATGTCCGGCCTGAAGGGCAAATAACCCGTGAAGAAGTGGCAACAATTTTCTATCGGCTGCTTGTTGATGACGTTAGAGAAGCATACTTCACCGAAAGCAATTCCTTTAGCGATGTTGCAGCTGATAGATGGTCAAACAACGCTATCTCCACTTTAGCAGCGTGCGGCATCGTAACAGGTTATCCGGACGGTACATTCCAGCCAGATGAACCGATAACCCGTGCAGAATTTGCTGCGATAGCTTCCAGATTTGATGAATTAAGCTACACCGGCGAAGACAAATTCAGCGATATTGCCGATCACTGGGCTGCGACATATATTAATTCGTCAAGTGAAAAGGGCTGGATAAAAGGTTATGAAGACGGTACTTTCAGACCTGACAATTATATTACCCGTGCAGAGTCGGTAACGCTTATAAACAGGGTACTTGAACGTCTGGTAGATGAAGATGGTTTATTACCTGATGCCAAGTATTGGCCTGATATTACCAATAGCGACTGGTTCTACTATGATATTCTTGAAGCAACAAACTCTCATGATTATTATGAGCGTGACAAATCCTCCGATCCTGAGGAATGGACCAAAATCAATGTCGATAAAGTATGGAATGAATAGTGAGTATTTTAGACTAATAAACTAAGTAAAATAAAGAGCCGCCTTGTATAAACAAGGCGGCTCTTTATAAGAGAAGAGTTTATTTAAAGGGAAGAGAGAGAGTTTCTAATAATAAAATTAGTATTCAAATTTTACAGTGTAATCTGCAGAATCTTTAAACATGCTGTAGTTTCTATTACAATGTATTCTTATGGAATCATAAGTAGTATCAATGATTTGCCATTCTCCGTTGATGTAAACCTCATTCCATGAATGATAACCATTAAAGTTATTAGTATATCCCTTAACTAATTTTGCAGGGATGCCCGCACTTCTTAACATACAGGCAAAAAGGGAAGAGAAGTCATAGCACATTCCTAACCCAGTTGAATAAGTATCCTCTATATCTGGCAAATATGTACTTGAAACTGAATCCGCGGTTTTTGTATAATCATATTCGATGTTTTGTATTACATAATTGTAAATCGCATCTACTTTTTCTTGCTCGCTGGAGAGGTCTTGGGTTAATAAGTATGCCTCTTGAATTGCAGACATTGAATAATTCCATTCAACGGATTGTATAGATTGAAGAAAAGGCTGATTCTGATCTAATAGCACAACATCAATATTTTCGGATGATACAAAACTATATTGATTCTTATATAGGTTTTTATAAATCTTAATAGTATATGTGCCATCGCCCATTACCAAAGGGAAATACTCTATCTGTTTATTAGGGACTATATCAAAATAGTACTTTGTTCCATCCTTTTGTATTAGAAGTTTATACTTTTGATCAAATTGCGGATGAGTTAAAGCCAGCACGCCTTTACTGACATTTGATGTATCAAACTCGAATTCAGTTTTGGCAGAAGCATAAGCTGTATTTGCAAAAATGAAAAACAAAATAATTAATAAAATAATTACTTTTTTCATAAATGATTCTCCTTTGGCGGCCAGGCTGCCATGCTTAACGTAGTTTAGGCCCTGTAGCTTTGCGTCCTATCCTTTCGGATAGTTTGCTATTATCAGTGAGAATCTAAATTAAAAGACTTCAAAGATTCTCCTTTGGTGGCCAGGCTGTCATGCTAAAAGTTTAGACCCTGTGGCTTTGCGTCCTACTCTTTCGAATAGTTTGCTATTATCGATGAGAATCTTAAATTAAAATATAGAAAAAGATTCTCCTTTGGTGGCCAGGCTGTCATGCTAAAAGTTTAGACCCTGTGGCTTTGCGTCCTACTCTTTCGAATAGTTTGCTATTATCAGTAAAAATCCATCAAAAAAATATTAATTTATTGTTATAATACCATAATACTAAATGGTTATATATATTTTGTCAAGTAAAAATATTAAAATATTGCAAAAATTGACAAATTCATAAATTGCAAAATTTTCTAAAGAACAAGGTTAGAGGAATAATATTATATCATAACGTAACTTTTAGGAATATTTTAGTCAGTATAAAGCCGATCAATCCGCAACAGGGGAATGTCAATACCCAGGTCATGAACATTTCATTTGCTATAGTCCAGTTAACCGCTGAAATTCTTTTGGATGCGCCAACACCCATAATTGCCGATGTTTTAGTATGGGTAGTTGAAACAGGCAACCCGGTTAGTGAAAAAAGTAGCAGGCATAGGGCAGCTGCCAAATCGGCTGAGAAGCCTTGATAAGTTTTGAGTTTAACCATATCCATACCAACAGATTTGATAATTTTTTTACCACCGATAGCTGTTCCCAAGCCCATTACTAATGAACAGAGTATCATCATCCAGAAGGGGAAATCAAAACCGGTGCTTTGATCTAATCCTGTGGCAATGATAATGCCAAGCATCATTGTGCCCATAAATTTTTGTCCGTCCTGAGCTCCATGCATAAAGGCCATGCAGGCTGCTGCCACGATTTGGGCATTTTTAAATATTCTAATAGATTTAAAATAGTTTATATTACGGCAACAGTAGCTAATGACTTTTGTTGTCATCAAGCCTGCCGCAAAACCAAGACCTGTCGAGAGACCAAGCCCATATATTACTTTGATCCATTCTGCACCATTGATACCGGATAAACCGCCTTGCAAAGCAATAGCCGCGCCGGAGATACCGGCAATCAGACCATGGCTTTCACTGGTCGGTATGCCGAAAACCCAGGCAAAAACACCCCAAAAAACAATTGCTACCATTGCGGCGGCCATGGCTATTAAGGCATAACTGTTATTCCCCGTAAAATTAACCATGTTATATATTGTCTTTGCAACGGAAGCGTTAATCAGCGTCATTACCGTTACACCAATAAAGTTAAACACAGTCGCCATCAGAATCGCTCTGCCCAGTGACATTGCACGAGTAGAAACGCAGGTGGCAATAGCATTTGGCGCATCGGTTGCGCCATTGACAACAATTACACCGAGATTTAAAATAATAATCAATATCAAAACCGGATGCGCTGTTAAATCACCCATGAAAGTTGATAATGAAATTATCATATAATATCTCCTAAATTTGTTCTAACAGTAGAATACCGTTAACTGCCAATCTAGTTCGTATTAATTTCTAATATTTATAAGATAAAATATATATTGTTGCTTTGTGTCAACTTAGGCAGGTTAATTGTTAAATATGAAGAATATTAAAAAGTTAAAAGATAATTTGTAGGAGGCGGTAGCTCAATGAAATTATGGGGAGGTCGCTTTACCAAAAGTACCGACAAAATAGCGGAAGACTTTCAATCCTCAATCAAATTTGATCAAAGGTTGTATCGCGAGGATATAACAGGGTCGATAGCTCATGCCGCCATGCTGGGCAAATGCGACATCATCAGAAATTCTGAAAGCCAGCAGATAATTACCGGGCTACAGTCTGTGCTGGCTGATATTGAAGATGGCAAAGCGCAATTTGATACCGCCGCCGAAGATATCCATATGAATATTGAAAAACTTCTGACCGAAAAAATAGGTCAGCTAGGCAAAAAGCTGCATACGGCGCGCAGCCGCAACGATCAAGTTGCTTTAGATTTACGGTTGGCTTTACGCGGCGAGATAGCCGCCGTTCAAGAGTTATTGATGGCGCTATCAACAGTGCTGCTTGATCTTGCCGATCAACATAAATTAACGGTTATGCCTGGTTATACGCATTTGCAAAAAGCGCAGCCTCTGACATTTGCACATCACTTATTGGCTTATCAACAGATGTTTTCCAGAGATTTGGAGCGTTTTGACGATTGTGATAAACGGACCGCGATATCTCCGCTAGGCAGTTGCGCCTTAGCTGGAACAGGTTTCCCGATAGATAGGGAAGATACGGCCGCAGCACTTGGTTTTTCTGCCCCGTGTGCCAATTCGCTCGATGGTGTGTCAGACCGAGATTTTGTATTAGAGTTTTTGGCTGACGCTGCGATATTAATGATGCATCTTTCCCGTTTTTGTGAAGAGATAATTCTCTGGAGCAGTAACGAATTTTCATTCATTACACTTGACGACGCCTACAGCACCGGCTCGTCGATCATGCCGCAGAAAAAGAACCCTGATATGGCCGAATTGATTCGCGGCAAGACGGGCCGCGTATACGGTGATTTGCTGACGCTGCTGACCGTGATGAAAGGACTTCCTCTGGCTTATAACAAAGATATGCAGGAGGATAAAGAAGCTTTCTTTGATGCGGCAGATACCGTAAAAAATTGTTTAACTGTTATGGCGCCAATGCTAGCGACTATGAAGGTTAACCAAGAAAAGATGCTTAAAGGAGTGGAAGGCGGCTTTATTAATGCAACCGACGTGGCCGATTATTTAGCTGCCAAGGGGTTGCCTTTTAGAGAGGCACATGCTGTATCCGGGCATTTAGTGCTTTTATGTGAGCAGCAGGGAATCAACCTTTCCCAGTTGGCTTTGGAAAAGTATCGCCAGGAGTCTGAGTTATTTGAATCTGATATATATGATTTTATTTCACCGCTGCACTGCGTGGCGGCCCGTAATGTTTACGGCGGTCCGGCTCCGGAGACAACAGCGCAGGTAATTAATGTCGAACGCAGTAAGCTGGCAAAACGGAAAAATAAATAACATAATCAAAATTAGATTTTAAATGATAACAATGGAGGTAGTGCATTAATGGCAAAAAAACTTATGACAGGCAATGAAGCTGTTGCCCGTGGATTTTGGGAAGCAGGCGGACGTGTGGTTTCTGCTTATCCCGGTACGCCCAGTACAGAAATAACCGAGAATGCGGCAAAGTATCAAGAACTGTATGCTGAGTGGGCTCCTAATGAAAAAGTGGCTCTTGAAGTAGCGATTGGCGCCAGTATGGGCGGCGCACGTTCGTTGGCCGCAATGAAACATGTAGGTCTAAATGTGGCGGCAGACCCATTGTTTACGGTAGCATATACAGGCGTTAACGGTGGTTTAATAATTGTTTCCGCCGACGACCCTGGTATGCATAGTTCTCAGAATGAACAGGACAACCGTAATTACGCCCGTGCTGCTAAAATACCGGCTTTGGAACCTGCTGATAGCTCTGAAGCTAAAGAGTTTACAAAGTTAGGGCTGGTTTTAAGCGAGCAGTTTGACACGCCGGTAATGCTGCGCTTGACTACCAGAATTGCCCACAGCCAGAGTTTTGTTGAGTTGGAAGACAGAGAAGAAAGCGCAAATAAAACATATAAAAAAGACATCAGTAAGTACGTAATGACGCCTGCCGGAGCACGTCCCCGTCATGTTCTGATTGAATCGCGTATGGAAGCACTGGCCGAATTTGCAGCTACCGGCGAAATCAACCGCGCCGAATATCGCAGCAAAGATATCGGCGTTATCTGTGCCGGTGCTGTTTATCAATATGTGCGCGAAGCGTTGCCGGATGCCAGCGTATATAAGCTTGGCATGATCTATCCGTTGTCTTATCAAAGTATCATCGATTTTGCCAATCAGGTCAAAAAGCTCTATGTGATTGAAGAGCTGGATCCGTTTATCGAAAATATACTTAAATCCTGGGGAATTGAATGTATCGGTAAAGACATATTCAGTCTTTGCGGGGAGATTTTCCCGGAGACAATTGCCGGCAAATTAGCGGGTTGTCCATTGCCAGAAATATCCGAAAACCCCAATATACCGCCGCGTCCGCCGGTAATGTGTGCCGGTTGCCCTCATCGCGCCGTCTTTTATATGTTTAATAAGCTTAAATTAACTGTTACCGGTGATATTGGCTGTTACACACTGGCAGCTGCTCCGCCGCTGGCGGCTATTGACAGTACCGTCTGCATGGGTGCTTCGATCGGTATGGCGCATGGATTGGAAAAGGCCTTAGGTCGTGATAGTTCCGTGCATACAGTTGCCGTACTTGGCGAGTCCACGTTTATTCATAGCGGTATTACTTCACTGATCAATACCGTATATAATCAATCAGCTGTTACCACGGTAATACTTGATAACCATATTACTGCTATGACCGGCCATCAAAACAACCCGGCCAGCGGTTATAACGCTAAGGGACAAGCAGCTCCGGCGCTTGATCTGGCGGCGCTGGTAAAAGCCTGCGGCGTACCGATGGTCAATGTTGTCGACCCATTTGATCTTGCAAAATCGGAAAGGGTCTTAAAAGAATCACTGGCTTTTGATGGGCCTTCGGTGATTATCTACCGTCAACCTTGCGTCTTATTAGGCAGGACGGTCACAAATACTAAATATGAAGTTAACCGACAAAATTGCATTGGCTGCAAAATCTGCCTTAAATGTGGCTGCCCGGCCTTGGGATATAGCGAAGGAAAAGCAGTTATCGATCAACAGCAATGCACCGGCTGCGGGCTTTGCGCAGGACTATGTCCAAAAGAAACGATTGAGGCTGTCAAAAAGGAGGGCAAATAATATGAGTTACAGTTGTAATATTATTATCACCGGCGTTGGCGGCCAGGGCACGGTGTTGTCCGGAAGAATCATTTCTTTGGCGGCTGAGGCCGCCGGTTACGATGTAAAAGTATCGGAAGTTCATGGTATGAGCCAACGCGGCGGCAGCGTAATAACGCAAGTGCGTTTTGGAGATAGTGTCGCTGCGCCGATTATTGCTTATGGCAAAGCCGATATTGTGTTAGCTTTCGAAAAACTGGAAGCGCTGCGGATAATGCCGTATTTAACCCCAAACGGTAAGATTATAGTTAATAATAGGGCTTTATTACCGATGCCGGTGATTACCGGCGTAATGAAATTCCCGGATGATATTGAGCAGCAGATTCTTGCCGTACATAAAGACGCCGAAATTTTTGACGCGCTGGCGCTTGCTGAAGAGGCGGGAAACGCCAAAGCTCTGAATATCGTACTGCTGGGCCGGTTATCAAAGCACTTTGATTGGCCGCTGAATTATTGGACCGATGCTATTACTGCCGCAGTTAAACCGAAATTTATTGATCTAAATATCAAAGCGTTCGCACTGGGGAGGGAAAGTAAATAAATTATTGATTGTTCAGGAGGTTATGTGCCGATGAAGAAGAAGGCAATATTCTTAATTACAGTGATGTTCACTTTATGCATTTTATTAAGCGGATGCGTTGAAACTTCAATGGGTTCAATTGAGGATACCAAAACGTCTCAAGATACACTTTATCAGGTTTCAACTCTCGACGCATTAATGCAGGGAGTGTACGATGGTGAAACTACACTTAACAGTCTTCTTGATCATGGGAATTTTGGCATAGGCACATTTAATGGACTGGACGGAGAAATGATTGTATTAGATGATACTGTTTATCAGGCGTTATCAAGTGGAGAGGTTGTCGAAGCCGATAGTACTGATACGACGCCATTTGCCATGATTACAGACTTTAACACTGATATCCAGGCTGATGTTGGAGTTATAGATAATTATCAGCAATTACAAAGCAAAATCGATGCTTTGCTGCCTAGTCAGAACATCTTCTATGCGATAAAAGTCGAAGGAACATTTTCCATTGTACAGGTTCGAAGCGTACCAAAACAGTCAGAACCTTATCCGCTTTTAGCAGACGTGACCAGCGAACAGCAGGTTTATAATTATAGCGATGTAAGCGGTATATTGGTAGGGTTTTGGTGCCCGGCATACATAGATGGAGTTAATCTACCGGGATATCATATGCATTTTTTATCTAAAGATGGTTCAATGGGAGGACATCTTTTGGAGTGTAGTATCAAAAATTCAGTAATTTATATTGATACCACAACTGAATTGCAGATGCGACTACCGGAAAATAA
Organism: Peptococcaceae bacterium UBA4068; assembly: GCA_002382665.1. Lineage (GTDB taxonomy): Bacteria > Bacillota > Dehalobacteriia > UBA4068 > UBA4068 > UBA4068. Next base: position 109,927 of record DFZA01000007.1, on the reverse strand, counting down.
ACATTTTTTACAGACTGATTTAAGTGGCGTAACTGATGCAGATAAAAAAGATGTAGAACAATAATTATAAAAAGAGGCGGTATTTTTTAGATACTACCTCTTTTTAAAAATATATTTAATATTTATTGTTGGTTGGTCTTATGTTTTTTTAATTAATCTATTAGTTGTTTTATCCAGATAAGGTACCGTTTGACTGCTGTTCTCAGCAGCGCAGAAAACCAAGTCTTCTTCGCGTCCGACATTGATTAATGTTTGGCCGTGTTTGGCGTATTTGAAAGCGGACAACATGTCTTTTCCTTGAAAACGTTGATATGTGATTAAAGCAATCTTAGCGGCATCGTTAAGGATCGGTTCGTTTACAGTTAAAGCAATAATATTGGAGATAATCGCCCCGGCTGCCAATATGTCGTCAAGCGAAGGTTGACCATAAGTTCCGGCACAGGCAATCAATAAATCTTCAGTATTGTTCTCTACGACTTGTTTGGCGCAGGCTTTTGAATTAAGCAGAGCGCCGATCAGTATTTCCCTGGCTTCGCTGACTGCGGCTATAGCGCATGTGCCGTTAGTTGTAGAGGAGACAATAGTTTTACCTTGTACCGTCTGCACATTAAATTCCTTGGGGCTGTTGCCGATATCAAAGCCTTCGATTTTAAGTCCGTTGCGTTCTCCGGAAAGAATGCTGTTAGGCGTATCAGCCGCAATTGCACGGGCTGAGGCAATTTCTGAACAAGGGATAATAGCGCAAGCGCCGTTGTCAAGCGCAGTGATAATCGTGGAACTAGCACGCAATACGTCGATGACAATGGCCGTTTTTTTTGCTGTATTTTTATCTTGTATATATGACTGGTGATTGAAAATACATTCGATATTCATAAAATGCACCTCGATTAAAACTAAACTCATTATAGGCAGTAAAATTATTAAAGTCAACTTATGAATGTTCGGATATTTAAAGGGAAATATATTATTTTATAGAATATTTTACAAGTTTTGATAACAGTTTGTAGAAAATTTTATTAATACTAATAGGAATGGTGATAATTATGCTGACACAGGAACAAATATTAGATATTTTTAAAGAAAAGCAAGTTCTTTTGGAGGGGCATTTTCGCCTTACTTCCGGCAGACATGCCGCTTATTATATGCAATGTGCACAATTACTCCAATATCCGGATGCCGCAGGACCGATATGCGAACAATTGGCTTCGCTCTATGCCAATCAGGGTATTACTATTGTTGTCGGACCGGCAACAGGAGCGATAATTATTGCCTATGAAGTTGCGCGGGCACTTGGTGTCAAAGCTTTATTTACAGAGAGAGACAGTGATGGTAAAATGGTATTACGCCGAGGGTTTGAAATTGAGCCCGAGGATAAGGTTTTAGTTGTTGAGGATGTTGTGACTACCGGCGGTTCCTGCAAGGAAGTTGCTGCTTTAGCTGCTGCCACCGGAGCGGAAGTTGTCGGCATCGGTGTTTTGGTTGACCGCAGCGGTGGCAAAGTGGATTTAGGTTGGCCGCTGAAGGCGTTAATCTCCATGGAGATAGAAAGTTATACTGTCGAAGAATGCCCGCTTTGCGCTAAAGGCATACCGGCAATTAAACCTGGCAGCAGACCAGATAAAAAATAGAAGATTCAATAATCTTCCAAACCATATTTACCACACTGTAATTAAGTTTACAGTTATAATTTGTAGACGATATGTCTTCGTGAATATAACGGAGCACGATATGGAGACTAAGTATAAAATTTGGCTTGATGACAACGGAAAAATATTTGGCGAAGGCCCTTATCAATTACTAAGCGGCGTATTACGGCATGGGTCATTGTCGCAGGCGGCCAAAGAATTGAATATGTCCTATAGCCGCGCTCACGGTTTAATGAAAAAGCTGAGCCGTAAACTTGGATTTTCCTTAATTGAAAGTCATTCCGGTGGCGTCGGCGGGGGAGAAACAACAGTCACAGCGGAAGCAAAGGATTTGATGCGTCGTTATAAGCTTTTTATGGATGAAAACACGCAAAATATTGATCAAGCGTTTAATAAACATTTCCCACAAAATTTGCCTGCATTATTCAATGTACCCGAAAAATTAGCGGATTTTGCATTTAAAAAAAATGAGCTGATCGCTATAGTAGGTGGCGGTGGCAAAACATCGTTAATGTATGCTTTAGCGCGGGAATTTGCGTCATCCGAAGCCGCTGTATTAGTGACTACCACAACTAGAATATTTATGCCAGAGACGACACAGGTAAATAGGACACTACTTGCCGATGGTGATAATCTGATTGAAATGCTAAACAATATTGATTTATCAGGCAAGGTTACAGCAGTTGGATACGGTTTCGAAAATGGTAAACTGTTACCGATTGATCAAAATTTTTTGACTGGGGTGGCAAAGTTGCCGCAGATCGATTATATTATTGTCGAAGCGGATGGAGCCAACAGACAACCGTTTAAAGCACCGGCCTATTATGAACCTGTGATACCGACAAACGCTACTTACGTTATAAACGTGACCGGTTTGAATGCGCTTGATGCCCCTTTTAATAAAGATCATTGCCACCGACCGGAGATAATCGCTGATATTGCCGGAAGTAATGCGGAAAATACTATTGATGCAGGCATGATTGCCAGCGTGATACTTTCGCCTCAAGGGGGACGAAAAAGTATTCCCAAAGGCGCCCGTTGGCTGCCGGTTATCAACAAGGTTGATGATCAGCAGTCAATAGCTAAGGCAGAGACCATTGTTGAAAAATTATTTGAGGGCGGTGCCGGGCAGGTTTTGCTGACTTCGGTAAAGAATGGAGAATTAAAGGTGATAAGCAGATGCCCGGAAAAGTAAACAGACATATCGCCGGTATTATTCTTGCTGCCGGTAGCGCCAAAAGAATGGGACAGCAAAAGTTATTGATGCCTTTCGGCAAGCAAACGATGATAGCTGCGACAATAGATAACGCGCTTGTTAATATAGATCCGCTGGGATTAGTGAGCGGTTTTTGTGCTGAGCAAGTTTGCAAAATTGCCAATGCCAAAGGCATTAAAACAGTTTATAATCCTGATTATCTGACCGGACAAAGCAGCTCGATCAAGAAAGGGCTTGAATTGGTACCAATAGATTATGCTGCCATGTTTATTCTTGGCGATCAACCGTTGGTGAAGCCGGAAACATACCGGCTGCTGAGTGACGCTTACTGTGATTCTTCTGCCTTAATAGTTGTACCTGTAGACAAAAACAGTAAACGTGGCAACCCGACCATTTTTTCGCCGCAACTTTTTGAGGAAATCAGATCGTTATCCGGCGATATCGGCGCACGGTATTTAATTGAAAAACACCGTCAACAGGTGTTGTTTTTAGACGTAAATGATAGGGGCATCGGAATAGATATAGATTCTCCTGAACAATATGCGGAGGTGGCAAAACTTGAAAGTATTGATTAAAGGAGCGGGAGACCTGGCAACCGGTATTGCTCATACACTGTGTCAAGCCGGCATTATTCCGTTGATGACAGAAATAGACCAGCCGACTGCTATCAGAAGAACAGTGGCATTTGCTGAAGCTGTTTATTGTGGAGAGCAAAAGGTGGAAGATGTCAAATCGGTGCTGGTTGATAATTTGCAGGCGGCATATGAGCAACAAGCTTGCGGAAATATACCGCTAATTATTGATCCCGAATTGCAAATACTTGATGAATATCAGCCCGATGTACTGATTGAGGCAACATTAATGAAATATAACTCGGGTATTTGCGCCGATAGCGCTCCGCTGGTAATAGGCATGGGACCTGGATTTTATGCCGGTTTGGATGTCGATGTAGTTATCGAAACAATGCGCGGGCATGATTTAGGTAGATTGATTTTTTTAGGCGAAGCAATACCCAACACTGATACGCCCGGAGTGATCGACGGCAGAAGTAAAGAACGATTACTTAAATCAACGTCAGCAGGTGTTTTTCGGCCTTTACGAAAAATTAGCGAATTAGTTAAAGCAGGAGAGATAGTTGCTTATTGCGGCGATCAACCAATGGTTGCTTTAATAGATGGCTGCCTGCGCGGTTTACTGCACCAAGACCTAGTTGTATATCAGGGAATGAAAGTTGGAGATGTAGATCCACGCGGTATACCGGAAAACTGTTTCACTATTTCCGATAAAGCGCGTGCCCTGGGCGGGGCGGTATTAACGGCAATATTAGGCTATTACAATAAAAGCGGTAAACAAATTTAGAAAAAGTATTTAGGAAAGGAAAATTTGCATGGAAAATTTGAGAGAATTTTATCATCTGTCATTTAAAAAAGCCCTGTCAGGCGGAGCAATATTAACGACTGTATTCAAAGGCGAAAGCTTTAAGGGGGCCAAAGCATTATGGATAAAGGGAGAATTGGCAGAATGTTACCCCGAAAACAGTAAGGATCTTTGGCAAACCGTTAAAATTGTTGATGAAACCAGCGGCTGCCGTTGGCAGGATGTTGATTTTAATAATCAAAAATTAACAATGTTTGTTGAACCGTTAAGTTCGGAACGGCAACTGATTGTCTGCGGCGGTGGTCATGTCTCATTACCGGTAGCGACTATCGGTAAAATTCTCGGTTTTAAAGTAACGGTGATCGACGACCGCAGCTATTTTGCCAATACGCAGCGTTTTCCGGATTGCAGAGTGATATGTCAGCCTTTTGCTATTGCACTTGCAGATTTGGGCGGACCTGATTGTTATGTTGTAATTGTAACTCGCGGTCATCAATATGATTCAGACTGCCTGCGGATGGTATTGCAAAAAGAAAACGCCTATGTGGGGATGATCGGCAGCCGTAATAGAGTTGCTTTGGTTAAACAGACTATTGCTGAAGAAGGTATTCCTCAGGAGAGAATCGATAAAGTCTATTCACCAATCGGTCTTAATATCGGCGCAGAAACACCGGAAGAGATAGCGGTAGCCATTATGGCGGAGATTATCCAGGTAAAAAAAGAAGCAGGCAGCGGTATTGCAAATCGTGAAGTAGAGGAACATCTGGCAACTAAAGGCGATATGGGTGAGGCGATGGTCACAATTATCCGCCGTCAGGGATCTGCGCCGCGCGAGGCCGGTTCCAAGATGATTGTCAGAGAAGATGGCCAGTGTTTCGGTACGGTCGGCGGCGGTTGCGTTGAAAGTTATGCCAAACAGCGTGCTTTACTGTCGATTGATAACAAACAGCTCAGTGTCTTTGCCGCTGATATCAGCGGTGCCGAAGTTGCCGACGAAGGTATGGTATGTGGCGGTGCGGTAGATTTCCTAATTGAGCCTCTGAGTTAATTAATTTATCGCGCATTTGAGTGTTATAGGTATATAGTTTAGAGCCTGTGGTCTTGACATTACAGGCTCTAAACTATATTATAATATTATTAGCATGGCGGCCGTTGTTCGGCCGCTTATTAAAAAATGGGGAAGAACCGAGGTTGATATTATGAAAAGTGATATAGTTAAACAGGGATTGGTCAGAGCGGCACATAGATCATTATTCTATGCTTTGGGATTTACCGAAGAAGAATTAAACAGACCGCTGATTGGCGTAGTCAATTCGTTTAATGAAATTGTACCTGGTCATATGCATCTTCGCCAGATAGCCGATGCGGTTAAAGCAGGGGTAAGGATGGCCGGCGGTACGCCTGTTGAGTTCCCGGCGATTGCCGTATGCGATGGTATTACCATGGGTCATATGGGCATGCGCTATTCATTGGGCAGCCGTGAGTTGATTGCCGATTCCTGCGAAGTAATGGCTATGGCTCATGCTTTTGACGCCTTAGTATTTATCCCCAATTGTGATAAAGTTGTACCGGGTATGTTGATGGCGGCAGCCAGACTAGATCTGCCTGCGATCTTTGTCAGCGGCGGACCGATGTTGGCCGGTAAAATCAAGGATAAAACACTTGACTTGAATTCTTTGTTTGAAGCGGTAGGCGCTGTCAGCGCCGGCAAAATGAGCCATGACGAGGTTGCTGAAATAGAAAAGAATGCTTGTCCCGGCTGCGGTTCCTGTTCCGGCATGTTTACCGCCAATTCAATGAATTGTCTCTGCGAAGCATTAGGCATGGCTTTGCCCGGTAACGGCACCATTCCGGCTATAGCTTCGGCGAGACTCAGACTTGCCAAAGAGGCCGGTATGCAAATAATGAAGTTATTAACCGACGATATACGTCCGTCAATGATATTAACGGAGGCGGCTTTCCATAATGCGTTGGTTACAGATATGGCCATGGGCGGATCAACCAACACGCTGTTGCATTTACCGGCAATAGCCCACGAAGTTGGCATTACCATAACGCTTAAGAGTGCCGAGCAAGTCAGTGCGGCAACGCCGCATCTCTGCAAGATTGCACCGTCAGGGGCTTATCATTTACAGGATTTAGATGCTGCCGGCGGCATCTATGCATTACTTAACGTCTTAGATCAAAACGGTTTGATCGACAGTTCGCAACTGACGGTAGCCGGTGGTACGATAAAAGACCACTTGCGTCCAGTAATAGATGACGATGTAATCAGATCAAAAGCTAACGCCTACAGCCAAGCTGGCGGTTTGGCCGTGCTCTGGGGCAATCTTGCCGAAGAAGGTTCTGTTGTTAAAAAAGCTGCGGTATTGCCGGAAATGATGAAACATACCGGCCCGGCGCGGGTATTCTTTGATGAGGATGAAGTTATCGCAGCAGTCGCCGATGGAACAATCAGACCCGGTGATGTAGTAGTATTGCGTTATGAAGGTCCTAAAGGCGGTCCGGGCATGCGGGAAATGTTGCAGGCAACTTCAGCGGTACAGGGAGCAGGCCTTGGTGATAGCGTAGCGTTGATAACTGACGGACGTTTTTCCGGCGCTACCCGTGGTGCTTCGATCGGCCATGTCTCACCGGAAGCCGCGGACGGTGGATTAATCGCCCTTGTGGAAGACGGCGATTTGATTGAAATAGATATTCCCGCGGGCAAACTGCAATTGTTAGTTGATGAAAAAGAGATAGCTAGACGCAGAGCTGCCTGGAAGCTGCCTGAGCCTAAAATCACCAAAGGTTACATGGCCAAATACGCCAAGCGTGTAACCTCAGCAGCGCAAGGAGCAATCACTATCAAATAATGTTAGGTCATTGAAACATGAGGAGGTCATTATGAGGCATACGTTATCTATATTGGTAGAAAACAGAACCGGCGTTCTTTCCCGGGTAGCCGGTTTGTTCAGCCGTCGTGGATACAATATCGAAAGTCTGTCAGTCAGCACAACCGACAAAAAAGAAATATCGCGGATGACTATCGTTGTAGAAGGCGACCAAAAGACCATTGAACAGGTGACGAAGCAGCTTCATAAACTGATAGAAGTTATAAAGATATATAATATAACCGGCGAAGAATTCGTTGAGCGAGGCTTGGCGATGTTTCGTGTCATTCCAACCCCTGAAAATCGCGCTGAGTTGATGCAGGTTGTTGATATCTTCCGCGGCCATATTCTTGATTTTTCGCCAACGTCAATGATCGTAGAGATTACAGGCGGAGAAAAGAAAATCCTGGCCTTTGAAGAAGCGTTGAAACCTTTTGGCATTGCCGAGGTAGTTCGTACCGGTGAGATCGCTATGGTACGCGGTGGCAAAAGCAAAAACGCAAAGGGGGAGAATAATGACTAGCACAGGGGCTGAAGTGCTGATTAGGGCTTTGGAACAACAGGGTGTTGAACTCGTGTTCGGTTATCCGGGCGGTACGATCTTGCCGGTTTTTCACAGCATCAGTAAATCAAATATCAAAAACGTATTGACAAGGAACGAACAGGCGGCGGCGCATGCGGCCAACGGCTATGCGCGTGTCAGCCATAAAGTTGGCGTTTGTATAGCTACTTCCGGACCCGGTGCGACCAATCTTGTTACCGGATTAGCCAATTCTTTCCTTGATTCAATACCGGTAGTGGCGATTACTGGTCAGGTAAAATCATCTTTGGTGGGCACCGATGCTTTTCAGGAAGTAGATATAACTGGCATTACCCAGCCGATAACTAAGCATAATTACCTGGTAACAGATGCTAATGATATTGCACGTGTGGTAAATGAAGCTTTCTTCATTGCCTCCAGTGGGCGTCCGGGGCCGGTATTGATTGATCTTCCCAAAGATGTGGCGATGTTCGCCTGTTCGGAAAAGTTTTTCGATCAATTAGATTTGCCCGGTTATAAACCAAATTATAAAGGTCATGCGATACAGGTTAAACATGCTTGCGAAGCTTTGCAGAAAGCGAAACATCCCTTGATCTATGCCGGCGGCGGTATTATATTGGCGGGCGCCTACCAACAGTTACAAACTCTTGCGGAACGGATCAGCGCGCCGGTAGTGACGACATTAATGGGTTTGGGCGCGTTTCCTTATGAGCATTCTCTGTTTCTGGGTATGCCCGGCGTGCACGGATTCCCGGCAGCTAATTATGGTTTATGTTCGGCGGATGTAATTTTGGCGCTCGGCGTCCGGTTTGATGAAAGAGTTACCTCTGCCGTAGAAAATTTTGCTCCCAAGGCAAAAATTATCCATATTGATATTGACCCGGCGGAGATCAGCAAGAATGTGTCTTCTCATATACCGATTGTCGGCGATGTGAAAACTGTCATCGAAGATATGCTGAAGAGATTAACTCCGGTTAATAACCAGCAAAGATTAAATGAAATCGCGGAACTAAAGAGCAAGAACGAATATCTGCAACAACGAATACAGAGTGACAAGCTTAACCCGCGGCAAATTGTCGAGAAAATGTCCGAGATTTTACCTGCTGACACACTAATTACAACCGAAGTAGGTCTGCACCAGATGACAGTTGCCCAGTATTATCGGCACTGTTACCCGGGATGCTTTTTGACCAGCGGCGGTCTCGGCACTATGGGATACGGCTTACCCGCTGCTATTGGCGCTCAGATGGCAGCTCCGAAAAGAAAAGTTGTTTGTGTGGCCGGCGACGGTAGTTTGCAGATGAATTTACCGGAGATGGCTACTATTAAGGCGCAAAAACTGCCGATCAAAGTTGTTTTGATTAATAACTCCTGCCTGGGGATGGTACGTCAATTGGAGGATGTCAGCTACCCCGGCGAAGATTTATTTGCTATTGATCTGGAGGGCAATCCTGATTTTTGCCGTTTGGCGGAAGCATACGGCTGGCAATCATACCGTCTGGAAAAAACCGAGGATATTGATAAAGTATTAATTGAAGCGTTTGCCAGCGATCAACCGGTTCTTATCGATTGCATCATCGACAAAAGAGATTATGTCTATCCAATGGTTTTAGCCGATGATCCACTTGATAAAATGTTAATGCCATAAATTTTTATTGATAAATATTATCAAATATGTTATGCTGATAATGCGAATGATAAGAAGAATCTAGTCATGAGCATTAATAAATAGTTATCGTTCTGATCCGGTAAGGATTTGTTCCGAACTGCAAGGCGAGAATATATAATGGATGTTTGCCAGCAATGCAAACAAAATTGATATTTAACCCTTTGTCTTCTCGGACAGAGGGTTTATATATATTTTATGATTCGAGGTGTTCAATATGGAATCAAGAATTGCCTTAATTTCTATTATCGTGGAAGATAAAGAATCAATCGAAAAGCTCAACAACATCTTTCCGGATTACAGACAGTATATAGTCGGCAGAATGGGAATTCCTTATCACAAAAGGGATATCAGCATTATCAGCATCGCCGTTGATGCTCCGCAGGATACCATCAGCGCCTTATCTGGCAAAATAGGTAGACTGCCGGGGATAGTTGTCAAAACTGCTTACTCAAATTTAAAGCTTGAAAACTAAATAATAAATTAATTTACTAATGAGGAAGAATTCTCTGACTCAAAAGAAAGGAAAATGTCAAATGTATAACCCAAAATCACTTAAAGCAGAAGAGTTTATCAATCATCAGGAAGTATTGGCAACGTTAAAGTATGCGGAAGAAAACAAAAATAATTTAGAACTAATCGATCAAATACTTAATAAAGCCAAACAGAGAAAAGGTTTAACCCACCAGGAAGCGGCAGTGTTATTGGATTGCCAAGACTCGCAAAGAGTGCGGGAGATTTTTAATCTGGCGGAACAACTGAAAAAGGATTTTTACGGCAATAGAATCGTCATTTTTGCGCCACTTTATCTCTCCAATTATTGTGTAAACGGTTGCGTTTATTGTCCCTACCATTTCAAAAACAAACATATAACACGTAAGAAATTATCTCAGGAAGATATTGTTCGTGAGGTAACAGCTCTGCAGGATATGGGGCATAAACGTCTGGCAATCGAAGCAGGTGAGGACCCTGTTAATAACCCGCTTGAATATATACTGGAATGCATCAAAACTATTTATAGCATCAAGCACAAAAACGGAGCCATCCGGCGCGTTAATGTCAATATTGCTGCAACGACAGTGGAAAATTATTCCAAACTAAAAGAAGCTGGTATTGGCACTTACATACTCTTTCAGGAAACATACCATAAGGATAGTTACGAAAAGCTGCATCCCACCGGGCCGAAGCACAATTATGCTTATCATACCGAAGCCATGGACAGAGCCATGAAAGGCGGTATAGACGATGTTGGCCTGGGCGTTTTATTTGGGTTGGAGCTGTATCGTTATGAGTTCGCATCGTTGCTGATGCATGCCGAACATCTGGAAGCCGTACATGGCGTCGGACCACATACGATCAGTGTGCCACGTATCAAACACGCCGACGATATCGATCCCAATGTGTTTGATAATGGTATCAGCGACGATACTTTTGCCAAAATCTGCGCTTGTATCAGAATAGCCGTACCGTATACAGGCATGATTATCTCTACGCGTGAAAGCAAAGTGATCAGAGAAAAGGTTATTAGACTTGGCGTCTCCCAGATTAGCGGCGCTTCGCGTACCAGTGTCGGCGGTTATTATGAAGAAGAAGCCGAGGACGACAAGTCCGAACAATTTGATGTCAGCGATAAAAGAACGCTTGACGAAGTAGTCAAATGGCTGATGGAATTGGGCTATATACCGAGTTTTTGTACCGCTTGCTATCGAGAGGGACGAACCGGCGACCGCTTTATGAGCCTTTGTAAAAACGGCGAGATTCTGAATTGCTGCCATCCCAACGCTTTGATGACATTAAAAGAGTATCTGATGGATTATGCGAGTAACCAAACCAGGCCGATAGGTGATAAGTTGATTGAAAAAGAGCTGGATAATATTCCTAATCCGAAAATCAAAAAAATTGCCGCTGAAAATATCAATCAAATTGAAGCCGGTAAAAGAGACTTCAGATTTTAGCGAGGTACACTTATGACTAAAACTTTGAATGAGACTCCCAACGCCAACCGTTTGCATATCGGATTTTTCGGCAAAAGAAACAGCGGCAAATCATCTCTAATCAATGCCTTTACCGGACAGGATGTGTCGATTGTCAGCAGTACCCCCGGTACGACAACAGACCCGGTGTATAAAGCTATGGAAATACATGGCATTGGCGCTTGCGTTTTAATTGACACTGCCGGTTTTGACGATATCGGCGAATTAGGTCAAATCCGCGTGGAAAAAACGCAAATTGCTGCTGATAAAACAGATATTGCTGTACTGCTATTTGCCGACAATGATATGGACAAAGAATTAGTATGGTTTAAGTATTTCCAAGATAAAAAAACACCGGTTATAGCGGTGATCAGTAAAGCAGATGTTTTAACTAATCTGCAAGAGCTGCAAAGGCTTGTAAAAGAATACACAGGATTGGATGCCATTATAGTCAGTGCCAAAGATATTACAGGCATTGCCGAGCTTAAGGATAATTTGATCCGCCTGATGCCAGATGATTTTGAAATGCCCAGTATTACAGGTAATCTGGTCGGCGAAGGCGACCTGGTGTTATTGGTGATGCCGCAGGATATCCAAGCGCCGATGGGACGTTTAATATTACCGCAGGTACAGACAATTCGTGATTTGCTTGACAAAAAATGCATTGTCAGCAGCGTCACCACTGATAAAATTGATCGGGCGCTGTCAACGCTGACTGAGCCGCCTAAGCTGATTATTACCGACTCTCAGGTATTTAAAACGGTTTACGAAAAGAAGCCCAAAGGAAGTATGCTGACTTCATTTTCGGTGTTATTTGCGGCTTATAAGGGCGACCTTCCTTACTATTTCGAGGGTGCTAAAGCCATAGATAACTTGACCGAAAAATCCAAAGTATTGATCGCCGAGTGCTGTACCCACGCGCCTTTGACAGAAGACATTGGCCGCGAAAAACTGCCCAGATTTTTACACCAGCGAATCGGAAACGGTTTAACAATTGATATTGTCAGCGGTACCGATTTCCCCAAAGATTTAGGCGTTTATGACCTGATCATCCAGTGCGGCGCTTGTATGTTTAACAGAAAATATGTGCTTTCACGCATAGCCAAAGCCAAAGAGCAGGGTGTGCCTATGTCCAATTATGGCGTTGTGTTAGCTCATTTATCAGGAATATTGGATAAAATATCAGTTTTTTGATGTATTGGTAAAAATATGGAACAAAATGGAAAGCAGGCGGCTCATTATTAATGAACCGCCTGCTTGTTATGTTTATTAGTTTTAGAGTTTTATCACTTTATCGGCATTGAGAAGCTTTTCGGCTATAGTGTACATATTGCTAACGCCACCTATTACTAATTTGCCTTTAAGTTGATAAAAATCCAAGCAGGAACCGCAGGTTAATATTTCCATGCCGCCATCGACAAGTTTTTGCAGGCTTTCCAAAACCGGCGAACCTTCTGTGGTGAATTTAACACCAGAATTAACGAATAAAGCTGTTTGCGGTTTGGGATCAACCTCGGTTAAAGCAAATATAAAGTTGCGCATTAGCGTACGCGAAAATTCCTCATCGCCGTTACCGAAAAAATCGCTGTTGATCATTAATACGATTTTTTCTGCATTATTTGTTTCTATTGATAACGGACAAGCCATTTTTTCGATAGTAATTTTAAAATTGTTACCTTCGGCCTCAGTATCCGCAATCAGACCGATGCTATCGGCAAAAGCGCTGATATTGTTTACAGCAGTTTGGTTGTCTACTAAAACAGCAATACTGCCTTCCGTTATTTCCGCCAGCGCTCTTTTGGTGAGTATAACGGGTTTAGGACAGGCCATGCCGCGAGCGTCGATAATTTCTGTCATAATAATTCTCCTTGCTAGCGTTAATTTTTATCAATAATAGTATAAGACTGCAATTAAAGTATTGTCTAATAAAATTTATTTATATACTCAAGATGATTAATAAAAATATGTGATAAGTATTGCATCTTCAATTTGCCATTTCTTTACAATATTCGAGGTAAATGTTATAATTTAGAAATAAGAACAACTTGGGAGAAAATCATGAAAAAAAACACTTGGTTACGCATCATTGTTTTGTCGTTGTTGTTTGTTGTTATTAGCGCCAGCAGCGCATTTGCCGCTTCCCTGGGTAGTGAATTAGATAGTTCGGCGTTAGATATTTCTATTAATACTTTATTAAATAAAGGCGTCTACTGGAGTAGCAGTAAAGACGATATGATAACTGAAAATTACATAGTTTGTCAAAACAGTTCATCAGTTTTGCCGATAGTCGCCTATGGCAGCAGGCTTTATGGCCGTTCGACTATTAACAGCATTGCGGAGTATTTGGAAAATCAAGGATATACGATTGTGGCCGGTATCAATGGCGACTTTTTTAATATGTCAACCGGCATACCAATGGGCGTTGTGATAACCGACGGAGTTGTCCGCAGTTCCGATAACGCGCGCTGGGCGGTTGGTTTTTATGATAACGGTACTGCCATTATTGGCAAGCCGGCGATCAAAATCAATTTGAATTGTGCCAAAGGCAATATTACTATCAGTCATATAAATAAAGAGGTAAACACAGCATCGGGCGCGGTGTTGTATACTCCTGATTATTCCGCCACCACGCGTACCACAACCAGCACAGTATATGCGGTCCTAAGTGTAACCGGCGGCTCGACGAAAATCGGCGATACGATAACAGCGACGGTTGATTCGGTGACGACCAGCAGTACGCCGCTGAATATCGAATCAGGTAAAATGATTCTGGCGACATCAGCCGATACCCCTTATTCTAATGTTAAAAACCAAATCCTGGCTTTGCAGCCGGGTGAAAGCGTAACAATTAATACCAGTTGTGCCAGCGGCTGGGATACAGTTTCATATGCAGTCGGCGGCGATGTTAAATTATTGACCAATGGTACGACAGTGTGCGATAGCTCAACGGCGACAGCGCCGCGTACGGCAGTGGGTGTCAAATCGGACGGTACACTCGTATTGTATACAGTAGATGGCCGTCAAAGCGGTTATAGCGCCGGAGCTTCCTTAATTGAAGTAGCAACCAGACTAAAAGAAATTGGTTGCGTAGAAGCCGTTAGCATGGACGGTGGCGGGTCGACCACAGCCAGCGCCTATTATCCCGGTTATAGCTCTATTTCTAATGTTAATAAACCTTCCGACGGTTCTCTGCGCAGTTGCGCCAATTTTATCTTCTTAGTAAATAAAACTACTGCATCATCGACAGCTAGTAAACTGTTTTTATATCCTTACGATATAGTGATGCTGACGGGTGCCAATTTAAGTTATCAAACAACCGCTACTGATAAAAACTATCATACCGTTAGTGTTCCCTGTAACCTCAGCTATTCAGTTTCCGATGACGATCTTGGCAATATCAGCTCAGATGGAGTATTTACGGCAGGCGATTATACCGGCAGCGGTACTGTTAACGTTAATTCCGGCAGCAGTAGTGGTAAAGCAACAGTATCGGTAGTACAAACCCCGCAAAGTATCGTTCTATATAATCAGGATAGCGGTGATAAAATCACAGGTGCTTTGACGTTATCAGGCGGTTCTAGCATTGATCTTAAAGCTAATGCCTACTATAATAGACTACTTTTACTGGCTAATGACAAATGTTTTAACTGGTCGGTCAGCGGCGGTATCGGTACCATAAATGAAAAAGGCGAATTTGTGGCCAGTAGCTTAATTTCATCCGGCAGCGGTACTATTACAGCTTCGGCCGGTGATAAAACTGCCACAGTTAATGTGATAATCAGCAACAGCAGCAGTAACGCCTCGATGACTGTCTTGGAAGATTTTGAAGATAGCAATTCTATTCTTTCCGGCAGCTCTATCAGTATCAACAAAGATAAAACCAAGGTAAAATATGGCCAGCAAAGTGCGGCTATAAACTATAATTATAGTTCGGATAACAACTTTTCGGTTGATAGTGATATAACGATTAATTCAACTGTCGACGCGTTTCATTTTTGGCTTTACGGCGATAATTCCGGGCAAACCATCAGTTTGACAGGAACCGTCGACGGTGTGACTAAAACCTTTACATCTGGTACCATTGATTTCAGCGGCTGGTCACTGATATCAATACAGCTACCACCTAACACAACGGCTATAGATTCAATCAATTTTACCGCCGGTTCTACTAATGGCGGTACGATCTATATCGATCAAATTATGGCGACATCCGGTTATTATATTGATAAAGTATCCCCGGCAATTACGCTTGATGTCAGTGGCAATATACTTAGTGCTACCGTTAAAGACGGTATTGATCAGTCGTTGGGCAGTAATAATATCAGCGTTACATATGACGGTCAAGAGATTAATTTTACATTTAGCAGCGGCAGTATAACGGCAACACTGCCAACCTTCGATGGATTACAACACCGGGTAAGGGTAACGGCTAAGGATAAAACAGGCAATATTGCTACAACTACATATGTGATTAAGGCAACTGCTACAACAACGACGGCGTTTAGCGATATGTCAGGACACTGGGCGCAAAGTTATGCCGATTATTTGTATAACTTAAATATAATTTCCGGTTATAATAGTAATGGTAGTTTGGTATATGCGCCCAACAGTTATATGACGCGGGAGCAGTTTGCGGTGATTATTGCCAATTGGCTTGGTTTATCGGTCGATAATTATTCCGGTATTTCCTTACCGTTTAAAGATAAGACAGCAATCAGCAATTGGGCACTCAATGCGGTCAAGGCCGTTTACAGCGAAGGTATTATTACCGGCAGCGGCAGCAACGGCAACCTTTACTTTAATCCCCAAAACTCAATTAGCCGCCAGGAAGCGATGACTGTACTCGGACGAGTGCAGGAATGCGGTTATCTGCAGGCGCAATTGGACTTTGATGATACCAAAGACGTTGCGGCATGGGCCGAGCCGTATATTTGCACGCTGGTCAAGCAAGGCGTAGTTAACGGAAATAACGAGAATATGCTTTTGCCTAATAATAAGGTAACGCGCGCCGAAGCGGCGAAAATGATTTACAGTTTGATATAATCACCAATAAAATAAATAAGGCAGGGTAAATAATGAGGATACTTTGCTTTGCCGGCGGTGGAGACATCGGCGGAGCTAAAACACACATCATTTCGCTGGGACGGGAGCTGGCAAAAGATAACGATTATCTGCTGCTGAGTTTCCGTCGCGGCGAATTTGCCGAAGAAGCCCGACAAAACGGATTGCGAGTTGTTGAGACTGAAAACAGCTGGAATTTACTCAGCGCAATATCTACAGCTATAAAAATAGTTGATCAGTTTAAACCGGATGTTATCCATTGTCACGGCGCCAAAGCCAATATGATGGGCGTTTTTGTCAATAAATTACGGCATATTCCGATAATTACTACCGTCCATTCCGATCCGCAGCTGGACTATCTTGGTTCACCGATTAAACAATATACATTTGGGTTGATCAACGCCATAGCGCTACGCAATATGGATTACTATATGGCGGTAGCGGACAAAATGAAAACGAAGCTGATTGAGCGCGGTTTTGACCCCCAAAGGATATTTATTCTTTATAACGGACTTGATTTTACCGATGCGACGTTGTTACCGCGTCAAGTTGCCGACGATAGTGATATTGTAGTTGGTATTGCCGCCCGGCTTACGCCGATCAAGGATATTCCAACATTGTTGAAAGCTTTCGCGCAAGCCTACAAGCGCAATTCCAGGCTGCGGCTGAAGATAGCCGGTATCGGTGAGGATGAAGCTAAACTCAAAGAGACGGTCAAACAGTTAGATATAGCAGACAGAGTTGATTTTGTCGGCTGGATATATGATATGCAGGGATTTTTCTCAGAGGTTGATATTAACGTATTATCATCGTTATCGGAGACATTCCCTTATTCGCTGTTAGAAGGAGCGCATGAGCATTGCGCAGCTATTGCCAGTGCAGTCGGCGGTATTCCTTCGATGATAGAGCATGGCGTGCATGGCTTACTTTTCGAACCCGGTGACGTTGATACTTTTGCCAATTATATTTATAAGCTCTCGGTTGATGATCAGCTGCGGCGAACACTGTCACAAAATCTTTTTATCCGTTGTAGAGAAGAGTTTTCACTGGAGCGAATGAAAATTGACCAACAAAAGGTCTATGCCGATATTATTCGTTTCCGCTCGGTCAAAGGACGCTACGGCGCTGTTATCTGCGGCGCTTACGGACGCGGTAATGCCGGGGATGAAGCGATCCTGAAGGCGATAGTTTCGCAGATGCGTGAGATTGACAGCGATATGCCTTTGACGGTTTTGAGCCGCAACACCAAGAGGACAAGGCTTAATAATAGCACCAATGCTATTTATATATTTAATATCCCATCATTTATCAGTCATCTCCGTCGTTCGCAGATTTATATTAATGGCGGCGGCAGCTTAATCCAGGATGTTACATCTTCTCGCTCACTCTATTACTATCTTTTTACATTGATGGCTGCTAAAAGTTTTGGCTGTCGCGTGATAATGTATGGCTGTGGCATTGGCCCTATCAATAAGATTTATAACCGCCGTTTGGCATCATCAATATTAAATAAAACCACAGAAATTATTACGCTTCGTGATAGCGTTTCTTATGATGTTTTGCAGCAAATGAGAGTTGACAAACCGCAGATATTTTTGTCTGCTGACCCAACTATCAATCTTGGCAAGGCGTCAGACAAGCAGGTGCGATCCGCTTTTGCCCGGGAAAATGTTCCGGCGGATATACCCAAGATCGGTTTTTGTCTGCGTAACTGGTCTACATTTACCAATCCGCAAGCGATTGCCTTGGCCGCCGATTATGCTTATAGCTGTTATGGATTGACGCCGGTATTTTTACCAATTGAGTTGCCCAAAGACATTGCTGCCGCGCAGCAGGTTATTCAGTACTTGCATTCGCCATATTATGCTTGCGGGCAACAGCACGCAGTAGAAGAGTTGATCGGTATGCTTGGCTCGATGGACCTGGTAATTGGCATGCGGTTGCATTCGCTGATATTTACTACCGTAGGCGGTGCTCCGGTTGTCGGTATATCTTATGATATTAAGGTGGACAGCTTTATCAACGATATTGATTCCGACGCTTGTATTCCGTTAACGGCATTAAACGCGCAACAACTTTGCGCCGAGATTGACAAAGTATTAGCCAAGGGCAGAATACCGGTACAGCAAGCCTTGGAAAAATTACGCAGATCAGAGCAGATAAATATTAATTCCGCTAAGCGTTTGCTGGTAGGTGAGGTGGCACAATGAGAGAAATCGTCTGTATTTCAACATCCAATTTTTATCCTTTTCCGACCCGTAAGCAAAATGTTATGCGACGTTTAAGTAATGCGAAAATTATCTACATTGACCCGCCTGTTACATTAATTGCCCCGCTAAAAGATAAAACATCGAAGCCGCGCCTGACTGCCTACCGCAAAGGTGGGGAGCGTGTTCAAGACAAAGAAGATATTACTGTCTATGCGCCGCCGCCGGTGCTGCCGTTTGGCAATAAATACCGTTGGATAAACAGCATTAATCAGCGCCATTTGGCGCGTTATATCAATAAAATAATCAAACAACAGGGATTTGCCAAACCATATTTATGGTGCTATACGCCGACGGCTTGCGATTTGATTGCTAATATTGATCATAGCGGTGTAATATATGATTGTGTTGACCGACATTCCGCTTATCAAGGCATGATCAATCCGGATGTTGTAGATAAGATGGAGGAGGATCTGGCCCGCGTTGCAGATATGGTATTTTGCACGGCGGCAGGGTTAGAACGAACCTTAATCGAATATAATCGGCGGACTAAGATGATCGCCAACGGTGCAAATTATCCGCTGTTTATGCAGGCGGCTACTTTTACACCACCGGAAAGACGGCAAAAACCGGTGTTCGGCTTTGTAGGTATGCTACAGGAATGTATCGCTTACGATTATATCGTTGCTTTAGCCGAAGCAATGCCTGAGGCGGAAATAGTTTTTGTCGGACGGGTTATGCCGGGAGTTGACATCTCGCAACTAAAGAAATATGATAATATCAAATTTTTGGGATTACAGCCGCAGGAAAAGCTGCCGGAAATTATCAGCCCCTTTGATGTTTGTCTTAATGTATTCCGCTCAGGTCGTCTGGCTCTTGACGTAAGTCCCTTGAAGCTTTATGAATACTTGGCGACCGGTAAACCAATTGTCAGTACCAAGGAGCCTTTACAGGTACGGGATTTCGCCGACGTTGTTTATATTGCCGAAAACTGCAATGATTTTGTTGCGAAATGCCAAGAGGCGTTGTTGGAAGACGATCAAGCAAAAAGGTTGCGGCGTCAGGAGTATGGCAAAGCCTGCTCCTGGGATAACCGCGTAAGGCAAATGGAAGAAGAGCTGGAAAGATTAGGTATATTTTAAATAATTTATAGATGTCGAAAGTTATGGAGGTCAAAATGAAATTAGTCAATGAAAAAGGCAAACTGTTTGGTATTATTAATCCTGTGGATTTGCTGGCATTGATCGTGGTAATTGTCGTGATTGTCGGTATTGCCTGGCAGTTGTTCGGTAACAAAGTGACAGAGGTTGTTTCGCCTAATGTGGAAATGACTACAGAAGTTATTGTTTCAGGTGCTCCGCCTGAACTTTGTGCTGAGGTAGAACGGCAAAACCTTGTCGGTCAAAAATTGGTTGCGACAAATAATTATCTTGACGCTACGATCACAGATGTGAGATTAGTGGATTATGCTGTGCAAGTACAAACTGCCGACGGTAAAATTGTCAATGCTACCGATCCAACCAAAAAGAACATTGTTTTTGATATATCCTCTAAGGTAGCGCGTGATACAGCCAGTCCCAAAATTGGTAATCAGGATGTAAAAGCCGGACGCACCTATCTCGTAAAAACTCAAGCTTTTGAAGTAAGCGGCACTATCTACTATGTAAAGATTGGTGATTAGCGGAGTAGGCTATGAATGATATTTTAGAAAAAAGTTGGTTGTGGCGACTCATAAATAATTTGCTTGCCGCGATTGCCGCGGTATATCAAAAGGGCATAATAGCTCGATTCTTTGCTGCTGTCAATCGTCAATATCAAAAATCGCGGTTGAAGAATATCTGGATAGATTTTTGTGAGGTACCCTTCCATGGTAAAAAATCACGTTTTGTGGCTTTTTTGGATATTCTGAGACGGCTGATGGAACGCTTTGGTGAGTCCTTACGTCAAAGCATATTATACCGGCTGGTGGCGTCAATTTGTTGTGGATATTTGCGAGTAACAAAGAAAAGTTGGTTGTTTTCAAAAATCAACGCTGTTGGTTTACATCGCTGGCTGTTGATTTTATTCGCATTATACCTGCCGATTGAGTATCTGATTCGCGATTATTTACAACTTCTCGCATTGGCATCTGTTTGGGAAGAGTTGTTATTAGTTGTTGTAATAACATATCTGTTTTGGCAGCGTGTTCTACAACAGACAACGGCTATCAAGCGCGATACGCCGCTTGATATATTCATCATCATGTTTATGGCAGTAGGCTTTTTACTGATGTCTTTAGTCAGCCCTGATAAAAGCATTGCGCTGGCTGGCTACAGAATAGTGGTCGAGTATATGCTTTGGTTTTTCATTATTATTCGCCTGGTTCGCGATGATGATGATTTTAAGCTGCTTTACGGAGGCATATTGGCTATGGCTTTTTTCTTAAGCCTCCATGGTATCTATCAATATATTATCGGTGTGCCAATACCTTCCTCATGGACTACATCGACAGAAATGTCGGTCAGAACGCGTGTATTTTCCCTTACCGGCAGCCCCAATATATTTGGTTCATTACTGGTAATGACTGCACCGTTAGCAGCAGCAATGGTTTATTACAGTCGTAAAAATATTAATAAAATTATTTTTGTCGCTATAACATTGTTGATGTGCGCATGTTTGCTGTTCACGTTTTCCCGCGGCGCCTGGGTAGGGATGATTGTAACAGTAATAATCTTTGCCCTTTATGTTGACAGGCGTCTGCTTGTCCTTTTGGGTGTGGCCATGGCGGCTGTATTGGCATTTGTACCTTCAATAACATCCAGGATCACATTTTTATTTACCAGCGAATATACTACAGCGTCGGAGATCGGCGGTAGAGCATTGCGCTGGGCAACCGGTAAAATGCTGCTTAGCGAGTCCCATCCCTGGTTGGGATTTGGACTTGGCCGTTTTGGCGGTGCGGTGGCGATGAATAATCAGGTTTTGGAGAAAACCGATGAATTCTCCTACTTCTACATGGATAATTATTATCTTAAAACACTTGTAGAGATGGGCATTATTGGTTTGGTTTTTTATTTGATTCTGATCATTGCGTTGCTTATTTGGGGAGTCCGCGCCATACATCGCAGTGATGCCCGTAATATGATTGGTGAAAATCTTTCAGCAACATATCGTAATGTCGATAATCCAAAAGTACTTGCTGTCGGCATTTTTTCCGGTTTGGTTGGGGTATTGGTGCATTGTTATTTCGAAAATATTTTTGAGGAGCCTTATATGACAGCTTGCTTTTGGGGGTTGGCGGCTTTGCTTATATATTTGGGATTTTTCCGCAAACAAAAAGAAAAAGATCATAGCGGCTGATTCTTACCAGCCGCTATTTCTATAATAATTTAATATATTTATTAAAAAAATACACCCGCCGATAATGGCGGGTGTAATGATTATTTGTGACTTGATTTATTTATTGCCTAGAAGATAATACTTAAATCCTGCGGCCTCCGCTTTTTGTTGATCAAGAAAGTTGCGTGTGTCAAAAATCAGTCTGTTTCGCATCAATTTTGCCATTTTATCCAGTGGTAATTGTTTAAACTGCTGATGATGAACACCAAGTACCAACATGTCGCTATTGTTAATCGTTTGATCAAAGTCATTGCTGATGTCTTCACGATTCGTAATAAAGGGGTCGTAGGCTGACACCGTAAACCCATGTTGTTTTAATATTTCGATCAATTCGAGTATCGGGCTTTCGCGCAGGTCGTCAACGTCCGGTTTGTAAGTTACGCCAAGGATGCTGACTTTCGGTTGTTTGATGTCTTTAAGAATATCACAAATTCTATCGGCAACATAGGCAGGCATACTATCATTGGTGTGTCGGCACAGATCAATTATTTTTGCAGTTTCAGGCTGTTTTTCCACAATAAACCAGGGATCAACGGCGATGCAATGTCCACCTACGCCGGGGCCTGGCTGATGAATATTGACACGCGGGTGCTTATTGCAGAGTTCAATCACGTTCCAGACATTGATACCGAGGTTTTCACATATCTTAGCCATTTCATTAGCAAAAGCAATATTGACGTCGCGGAAAGTGTTTTCCGTAAGTTTGCAAAGCTCAGCGGTAGCAGTATCCGTTTCAAAAATTTCACCTTGGACAAAACTGCGATAAACCTCGGCTATTTTATGAGCCGAAATTTCGTTAACGCCTCCCGCAATACGGCTGTTATGTGTCAGCTCATACAGTATCTTCCCGGGAATAACCCGTTCGGGTGAATGTCCGACATATAATTGTTCGCCGATTACCAGTTCGCTTTTGGCTAAAATCGGCAGCATTAGTTGATTAACGGTTCCAACGGGTGAAGTAGATTCCAAAATTACGATATTCCCCTCGGCAAGGTAAGGTACGATGCTTTCGGTAGCGGAAATTACGTATGACATATCCGCTGTCTTATCAGGTTTGATTGGAGTAGGTACGGCGATAATAAAAACATCGGCCGATTTCGGCGTAAGGGAGCAGCTGAGGTTTCCGCTGTCTGTAACTTTACGTACCAATTCTCCAAGATTGTCTTCTTCTATAATAATTTGACCATGCTTTAAGGCATCTATAATATGAGTATTATAGTCAACTCCAACGACATTATGTCCGGCATTGGCAAACATTGCAGCGGTAGGCAATCCGATATAGCCAAGACCGATTACAGCAATTTTCATCTTTTCCCTCCAAAAAATTTATTATAATTAATTTAGCACATAAAATAGCAAAAGTAAATACTTGTCCGTCAACGAAAGTACGGTTTTACTTGACTTTTTATTGTTTAACTAATATCATTATTTTATATGTTGCTTGATGAAAATATTTGAGAGAAGAAGAAAAATGAGAAAATTATTTGATGAATTAAAAACTTTTTTGTTGCGCGGTAACGCTATGGATTTAGCAGTCGGCGTAATTATCGGCGCAGCCTTTAGCGCTGTTGTCAACTCGTTGGTGAAAGATTTGCTGATGCCAATTTTAAGTTTAATTACCGGCAGACATGATTTTAGTAATTTGTTTATCGCATTTAATGGAAAACATTATGATACGCTAGCCCTAGCGCAGGCGGCAGGGGTTAGTACGTTTAACTATGGTTCATTTATCACAGCCGTAATCAATTTCATATTAATTGGTATAGGCGTATTTATAATAATTAAATTTATTAATAAAATTTCTTCTTTTCATAAAAAAGAAGAGACAAAAAAAGAAATGTACCACTGCGCTTTTTGCCGCAGCGAGATCGATAAAGACGCAACCCGTTGTCCTCACTGTACTTCACCTCTGAGTGAGGACGATAGGTTGCTTCAATAGAAAATTGCGAGAGGAGAAATATTGATGTTGTTAAATGGCGGAGATGCAGTAGTTGAAGTTTTAAAAAGAGAAGGCGTAGACACCATTTTCGGTTATCCCGGTGGTGTGGCGCTGCCTTTGTATGACAGTTTATATGAATCAGGTATTCGCCATATTCTTACCAGACACGAACAGGGAGCAGCTCATGCGGCTGATGGTTATGCGCGCGCTTCCGGAAAAGTAGGCGTTTGCTTATCTACTTCCGGTCCCGGCGCCACTAATTTGATTACCGGTATTGCCACGGCCAATATGGATTCTGTACCTATGGTTGCAATTACTTGCCAGGTTACTAGCAACTTATTAGGTAAGGATTCGTTTCAGGAAGCCGACGTCTACGGTATTACTACACCTATTTCCAAACATAATTTTATGGTCAAGGATCCACGCTATTTACCGGATATACTTAGTAAAGCGTTTTATATTGCTAAATCAGGCCGTCCCGGCCCGGTGGTAGTCGATATCCCCAAAGATATATTTTTAACAAAAATTGAGATAGATGATATCCCTCATTTACCTCTTAAGGGCTATAAACCTGTTAAAGAAGGTAATATTGCAGACATAGATAATGTAATTGAGGCATTGGCAAAAGCTAAACGTCCGTTATTGTTTATTGGCGGCGGAGTTGTTATATCCGATACCAGTGAAGTTATGGCTGAGTTGCTAAAGAAAACAAAATTGCCTGTGATTACCAGTATGCTGGGGCTGCCGGCAATTGATCATAAATACGAAAATTTCTATGGCATGGTAGGTATGCACGGTACATATACGGCAAATATGGCGATCAGCAATTGTGATTTATTGCTGGCGATGGGCGTGCGATTTGATGATCGAGTAACCGGCGACATCGAAAAATTTGCCAAACAGACTGAAATAGCCCATTTCGATATTGATCCCTCTGAAATTGGCAAAATTATTAGCGTTGATTACAGCGTGCTTGCCGATTTGGGCTGGTCTCTGCCGAAGTTTACCGAAAAAGCCGTAGTCGGCGATATCGGCGAATGGCAACAGCAATTGGCTGATTGGCATAAAGATCATCCTCTCAAATATAACAAAAAAGAAGCCACGTTGATGCCGCAGGAAGTAATTGAGCAAGTCAGCGGAGTCATGGCTGATAATGCGATTGTTGTCACTGACGTCGGTCAGCATCAGATGTGGGCTGCTCAATATTGCTGCACCCGCACTCCGCGTGGATTTTTATCTTCCGGCGGATTAGGTACAATGGGTTACGGATTACCGGCTGCAATCGGCGCGCAGATAGCTTGTCCCGATAAAGAAGTTTGGTTATTTGTCGGTGACGGCGGCATTATGATGAACTGTCAAGAGTTGGCTACCGCCGCCGAACTAAATTTACCGATTAAAATATTTGTAATCAATAATCATGGGTTAGGTATGGTGCGCCAGTGGCAAAGGATGTTTTTCCAGGGGCATTATAGCGCGTCTAAGCATTATGCCGGCACCGATTTTGCGGCGATAGCCTGGGCCATGGGCGTTCAAAGCCTGACTGTTAAAAAGAAATGTGGCCTAAAACACGCACTTGAGGATGCTAAAGATTCTTCCGAGCCGTTCCTGGTTGACGTATGGGTAGATGATGATGAAAACGTTTTGCCAATGGTGGCGCCGGGCGCATCTTTAAACGAGATGTCGGAGTAGGAGGTATAAACATGAAGCATACAGTTTCAGCGTTAGTGGAAAATCATCCGGGAGTATTGTATCGGGTGGCCGGGTTGATTGCCCGACGTGGTTACAATATCGCCAGTCTGGCCGCTTCCGCTACGGAAGAAGAGGGACTAACCCGTATTTCCATAGTGGTTGACGTTAACGACGAACGTGAATTGGAACAAATACAGGATCAATTGAGTAAACTAGTTGAAGTTATACATGTTGTCAATATGACGCAGATTGATCATGTATCCAGGGAAATGGCTCTGGTAAAGGTAAATGCCGGTGAGGAGCATCGTGCAGACATTACTAATCTTGTAGCGATTTTCCGTGCTAAAATTATTGACGTACACCCGGATTCATTGGTGCTGGAAGTTACCGGTGACGTCGGCAAGGTAGACGCGTTTTGCGAAATGATGAGAAAATACGGAATTATTGAGATCATCCGTACCGGAGAAATATTTATTTCCCGCAGCCCCAAGCGGCTGATAGATAATTAACAAGAAAAGCGGCGTGCATTTGCACGCCGCTTTTTGGTTGCTGTTTATTCACATTGCGGGCAAGATTTAACTCCGGTGGTGTTGCAGCATAATAAGTCGCAGGGATCAACCAGGAAATTGCGGTTAGCCGAGCATTCGGTATGTGTGCAAACAGGTGTTGCGGTAATAGTAAATTCTCTTAGTGCTGTTTGCAGTAAGCAGGTTTGGAAGAGAAAACTGATAGTAATTGTAATATTATTGCATTGAATATCGGAGACAATAGCGCTGATCGCCAGTACACGGAATACAGATGCGGATAATACCGAGTCTTTGGTGCAGCAAAGGTTTGCAGTACGAACGACATTGATTACACGGCAAAGGGAGCTGCTCATGCAACCGCATTCATCGGTACTGGAAATACGAATCGGCACCATGAAACGGGCGGAAGACATGCAAAGGCATTCATCCATTTCATTAGAGATCTGCTTGAAAGTAATATCGCCGTCAACCTCAACCGGTAATACTGAACCGATTTCCAGTTCCTGACAATCGAAAATGTTACCGCAGGGAACAGTAATATCCCTGGTGACTTCCTCGGTAGTACAGCAGCTGTCAATAACAGCGTTCAGCAATACAGTAAATGGACCAGTAGTTGCGGCAGAAACAGCCTTGCCATTTGAATTACACTTACTATTGCAATTATTGCAGGAGCGACAGGTGTTACAAAGTAAACTCATAAACAACACCTCTTAAGGTATTTCTTTGTTTCATTTTATGCAAATAGTCGTTAAAGTGTGTGTTGTAACTGCTCAAGCTATTTCAGCATATTATGAAATATCGGTACTGGCGTACCGTTTAGGCATCTGCCGGATATAGATGACAGGCCCAATATAGTAAATAAAGAACAGCCGTATAACGGCTGTTTCTTTATTGTTATGTTATCATAAAAATCTAAATTAATATTTATATTTATCAAGCATTTTATCAACTAGCTTTGTTGATTGCTCAATATAGGGATAATATCGATCGCGTATGCTCGCTCTCATTTCATCCAGAACAGCAGCCATGCCAGGTACATCGGAATCGAGGACATTATGACGGAAAGCAAACGCTTGTTTCTGTTTTTCAGCCATGGCTTGTGAAGTAACCTCCTCCAGAGCAAAAATATAAGCAGCTTTATTAAACATTTCGGCGATTTTAGCTTTATCGCAACCAGTATAAGCAGCCAATATTTCGGCGGCATATTCTATAGTGCATTTATCATCAATTACAGACAATAATTCTTTGCTAAGGTTATTGTCGTCGGAGTTGACAATCAGTTCACATGTCATCTCGACAAAATTATGAGATTTCCAAAATATGAGATTTTCCGGCAATTTGCTGGCGGCAGCAATTTTTTTCATCCATGGTTTACCTTCTTCAAAACACCAACCGCGCTCACAATTAGGCCAATGTTCGTCTGCATAGTAATCAACGCCACCAGGGGCGCTACCATGAGAAAGTATGCCAAGCGCCAGCGGCAGGGCGGCCGGTTGATTCTCAATACACCATTTATAAAATGTGTCACCCATTAAATGAGCCGTGTCCCGATTATATCCGCCGCCGGCGGCGAAATCCGGGTAAAACCCACCCAATTTCATCAACGGCGGAACTTGGCCAAAGATTTTTTTGTTAGTAAAATAATGTATCAATGGGAACATGATGTCACATCCCTAAGTAAAAGTTGTAAATATTATAACTTACTTCAAATTAAAATAACAAGCCAAATAATAAAATATCTAGATTTAATGCTATTTTATGCTATAATAAATTAAATAAACAAAGGGGAAATATTAATGGAGCAATTTAAAAAGACTCCTCTAAAAAAGCATATTCGTAATTTTTCATTTATGACTGGCGGCTCGCTGATTGTCGTTATCAGCTTTTTGATATTTATCCAACCAAACAATTTACTTTCCGGTGGAGTTTGGGGTATTGCCGCTATTATCCGCAATTATTTACCGTTAACTCTTGGCATCTATCTGTTTGTACTTAATATTCCGTTAATTATCATTGCCTGGCGTAAGTTACGCAAGCGGTTTGTCATATATACGATATTTGTAATTGTTATTCAAAGTATTTTGCTGATAGTACTTGAACCAATTATACCTGCTTATAATAATGATACATTACTGTCAGCTATATTCGGCGGAGTGTTGTTTGGCTTTGGTGGCGGTCTAATTGTAAAATATCATGGTTCTGGCGGCGGTATGGATATAATCGGCATACTGCTGCAAAAGAAATATGATATAAGTGTCGGTACTTTTATTTTAGTGACCAATATAATAATTACTTTTATTGCGGCGTTTATTTTTGGTTTTGAGCCGGCCATGTATACGATGGTTGATATATATATAGCTTCCAGCGTATTTACTCAGGTCTTAGCAGGCTTTAATAGTAAGCGTCACGCTTTGATTGTCACCGAAAAAGGCCAGGAAGTTGCGCGGCGACTGCTAAATGAGTTGCAGCGCGGTGTTACTAAACTGGAAGGTGAGGGCGGTTATACACATCATAAAAAAGATGTATTGATGTGCGTTGTCAGCCGTTTTGAAATGGGGTTGCTAAAAGAGATTGTTGCAAGTGTTGATCCTCACGCTTTTGTCAGTATCAATGAAACATATGAAGTATTGGGCAGTTTCCCCAAGCACGACATTATGAAAACCTTGTTGGAAAAAGAAAAGCAAAAATAATTTAGTACAAAAGGGCAGCAACGCTGCCCTTTTAATATGGTTTTTATAATAAATTTTTAATATTAATCTCTTTCCATGATTTAGTACCCGCAAGCGGAGTAGGCGGATAATCTCCTAAATCAATTATATTACTGATAATCAACGGCGCTCCTTTGGCTTCTTCGGCGGATAACAGCCTCACTAATTCATTTTCGCCATGGTTTACGATAGTTTGTCTTAATTGTTCGATCTCATCGCTTCTGGCTATGCAAAAATGGCTCTGGCAGACAAATGGCCTATGATCATGCGCCAAACAATATTTCCCCGTTTGGCAAAGCAGATTACAGGAGCCGTTACTTGTGCGACGCAATGTAATATCAACAATACCGTTAGCATCAATGAATATATCGCCAAATTTATTTATCACCTGATGAGCCGGATAGTCGCAATTAGCAACTATTTTAGCAAGATTAGTTATATCGATAGAGGTCAGCGGCGCGCGTTCGTGGCAACAACCGTCACATCCGTAGCAATCGGCAAGATAGGTGACGGCGAAATAATCCATTGCAGCTAAAAAATCAGCTACGGTTGCCAGATCGTTATTGATATTCATTTGACAGCCTATTTGGCCGTTTTTTAAGGTAATAGGGACTATCGTTACATTATTACATTTATCCATATTTATAATTTCTGCAGAGAATATCTAATTCCTTTGGCATTGCATATCAAGATAAATAAAATTACAATAAGCTACGCAATATAAAGTATATCGGATAAAATATATATTATAATGAAAGAAAACACTTGAATACTACTATATTTTGTGGTAAAATACCACTGATTGTAAGATGTATACTCCTTAAGAAACGGAGGCTATCAATTGAGCGATATTGAAAATAATAACGGATCATATGATGCCGGTCAAATTCAAATATTAGAAGGTTTAGAGGGCGTTAGGCGTCGGCCAAGCATGTACATTGGTTCGACAAGTTCGCGGGGATTGCACCATCTGGTGTATGAAGTAGTGGATAACAGTATCGATGAGGCATTAGCCGGTTTTTGTGATCATATTGAAGTTTACATTCATGCAGATAACAGCGTTACCGTAAAGGATAACGGCCGTGGTATTCCCGTAGGTATTCATGAAAAGACTGGTAAAAGTGCTGTCGAGGCGGCGTTGACCATGTTACATGCCGGTGGTAAATTCGGCGGCGGCGGATACAAGGTTTCCGGCGGCCTGCATGGTGTTGGCGTCAGCGTTGTCAATGCTCTTTCTGAATGGCTAGAGGTTAAAGTAGAGCAAAACGGTTTTCTCTATCAGCAGGAATATCATCGTGGTGTAGCTCAGTATGATCTACGCCAGGTCGGTCTTTCCGATGCTACCGGTACTACGATTACCTTTAAGCCCGATGCCGAGATATTTGATGAACTTGTTTATTCGAGAGACATCTTGAGCAGTCGGTTGCGTGAACTAGCTTTTCTCAATTGTGGTATTAAAATCACGCTTGAGGATGAACGGGACGGTGAGATAATTGTCTTTCAGTATTTTGGCGGAGTTAAAGACTTTGTCAAATATCTGAATAAAAATAAGGATGTTGTTCATCCGATCATCTATTTTGAAGGTGAAAAAGATAAAGTGGTGGCAGAAATAGCCATCCAATATAACGATAGTTATTCCGAAAACATCTTTTCTTACGTCAATAACATTCATACGCAGGAAGGCGGTACTCACGAGGTAGGTTTTAAATCAGCACTAACGAGAGTTGTCAATGAATATGCCAGAAAACTTAATATTCTTAAAGATAATAATGCCAATCTCTCCGGAGAGGATATTCGCGAGGGAATAACGGCTGTAATCAGTGTCAAGGTCGAAGAGCCGCAGTTTGAAGGGCAAACCAAAACAAAGTTGGGTAATGCTGAAGTGCGAAGCATCATTGATGGGTTGGTAGGGGATGGCGTTGGTACTTTTTTAGAGGAAAACCCCGCCCATACGCGGCGTATTATCGAAAAGACAGTTCAGGCATCACGAGCACGTGAAGCAGCGCGTAAAGCACGCGATTTGACACGGCGTAAAAGTGCGTTGGAAAAAACCTCACTTCCCGGTAAACTTGCTGATTGTACCGTCAAAGATCCATCGCTGTCGGAGCTGTTTATCGTCGAGGGCGACAGCGCCGGCGGGTCGGCAATAGGAGGGCGAGATCGCCGCACTCAGGCGATATTGCCGTTACGCGGTAAAATCCTTAATGTTGAAAAAGCCCGCCTTGACAAAATATTGGCTAATGAGGAAATTCGGTCAATGATCACAGCAATGGGTACTGGCATTGGCGAAGATTTTGATTTAACAAAGGCCCGTTATCATAAGTTGATATTCATGACAGATGCCGATGTTGACGGCGCCCATATTCGTACTCTTTTGTTGACGTTTTTTTTCCGCTATATGCGGCCGTTAATTGAGGCCGGTTATATCTATATTGCCCAGCCGCCGTTGTATAGAGTCAAAAATAAACGTAGTAAAAAGGATGAAATATATATTTATGATGATAATGAGCTGAGTAAATTCTTTACTGGGAAAGACAAAAATCTGTATGATATCAACCGTTACAAAGGCTTAGGTGAGATGAATGCCGAGCAACTTAGTGAAACTACTATGAGCCCGGAAAATCGCACTTTGCTCAAGGTCTCGCTGGAAGATGCGCTGTTGGCTGAGGAAATATTTACGATTCTCATGGGGGACAAAGTTGAGCCGCGGCGCGAATTTATCCAAAACAATGCCAAATATGTTAAAAATCTTGATATATAGCGGGAGGTAAGACATTTGGATTACAGTAACGGCAAAATATTGAATAGAAACATCGAAACAGAGATGAAGGAATCCTACATTGATTATTCGATGAGTGTTATCGTTAGTCGCGCACTACCTGATGTACGCGACGGTTTGAAACCGGTTCATCGCCGGGTGCTTTACTCGATGTATGAACAGGGGATTACTCCTGATAAACCCCATAAAAAATGCGCCCGTGTCGTCGGTGATGTTTTAGGTAAATATCATCCTCATGGCGACACCTCAGTCTATGATACGTTGGTGAGAATGGCGCAGGATTTTTCAATGCGCTATATGTTGGTAGACGGTCAAGGAAACTTCGGTTCTATCGATGGCTATAGAGCGGCGGCAATGCGTTATACCGAAGCACGCCTGCGGCCGTTTGCCATGGAAATGATGGCTGATCTCAATAAGGATACTGTAGATTTTGTTGATAATTATGACGGTCTTGAAAAAGAACCTGCGGTTTTACCTTCTCGACTGCCCAATTTATTGGTCAATGGATCTTCCGGTATTGCTGTTGGTATGTCGACCAATATTCCACCTCATAACATTAACGAGGTTATCGATGCGACAGTGATGATGATTGACAATCCGGAGGCAACCATTGACGATATTATGAAGCATATTCCGGGGCCGGATTTCCCGACTGCCGGTTTGATCATGGGTACCGATGGTATTCGCGATGCCTATACCACAGGCCGTGGCTCGATACGTCTACGGGCAAAATCAATCATTGAACAGATGACAAACGGCAAACAACGTATTCTTGTTACCGAGTTGCCGTATCAGGTCAATAAAGCTAATCTGATAGAAAAGATTGCCGAATTGGTTCAGGAAAAGAAGATTGAAGGCATAACAGACTTGCGCGATGAAAGCGACAAAGATGGTATGCGGATTGTCATTGAGGTAAAAAGAGAAGCAAATGCCTCGGTTATACTCAACCAGTTGTATAAACATACAACTCTGCAAAGCAGCTTCGGAATTATTATGATAGCTTTGGTTGACGGTGTGCCAAAGGTTCTTAATTTAAAACAGATAATTGAGTATTATATCATTCACCAAAAAGATGTTATCACTCGCCGCTGCAATTTCGATCTCAATAAGGCAAAAGATAGAGCTCATATTGTTGAAGGTTTGAGAATTGCCTTGGATTACATCGATGAGGTAATTGCGGTTATCCGTGCATCTCACGATAATGCCAAAGAAAAGCTGATGGAGCGTTTTTCTTTAAGCGAACGTCAGGCGCAGGCAATTTTGGAAATGCGCTTGCGTGCGTTGCAAGGCATGGAGCGACAAAAACTTGACGAAGAATATCGCGAATTAATCAAAACGATTGCCTACCTGACGGAAGTACTAAATAATGAAAAATTAATTATGTATATCATCAAAGATGAGTTAGTAAAGATGCAGGCCAAATATGGTGATTTCCGACGTACCATTATCACCCGTGATGAAAGTAACATTTCCGATGAGGATTTAATTGCTGAAGAGGATATGGTTATTACTATCTCAAACAGTGGCTATGTAAAACGCCTCAGCACCAGTAATTACCGCCAGCAAAAGCGCGGTGGTCGAGGGGTTATGGCAATGACTACCAAGCAGGAGGATTTTGTTGAGCAGTTGTTTATTACAACAACCCATCATTATTTGATGATTTTTACCCGTCGTGGGCGTGTTTACCGGCTAAAAGTTCATGAACTCCCAGAGGCCGGGCGGCAAGCCAAAGGCACTGCTTTTGTCAATCTGTTGTCGTTAAGCGGTGATGATGATGTAACAGCTGTGATACCTATTAAGGAGTATAGCGACGACTTATATTTGTTTATGGCAACGGCGCAGGGTATAGTTAAAAAGAGTATCTTAAGCGAATATGATTCGGTGCGCAAAGACGGTATTAATGCCATCAATCTTGATGAAGATGATGAATTGGTTGGTGTTAAGCTAACAACAGGCAATGAAGAGATTATTCTCTCCACCAGACGTGGCGCGGCTATCCGTTTTAGTGAGGACGACGTGCGGCCAATGGGCAGAGTAACCAGAGGGGTTCGCGGTATTTCGCTTGACGAAGGTGACAGAGTTGTCAGTCTTGATAATGTTCAAGAAAATGGTGAATTGCTGGTTGTCAGTGAAAACGGTTACGGCAAGCGAACGCCTTTGAGCGATTTCCGTAGTACGCATAGAGGAGGCAAAGGCGTATATGCGCTGCGTTGTAATGATAAGACCGGACAATTGATAGCGATAGAAGTTGTTCGTGCCGGCGATGAGATGTTGATTATATCGCGAGACGGCATTGCCATCAGGCTGGAGGTTGATGACATTTCTGAACAAGGGCGTTATGCTCATGGGGTGCGGGTAATCAAATTAACTGAAGGTGATGCGGTAGTAGATATGGCAAAAATGATCAGCAAAGATGATGAAATTGATAAAGAAGAAGA
Source organism: Peptococcaceae bacterium UBA4068 (assembly GCA_002382665.1). Classification (GTDB taxonomy): domain Bacteria; phylum Bacillota; class Dehalobacteriia; order UBA4068; family UBA4068; genus UBA4068. The sequence continues at coordinate 75,909 of DFZA01000007.1, read as the reverse complement.
TTTCGAATAGAAAAAAAGAGAGATATTTTATCTCTCTTTTTTTCTATAATCAACACATGTTGATTAACGGACAAAGTTTATATAATTGTTTATTGACCTTAAAACTAAAATATATGATAATATATTATAACAATAGCAAAGAAATTGATATTAAATTGTGACTTTTCTGCATAAGATAGATTACTAAAGGAGGAGAGACTATGGAAACGTTAAAAGCTTTGGCAATGAACAGGACGACCAAAAATTTCTTGAAAAAGCAGATTTCCGAAAGCGATTTGCAATCAGTATTGCAAGCAGGATGTTCTCTACCCAATAAGGGGATTTTCGACAATCTTCATCTAACTGTCGTACAAAATCCTCAAACTTTGGGAAAAATTGCGGATGCAATTAAACAAGCTTTCAATAAGCCTGACATGAAACCGTTTTACGAAGCCCCGACCTTAATCCTGGTTTCTGCTCTGAAACAAAAAGGATTATTTCCCAGCGCAGAATATGGCAATGCAGCTTGTATTATAGATAATATTCATGTTGCCGCTGTTGATATCGGATTAGGTAGCGTTAATCTTTGGACCTTTGTTAATCCAATTATTACTTTAATTGATCAACTGGAGTTGCCTGAGGACTTTGTACCAATTGCAGGTATCGGAATTGGATATCCGGCAGATCCGATTGAAGCGGAGGTACACAACAAGAATAAAAGTCTACGAATAAATTGTAACTTTATTAAATAATCATTTGATTCAAATTTTTATTCTAGCAAAGACGGCATAAGCCGTCTTTGACTATGATATAACCTGGGGGGAGATTGAATGGAAGATACCTTAACACAAGAAATAACAACAAAGGATGAAATTATACCTGTCAAGCAAAAAACAAAAAAGAAATTTGCAAAGTTCAAGCGCCGAAAAAAATGGATAATAATTGCGGTTGTAGTTATTGTCGTCATATTATTGATAGCTAATTTGAATAGCAAGCAATCCTTGGAAAACATTTATGAATTCTATACCGCCAAGACTGGCGATATCAGTACATATTACAGCTTTTCAGGTAAAATTGAAGCAGACGATAAACAAATAATACTTGCTGAAACAAACTATAAGATCAAAAATATAGCTATTGAGGAAGGAGATCAAGTCGAGGCTGGAGATTTACTGTATATCGTTGACAATTCGACCACTGATGCACAGCTTGCCCAAGCCGCGGCCGCATTAAAAATAGCAAAGGTTGCTTATCAAACGGTTAAGGATATAACAGTTCCTCAGCAGATAACTTCTGCAAAAAATGCTCTTTCCTCCGCCAAAATCGCCTATGATAACGCCATTTTTAATTTAAATGGTATGGAAGCCCTTTGGCAAGCAGGGGGAATTTCGCAGGTTGAATATACGCAGGCTAAAGATGCTGTAACAAATGCCAAACTTCAGTACGACGCTGCTAAAGAAAACTATGATTTACTAACCGGCAAACAGGCCACCTTGAGCGTTGAACAAGCTGAGGCATCAGTTGAACAGGCTCAGGCAGCATATGATTTAATTAAAAGCCAGATAGTTGAAACCAATGTTACTGCAAAAATTGACGGTGTTGTCAATAAAATCTACTTCAAGGAAGATGAGTTGATTCCTATGGGGTCAACTGTGATGGATGTTGTTTCGCTTGATAAATTTATCGCCACCATTAACGTTGATGAATACGATATGAGCTCAATATCTTTGAACAAAGAGGTTGAAGTAACTATTGATGGGTTAGAAAAGACTGTCAAAGGGATTATTACTAATGTCAGCAGCAGCTCGGTTTCAGAAAACGGTATATCATATTTTACTGCCGATATATCAATCGATAACGAAAAAGGATTATATGACGGCATGAGTATTGAAACAAAAGTGTTGAACAAACATGTCAAAGACGTTATCTCTATACCCATGAAGGCACTGGAGTTTGATAGCACCAACAGGGCATATGTCAATGCTTTAGATAAGGATGGCAATATGTCTAAGAAATTTGTAACCGTTGGTATTAATGATGGCATTATGGCAGAGATAAAGAAAGGTATCAATAAAGGCGACACGGTTTTAATACCCAAAGCAGAAGAATTAGATTATCAAAAAATGATGGAAAGTATGGGCGGTTAGCCTTAATAAGGAGATTAGATATGGCACGCGCACTTTTAGAAATGCGTGATATTGTAAAAAGCTATCAAGTGGGCGATGAAGAACAAATTATTCTTGACCACATTGACTTTACGGTGGATGAAAACCAGTTTGTTTCTGTGCTTGGTCCTTCCGGCAGCGGCAAGTCAACGCTAATGAATATTATCGGCTGTCTTGACATGGCTACCGGCGGTGAATATTGTCTAGCCGGACAATTGATTGAAGATATGGATCAAACCGAGTTGGCGCGGATACGTAACAAGGAAATTGGTTTTGTCTTTCAATCATTCCAATTATTGAACCGTTTATCGGTATTGGAGAATGTTGAATTGCCATTGATTTATGCCCATACCCCTACGCATGAACGCCGTCAAAAAGCTCTGGAGATTATTGATCGTGTTGGATTGAGTCATCGTATTGATTATTTTCCAAATCAGCTTTCCGGCGGACAGCAGCAAAGGGTAGCGATAGCAAGAGCAGTTATTACGCAACCAAGTATTTTACTGGCCGATGAACCGACCGGCGCGCTTGATCAGGCGACGGGTCGAGCAGTCTTAGATCTGTTTAAAGAACTACATAGAGAAGGACGTACCATAATTATGATTACGCATGATGCAAGCATAGCTTCGGCAGCTCAACGCATTGTAAAATTACTTGACGGTCGTCTCTATGAGGGGGAGGCTGCCAATGCTTAAAGAAATTTTCAAGATGTCCTGGCATAACATAACGCAGAATAAAATCCGCTCGTTCTTAACTATTCTGGGAATATTGATAGGAGTTACTGCTATCATTACCTTGATAACCATTGTTCAGGGAGCAATTGATGAAATTCAAGCAAAAATGGATAGCTTAGGCAGCGGAACTGTGATGGTACAGGCTTATGGTACGCCGCTCAAAAGCGGTTTAAGCGATAATGACATTGAATCACTTCTTTCAATAAACGGTGTTTTAGGCTTTTCACCGACGATTTCAACAACAATTGATGTCTGGCATGATGGAACAATCAGCGAAGATGTTACTATCGACGGTAAAAACGAAGAGTATTTTAAACGCAATATTGGTGAAATGATTATGGGCAGAGATATCACACACTATGACACAGAAACCGATAATAGAGTATGTATAATAGATCCTGATCTGGCTAAGGAATGGTTCCCGGGAGAAATGGTGCTGGGGAAAAAAATAATGATCGGAGGCGTTAGCTACGAGGTCATCGGCGTATATAAACCTGACAGTAGTTCGCTTACGTACGCGTATTCCAGTAGCGGCGACAGTATCATTATCCCGTATACTAATGTGATGCTGATTAGCGGCATGAGTAATATTTCTGCGCTTGATTTATACATAGATACGGATAGTGATACAGAAAGAATTGGCGATGAAATAGAACAAAAACTTGATGAGGCGTTCAATTATAAAGATAATACTTATTCAGTAATCCAGCTTGACACATTAATTGATATGATCAAAGATATGCAGAAAATGATGGAGTATTTACTGATCGGTATTGCTTCAATTTCTATAGTCGTTGGCGGCATAGGAATTATGAATATGATGCTGGTATCTGTATCGGAGAGAACAATGGAAATAGGGCTGCGTAAAGCACTGGGCGCAACACCGTTTATGATTCAATTGCAGTTTCTTGCCGAGTCTGTTGCACTGTCATTGATGGGAGGTTTAATAGGACTGATATTAGGTACGATCCTGTCGATATTGGGCTGCTGGGCAATTGGCGTTCCGTTTGCACTTTCACCGACTGCTATAATATTAGGCGTTGGCTCGTCGGCATTAGCGGGAATTGTATTTGGGTTTACGCCGGCGCGTAAAGCCAGCCTGCTTAATCCAATCGACGCGTTACGAAGGATATAGCTATATTTGTTTGGAGGGGTATTAAAATGAAGAAGAAAAAAATACTGACAATCATCACTGCTATCGCAATAATGTTATTATTGGCTTTGCCTACATGCGTGTCAGCGGCTACGGAAACTACAGATGCGACTAATAAGTTACAGTACAATGAAATAGCCGGTATTGTCAGTGCGCAGAATATTCAGATTGAATCTGCACAGTTATCACTGGATAAGCTCCGTGACAGTGTCGATAAAGTCGAAGATTCGCTTAATGATGTAGAATATATACCGGATAGCATCGATTTAAACAGTCTTCATTCGCAATTAGGTACTGTTGAAATTCATGTACAACAAACAGAAGCTTTATTGGTTTATACAGCCGAGAATTACTTTGTATCTTATAATCAATTAAAATATAACCTGCCCGCTGCAGAGCAAGGTCTTGAATTGTTAAAAACCTCGGTAAAAATCGCAGAAATTAATTATCAGTATGGTTTAGGCGACCAAATAGATGTTGACAATGTCAAGACTCAGCTTGCAGAAGCAGAAAGCAACTACCTGACAATGCAAAATCAAATATCGGTTTTGCTTACGCAGTTGAAAATATTATTAAATATTGACCCCCAAGCAACACTGGAAATAGGAGACGTGCCTGAAGCCGATCAAATCTATTTTGCAGCAATAAATAGTGAACAGGATATGGCTACTGCCTTGAAAAACAGCTATACTTTAAAAATTAAAGATGTAGAAGCGACGTATTCGCCATCAAGCAGAAAAACTAATCTTTTGGATTTAGAGCAGGCCGAACGTGATGCCAAGGCATCTTATATGCAGGATTATGCGGCGCTTGGAGAGCAATCTGCAAAGACTATGTTAGCGGAGCAAAAACTGACTCAGGCCGAACATTCGCTCTATGTCAGTCAACAACAATATACTACCGGACTAATTTCCAAAGTAGCATTGGCGAAAGCCCAAAATCAATATGCATCAGCAAAAGCGGAAGCGCAAAATGAAGAAGCCGCAATGTTTTGGCAAATAGAGTCTTATAAAGCTATGATAGCGGGATTATTATCAGGATCAGCGCAAACAACAGGTTCCAATTAAGATAATTGCAATAAATTATTAGATAGGCTTTATTGATACAGACCGCCATATTTAAGGCGGTCTGTTTGTTATCTATTGGTTATTATTCTGATGTCTATTCCATACACATTAGCGGAGGGAGTGGATCCATTGCTCACAGAATTTCTTAATGCGCTTATTAATGTTGTATGGTCTGATGCGTTGGTAGCGATTTGTTTTGGAATAGGTATTTTCTATACATTCCGCAGTCGATTTGTTCAGCTGCGATTAATTCCGGCAATGATCAAACTATCATTTGACCGACATAACTCAACCGAGGGTATATCTGCGTTTCAATCATTTTGTACGGCCTTGGGTGGCCGGATTGGCACAGGCAATATTTCTGGTACGGCATTGGCAATATTTTACGGTGGGCCGGGTAGTATTTTTTGGCTGTGGGTTATTTCATTCTTTGGCGCAGCGACAGCATATGCAGAAGCTGCTTTGGCACAGTTATGGAAAAAGCAAATTGACGGAGAATACCGGGGCGGTCCCGCTTATTATATCGAATCAGGGCTGGGCAGCAGGGGATTCGCAATGATGTTTGCAGTTGTAGCAATTTTGTCTTGCGGCTTGTTGCTTCCGGCAGTGCAAGCAAATGCTATTGCCATTGCCTTTAAACATGCCGCTGCTGTTCCGCCGGTTGTCAGCGGTGTTATTAATGCCGTATTGCTGGCGGCAGTTATCTGCGGCGGACTAAAACGCATTGCTTCAGCCATGGAAATGGTTGTGCCGATCATGGGAGGATTTTATTTATTAGTATCAATGGCAATTATCATCGCTAATATTGATCAGTTAGCGGAAGTGATGAGATTAATAGTGAGTTCAGCGCTGGGAGTACATCCCATACTGGGTGCAATTGCCGGTATGGCGCTGCGGTATGGCGTAAGGCGCGGCATTTTCGCCAATGAAGCCGGTTTGGGAACCGCTGCTCACGCTGCCGCCGCCGCAGAGGTCTCACATCCGGCAAAGCAGGGGTTGGTGCAGGCGTTTTCCGTGTACGTTGATACGATATTTTTTTGTACACTGACTGGATTAATGATATTGTTGAGCGATTGTTACAATGTCATAGGCAATATTGGCATTGGCGGTTCTACTGCGATTAGCGATGGAGCCTGTTATCTGTACATCGGTAGCGGGCAACTAATGGATAAATATGCAAAATTGACGGATATCGGCGGTACAGAGTTTGTACAGGCTGCTGTAAATAGTTTGCTATCTCATGGCGGCGCTTTAATTGTCGCTATTTGTATTGGCTTTTTTGCGTTTACAAGTTTGATTGCTTATTATTACCAAGCGGAAACAAATATTGCTTTCATATTTAAAAGCCGTTATCAGCGCAAAAATATCACAAGATTATTGCGGTTGATGATTTGTTCATCGGTTATTTTTGCCTCGGTTAATTCGGCGTCGGTAGTTTGGCTGATCGGAGATATAGGCAGTGGCGTAATGAGCTGGATTAATATTATTGCTTTGCTGCAATTGAGCGGAACAGCAATCTATTTGCTAGAAGATTGGCAGTCAGGAAATGATGTTTTTAAATCGGAAAGAAGTAAAATTTACAATGCACCGCTATGGCGCAAACGAAAACAGTAGTAAATTTATAGATAAATTAATAATATGTAACAAATTGTTGCGGAAATAAAATTGTCGAGATATAATAATAGAATAAATTTTGCTCCGGAAAGGAATATTGCATGAATTCTATGTCTCCACAAAAAAGAGATATAATTATCTTACTTGATTTTGGCGCCCAATATAGCCAGCTAATTGCCAGGCGTATACGTGCCGCACATGTTTATTGTGAAATTTTGCCTTATAATACGCCGGCTTCGGTAATAGCAGCCAAAAATCCTAGTGGGATCATCTTTTCCGGCGGACCTGCTTCCGTTCTGGATGAGGATTCTCCTCGCTGTGATGAAAAAGTGCTTGATCAAGACGTACCGGTACTTGGCATTTGTTACGGTATGCAGCTTATAACAGTGATGCTGGGCGGAAAGGTTGTCGTTCCGCAACAAAGAGAATACGGCAAGGCCGTTTTATCGGTTGGACAAGGTTTATTGTTTGAGAATGTTGATAAACAAACGACAGCTTGGATGAGCCACACATTACAGGTTGAGCAAATGCCGCCCGGTTTCAAAACCTGTGCGGCTACTGCTCATTGTGCAACGGCGGCTTTTGAAAACACGGAACGCCGTTTGTTTGGGGTTCAATTTCATCCCGAGGTAACGCACACGCCACAGGGCAACAAAATTTTAGAAAACTTCCTATATAAAATTTGTGGCTGTAGCGGTGATTGGCGAATGTCTTCATATGCGCAAACCGCCATTGAGGCAATTAAGCAAGAAGTTGGCGACAAAAGTGTTTTATTGGGATTGTCTGGTGGCGTAGACAGTTCGGTTGTTGCATCGTTACTTCATGAAGCAGTAGGCGAGCAGTTAACCGCCGTTTTTGTAGATCATGGCCTGTTACGCCAGTATGAACGACAAGAAGTAGAAGCCGTCTTTCGACCGCGTTTAGGTGATAACTTAATTGTCGTAGATGCTTCAAAACGCTTTTTAGACAAGCTAAGCGGTATCAGCGATCCTGAAACAAAACGCAAAATTATCGGTAAAGAATTTATAGAAGTCTTTCGCGAAACAGCTTTAAGTGTTGGTAACCTCGACTTTTTGGCGCAGGGTACTATCTATCCGGATGTAGTTGAAAGCGGCAGCGCTACCGGCATGGTAATTAAAAGCCATCATAATGTTGGTGGTTTACCCAAGGATCTGCCTTTTTGCGGTGTTATCGAACCTTTACGGCCGCTTTTTAAAGATGAGGTACGTGAGCTTGGTGAAGAGTTGGGCTTACCGGAAGAAATGGTTTGGCGTCCACCATTCCCAGGCCCGGGCTTAGCAATTCGCATTATTGGCGATATTACAGAACAGAAATTAAGGATTGTACGTGAATCCGATTATATATTGCGCCAGGAAATGGCTGACAGTGGTTTAGGCCGCAGCGCTAGCCAATATTTTACGATTCTAACCGGTTTGCGCAGCGTCGGCGTTATGGGCGACGAGCGCAGTTATGATTATACAATAGCTGTTCGTGCCGTTTCTACCGATGATTTTATGACTGCCGATTGGCTGCGTTTGCCCTTCGATGTTCTTGATAAAATTTCTCGCAGGATTGTCAATGAAGTTCGTAACGTAAACAGAGTTGTTTATGATATCACCAGCAAACCACCTGCTAGTATCGAGTGGGAATAATAGAATAAAGACCTTAAAGGCTTGCTGAGCAGGATAATAAGGTCTTTTTATTTCGTAAGCGTTTTAAAATTGTTCCATGTTTTGTTCAAACATGGAACAATTTACACAGCTAGTATAATGTAGAATTGTGCTATAATATTAATTATAAATTTTGTAGTTTTGTCCAACATGTCTTGTAATCCTACACTCCATATATTTTAATGTTTACAGGCGTTATTGACTTTTTTGTTCAAATAAGCTATGATATCCGTGTTCGCTTTTTAAGGGCTCATAGCTCAGTGGGAGAGCGCTTGACTCACATTCAAGAGGCCGCTGGTTCGAAACCAGCTGGGCCCACCAAAAAACACCTACTAACAAATAATAATTTGTTAGTAGGTGTTTTTGTAAATCCATTAATTTTGTCAAAAAAGCAACTATTAGATTAGTTGTCTTTAGTGAGTGCTAATGATATAATACCGCTATGGGGAAAAAAACGCTGATTAAAAGAAAAAAGAGAAACAAAGTTGTTGATGTTATCGCAGCTTTAATATTGGTTGCGATAATTTTGACTGTCAGTGTCTCTTTAAAGGGTTATATCCAGTATAAGTTTCTTGATTTTGCAACTGCGTCACAAGAAACGGTTGATACCGACGTTTCGGCGGAAATAGTAGTTATGCGTTCCGAATATGTTGTTACGGCTCCTGTTGCCGGTAATTTTGTTGCCGAAGCTGATGAAGATGAGCGTGTTAAGGAAGGAGCTTCCATAGGTTATATAGAGAAAAGTAGCGATTCTTTAACTCCTAATAAAGTTGCTGTCGATGCGTCAATTGGTGGGATTGTTTCATATAAGCTTGATGGTTGGGAGCAGATATTAACCCCCGATCAGGCGGAAAATGTTGATTGGCAATCCGCCTTGGATCAATTGCGCAAAGGTATTGATAAAAAAGTCGATGAAGAAACCAATAATGCCAAGGGACGCAATGTGGCCAAAATTATTGATAATCTGGTGAATTATCTGGTGTTATTAAAAACAGTCGGTAAAGAAAAGGCGTTTGCGATTGATGATTATATAACTTTTAGCTTATCCGATGGCACAACGTTAAATGGCAGCGTTACAATCGCCGACTCTCGTAAAGACGGCAACTATTATTATCTAAGCGTTTCTTCGGCGGAAAGCAGTTTACTTAATCTGCGTTATGACAAAGTTACCGTTATAACGGACAAGGTCAGTGGTATTGGCATACCATCCTCGGCGGTATTTGAAAATAAAAGTGGTAAAACAGGTGTTTATTGCACCCAAAAACGGCAATTAATATTTAAAGAAGTAACAGTGAAAGCAGATAATGGCGATATTGCTATTGTTGAAGGCTTGTCTGCAACTGATGTGGTAGTTACAAACCCCCATAGCGCCCATGAGGGACAAAGAACTTATTAAGAAGGTTGATTTTAATGAGTATAAAAGAAAACATTAATTTGATAAAGAAAAATATCACAGAAGCTCAATCCCACAGTCCTTATGCTGCCGCACATGTTGAACTGCTGGCCGTCAGCAAGACCAAACCTGTAGAAATGATTGAGCAAGCATACCAGGCCGGGCAGCTTAGCTTCGGTGAAAATAGGGTACAGGAAATATTAGCCAAAGCTCCTTTACTGCCGCAGGTTCATTGGCATTTAATCGGCCATTTACAAACCAATAAAGTACGGCAAATTATTGATAAAGTAGATTTGATTCATTCGCTGGACAGTATAGAACTGGCTGACGAGATAGAAAAACGCGCAGCAGCTAAAGATATTAATGTTGCCGCATTGGTTCAGGTTAATATTGCCGAGGACGAGCATAAATTTGGCATTAAAAAAGAAGAGCTGCCGGATTTTTTGCTTGCTATGAATGATTTTTCGCATCTGCAGATTAAGGGATTAATGACGATTGGCCCGTTTTGTGAAAATGGCGAAGAAATGCGTCCTGTTTTTACCGCTATGCGGCAATTATTCGAGTTGACAAAAAAAACTGCTCCGCCAAATATTGAGATGAAATATCTTTCTATGGGTATGAGTCACGACTATATGATAGCAGTTGAAGAAGGCGCAAATATTGTCAGAGTCGGCAGTAGTATTTTTGGTGTCCGTAGTTGATATTAGCAGGAAAAGACTAATTTAAAGCGAAAATATCTATGATATATTGTAATTTTCAGGAAAAAAATTTGATTTAATATAGCTATTTGGAAGGAGAGAGTAATTTGAGCGGATTTCTGGATAAGATGGGCAGTTTTTTCTTTAAAGATGAGGAAAACACAGAAGAAGATATTACTGAAAATGGAGATTATAAGTCCGATACCGCATCTTCTTCCAATGATCAATATATCTGGCGTGAACCAGAAGTAAAAAAGGCCGCAAAAAAAACGCACCTATTGACTGTTCCGGTGCGAGATAATGCAACATCTGCGATGGAAATGGTATTGATCAAAGCAACTTCATATGAAGATATGCAGGAAATTGCCCGCCATATTAAAGAAAGAAAAATTGCTGTTGTCAATTTCGAGGAAATGGATAAAGATGTTGCCCAAAGGATGGTTGATTTCTTATCCGGAGCCACATTTGCTTTGGATGGCGTTCCGCGCAAAGTATCCGGTGGCACCTTTATTTTCAGCTCAGCTAATGTTGATGTCAGCGGACAAATCATGGAAAAAGACAACAGCGTAAACGAAGGTATTAATGCTGCTGCTAATGACTCTCGTTATAATCCTTCTCAATGGCACAATAAATAATTTGTTCTAATAGGGAGATGGCAAATAGTTGACAGGTATTGTGTATGAAATTATCGTAGCTGCGTTCCGGATATACTACTTACTGATTTTTATCAGGATTATTATGTCGTGGATTGGCTTTGGTGATAACTTTGTTACACGGTTTATTTATGACATGACAGAGCCGATATTGGGTATTTTCCGGCGGATTTTCCCGCCGCGGCCATCATTCCCGGTTGATTTATCACCGATTTTTGCTTATGTTGCGCTGCGTATTATAGAATCAATAATTTTACGCATAATATTATATATTTGATATACAAAAATTTTAGGATTGCGGGTTTAACTGCGGATTTAAAAAAACAGCTCTGGATAAGGGCTGTTTGTTGATAAATATTTTACATTATGACTTGATGTTATTTGGAAGGGGAAGACCATGTTAGAGTACTCGGAAACATTAAATTTACCGCAAACAGATTTCCCGATGCGCGGAAACCTACCTCAAAAGGAACCGGAATTATTAGAGAAGTGGCAGGATAGTGATATTTATAGTTTAGTTGCCGCTAAAAACAAAGGAAAAGAAAAGTTTATCCTTCACGACGGCCCGCCTTATGCTAACGGTGACATCCATTTAGGACATGTTCTCAATAAGGTCTTGAAGGATATGATTATAAAATATAAATCTATGATGGGTTACGATACTCCTTATGTACCCGGTTGGGATACTCACGGTTTACCGATTGAACAAAAAGCGATCAAGGATTTTGGCATCAACCGTCATAAAGTCAGCAAAGTTGAATTTCGTGAACGCTGCAAAGAATATGCACTAAAATATGTAAACATTCAACGTGAGGAATTCAAAAGATTAGGCGTCCGCGGTGAATGGGATAACGCATATTTAACGCTTAACCCTGAATATGAAGCCGTTCAACTTGGCATATTCGGTGAAATGGCCAAAAAAGGTTATGTTTATAAAGGTCTGAAACCGGTCTATTGGTGCCCCAGTTGTGAAACGGCGCTGGCAGAGGCGGAGATCGAATATGCCGATCATAAATCAGCCTCGATCCATGTCAAATTCAAAGTCAAAGACGGTAAAGGCCTGTTACCGGAAGACGCTTATGTGGTAATTTGGACAACAACCCCGTGGACGATTCCCTCTAACTTGGCAATCTGCCTCCATCCTGATTATGTTTATGTGCTTATTGCCATCAGGGGCGAAAAATGGCTGGTAGCCAAAGAATTAATCAGTCCTTTTCTTGCTGATATAAATGCTGCTGATGAGCAATACGCAATTATTCAGGAATTTAAGGGTAGGGATTTAGAATTAATCACTACTCAACATCCGTTGTTTGACCGCGAATCGCAGTTGATTCTTGGTAACCATGTGACGCTCGAAGCAGGCACCGGTTGTGTTCATACCGCGCCCGGCCATGGTGCCGACGACTTTATGGTCGGCAAACAATATGGTCTAGATGTTTTATCACCGTTGGATGATCAGGGCCGCTTTACGGAAGAAGCAGGCCCCTTTGTCGGGCTTGATACAATTCAGGGCAACAAGGCAGTCGTAAAAGCACTTGAAGAGACCGGCGCTTTGCTCGGATTCAAAATGTTTGCACATCAATATCCGCATTGCTGGCGCTGCAATACGCCGATTTTATTCCGCGCTACCGAGCAATGGTTTGCCTCGGTTGACGGATTTAGGGAAAAAGCCTTGGAGGCTATTGATAATGTTCGCTTTATACCGTCCTGGGGGCATGACCGTATTTATAATATGATTCGCGACCGCGGCGACTGGTGCATTTCCCGTCAGCGTACCTGGGGTGTGCCTATTCCAATTTTTTATTGTGAGAAATGTGGCAAAACCATCATCAATGATGAAACAATTTCTCATTTGCAAAAAATCTTTGCTGAGCAAGGTTCATCAGCTTGGTTTGCTTTAGATACCAAAGAATTATTACCTCCTAGTTTTGTCTGTCCCGAATGCGGTGATGATCAGTTCACTAAAGAAACCGATACTATGGACGTATGGTTCGACTCCGGCAGCAGCAGCTTTGCTGTTTTAGAGACATATCCAGGATTGAGTTGGCCTGCCGATTTGTATCTCGAGGGCAGTGATCAACATCGCGGCTGGTTTAATTCTTCTTTATGTATCTCTGTTGCCAACCGTGGCTTAGCTCCATATCGTCAGGTATTGACGCACGGCTTCCTTGTGGACGAGCAGGGTAGAAAACAATCCAAATCCTTGGGCAATACCGTCGATCCGCTTAAAGTTATTGATAATATGGGAGCTGATGTTTTGCGCCTTTGGGTGTCGTCGGTCGACTACCGCAGCGATATGGCCAATTCACCGGCGATTATGAAACAGGTCAGCGAGGCTTACCGCAAAATCCGCAATACGGCTCGTTACCTTTTAGGCAATCTCTATGATTTTGATATTGCCAAAGATCTGGTCGCCTTTGAGGATATGGAAGAATTGGATCGCTGGGCGATGATTAAACTGCAAAAGTTGACTGAAAGGGTTCTTACCGCTTACGAAAACTACGATTTTCATGTGGTATACCATTCGATCCACAATTTCTGCGTTGTTGATATGAGTACTTTCTATCTTGACGTTGTCAAGGATTGCCTCTATACTGAGAAACATGATTCGCACCAACGCCGCAGTATTCAAACTGTGCTTTATCATATTGTTAATAATCTGGTGCGGTTGTTGGCGCCAATTCTTTCCTTTACTGCCGAAGAAATATATAGTTTTATGCCCAAAAGCGCCAATTCGCCTGTTAGCGTACAGTTGCTTGATATGATTAAACCGGATCCGGCTGTTGAGGATAGTGCGTTGGAAGAAAAATGGCAGCAAATTTTAGCTATTCGTGAGGTAGTTTCCCGCCATCTGGAAACCGCGCGTAAAGAGAAATTGATTGGCCATTCGCTTGACGCCTCAGTGGAGGTGTTTCCCAATCAGCATGAATATCAGCTGCTTAGCAGTATAGAGGATATTTTGGGTAAAATATTTATTGTATCCCAAACAGTTGTGCATCAGCCACAGGATGCCAGAGTGGAAGGAGAAGAGATTATTGTCAAAGTTTCTCCTGCCGTCGGTCATAAATGCTCTCGATGCTGGATATATAGCGAGAGTGTTGGCAATGACAAAGAGCATCCTGAACTATGTGAGCGTTGTGCTGCTGTTTTAAAATAATAGGTTATATAAAAGGGGGGTCTATTGATGATAGATCTTGATTTCATGCCGTCCCAAAAGGAAATTGATGTTTTTGCCGGTCATGATATTCTGGACATTGCCAGTTTGAGTAAAGAACAAATAGAAACGATCATCAAAGTAGCTGCTCATTATGAGCGGGCTCTACATAACAGAACGCGTCTTTATGATATGGATGGCAAAGTAATGGCTGCATTGTTTTATGAGCCCAGCACGCGTACGAGGCTTTCTTTCGAAGCTGCAATGCTGCGTTTAGGCGGTAATGTTATTACCGTCAGCGAATCAAACGAGGTCAAAACATCTTCATCTGCCAAAGGCGAAACCATTCATGATGCAATCAGCGTAATTGATAATTATTGTGATGTTATAGTTTGCCGCAGCCCGATCAACGATGTTCGCTATGTTGTATCGCAAACAGCTACCGTACCTGTTATTAACGCAGGAGACGGTTCTGGTCAGCATCCTTCGCAAGCATTATTGGATATGTACACGATATGTAAAGAAAAAGGCAGCCCCGATGGCCTAACTTTTTCTCTTATCGGCGACTTAAAATATGGTCGTACCGTTCATTCTCTGGTTGATGCTCTGGCTCATTACGATATCAAAAAATTGGTTTTAGCTTCTCCCAAAGAATTACAGATGCCTACTGAATTTTGCGAATCGCTGCGCCGCAAAGGTACGATTATTGAGGAATGCGATAATATCGAAGATGCTGTTTCCCAAAGCGATGTGATTTATATGACACGGGTGCAAATGGAACGCTTCCAGGATAAGGACGAATACAATAGAATCAAAGATTGCTTTATTATCAAAGGTGAGCATGTCAAGTTGTTCCCCGAGGGGGCCATTTTACTCCATCCGTTGCCGAGAGTAAATGAAATAGAGATCGAAGTTGATAGTTATCCTGGAGCCGCCTATTTTCGTCAGGCCGGTAACGGTTTGCCGACACGAATGGCGATGCTGGCTTTAGTGACAGGCTCTATTCAACTTTAAATATAAAAAGACCGCATGCGGTCTTTTTTTCTGATAAGAATTCTCAAATTTGTTAATAATAAATTTTATTCATAAACCTAAAGCAGGAGAATTCTTATGACAGAGAATACTAGTAATGTTAATACCAGCCAGACTCCGCATACGGTAATTTATCGCAAACAAAATAATGTTCAGCCGGAAAATCAAGTTTCAAGTCAGCAAGATGATATGAACGGACAAATAAACAGATTAGATAAGCTGGCTGAATATTTAGAACGGATGAATATCGTTGATTATATCGAAATGAACCGTAAACCGGGTCGAGTAATAAAATTCAATCTTCTCTATGGATTGTCGCGGGGATTTGGTTTTGCTGTTGGATTTTTTTTGCTGGGAGCTTTCATTTTTTATATTCTTAATCAGTTAAATATATTAAATCTACCTGTAATCGGTAATTTTATTGCCGATATACTGGAATACGTCGAAAAAGTGCGGGGGACAAGAATTTGAATCCGAGCCGTAAAAGTATTTTGTTTTGGGTGATAGCAATATTAATACCTATTATTGATCAGATAAGCAAATACCTGATCAGTATTAATATCGGTTATCATCAGTCAATAGTTTTGATCAACAATATTCTCGAAATTACTTATGTTATTAATAGCGGCGCAGCATTTAGTTTGCTTCGTGGACAACGTTGGTTTTTTATTGTCGCTACAATCGTAGTATATATATTGATTATTTGTCTGCGCAAATATATTGCCAAACAAGATGCGCTGTTTTACCTGGGGCTGGCATTATTCTGCGGCGGATCGTTCGGTAATTTTATTGACCGACTACGTTTTGGCGGGGTAGTGGATTTTGTTGATCTGCAGATTTGGCCGATATTTAATGTTGCCGATGCCTGCGTCGTAATTGGCGTAATTATTATCGGCTTAAAGTTGCTTACTTCTGAGACAGCATTAAATAAAAAACAAACGGAGCGAGTAAAGTGAGCGATACTAAAATTTTACATGTTAATCAGGATAATACGCGGCTTGATATCTATTTGGCTACGCAACTAAATCAATTATCGCGTTCACATATACAGATGCTGATCAAAAACGGGTCTGTCTTAGTAAATGGTGTAACAGTAAAACCATCATATTTACTTAACAGCGGCGAAGAAATCAGTATTCGCATAGAAGAACCAAAACCTTTATCGATAGAGGCAGAGGATATTGATCTTGATATATATTATGAAGACAGCGATGTTATTGTTGTCAACAAAAAGCAAGGCATTGTAGTACATCCGGCTGCTGGCCATTATCAAGGTACGCTTGTCAATGCATTACTTCATCATTGCAGTGATTTAAGCGGTATCAACGGGGTGATCAGGCCGGGAATAGTTCACCGAATTGATAAAGACACTTCCGGATTACTGGTGATCGCCAAAAATGATACTGCGCATTTAGGGCTGGCAAAGCAATGGCGCGTGCACAAGATCAAACGCATTTATCATGGCATAGTGCAAGGCGTTATCAGCGAAAACGCCGGTATTATCGAAGCGGCAATTGGCCGACATCCCCGCCAGCGCAAGAAAATGGCGGTTGACCCTATAAAAGGTAAGATGGCGATTACTCATTATAATGTGCTGGAACGTTTTGATAAGTATACATTTATCGAGTGTGAACTGGAAACGGGCCGTACTCACCAGATTCGCGTTCATATGAGCCATCTTGGTCATCCATTACTGGGCGATCCTCTTTACGGTAGCCGCAAACAGCCGTTTAATTTGGCAGGTCAAGCGTTGCATGCCTCTACGATTGGATTTAATCATCCCATCAGCGGTAAATATCTGGAGTTTACCAGCCCGCTGCCCACATATTTTCAGCAGTTATTGAAGCAATTGCGGGAGGGTTGTTGACCGCAACTATGGTTATGGGATTGCCAAAGGAGTAATTCTATGGTTGATTTATTTGACATTGCCTCTGAGCAACGGACAAAGCAAAATATGCCATTAGCGGCAAGGATGAGACCGCGTACAATCGGTGAAGTTGTAGGACAGGAACAAATCATCGGCAAAGGCAAATTACTGCGTCGTGCGATTGAAGCTGATAAGCTATCCTCATTAATATTTTTCGGCCCTCCCGGCAGCGGCAAGACAACATTAGCGGAAGTAATTGCTAATACCACCAAAAGCAACTTCGTCCGCCTATCCGCAGTTACTTCCGGTATAGCTGATTTGCGAGCGGTTATTAATCAAGCCAAAGATGATCTAAAGCTTTATAATAAACGTACGGTATTATTTATTGACGAGATTCATCGTTTTAATAAAAGCCAGCAAGATGCTTTGCTGCCGGCAGTAGAAAATGGTACGGTTATTCTGATAGGCGCAACGACCGAAAATCCGTATTTTGAAGTAAACAGCGCTTTGATATCTCGTTCCAGAATATTTTGTCTCAATAAATTAACCGATGACAATATTCTGGAATTGTTAACAAGGGCTCTCAATGATTCACGAGGTTTTAAGGATTGCAACATTGTAGTTGATGAACAAGCCTTGCATCATCTGGCTACAATGTCCGGTGGAGATGCGCGTTCAGCATATAATGCATTAGAACTGGCTATACTGACAACTGAGCCGAGTGATAACGGCCAAATTTTTATTGATTTGACTGCTGCAGAGGAGAGTATCCAAAAACCGCATATTTTCTATGATAAAAACGGAGATTGGCATTTCGATGTTATTTCTGCCTTTATAAAGAGCATGCGCGGCAGCGACGCCAATGCCGTGCTGCATTGGTTGGCCAGGATGATTGAGGCGGGAGAAAAACCGGAGTTTATTGCTCGAAGGATTGTGATTTGTTCTGCTGAAGATGTCGGTCTGGCCGATCCGCAAGCGCTAGTTGTAGCTATGTCCGCTGCTAACGCCGTGCATTTTGTCGGTTGGCCGGAGGCGCAACTGATACTGGCGGAAGCGGCAGTCTATGTGGCGACTGCTCCTAAATCTAATTCCGCATATTTGGGTATCAATCAGGCCTGTGAAGATGTACGCAAATCACCTTTTATAGCCGTACCGGCGCATTTGCAAGAGAACGGGTATAAGGGCGCTGCTTCTTTAGGCCGTGGTATCGGTTATAAATACCCGCACGATTATCCAGATCATTATACGCCGCAGCAATATTTACCGGATGAATTTGCCGATAAAATCTATTATCGACCAACTGATATTGGTAAAGAAGCGGAAATTGAAAATCGATTAGAAGAATTAAAAGAAAAATCTAGATGTCAGGATTGACAATATATGCTGTAGATGTTATGATTATCCCAAGTTTTTTAGTAGGGATTGAAAGGAGCTTCATTATGTATAATCAAAAAGTTTTAGATCACTTCAATCATCCGCGCAACGTCAGCGAAGGCGATGATATGTCCTGTTTTGGTGAAGTCCAAAGTCCAGTATGTGGTGACACCACCTTTATATATCTTGATGTTGAGGATGGGAAAGTTAAAGATATCAAATTTAAAACTTTCGGTTGTGCGGCGGCAATTGCCTCTAGCAGTATGCTGACGGAAATAGCCAAGGGAATGACGTTAGAAGAGGCAAAAAATATTACCGACGAGCAGATTATTGAAGCTTTAGGCGGGCTTCCGGATGAGAAAATCCACTGTTCGGTGCTTGCGGCGGAAGCCTTAAAGAAGGCGATTGAAAATTATGAGAAGAATAATAAATAATTAATCAAATTCAAAAGGCGCCTAACAGCGCCTTTAAATATTTGGAGGAAAAATTCATTGAGTACTACTGTCTATATAGCTCTGTCAGGCGGTGTCGATTCAACTACCGCAGCGCTGCTGCTACAGCAACAGGGATATGCGGTTGAAGGAATTACTATCGATACCGGATATGGCAATGCTGTAGCTAAAGCCGCAGATTGTTGTCAACGTCTTAATATTGCGCATCATGTTATAGATGGCAAAGAATTATTCAAGCAAAACGTTGTTGACTATTTTGTAGATGCTTATCTGCATGGTTTAACACCCAATCCTTGTGTTATCTGCAACCAAAAGATAAAGTTTGCTTTGATTTATGAGTTGATAGCAGAAGATAAATCAAAATTAATGGCTACTGGTCATTATGTAAAAAAAAGTGCATCAGGGGGCCGCTTTCTGTTAGAAAAAGCCGCTTCAAGTGCCAAGGATCAGTCATATTTTTTATATAAATTACCGCAGAAAATATTAGAGCGCTGTCTCTTTCCGCTTGGTGAATATCAAAAATCAGAGGTTCGCCAAATTGCCGCTACCGCATCTATGCCAGTCGCAACCGAGCGTGATAGTCAGGATATTTGTTTTATTCCCGATGGCAATTACCGTGATTTACTAGAGCAAGCAGCCGGTAAACGTTTAACGGATGGAGATATTATTGATACATCCGGTAATTTAATCGGACGTCATCATGGATTAGCGAATTATACGGTTGGTCAGCGTAAGGGATTAGGTGTTTCCAGTCAATATCCTTTGTATGTTGTAGCAATTGATGATTTAACAAACAGGATTGTAGTAGGGAGTGAGGACAAGCTATACAGCAAAGAAGCTATTTGCAATGATTGTAATTTTTTGGCATTTACCGAGCTAACAACGCCTCTTGAAGTTGATGTTAAAATCAGATATTTGGCAAATCCTGTTAAAACTGAAATTATACCAGAAAATAATTTAGTAAAAATTGTTTTTAATCAGCCTCAGTGTGCTGTTACACCTGGGCAAGCTGCTGTTTTTTATCAAGGAGATATATTAATCGGCGGCGGTACAATACTTTAAATTTAAATAAAATTTATAATAATTTGTTTGGAAATAGCTGTTTTTTTATTTAAAGACGGCTATTTTTTTTTCTTTTGGCCACAATAAAATCAGTACAACGAGGAGGATAAAATGATCCAAAATAATATGCTCAAAGGCAGAGAAATTACAGGTTTGCCAGTTTTTGCCGGTCGTAAGCACGAGCGTTTTGGTACTGTCAGTGATTTAGCTTTTGATCCGGCAAAAAAAGAAGTAGTCGGTCTGATAATCAGCGGTGGATTGCTAAACAAAACACAATTTTTAGCTTCCGCAGATATAAATCATATCGGCAAAGACGGTATATATACCAGCAATAAAAAATCTTTAAAACGCCTGCCTGTTGAATTTAAAGGCATTAAGGAAGCAGGTTGGTATGGTTCTCGTTTAATTAATGACAATGGAGAAGATAAAGGCACTGTGGCGGATGTGCTGCTAAATGATAACCGTTTGGTTGGATTGGAAGTATCCTCAGGAATTGTATCTGATGTTTTAGATGGCAGGGATTTTCTTCCTTTGAACAATGTTCGTAATGCCGATGGCGATATTATCACCATTGAGAATAACAGTCTTTTGTAAAGCGAGGTGAATAAAATGCACAGTAGAAATGATAATAGTTACAAATGGTTTATGGCAGGTACTATGATGGGCGCACTGGGAATGGGTATAAAATTGGGCATGAAATACAATCCTAAAAGAGGGATGCACAAAGCACGTTGCAATGCAGCAAATATGACTGCACATCTATCACGACATGCCGGTAATATAATTGGAGATATGGGAGAATCGCTGGCCCATAGAATGCGTTACAGATAATGAAACATTAAATACGGGCGGGTGTGCAATAATTCACTCCCGCCCTGTGTTTAAGCAGTGGATTTGATATGGAAAGCATACAAAAAAGACGCTTAATTGCTAAAATTATTTTAATTTTAGCTGTAATATTAATTATATATTTTATATATATTATTTGGTCGGTAGTCTTACCGTTTTTTTTTGCTATGCTTTTTGCATATTTATTGCAACCAGCATTTGGTTATTTACAAAAAAAGAAGGTTCCTCCGCCGTTGGCAATTGCCATCATTTATTTAATACTGTTTGGTTTAATTTTTTTCTTTCTGTTTTGCGCACTACCACAGTTTTTAGCGGAAGGCGGGAATTTTCTACAATATTTACCAAAAATTATCAGTCATATTGAACAATTATGGGTAAATTTTGTAGACAGCGTCGAACGTATTTCATTACCGGATGTAGTCACAAAATCTGTCAGTAATACTGGTCAACGTTTTGTCAGCTATCTGGAAGGTACAATAGCAAATACTGCAAATAATATTGACGATATTTTACGCTGGTTATTATATTTAGCTTTAGCTCCATTTTTGAGTTATTATATGCTGCGCGATAAGGATTTAATTAAGAAAAAAGTTATAGCCTTATTATCTCCCAAAGAGCGCCCGGAAATTTTACGTATTGCCGGAGAAGCCAACCGCCTGTTACGACAGTTTGTTTATGGATATTTATTAGTATCATTAATTTTAGGAATACTCACAGCAATATTTTTATATATCATTGGCGTGGAATATGCTTTAGTATTGGGATTGATCATGGCAGTAGCTGATTTGATACCGTACTTTGGACCATTCATAGGCGCAGTACCGGCAATTGTTATAGCTTATGGTCAAAGCGGTAATCTAGCTTTAATTACGGCAATCGGCATGGTAGCATTGCAACAGTTAGAAGGAAGCGTGATTACGCCAAAAGTTATGGGTGAACGTATAGGATTACATCCATTAGTAACAATATTTGCTGTTTTAGTAGGCGGTTATCTGTTCGGTATCATCGGGACAGTATTAGCAGTCCCTGTTACTGCTATCTTAATTTTAGTTATTAAATATATCTATGGCCGTTTTGTGTCACCCCAATAAGTTAATTTTTGACCCATATATTCATATCCTCAAAGTCGCCGCTGATATTGCAATTGTTTAACATTCTTCCTGAATACTTATATTGCATTTTCCATAAAACCTTATTTATTCCTGGCTCAGTTGCTCTACTTAAACTATATAATGTTCCAATATTAGAATTATTTAATGTTTTTTCTAATTCAATTATTAAATTTGTAAGCAATCCTTTCCCCCGGAAGATAGGATTAGTGCAACAATCGGTTATTTCAGCATTATTATGAACAAAATCTATGTCAGCAGAGGCAATACATATTATTTCTTTTTGTTTTACCGCAATTTTAAATAATACTTTTTTCCCTAGTATTTCATTCAAGTAATTAGCATCAAAAATAGGTGAAGGATAAGTCTTAAATACTTTTTTAAATAAAAAAATCATTTGATTAATATCGCTTTTTTTTGCATCTCTAATAATTATATCGTCATCAATATCTTTTACACTAGAATTAGTTTGACATTTTGTAAGTATTTCATCTTCTAATAAATTATATTTACTATATTGTCGCTTTTTATCAATAAAAAGCGACAAGCAGTATGCATCAGTACCATCAAAAAAACCAGCGATTTGTCCTTCAATAATAAAACCATATTGCTGAAGATCTTCAAAATATTTATCACGGCAAAAGCAAATAATTTTGCCAAAATTTAAACTTCTAGCCAGCTCAATGATTGCCAACCAATCGTCTTTTGAAGTATTAGTAGTATCAATTATTTTTAAGCGGGAATTATTGTAGTCCAATATGATGTGATTATTATAATTATATATTGACTTTGATTGAATCATTAATGCTCCTCCTTGTTTTAATTCTGACATTACAATTTGGTATCAAACACCGGGTCTCTTCATTGAATAATTTTTCTAAACCTCGGTATGAATAATTTCTATATGTATTACAAAGTCCACATTTTTGGCATTGATGAGATATATCTTGGGGTTCATTGTAAGTACAGATAACACCTTCGAAATTTCTCAGTAAAACCTTATCAGGTGATTGGGAAATTAAGTACTGCGGATTAATTGGTATTTTACCACCACCGCCCGGTGCATCAACAACAAATGTTGGGACAGCAAAACCAGAAGTATGCCCTTGAAGCATTTCAATAATTTCTATCCCAGCAGATACTGAGGTTCTAAAATGTTCAATTCCTTCAGAGAGATCACATTGGTATAAATAATATGGTCTTACTCTGTTTTTAACCAATTCTTGTACAAGTTTCTTCATGATATATGGACAATCATTTATTCCTTTTAATAAAACTGATTGATTGCCTAAAGGCACTCCAGCATCAGCCAACATGGAACAAGCTTTTCTGGCTTCTTTAGTTATTTCTTTAGGATGATTAAAATGAGTGTTAATCCAAATTGGATGATGTCTTTTCAATACTGCACATAATTCTGGTGTTATTCTTTGTGGTAAAACTACGGGTGTTCTTGTACCTATACGAATTACCTCGACATGATTAATATTAGATAATTCACCAAGAATATGGTCAAGCTTTTGATCAGAAATACATAAGGCATCTCCGCCAGAAATTAATACGTCACGTATTTCTTTATGATTTTTAATATATTCAATAGCATTATTAATGTATTTTATTGATACTTCCTTGTCATTATTGCCGGCAAAACGTCTTCTTGTACAATGTCGGCAATACATTGCACACTGGTCTGTTACCAAAAGAAGTACTCTGTCCGGATAACGATGAGTTAATCCGTATACTGGAGAGTCTTTCGTTTCATGAAGAGGATCTGAACTGTCATATTCAGATATATAAGTTTCGTTTATTGATGGAACTGCTTGTCGCCTAATCGGACAGTTTATGTTATTTTTTTCCATCAGTAATGCATAGTAAGGAGTTATACCCATTCTTAGTGATTTTAAACACATATTAATTGAACTACGTTCTTTATCAGTTAGTTTTATAACTTTTTCAAGTTCATCAACAGAAGTAATCTTATTTGCAATCTGCCAATGCCAATCATTCCACTGATCCTCGGTAATTTCTGACCATAATAATATTTCTTGGTAATTCCTTGTCATATAATACCTCCTTAAATATATATTTAAAAATATTTAAAAATTATAAACAAAAATAGAAAACGCTATAGAAAATATCCATAGCGTTAAAAAGTATAGGAAAAAAGCAGTCTAATATATGACCTGTGTCTTTCAACGCTTACGAGATTAGCTGACGGATTCGGATTGAAAGTTAACCCTACACGATATAATCGTGATTCACCCCAAAAATGGTTCTCCCGTTCTTTTAAGGATTAAGCGTATTATTTATTTATTAACTTATTATAACAAATTTTCTTGACTATAGCAAATTTTTTTTGAAGATAAATTTTAATAAATATTGCAGAAATTTCAAAATTAATATATTATTAAAAAAATTAATTGTGAGAATTTGAGTAATAATACATATTAATAGTGTATAAAATGCTCTTCTTATGCTATAACTTAGATAAATACTTTTGCAATGGAAGTCTAAAATAATTAAAACCAAAGACTTAGATAAAGACTTAAATAAGGACTTAAATAAGGAACGAAGGTGAAAAAAATGAGAGAAACGCATTTACGTAAAGGACGGCAAACAGTAAAACTGGGCTTGATAAAAGTCGTCAACGATCTGTTTCCGGATGATAAACTTAAGACCTCATATTCTATTTTAGAAGGGGTATTCTGTAACCTTGACGATTCTGTATTATCTATTCGCGAAGTAAAACAAATCAAACAAAAATTAATCAACTGGGTCGAACATAAAAGTCCTATTGAGTTATTAAAAAGAGAAGGCGGATATTATCATTATAAAGTTGATAATATGATAATCAGATCAATTTATCCGGCCAACACAAATTCCGGAGAAGTTGAACCGTTTGAGATTTATCCTTTTTCATATGGTTTTATTGTCGATTTTAGCAATATCAATACGGAAAAAGGCGGTTTGTTAATGCCGCCTTACCGGTTATCGAGCGCCTATGAAAAGAATCAGCGCTGGATGAATAATATTGATATTGAATTGGTATCGGATATCAACTCATATATTGATTCGGGGAAAAGCCAAAAGTTAATTAGTATTTCCGAGGCATTACATGAGAAGGAGATTGCGGATATAGCCGATATGATTCTGCAACAACGCCGTACATTGAGAGTACTTTTGATAGCCGGGCCTTCTTCTTCGGGAAAGACTTCATTTGCTCAAAGACTTTGCACACAGTTGGAGGTTAACGGTTTAAAACCGGTTTCCCTGTCCTTAGACGACTACTTTTTGAACAGAGATAATACGCCTGTTGATGAAAACGGTAATTATGATTTGGATAGCATTGATGCGCTAGACATTGAATTTTTGCTGCAGCAAATAAAAAGTTTGATTAAAGGTGAAACAATTGATGCGCCTATTTACGATTTTATTACCGGTACTCGTTCACCAAAAACGAAAAAAATGTGTTTAAATAGTTCGGAAATCCTTGTTATCGAAGGCATTCATGCGCTAAATCCGCGCTTGATGGCCAATATCAACAGAAATCTGTTATTTAAAATTTATGTCAGCGCTTTGGGTGGTCTCAATGTAAATTTAACCAGCCGGGTACCAACCACCGAAATCAGATTGATCCGCAGGTTGGTCAGAGATGAAAGATATCGCGGTACTCATCCGCAAACAACTTTAGAGCGTTGGATCAACGTTCGTAAAAGCGAATATATAAATATTTTCAGTTTTCAGGAAGAAGCCGATGTGATGTTTAATTCGAGTATGCTCTATGAAATGAACGTACTGCGTCCTTTTGCTGAAGATACATTAAAGAAGATTAAAGATACCAGTCCCTATTATGAAACCAAACAGCGGCTGATGAACCTATTATCGTTTTTTGAACCGATGGACGCGGAAAAAATACCGTTTAATTCGATATTGCGGGAATTTATCGGCGGCAGCATTTACTTTTAAATACAAAAGCAGCCTTTACCCAAAGGCTGCTTTTATTTTATGGTAAATTAAATAGAATTTTAACGGCGTTAATAATAAAACCACCACCAAAGAAAATCAGCAGGCCGCCAAGTACAATGATTATGTATCGATAAATGCTTGCATTGATGAATCTGCGTGTTTTGCCAACTATCAATGAAATCAACCCATACCAAATAAAATCCGCCGATATATGACCGATGTAAAATAAAGATACTCCGCCAACGCCAAACGATTTATAAGCTTGCAGCAGAAAACCTAACCCGATGACAGCCCACCATAAAAGGAAGTAGGGATTGGCGGCGCTGATCACAGCACCCGTGAGTATCATATTACGACTGTTAGATTTTGTATCGTTGATATTGATCTGTATTTTATTTTTTGCAGCATCAATAATCATTGATGCTCCCATATAGATCAATAAAGCTCCGCCGATAAGGCCGATAACCGTTTGCGCCGTATTGGATTGCAGTATTACGTCAAAGCCGAGAAAAATCAAAATTATTAAAGCCAGTTCCAGCAGAGCATGACCGATGGTAATAATCAAACCGGCACTAGGCCCGTTATTCAGCGATTGTCCGATTGTATATGTAAGCATGGGACCAGGCATCATTGCTCCAGAGAAAGCGACAGCCAGAGCGGTTAAAAATAATAAAGCCATTAATTAGTGCCTTTCAATGATGAATTTTGATCATTATTAGTATAACATTTTTTTATTATACTGCAACTAATAAGGGTTTTTGTCATGTATATTTGTTTGTATTTATTTCTAATATATGGTATTATAGCTGCACAGGCCGAAATCTTTGATTTCGTGACTGAGCGCCTATTTTATAGGTTAGGTTTTACCGCTAGGTAAAAGCAAGCTAGAATAGCTGCACAGGCCGAAATCTTTGATTTCGTGACTGAGCGCCTATTCAAGCTAAAGGTTTTCCCGGTTAGGGAAAATCAAGCAAGAAACAAAATATAAACCCTAGCAAGGAGAATTGTTTAATGAAGCCATTATCCACAGATGAAATCCGCACTGCCTTTATTAAATACTTTGAATCAAAAGGACATACGCAGCTGCCGGGCAGTTCGATTATACCATATAACGATAAAACTCTGTTGTTTACCAATGCTGGGATGGTACAGTTTAAAGATATTTTCCTTGGCCTCGATAAGCCGTTATATAAGAGAGCCGTAACAGTTCAAAGGTGTCTGCGTGCCGGCGGTAAACACAATGATCTGGAAGCAGTCGGACGTACCGCCAGACATCACACTTTCTTTGAGATGCTGGGCAACTTCTCGTTCGGTGATTATTTTAAACGTGAAGCTATCACCTATGCCTGGGAGTTTTTAACCAAAGTATTGGAAATTCCCAAGGATAAGCTTACAGTTACTGTTTTTGAAAAGGATGAAGAAGCGGCTGTCCTTTGGCTGAGTGAAACCGATGTTGATCCAACACGGATATTAAAGATTGGCGCCAAAGACAACTTCTGGTCGATGGGAGATACGGGTCCCTGCGGTCCCTGTAGCGAGATTTTTTATGACCGCGGCGCGGAATTTACCTGCACCGCCGCAGAGTGCGCTGTCGGTAAATGCGATTGCGACAGATGGATGGAAATCTGGAATATCGTTTTTATGCAATACAACCGTGATGCCGATGGTAATCTGCACGAATTAGCTAACAAAAATATTGATACCGGCATGGGTTTAGAGCGAATGGCTTCAGTATTGCAGCAAAAATGCAGCAACTATGATACTGATGTGATTCGTATAATATTGGACGGTGTGATTAAGCTAAGCGGTCGAGAGTATAGTCCGGATGCTTCCGGCATGCCCTTTAGAGTTATTGCCGATCATGTCCGCGCCGCGGCCTTTATGATTGCTGACGGCATCGCCCCATCTAATGAGGGTAGGGGGTATGTTTTAAGAAGAATCATCCGCCGTGCCGTCCGTTACGGTATGTCGCTGGGGTTGAACCGCCCATTCCTCTTTCAATTATATGCTTACGTCCGCGATTCTCTCGGCGGTTTTTATCCGCAATTAATCAGCGAGGAAAAAAATATTGTTGCCACTATCCGCGCCGAAGAGGAAAGTTTCCATAAGACATTAGCCTCCGGCCTGAATGTTGCATCGGATATAATTGATAAAACAAAACAGTCCGATATGAATATAATTTCCGGAACAGATGCTTTTACCTTATACGATACCTACGGTTTCCCGCTTGATTTGACGAAGGATATAGCCGAGGAAAACGGATTAACTGTCGATGAAACTGGATTTGCCGCGGCTATGGACGAACAGCGTCAGCGCGCCCGCGCTTCCCGCAAAAATAAAGGCGGTGATGACCTTACAGCCATTGGAGTGCTGTTGGTCGATCAAAAATCAACTGTTTTTTGCGGGTATGATAGATCAGCCGCAAACGCAAATATTAATGCCATAATTATTGACGGTAATTTAGAATCCAAAGCAACAAACGGTGACCAGGGTTATCTGGTACTTGACAGTACGCCGTTTTATGCGGAAAGCGGAGGCCAAATAGGCGATAGCGGTATTATTGATAATAATACCGGATCAGCCGAAATCAGCGAGGCAATCAAATTACCGAACGGAGTATTCCTCCACAAATTTCAAATTAAATCCGGTGAGATTGCGGTTGGTGATAGTGTATCGACATTTGTTGATATTAGTAGAAGGAAAGCCCTAACCCGTAACCATACGGCAACGCATTTACTGCATAAAGCTCTTCGTGATGAATTAGGAGATGGCGTACGTCAGGCCGGTTCTTTTGTTGGCGATAAATCTTTGCGCTTTGATTTTACCTACCAATCACAAATGACCGCCGAGCAAATTACTGCAGTCGAAGAAGCGGTAAATCGGAAAATTTTCGATAATTTACCTGTTGCTATTAAAGAATTGCCTATTGAAGAGGCTAAAAAGACCGGTGCCATAGCCTTTTTCGGCGATAAATACGGTGATATTGTCCGCGTTGTTTCCGTGGGTGATTACAGCGTAGAATTTTGCGGCGGTTGCCATTGTCGAACCAGTTCCGAAATAGGAATATTTAAAATTATCAGCGAAAGCGGTATCGGCTCCGGCTTGCGCCGTATTGAAGCAGTCAGTGGCGAAAACGCGCTTGCCTATTACCGTCAGCGTGACGATATTATTTTGGAGATAGCAGATAAGCTCAAATGCTTCCCTGAAGATGCGCCTGCCAGGCTAGAGAATTTATTGAACGAACAACGTTCGCTGGAAAAGGAGCTGGATAAACTACAAACAAGTATCAATAAAGATAAAGCCTCTTCATTTGATGGCGAAGCTTTCAATCTTAACGGTATCAATGTATTGATCAAGCGAATTGATGCTGCTGATATCAATACCTTACGCAGCTTTATGGATATGGCCCGGGATAAGATTACTGATTATGCAGTAGTTTTGGCTGCGCCGATCGGTGATAAAGTCAGCATTGTCGCCGGTATGTCGGCGGCTGCGCAAGCAAAGGGATTGCACGCAGGCGAAATCGTCAAAGCTGCTGCTGTCGCTTGCGGCGGGAACGGCGGCGGCAAAGCCGATATGGCGCAGGCCGGAGGCAAAGATGTTTCGCAAATAGATCGAACGCTTCAACAGGCGGAACAGTTGATAAAAAGCAAATTATCATCATAATTATTTAAAGGAATTATCAAAACAGTAAAGAATTGTATATTATTATACTAAATGGAGGCTCTTATGGATAATAAGCCGTCAATTGAACAAACAATGAGCTTTAATGTACGCGGCGAAGATGAGCTAAATCCCCAAGACGTGATATATTTGGTTTATGCGGCCTTACTGGAAAAGGGATATAATCCTATTAACCAGCTTGTTGGCTATCTGATTTCCGGCGACCCGGCCTATATTACCAGTTATAATCAAGCCCGCAGCTTGATTCGCCGTGTTGAACGCGATGATTTGATCGAAGAGCTCGTTTCCTATTATGTTAAAGATATTAAATAGTCCGGAGGTAGTTTTTTGCAATACCGTAAACTAGGAAAAAGCAGTTACAATGTATCTCGTATCTGCTTTGGCACCTTGACTATGGGACCTTTGTGCGCCAACCTGTCATTTGAGGCTGGCGCTTCATTGATTAAAGAGGCAATTGATTTAGGTATTAATTTCTTTGATACAGCGCAGCAATACCGGACATACCCGTATCTACGCAAAGCGCTATTCGGTAGCGATAAAGAAGTTATTATTGCCAGTAAAACATTAGCTACAGATTATGATGAAGCTGCGCACGATATAGAAGAAGCGCGCATCGGTCTAGCGCGCGATAAAATTGACATATTCCTTTTACATGAACAACGTAATGTTCAGGAATTGCATGCCAACCGTCCAGCGCTGGAAGCCTTGCTTGACGCTAAACAAAATGGCGTTATCGGCGCGGTTGGTATCTCAACCCATAGCGTCGCAGTAGCAACCGCCGCTGCTGAAATACCCGAAATCGATATCTTATTTGCTTTAGTAAACATGGTTGGAATCGGCATCAATGATGGCGACTTGTCTAATATGGAAGATGCCTGTAATACTGCTAAGAATAAGAATATTGGCGTTTACGGTATGAAAGCTATCGGCGGAGGCGCGTTAATGAATCAGGCAAGGGCTGCTTTAACCTGGGCTTATAGCCGTCCTTATCTTGATGCGGTAGCTGTAGGTATAAAGACTCATGCCGAATTGGTCACTAATATCGCCTGGTGCGAGGGTAGGGAAGCCACGGAATCTTCACAAATTGAACTAAACAACAGGCAGATGGTTTTTGATAAAGAACCGACTTGTCATGGCTGCGGTAAATGTGTTGCTCGTTGCCCTCAGGGCGCGTTAGAGTTGATTGACGGTACTTGCGCATGGCAACAGCAAAAATGCATCTATTGCGGTTATTGTATTGCGGCGTGCCCCTGGTTTTGTATATCGTTTTGTTAAAGGAGATAATTATGAGGATAATCGGTCTTGATGTAGGCAGTAAAACAATCGGTGTCGCCGTCAGTGATGCTTTAGGCTGGACGGCGCAAGGGGTAGCTACTATCCGCCGTCGCAACTTGGAATATGACTTACAACAGTTGCAGCAGATTATCGATCAATATGAAGTTGGATCAGCTGTTGTCGGTTTGCCATTGAATATGAACGGCAGTCGTGGCGAATCAGTGCAAAATGCCGAAGCGCTGGGAGAAGCATTACAAAAAAGCGCAAATATCGATGTCTGTTATCAAGACGAGCGGCTGACAACGGTTGCCGCTCAGCGATTATTAATCGAAGGAGACGTATCACGCAGCAAACGTAAAAATGTAATTGATAAAGTAGCGGCTACACTTATACTTCAAAGCTATCTTGACCGCCAAAAATAAATAATACAAAAATTCAAACATAAATTAAAATACAATTTAGAAAATTGACAAACACTTAATATTAATTTATACTCAATCCATAAAAAAAAGTATATTCTAAAGAGGTGATTATCATGAGTGAAGATGTTATTACTTTAATTGATGAAGATGGTGTTGAACATCAATTTGAAGTGGAGACTTTGCTTGAGGTCGAAAATGAAAAATATGCTGTACTGATCCCTATGGATGAAGAATACATCGATACAAACGAAGCAATCATTATGCGCTTTGGCGTTGATGATGATGGAGAAGAAATACTATTTGATGTTGATAATGATGAAGAATGGGATAGAGTTGCAGATGCTTATGATGAGATTATTAATGAAATGGAAGAGGAAGAGGACGAAGAAAGTTCCGAAGATGATGATTTTTAATAGTAGTACTATTCAACAATTTTAGATTTGCTTTCGATTATGAAAGGGCAGATAACATATGTTAGATGTTATCTGCCCTTTAGATAAGTTATTTTACAAATGGTACGCCCGATAGGAATTGAACCTACGCTTTCGGCTCCGGAGGCCGACGCTCTATCCACTGAGCTACGGGCGCATAGATTACAATTACATATTTTATCTCAAAATTGGATTAAAGTCAACTTTCTTAAAAACCAAAGTTTTTTAAACATTAAGCAAAATATGACAGAATATTCTAATATTATTTTTAAATTGGCCTTAATCAAATGTTTATGGTATTATTCTTTAGTATGGGTTTTTATTATAATTAGTTTATTAGTATTGTTTAATCAATATTTTTTATATTTTTAATTCAGTGAGGTGAGAAAAAATGACAAAGATCAACAAGATTGATCACATTGGTATCGCGGTTGAAAGCATCGAAAAAGCCGCCGAGTTTTGGGAAAAGACCCTCGGCCTCAAGATCGTTGCAACTGAAGAGGTCGCGGAGCAGAAAGTTATTACTGCTTTTATTCCTAACGGTGACAGCGAAATTGAATTACTGCAATCGACAGCTCCCGATGGCCCTATTGCTAAATTTATCGAGGCCAAGGGTCAAGGAATCCAACACATTGCTTTAAAGGTGGATGACATTGAAGCAACATTGGCGCAATTAAAGGCTGACGGAGTAAGATTGATTGATGAGACGCCAAGACGCGGCGCGGGCGGTGCCAAAATTGCCTTCTTGCATCCCAAAGCGACCGGTGGCGTTCTTTTAGAATTATGTCAAAGAGATTAATTATTTCATTTAGAATGATAGGGAGGTACGCAGATGTCGAATGAAACAAAAATGGAGCTCCTTGCTTCCAAACGTGAAGCAGTAATCAAAGGCGGCGGGGACAAGAAGATCGAGAAACAACATCAGGCTGGTAAAAAGACCGCACGAGAACGGATTGATGCCTTATTGGATGATGGGAGTTTCGTTGAGCTTGATCAGTTTGTCATTCATCGTGGCACGGAATTCGGTATGGCCGGATTAAGCGCACCCGGTGAAGGCGTTGTTACCGGTTACGGTACAATTGATGGCCGCTTAGTCTATGTCTTTTCACAGGATTTCACTGTTTTAGGTGGATCGTTGGGTGAAATGCATGCTGCTAAAATCTGCAAAGTAATGGATTTGGCGCTCAAAGTTGGGGCTCCGGTAATCGGTATTAACGATTCCGGCGGTGCTCGTATTCAGGAAGGTGTTGACGCTTTGAATGGTTACGGTGAAATTTTTAAGCGTAATACCATTTCATCAGGCGTTATTCCGCAATTATCAGTAATTATGGGGCCGTGCGCCGGTGGCGCGGTTTATTCTCCCGCTCTGACCGACTTCGTGTTTATGGTTGATAAATCAAATATGTTTATTACCGGCCCGCAAGTAATTAAGGCAGTAACAGGTGAAGACGTTTCCGCCGAAGCTTTGGGCGGCGCGATGACACATAACCGTAACAGCGGTAACGCTCATTTCTTTGCCCAAAATGAAGATGAATGCATTGACCAAATAAAAAGATTATTAAGCTTTATACCCGGAAACAATCTGGAAGGCGCTCCGGTATTCGCCAATGACGATTCACCGGAACGTGTTGAAGAAGCTCTGCGCGATATAATTCCGGAAAACCCCAATCAGGCATATAATATGCTTGATGTAATCAAGGCTTTAGCGGATAATAACGACTTCTTTGAAGTCCAACCTTATTGGGCTTTAAATATTATTACCGGTTTTATCAGATTGAATGGATTGAGCGTAGGTATTATTGCCAATCAGCCTAAATCTTTGGCTGGCTGCCTTGATATCAATGCCTCAGACAAAGCTGGACGCTTTATCCGCTTCTGCGACGCTTTCGGTATCCCAATGTTGACAATTGTTGACACTCCTGGATATCTGCCCGGTGTTGCGCAAGAACATGGCGGTATCATCCGCCACGGAGCCAAGTTGCTTTACGCCTATTCCGAAGCAACCGTACCGAAACTTACATTAATCACCCGTAAAGCTTACGGCGGTGCATATTTAGCTATGTGTGCCAAGAGCCTCGGCGCCGACTCGGTCATTGCCTGGCCGACTGCTCAGATAGCTGTTATGGGCGCTCAGGGGGCTGCTAATATTGTTTTCCGTAAAGAAATTGAAGCATCCGAAGACCCGCAAGCCAAGCGACAAGAAAAAATTGATGAATATGATGACAAATTCTCAAATCCTTATTGCGCGGCTGCACGCGGCTTTGTTGACCAAATTATTGAGCCTGAGCAAACCAGATATTATTTAATTAAGAATCTGGACGCTTTAATCAGTAAACAAGAAACACGTCCAGGCAAAAAACACGGCAATGTACCGCTTTAGTAGGAGGTAAAATTATGGATTGGGTATCAATGGGAATTGAAACTACTGTTATTGGTATGGGCGTCGTATTTTCTGTGTTAATTATATTATCTTTTGTTACCTGGTTGCTCTTAAGGGTAGTTGATAATAAAAAACATAGTAATAAAGATCAACAATCAAAAGATCCCGGTACTATTCATGCTCAGACGGCTTCTCCTGTTCCTGTCTGTAATATTGAAGCTGGTGATGATCCAATAACGATTGCCATTATCATGGCTGCTGTTTCTGCTGCCAGCGGAGTTGTTCAAAGCAATCTTAAATTCACAGCCATTCGCAGAAGCAATGCTTATCATAGTAGCTGGGCAGAACAAGGTGCAAATACATTAATTAATTCTAGACAAAATTTTTAAATAATTGGAGGATAGTAAATTATGAAAAAATACAATGTAACTGTTAATGGACAAACTTATACTGTAGAAGTTGAAGAAGTTGGCGCTACCGCTGCTGCTCCTGCTCCTGCTGTTTCAGCAGCCGCAGCTCCCGCAAAGACTGCAGCTCCTGCTGCTGCTCCTGCTGCTGCTCCTGCTCCTGCAAAAGCTGCTGCTCCTGCTGCTGGAAGCGGCACCACCATTCCGAGCCCTCTTCCCGGCACAGTTTTAAGAGTTAATGTCAGCGTCGGTCAGGCCGTTAAAGCCGGTGATATCATCCTTGTTTTAGAAGCGATGAAAATGGAAAATGATATTTCTGCTCCCTGCGATGGCACCATCAGTGCGATCAATGTTCAGGCAGGTTCTATCGTTCAATCCGGTGATGTTCTCGTAAACCTGTAATAAAAGGAGTTAGATATGCAAATAGGAAAATCATTAACAGAGTTTCTTCTCAACACGGGATTTTTTGCATTCGAATGGCGTCAGTTAGTGATGATTATCATCGCTTGCATTTTATTATATTTAGCCATTAAAAAAGGTTTTGAACCGTTACTATTAGTACCAATCGGATTTGGAATGCTTTTGGCTAACATTCCTTTGGCCAATATTATGGCATCTCCTATCTATGGACTGGGAGCGGATAATCTACCGGTATTAAAAGAAGTCGGTGGATTACTGTATTACTTATA
Organism: Peptococcaceae bacterium UBA4068; assembly: GCA_002382665.1. Lineage (GTDB taxonomy): Bacteria > Bacillota > Dehalobacteriia > UBA4068 > UBA4068 > UBA4068. Next base: position 40,633 of record DFZA01000007.1, on the reverse strand, counting down.
TCAAGGAGACTTTCTGGGAATATTCCCGCCGTTGATCTTTTTGGGTATCGGCGCCATGACAGACTTTGGTCCGTTGATTGCCAACCCCAAATCACTTCTTTTAGGTGCTGCCGCCCAATTTGGTGTATTTATTACCTTCTGGGGCGCGTTGTCTCTCAATCATTTTGTACCAGGTATTAGCTTTACTCCCCAGGAAGCTGCGTCTATAGGTATCATCGGTGGTGCCGACGGTCCGACGGCGATATATTTGTCGACCAGATTAGCCCCGCAACTGCTGGGTCCGATTGCGGTTGCAGCCTATTCATATATGGCGTTGGTTCCGGTCATTATTCCGCCGGTTGCCAAATTATTCACAACAAAAGAAGAACGTCAAATAAAAATGGTACAGTTAAAACCGGTCAGTAAGACTGTAAAGATCTTATTCCCGATTGTTACAACAATTGTTGTATCACTAGTTGTACCTTTAGCGGCTCCTTTGATCGGCATGCTGATGCTTGGCAACTTATTCCGGGAGTGCGGCGTAACCGACAGGTTAAGCGATACAGCGCAGAATGCTTTGATTAACATCGTAACTATCTTTCTTGGAGTTTCGGTTGGCGCTACTGCCAATGGACAAGTATTTTTAACTCCACAAACGCTGGCAATTTTGGCTCTTGGTATAGTAGCTTTTGCCGGCGGAACAGCAGGCGGTACATTAATCGCCAAATTTATGAACTTATTCTTAAAGCAAAAGATAAACCCGTTGATCGGTGCAGCCGGTGTTTCTGCTGTTCCGATGGCAGCTCGTGTAATACATAAAATGGGGCAAGAAGAGGATAAATCCAATTGGCTGCTGATGCACGCCATGGGTCCGAATGTTGCCGGTGTTATCGGAACTGCGGTTGCGGCCGGTATCTTGCTTACTTTATTTGGATAATTTATACATAAAAGCAGCGGCATAATGCCGCTGCTTTTTTTATTATTAGATGTGTATTTAAACACTTTATTTTAAATAATAAATATGATAAGCTAAACTAAAAGAGGTATAAAATGTTTAATGACGATGGCATGCTAGATAAGTCGATAAAGAAAGAGCTACCTCGCTGGGCAATTTGGCATAGTTTTTTAATAATTGCTATAGTTTTGAGCATTAGTTCTTTACTTACCAACTTTTTTGCCGGAGCCAAAAATTTGATTGATTTTGCTCTGCTCCTATATCTGATTCAATTTGCATGCTATGGTTTGTTGCCATGTTATATAGCATGCGTGTATTACGGTCACAAACCGGCGTCACTTGGACTTGTGTTAAAAAAAGAAAAGGTTCATTTAATTTTTCATTTTGGCGCACTTTGGGGTATATCGCTTTATGTGATCAATGTATTGATCACATTACTGCAATGGTTGGTTTTTCACGGATATGATTATGACATGCAGAGTATAATGCAATTAATGCAATCTTCCCAAAATGGCTGGGAAACTGCCGGCCTTGTCATATGTGTTGTTTTATTAGCGCCAATCTGTGAGGAGATATTTTTTCGTGGTTTTCTCTTTTCCGCTATCAAGGCCAAGTTTGGCCGCTGGATTGGTATTATTGCCTCGGCGGCAATATTTTCGGCGATGCATTTTGATTTATGGGTTATATTGCCTCTGTTTGTTGGTGGTATTGGTTTTGCCTATATTTATGATAAATACGGTAATATCTTCATAAATATATTTGCTCATATGATTTGGAACAGTATAGCGTTATCATTATTTTTCAGAGTATTAAAATAAACAAATCAGGAGGTTCAGTATGGTAATTATTGAAATGGAGAACGGCGACAAAATCGAATTGGAGCTTGATAAGGAAGCCGCGACCAACACTGTGAATAATTTTCTTCATTTAGCGGCAACGGGGTTTTATGATGGCTTGATTTTTCACCGCGTTATCCGCGGTTTTATGATCCAAGGCGGATGCCCGCGTGGCGATGGAACGGGCGATCCTGGTTACGCAATTCGCGGTGAATTCAGCGGTAACGGTTTTGACAATCCGTTGAAGCATACCCGTGGCGTTATCTCCATGGCGCGTGCCCAAAACCCCAATTCCGCAGGCAGCCAGTTCTTTATTATGCATGCTGACTGTCCATATTTAGATGGTCAATATGCCGCATTTGGTAAAGTAGTAAACGGTATGGATGTAGTTGACCAAATCGCAGCCGTGGCAACCGATGCCAATGACCGGCCGCTCACAGAACAAAAGATTGCCAAAATCTATTTGCTTGACGAAGAAGATCCCGGAGAACCGGCAAAAGTTAAAAAAGGCCTATTCTAAAATTAGTAAATCATAGGAGGAATAATGCTATGGCTTTAACAGGCAATGCCATCATTGCTCAGTCCGGCGGCCCGACGGCGGTGATCAACAACAGCGTATGCGGTGCTGTCGAAGAATGGTTGCGCTCTGGCGCTGATCTTGGCACAATATATGCCGGCGTCAGCGGCATCAAAGGCATATTGCAGGGAAATATTATTGATCTGGCACAGCAGGATCAAAAGAAAATAGCGGCTTTACGCTATACCCCGGGAGCCGGGATCTTTTCCTGCCGTTATAAGGTTACCGATGACGATCAGTTACGTATCGTTGATATTTTCCGTAAACTCAATATCCGTTATTTCTTTTATAACGGCGGCAATGATTCGATGGATACGGCTCACAAAACATATTTGGCGGCAAAAGAATGCGGCTGGGATATGCGGATCATCGGTATTCCTAAAACCATTGATAACGATCTGCCTTTTACCGACCATTGCCCCGGATATGGATCAGCCGCCAAATACATAGCGGTTACTGTCAGAGAAACCGGCATTGATTTGGAGAGTGTTTCGACAAAAAATAAAGTAACAATATTGGAGGCCATGGGTCGCGACGCCGGCTGGCTGACGGCGGCAGGAGCTTTGGCGCGACGTTATGATGATGAAGCGCCGCATCTGATTTATCTGCCGGAAGTGCCTTTTTCAAAAAGCAAATTTATTGGTGATGTTGAAAAAGTCTATAAGCAATTGGGTTATTGCTATGTGATAGTATCTGAGGGTATCGTTAATGAAGAAGGGGAGTACTGCTTTGCCGGCGGAACAATCGATGATTTTGGTCATGCACAGTTAAGTGGCGTTGGCGAATCATTAAAATCATTGGTTGAACAAGAATTAGGCGTCAAGGCCCGTTGTAACACCATGGGAACAACACAGCGTTCCGCTATGCATTTTGCTTCGGCTGTTGACGCCAATGAAGCTTATTTGGTAGGTACTAACGCCGTTAAGTATGCTTTGGCGGATAAAAGCGGCGTGATGGTAACGCTGGAGCGAATTCTTGATAATCCCTATAGTTTTGGCCTTGGCGAAGTTGAGCTCGCAAAAGTGGCAAACATAGCCAAAAAACTACCGCTGGAGTGGATCAATGATGATCATAATTATGTTACACAGGAATTTATTAAATATGCCCGGCCGCTGATTGAAGGGCAGCTTAGTTTGCCTTTTAAAAACGGGCTGCCAGATTATGTAAGGCTTGACTTATCAAAAGGAAAAGTCATTTTGGATTAATATAAAGTATACAAAAATTCCCCGTTGCGCATAATAAATAAAAAGCGAAACGGGGAATTTTTATGAGTAACAGCTATGACAATAACGTCAATAAAGGTAATGTGCCGCTGAAAACTCTTGATCTGGATTTAGAAAATCTGGGGGAAAAAGATGCCGCTTATAGAACATTAGCCGTAGAAGAAAAGATTAAAGAAAGAGATCCCGGAGATATCCCTGTTCCTTCAGACGAAGAAATTGTTGAAGGTAGAGAATGGGTTAATTACAATCAATTATAATGCCGGATCAGCGGTCGATAAACTTCGCAATACGACGCGAAGCAGCGAAGCAGCACAGTAAGTGCATTAGCTGGCTTTTGCGGCAAGGTAAATGCCAACTAAGACGCCTGGTCTTGCTTGTTTCTCGACACGCTGACTTTGAAAGTTTAAGCCGGATGAATCCGGCTTTTCTTTTTTGTCCAAATCATTATTTTTTGATATATGACATATATTTAAACAGAAACAAACGGCGGAGGATGCTGTGATTCGTGATATAGGGTATGCGATATATAATCATCTGAAGCGACACTGGTTATTATACACCTGTCTAGTTGCGGTAATTGGCGGTGGTCTAATCATTGGTTCTATGGCGCCGCGTTGGCTGGCACAGGAATCACAGAACCAGATGACTACATATATCAATAACTATCTCGATAGTCTCTCTTCAACGGTATCCAATAATTGGCATCAAACACAGATGTTTTTTATAGTCAACGGGTTATTTATCGGAGCTTTGTTTTTTTGTGGCATGCATTTATTAGGAATACCGTTGGTTTTAATCATATTGTTTATCAGGGGATTAACTATTGGATATACTTATACGCTGATTGCCGCCACAGGTAATTGGCAATTGTTGATGATAATGCTGCCAATCAATATTATAGTGATTGTTTTATTGTTAGCCGCGGCTGCCTTATCCATCAGATACTGTCTCAATATTTATGCTATGGGCGTCAATTTTCATGTGAATCTGCATTATTTTACCCGGCTTTTATTGTTATTAGCGTTAGTTGCCGCCTGCGCGCTGATCGATGGTTATATAATGCCATTACTGATATCGATAGTTGTTTAATTAGGAGGGAGAAAAATGATACTTGTAACATTAACCGGTACTCGCAGAAAACTTCGCTTTTTGATTAAAATGTGTTTATTGTTATTGTTGTTGGCGGTCGTATTGCCTTACATTTATGGGACAATGGTTGCCTCGGAATCGATGTCCGATTATCAGGCAGGGGATCAGGGTATTGCCAATGAAAATTTTCCGGGCGAACCGATACGTGTCAATGGTGAAACATGGAATAACCAGAGCGTATATGACGAGAATGTTGCCGTGATGCTCGGCGTCGAATAACATAGCAGGATTTTATCGTTTAATGTGGAAGTTTTTCCCATTCAGACGAAAAGAGGAACGGCTATGTCGGCCAGTTTAATAAAAGACAATAGCAAATATAGTGATCAATTGAAATGGGAGATAGAAAGCTTTATCAACTATTTAATTGTAGAGAGAGCTTTAGCGGAAAATACTATTATCAGTTATCAATTGGATCTGTATGCGTTTGCGGCCTTTTTAAGATCGCGGGAAATATTTAATGTCAATCAAATCGGCCATAATGATATTATCGAATATTTGGCCATATTAAAAGAGGCCGGGATTCAGACAGCTACAATAGCCCGTTATATGGCGGCAATTAAAAGTTTTTGCCGCTTTGAAACGGCTGAAAAAAGAATGGACAAGGATATCAGCCAGAATTTACAAACACCGCGGCCCCATGCCATGCTACCGGTAGTCATGTCGCAAGCGCAGACGGACAAGCTGTTATCACAACCGGATACCGGCAAGCCGCTGGGGCTGCGCGATAAAGCCTTGTTGGAATTGATGTATGCCTGTGGGCTACGCGTCAGCGAATTATTATCATTGACAGCACATGATATTGATCTGAAGCTTGGATTTGTGCGCTGCATTGGTAAAGGCAGCAAGGAGCGGATTATTCCGGTTGGCAGTGTCGCAATAAATTATCTAAACGAATATTTAAATTCATCCCGTCCCTTTTTGCTCCATCAAAAGCAGACAAGGGAACTGTTTTTAAATAATCGCGGCACAACATTAACCAGACAGGGATTTTGGAAAATCATCAAGGCCTACGGTAATAAACTGAATCTTGATATCAGTCCCCATACATTACGTCATAGCGTGGCCACGCATCTGCTGGAAAATGGCGCTGATTTACGAGTAGTGCAGGATTTTTTGGGGCATGCCAACATCAGTACAACACAAATATATACTCATCTTGACAGCGAACATCTCAAGAAGTCATACGATAGTTATCATCCACGCTCTGGTAAGTTTGTAAAGAAAAAGGAGTAATTTTATGCGCAGAATTATTTTGATCGTTTTGGATAGCGTCGGTGTTGGTTCATTACCTGATGCTGCCCATTTTGGCGAGGTAAATGCTAATACCTTAGGACATATCGCGGCCACGACTAAACTTCATATTCCTAACTTAAACCGTTTGGGATTAGCCAATATCATTGATATCAGGGAAAATAAAGCTGTCACTCAACCATTGGCCGCCTGGGGTAAAATGGCATCACAATCGGCTGGAATGGATACGACCAGCGGACATTGGGAGTTGTCCGGTTTATTGCTGAAAAAAGCCATGCCCACATACCCGCACGGTTTTCCTCAGAAAATTATCGATGCTTTTTCGGTGGCAACCGGCAGGGGAGTGTTGGGCAATTATCCGGCAAGCGGTTTGGCGATTATAGATGAGCTTGGCGCCGAACAAATTAAAACCGGCAAATTCATTGTTTATACTTCGGCGGATAGCGTATTTCAGATTGCGGCGAACGAGCAAGTAATACCGCTTGCTGAGTTGTATCAGGCTTGTGAAAAAGCCCGTGCAATACTTGATGGTGATAATGCTGTTGGCAGAGTGATTGCCCGTCCCTTTATCGGAAAACCGGGTAGCTTTCAGCGTACCAGTAACCGCCGCGACTATTCATTATTGCCTCCATCTGGAGGACTGTTGGAAAACTTGGTGAAAAACGGTCAAACCACGGTGGCGATCGGTAAGATCAAGGATATATTTGCCAATCAATATATCAACAGTGCAATTGAAGCCCATAATAATCAGCAAGGCGTCGATGGTATTTTATTAGCTATGGAACAATATGGCAGCGGCTTAATATTTGCCAATTTAGTTGATTTTGATATGCTTTACGGGCATCGTAATGATGTAATCGGCTATGCTTGCGCTATAGAAAAGTTTGACAGTGAGCTACCGCAAATTATAAATAAGCTACGGCTGGATGATTTATTAATTATTACTGCAGATCATGGTAATGATCCAACAACGATGGGGACAGACCATACCCGCGAATATGTGCCTCTATTGATATATGGCGAGAAAGTAAAGCCGCAGTTTTTAGGTGTCAGACAGACATTCGCCGACGTTGGCGCTACCTGCGCCGCATATCTGGGCTGTCCGGCTGTACCTGCCGGAGTCAGCATGTTAGATTTGTTGGGAATGGAGGCAAAAACTAGGTGAATATTATTGATATTATCCGCAAGAAGCGAGATGGAGGAAAATTATCTGAAGATGAAATTGCTTTTTGGTTAAACGGTTATATCGGCGGCAGCGTCAAAGACTATCAATCAGCGGCGCTGTTGATGGCGTTGTTTATTCGAGGGCTGGATGAACAGGAAACATTTAGTTTGGTCAAGCAAATGTTAGACAGCGGCTCAGTAATGGATTACAGCGATCTGGACGGCATATTTGTTGATAAGCATTCAACCGGTGGAGTAGGGGACAAAACGACGCTGATAGTGGCGCCGATTGCTGCTGCCGCCGGATTAAAAGTATCAAAGCTTTCCGGCCGCGGGCTGGGACATACCGGAGGCACGATAGATAAATTGGAATCGATCCCCGGTTTTAATTGCAATCTTAATATGGAACAATTCCGTATTCAGGTTGATCAAATAGGACTTGCGGTAAATAGCGCCGGCAAGGAGCTGGTACCGGCTGATAAGTTGCTATATGCTTTACGAGACGTCACGGCGACGGTTGACAGTATTCCTTTGATTGCTGCCAGTATCATGTCAAAAAAAATCGCCGGCGGTGCTGATATTATAGTATTGGATGTCAAATACGGCTCCGGCGCGTTTATGAAAACGTTAGACGATGCCAGACGGTTAGCGCAGTTGATGGTTAAAATTGGTTTGCAGGCCGGTAAAAAAGTATCCGCTTTAATATCAGCAATGGAACAGCCGCTCGGCTATGCGATTGGCAACAGCTTGGAAGTAAAAGAAGCACTGGCGGTTCTGCAGGGCTTCGGCCCTCAAGACTTACGTGAGCTGGCGATATCTTTGGCTGCAGAGATGATTTATCTTGCCGGGAAAACGGACAATAGGGGAGACGCCCAAAAAAGAACCGCGTCATTGCTGGATTGCGGCGCAGCCTATCAAAAGTTCATGGAAATGGTTAAGGCTCAGGGCGGAGATTTATCTGCTACCCCATCTTTTGAAGATGCGCCTTTAGTAGTTTCTTATACTGCAACCTCCGATGGTTTCATCACCAAACTCGATGCCGAAATCATTGGCAAAAGTACAATACTACTAAAGTCGGGGCGGGTTACCAAAGAGGATGCAATTGATCACTCAACCGGTATAGTCCTGCGCAAGAAACTAGGAGAAAAGGTCATATCGGGAGAAGAAATAGCAGATATATATTGCCAAAATCAACAACAGGCCGCTGCTGTAGCCGAAATGCTTATTAATGCCGTAGTTGTAGAAAACCAACCACAAACATTATTGCCATTAATCGTGGAAATTGTTTGTTAAATAAATAATCGCCAAATAAATACAGACGAAACTAGATCCGTCTGTATTTAATATCTATATTAAATAGAATAAGCATTTAATTTAGATTTTAGATACTGATAGCATTAAGCAATCTTTGCCATGTTCTTAAAAATCCGCCTTTGGTCACATCTTGAGCTGCGACAATATCTTTTGTCGTAACCTTTTTACCATTATTATAAACTGTTACCTGTCCTACTACCGCTCCCTTCGCTATCGGCGCCGATAATCCTGACTTTGTTTCGATACCGAACGATAATTCGGCTTTTTCATTTTTCGCAGTGGTAACGCCTATATCCTGTGCAACCGTTGCTTCAACCTCATTTACATTACCTTTACCGACCGGCACAGTGGCAATAATGTCACTGGCTTTGCATAACAAGTGGTATTTATATGTGTTAAAGCCGTAATTAAGCAGCTCCATAGATTGAGTAAAATGTCCTTTAGCTTCTGCCACCCCCATTACTACCGAAATTAAACGCAGATTATCGCGTACGGCAGTTGCCACCAGATTTCGTCCCGCCTCAGGCGTATATCCTGTTTTGAGACCATCGGTTCCGTCATACCATTTAAGCAGACGGTTGGTATTCCATAATACTAGCTTTTTAGGATCAGGGCGGAATTCGTATTCGTAGATTGATGTATAGTCAAGCATGTGCGGAACCTGAAGGGCATGGTAAGCAAGTGTTGCCATATCGCGTGCGGTAGTATAATGATTTTCATCATGCAGACCGTGTGGGTTGACAAAATTCGTATTGTTCATGCCGAGCTCTTTGGCTCGTTTGTTCATCATATCAACAAAGTTCTCCATTGTGCCGCCTAAATATTCGGCCATAGCATAGGCGGCATCATTACCGCTGCCGACTGCTATGGCAATAATCATTTCATCAACAGTTCGCACTTCTCCCTCGTAAAGATAAACTTGCGATCCACCCATTGATGCGGCTTTTGCGCTGGTGGTAACTTTATCATCGAGGGAAATAGTACCTTTATCTACCGCTTCCAATATCAGCACCAACATCATCATTTTGGTAACGCTGGCAGGATATACTTTGGCGTCGGCATTTTGCTCGAACAGTATTCTACCGCTACTTCCGTCCATAAGAACAGCAGATGTTGCGCCTAAAGAAAATTCCGCTGCAGTTGATGCAAATGAAAAAAGAAAAATAATTGAAGTGATAATAATAATTATCAGCCAAAGTTTCTTCATTAACAAACCCCCCTTTTAATAAATGCTATGAACAAGCAATTGATATTATGAATAAAATAAAAAAACACCGTTGGCGAAAACGGTAGTTTTGTGTTAATATATGTTATGTATTAAAATAACGGAGGAAGATTATGACTATTGGCGGCAAACAAAAATACAGAGCCGACCGACACGGAACATTTGAAGAAGAATGGCTGCCGCATAAGCGCGTATATGATTGTTGGCGTTGCAGCGGTTTTCTTCATGATTTCTATAATTCGGGCAATCTTTTTGCCTATCATATCAATCTCCATAAACTTGTTCGACTTAGCAATGAATATTATATGTTATTTATCGAATGTGAGGATATCAACGAGGGAAAGAATTATCAACGCCAATTTATCTTGGAACAAAACAAGAATAATGTTGATATTGACGCCGACAGTATATTTTGTGGTGAAATAGCGCAATTATTAGTGGAAAAAGAGGCAATGGCTCTTCGCGTTTTTGATACTCAGTTTAGTTTTGAAATTTGCTTATTGAAAAACAAAGGTGCGTTTTGGCGGGGAGAATCAGGATTAGTTCATCCTGAAGTCAATAATAACAAAGAACAGTTATTCTCATACTTTTATCCGCAAATGACAACATATGGGAGGATTAATTTAGGGGGAAAAAGTGTGCGTGTGAAAGGAAAATCATTGTTTGAAAGAGTATGGGGTAACATCGCACTGAAAAAGATACAACGTCATTGGGAGACGATTCATTTATTACTAAACAATAATGAAGAGTTAAATATTATAAACTTCCCTCATTGTAAAATAAATAACTCCGCACTAATCAATAATAATGATGCTTTATCATTCCCGGATACCGATATATCACCCCTTGAATGTTTCGATTGCGAAGGATATAACTTTGTCAAATCTTGGCAGGTTAAATATAACGGCAACATATTTGCATTACAGCCGTTAACAAAAGAAAGCAGTAATCTGCCATTTAATGATATGGCTTTACAGGTCCAAGACGAATATGGCAATATTAAAGGTTACGCATTATCATGTTCTTGGGTAGGCGCGCGCGCTAAAGAACCCGGGAATATTGATTTATCTTCATTCGGAGCTTCAAATAGAACCTAAATCGCTAATAAATTTCGATAAATCTCAGTGGTTTGTTTATCAAAGGTAACTAAATATATCTTTTCAAGACTCGTATTAGTCTTCAAAAAATCATTAATTGCCTTGATAGCTACTTCGGCAGCCTGTTGTTTAGGATAACCGTAAACGCCTGTGCTAATAGCAGGAAAGGCAATAGTCTTTAGAACGGAATTTACCGCTATCTGTAGTGATTTTAGATAACATGAGCGTAGTTTAGCCGATTCGTTATTTTTACCGTTTTGCCAAATTGGACCGACCGTATGAATCACATATTCCGCCGGCAGTAAATAGCCGGCGGTTATTTTAGCGTCACCAACTGCGCAACCATGTAATCCGCGGCATTCCGCTAATAATTGCGGTCCTGCCGCCAGATGTATGGCGCCGTCAACCCCTCCGCCGCCAAGCAAAGAAGTATTTGCTGCATTTACAATTGCGTCAACTCCCATTTTAGTGATGTCGCCATGATAAATTGTAACTCTTTTATCCATTTTTATACTCCAACAAAATTTAATTATTCTACAATTAGATAATAATTAGTTGATATTATTTGACAATCCCCGATATACGGAGTTATAATTAGACTCATATTGTATGGCAGAGGAGGAAGCATCGGATGAGGAATTTAAGTGGAATTAAACTCATCATTGTTGTTGCGGCTATAGCTGTTGCACTGGTATTATCATTTAATACATTAAAAGATAATCTCAATTTAGGCCTAGATTTGCAAGGTGGTACTGAGGTGATTCTACAGGGTATAAATGATGACGGCTCCGCGGTAACTGATCAAGATATGGAAAAGCTGGTTACAGTAATGCGGGAAAGGGTCGACGCATTTGGTGTCAGCGAGCCAATTATTCAACGTGAAGGTTCAGATAGACTGATTATTCAATTAGCTGGCGTAGATGATCCTGATAAGGCGATTGAACAATTGGGACGTACGGCAAAACTGGAGTTTAGAGGTCCCGATGGAACAGTTATACTTACCGGTGCTGATTTGGAAGAAGCTACATATCAGTATAATGCTTCCGAACCCACAAATCAACAGCATCAAATTGCATTAGAGTTTACTTCCGAAGGTACCAAGAAATTTTATGAAGCTACGGCCAAATATCTAGGCCAAATAATTTCTATCTATCTTGATGACAAGGAAATTTCATCGCCAACAGTTAATAGTGTTATTCCCGATGGAGAGGCTATTATCTCCGGCGGTTATACAACTGCAGATGAAGCAGCAGCTGATGCTCAAATAATCAACGGCGGTGCTTTGCCGGTTAATGTTGAGATCCTCTCAAAATCTATTGTCGGTCCTACTCTTGGTCAGGACTCGCTTAGCAGCAGTATGAAAGCTTCAATTATTGGTTTGATTATATTGGCGTTTTGGTTGATCGCATTGTATCGCATGCCTGGTGTCTGGGGATGTGTTTCTCTGGTTGTTTACGGGTTAATATTAATGTGGGTGTTGAATTTAATTAATGCAACATTGACATTAACCAGTATTGCAGGTTTTATTTTATCAATAGGTGTGGCAATCGACGCCAATATTATTATTTACGAACGAATAAAAGAAGAAATGTATACTGGTAAAAGCGTCAAAGCTTCAATTGAGGCTGGTTTTAAACGCGCATTTTGGACAATTTTCGACTCCAATCTGACAACACTGATTGCAGCTATTGTACTGTATTATTTCGGATCGGGCACTATCAAAGGTTTCGCCTTAACGCTAAGTATCGGTTTAATTGCCAGTATGTTTACTGCGATTACTTTTACTCGCTTTATGTTGCGTAATATGGCCGATGTTGATTGTTTCCGCGATAAGAAATTCTATGGTGTTACAGAGGAGGGGAATTAAATGAAGCAAAGATTCAATTTTAACTTCATGGGCAAAAAGAAGATCTGGTATTCAATAGCCATAGCAGTAATTATTGTCGGAGTAATCAGCTTAGTTGTTAACGGATTAAATCTTGGTATAGATTTTACCGGCGGTACAATTTTGCAGGTGCAGTACAGTAAAGACGTTTCGCTTGAAGATGTACGTGATCTTGTTACAGCCAATGTTGAACAACCGCCAACTATTCAACAAGGCGATAATAATCAATTCTCGATTCGTACATCGCAAATGACAGACGAACAGAATATAGCTTTATTAGAAAAGTTAGATACGCTTGGCAAATATCAGGTTTTACGTAATGAAATGATTGGCCCCGTGATTGGTGCTCATATGCTTAATAATGCCAAATGGGCCTTGCTTGTTGCCGCCGTGTTGATGCTGATCTACATTACTATTCGTTTCCGATTTAATTTTGCGATAGGTGCGATTATTGCACTTATTCATGACGTTTTTATTATGGTTACAATCTTCGCTCTCTTTAAAATAAATGTTGATAGTTCCTTTATAGCTGCAGTTCTGACAATTATAGGTTATTCGATTAATAATACAATCGTTATTTTTGACAGGATTAGAGAAAATTCACGGTTCAAAGCTAAGATGGAATTCGGTGAATTAGTAAATACCAGCATTAATCAGACATTGACGAGGACAATCAATACTATTGTTGCGATATTAGTTCTTTTGCTCTGCTTGCTGTTTTTGGGAGGCGAAACAACAAGAATCTTTGTACTGGCATTAACAATTGGTATAATTGCCGGGTTCTTCTCCTCGGTATTTCTTGTCGGCCCGATTGTTACTGATTTAACAAAGAAATTTGGCGATAAAAAACATGTTACAGGTAAAGCTTCTACTAAGGTTGACAGTAATCCGAATTTAACAAAGAAGAATAAAGTTGCAACCAGCAAATAAACAGTAATTTTACCCCCTCAGTTTAATAACGCTGAGGGGGTATTTAAACTATACATATATTTGGCAAGGAGTATATAGTGGCCACCTGGATGATTAAACAAACATGTGCAAATATAGAGCAAATTGTCTCAGAATCTGGTATCGATTCTTTGATAGCTCATATTCTTGCAATACGGGGATATAGTCATAAGAACGATATTGAGCAGTTTTTGTATGCTGATCGTTATGATTTAGCTTCGCCAATGCTACTTGCGGATATGGATAAGTCAGTAGCTATTGTTGCGACTGCGATCGCAGACGGCAAATTAATTGCCATATTTGGCGATTATGATGCGGATGGCATTACGAGTACTGTTATATTACATAAGACAATACTCTCCTTAGGTGGCAGGAGTATTTATTATATTCCGGAGCGTGACGGCGAGGGGTATGGCTTAAACAATGATGCGATTTTTAATTTGCGCAATCAAGGAGCAGAATTGCTGATTGCTTGTGATAACGGTATATCTGCAATCAATCAGATTGCATATGCCAATGAGCTAGGCATGCAATGCGTTGTGCTCGATCATCATGACTTACAATATAGCGATAACAGCGATGAAATGATCTTACCGCCGGCAGCCGCCGTGGTTGATCCTAAACGCCTGGATTGCAATTATCCGTTCAAAATGTACTGTGCGGCTGCGGTCTGTTATAGATTTGCCGAAGCTCTTTATCAGGGAATAGGTAAAGATTGGCAACCTTTAGGCGTGGAATTATTGCCCTTTGTCACAATAGCGACGATTACCGATTTAGTTGAATTAACCGGTGAAAACCGGATCATAGTAAAGAAAGGATTATCGCAACTTTCTGAAGCAAAAAATGTTGGATTAAAAGCATTACTTAACGCTGTTGGTTTAGAGGGCAAAAAATTGGGTGTATATCATATAGCGTATATAATCGGTCCCTGTATTAATGCTTCCGGCCGTTTAGGTACTGCATATTCGGCAGTGGAATTGCTGCTTTGTGATAACGAGTCACGAGCCAGAGAGTTAGCTTATTATTTGGTTGCATTAAATAATACACGTAAGAAGCTAACTGAAGAAGGTTTTCAGACAGCGATCGCCCAGATTATAGAAAGCAATATGGAAAAAGATAAAGTCATTGTCATCCATTGCCCGGATGCACATGAGAGCGTAGCAGGAATTATTGCCGGAAAATTGAAGGAAAAATATGGACACCCTGTTGTTGTCTGTGCCGGCAACAAAGAAGTATTACGGGGATCATGCAGATCTATTGAGGGGTATAATATTTGCGCGGGTCTAAACAAATGCCGGGATTTACTGGTGAGTTTCGGTGGTCACCCGATGGCTGCCGGATTAAGTATCTATCCGCAAAACGTGGCTTTATTGCGCCGGCAGCTTAATGACGAATGTGAAATGGATTTGCAGCAAATGACTTCTATTTTACGCATTGATAAGCAGTTTCCAGTTAGTGAAACGACATTAACTTTGGCAAAGAGGTTACGCATCTTTGAACCACACGGCAATGGTAATTCATCTATATATTTTGCCGATAAAGATGTTCAGGTTGTAAAGATCAAGCTGTTGGGCAAAGAACAGCAAGTAGTGCGTTTAATTTGCCGCAGCAATTATTATAAGCAATCGGTAGTGGCAGTTATTTTTAATGCCCGCTTAAGGATCGAAGAATTAATCAAGAATACCTGGGGCGAACATGCCTGGCAGAATATGCTGAGCGGAAAAGGGCAGCCGATCGCTTTGGACATGATATACAGTATCGGTACTAACCAATATAATGATACTGAGCATTTACAATTACAAGTAATAGATTTCCGTGCTTCAGCCATTAACAAAGAAGGATCCCTAAGATGAAATACTATTTAGCTACATTCGGATGTCAGATGAATGACAACGATTCGATGCTGATTGCAGCCGGTCTCGAGCAATACGGTCATCAGTCAACCGATCAGATATCAGACGCCGATATAATCATTGTCAATACCTGTTGTGTCAGGCAAACTGCCGAAAATAAAGCCTGGGGCTTGATTAATTCTCTCAAACCGCTAAAGAAGTCAAATCCCGAAATTATTATAGCGGTCTGTGGTTGCATGATTCAGGAGCAGAAAGATCAAGCATTATTAGCTAAGCAGCTGCCGCATGTAGATATTATCTGCGGCACCTTTTCCAATCTTAACATCCCGAGATTAATTGAGCAGGCCGATTTCAGGCGCCAGCAACTAATTGACATAAGCGAAAAACCGCGTGAGGAATGCGGATATGACATAGGTACAAAAGCTTTTGGCAATTACAAAGCGTCTGTAAACATTATTCATGGCTGCAATAATTTTTGCAGTTATTGCATAGTACCCTACGTTCGGGGTAGGGAAAAGAGCCGTAATCCGGAGGATATTCTTTCGGAAATCATCTCTCTTAAGAAAAAAGGCTGCAAAGAGATCATGTTATTGGGACAAAATGTTAATTCATTCGGACATGATCTTGGAGTTGATTTAGATTTCAGTCAATTACTGCAACAAGTAGACGCTATCCCCGAAATTGAGCGTATTCGCTATATGACTTCTCATCCGCGTGATTTTAGTCGCAAATTAGTAGATGCTATCAATAACAGTGAGCATATTTGCCATCATTTTCATCTGCCGCTCCAATCAGGTAGTGATAGAATATTAAAATTGATGAATAGAGGATATAGTAGTGATTATTATTATGATTTGCTCTCGTATATCCGCTCCAAATGTGCCGATGCGGTAATAACCACCGATATGCTTGTTGGTTTCCCCGGTGAATCTGAAAGCGATTTTGAGGACTGTTTGACAATGGTCAGGAAATGTCAGTTTGATGCCGCATACACATTTATATATTCGCCACGTAAAGGCACACCGGCAGCATCTATGGATAATCAGATTGAAGAGAAGATAAAAAAACAAAGACTGCAAAGACTCATGGAGCTACAGAATCAAATCAGCCTCAAATTGAACCAACAAATGATTGGGAAAATATATCCCATATTGTATGAAGGGCCAAGCAAAAATAATCCGAACGTAGCTCAAGGCCGCAGCGATGGAAACAAGATAGTTATATTTCAAATGGTAAACGATCTAAAACCTGGCGATATTATTGATGTCAAAATAACAGAAGCCAAAACTTGGAATTTATATGGTAAAGTTTCAAAAGATAAGTAAATAATTTTAATAGATTGATAACGAATCAAGAACCGAATTTTTCGGTTCTTGATTTTTGTAATATATAAAATTAAAAAAGATTGTTAAACCCATATTCGGCATAACTTCCGATAATAAATATTATGTAAACCTAGAGATATATTTCATGTATGCGCAATCCATAAGCATATGAAGACAGCGCTTCTCTTTTTTATAATATATCTCGGAATATCTCGGATTAAAGTAATCCTTGCATTTTCATATCTAATACGGTTTGAGTTACTGCATATTTAGTATGAAAGCGCGACAGACCGCCCTGAATGAACAACAGATAAGGTTCGCGAATCGGTGCGTCGGCAGATAACTCTATTGAGGAACCTTGCACAAATCCGCCTGCCGCCATAATAATATCATTATCATAGCCGGGCATTGGCCATGGTTCAGGCGATACAAAGGAATCGACTGGTGAATACTTCTGTATACCTTGACAAAAAGCAATAAGTTGTTGAGCATTAGTCATTTTAACTGCTTGAATTATATCTGTGCGGTTTTGATTTGGACCGGGGCTTACAGAAAACCCAATTCTTTTTAATAATGAAGCAGTAAAAATTGCACCTGCCAATGCTTCAGCGACTATAGTAGGTGAGAGAAATAAGGCCTGAAAATAGAGGCCGTTATCAATAAGCGATGCCCCCACTTCCCTACCCGCCCCGGGGAAAGTAAGACGACTGGCAGCGCGTTCCACGTATTCACTTTTACCAACAATATATCCGCCCGACGGCGTTAAACCGGCGCCAGGGTTTTTTATCAATGAACCGGCCATCAAATCAATGCCGTAATGCGTAGGTTCTGCTGTTTCGACCATTTCTCCATAGCAATTATCGACAAAAATGATTACCTGGGGGTATACCTTTTTAATGGCGTCTTTAATAGCAGTAATTTGTGCAACGGTCATCGAATTACGGCTGCTATAACCACGCGAACGTTGCAGTGCGACAATTTTAGTATCTGTATGAACAGCGTCTACAATTTCGCTAAGATTAGGTGTGTCAAA
Source organism: Peptococcaceae bacterium UBA4068 (assembly GCA_002382665.1). Taxonomy (GTDB): domain Bacteria; phylum Bacillota; class Dehalobacteriia; order UBA4068; family UBA4068; genus UBA4068. The sequence continues at coordinate 22,819 of DFZA01000007.1, read as the reverse complement.
ATCAATGTCAAAATTTCTGTACTTAATTCCCATCTCTAACATACAACCAGGCGTAATACGACTGGCACCGATTACGGATTGCAACGTATCGTAAGGTTGTCCCAAAGTTAAAAGTTCATCACCAGGCAATAAATTACCAAACAAGGCAAGTGAAATCGCATGCGTACCAGAGACAATCTGTTGGCGCATTAACGCTGCTTCCACGCCGAATACATCAGCGTATACATCTTCTAATTTATCTCTGCCGAGATCATTATAACCATAGCCGCTACCGTGAGGAAAATGTTGGCTGCAAAGCCTTTGTTTTCGCATAGTATTTAATACCCTTATGGTGTTTTTTTCAACAGTAGGCGCATAAGCTTGTACAAATTCTTCCATATCTAAAGATGCAGCCTTAATAACATTTTCCATTTACAATAATCTCCTTAGAAAAAAGATAAAAACGTCGAATTATATTTATTGCACTATTGATACGATTTTCCTGCTATGTTAATGGATAAAGTGATGAAAGGTCTTTATTTTTGTTTGTAGATACCGGCGGTAATTGTTTGATGGCATAACGGATATCGTTGGGCATTATCTGCTGCAGATCAGCACTGCTAGGATTTGGGTAGTTAATCAGTCTGGTTGCCTGTGCTCGCAGTGATGATTCTACCAGATTGCGGATTGTTCTAGCGTTGCCCTGAGTTGTATAGCTTGCATTATTGGTGTGCAAAAGGAATTGCTTTAATTCATCAAAAGCAGAGAAATCGGGGCTATATTGATGTTCCTTATACATAACTTCGGCTATGGCAATCAATTCGTCAATACTATAATCAGGAAAATCAATATGCAGCGGAAAACGTGAACTAAGACCGGGATTGCTACGCAAGAACATTTCCATTTCTTTGGGGTATCCCGCCAAAATCAGCACAAAGTCGTTTTTGCGGTCTTCCATGGCTTTAACCAACGCGTCTATAGCTTCTCTGCCGAAATCTTTTTCGCCGCCACGGCATAACGAATAGGCTTCATCAATGAATAACACGCCACCTTGAGCTTTTTTTAAATTCTCTCTGGTTTTTTGTGCCGTGTGACCAATATATTCACCTACCAGATCGGCACGTTCAACTTCTATCAGATGCCCCTTGGAAATTACGCCCATTTCTTTATATAGCGAACCGAGCAGACGTGCGACGGTAGTTTTACCGCTACCGGGATTGCCACGAAAAATAGCATGTAAAACTGTGGGCAAAGTTTTTAGTTGTTCCTTTTGCCGTTTTTTTTGGATTTCTTTAAAAGCATATATTTCATAAATTACACTTTTAACTTTTGTCAGTCCGATCAGACTATTGATATCGGTAAAAATATCTTTTATTTCATCAGAAAATATCTCTTGCACCGGCGCGGTAGTAGCGATGGCAGAACTAGTAACAACCGATTTAGCAACTTCCCTGCTCTGGAGATTGATTTTAATTTCCATAGATAAGCTCCGTTATATGCAAAAGACATTTGTTTTATAGTATTCTCCACTTATTTAGATGTGCAAGGACATATAAAAACAGGGATAAACCCTGTTTTTATTAAGCTATTGGACATTTTCCGAAGTTTCTGCCGATATGTTTAAGGTTGAAATATCGATTGGTTTTACCGGCATGATTGTGCTGATTGCGTGTTTATACACTAGTTCCTGAACGCCGCCGCTGTCAATAATGATTGTAAATTGGTCAAAAGCGATGACAATTCCTTTCATCTGAAAACCGTTAATTAAGAAAAAAGTAGCTGGTAATTTGTTGCTGCGCATGGCATTTAAATATTGTTCTTGAAGATTGGCGGGTTTCATTTTTTATTATTCCCCCTCCAGTTCCCGCTGCATCCATACTACGATTTGCGCTGCCAGTTCATTAATTCCCGGGTAATGCCCTAAATCAAACCAGTTGATACGTGGGTCTCTTTTAAACCAGGTGTATTGGCGCTTCGCGTAACGCCTGGTTGCTGTTTTTATATCGCAAATTGCCTGTTCGAGACTGATTTTGCCTTGAATATACTCGCCGATTTGCCGGTAACCGATACTTTGCATCGGGTTAGAGGTATAACTTGCACCGTTGGCAATTAAAGTTTCTACTTCCTGGACCAGGCCGGAGGCAATCATCTTATCTACCCTTTGTTCTATTTTCTGATTGAGCATTGACCTTTCCATAGTCAGTCCGGCGATAGCCAGCTTAAAATCACAGGTATGATTATTATTTTTGGTATGAGTGCTGCTAATGGCTATGCCATTATTGTGATATACTTCTAAGGCTCTGATTAATCGATGGCTATCATGCGGATGTATTTTTGCGGCGGCTGCTGGATCAATTTTGATTAATTGTTCGTGCAGATACTCCCCGCCTTTGTTTACGAATTCTGCTTGTTTTTGCTCTCTGAATTGTATATCACAACCAGAATTCTCAGCGAATCGATATGGTGATATAACGGACGAGATATACAAACCGGTGCCACCAACCATAATAGGCAGCTTATTTCGTTGATTAATGTCAGATATCAATTGTAATGCTTGCTGTTGAAAATCTGCGACGCTATAAGGCTGATCATAATCAACAATATCAATTAAATGATGGTGAACGTTTTGCACATCCATGGGTTTAATTTTCGCTGTTCCGATATCGAATCCCCTGTATACCTGCATGGAGTCTGCGGATATTATTTCCCCGCCGATTTTTTTAGCTATTTCGATAGCTACCTCAGTTTTCCCGCAGGCAGTCGGTCCAAGGATGACCGCAAGTTTTCGTTTATTGGCTGTCGTCATAGGCTTTTCCATATCTCTTTATAATATAATATGACTGTCTATCCCAAAGGTGTTTCTCAAAACAGGATAGTCAGTGATATTCAAATACTGTTTCTCAAAAATTTTTTTTCAATTTCCTGATATGTAAGTTTAATACTTAGTGGTCGTCCGTGTGGACAGGTAAAAGGATTTTGGCACTTATCCAGTGAACAAAATAATGAATTAATATCCTGTTTCGAAAGATATTGATTTGCTTTAACAGCTTTTTTACATGCTGCGAGCATTATTTCTTCTTGACGTAACTGATTAATGTTTTTTTGATTTAATTCTTCAATTATATCAATGAGTAATTGTTCGGGAGCAGTTCCTTGATACCAGGTTGGCGTAGCTCTGATAACAAAACTATTATTGCCAAAATGCTCAATGATAAATCCAATTTGTCGAAGATCAAGTATTGCGTCTATCAACATCAGCTTTTCTTTATAAGTAACTTCAAAATTAACAGGAACAGCCAATTGGATACTGTTGCCCTCAACGTTATTAACTTGTGCTTGGATTTGCTCAAATAGTATTCGTTCGTGAGCGGCATGCTGGTCAATTATATAAATGCCGTCATCAGAGGTGGCGATAATATATGTTCCTTCGATTTGGCCTAAGAGGCTTAAAGACGAGTATAATAATTGCTTACCGCTTAACGGTTGATCTGCTTTATCAGAGGAGACGATAGTTGATGTCTGGTCTTGTGAATTTTGTGCCATCAGCTTAGATGCAAATAGATTATTAATCAAAGGCTGATCGTATTTGATTTGTTTAATAGGCTTCTTATTTTCTTCCATGTGCCAAACTTCTGATTTACCGCCAATTGATTCCGGAGGCAATTCTCTTAATCCGACCAGATGCGGTACCATTTGTTCTCTTTTGTTCATGGCAGTGGATATGGCGGAGGTCAAAGCATTCTGGATCAATTGGTTGTCTTTAAATTTTATTTCTGTTTTAGCCGGATGAACATTGACATCGATGCAGTTTGAGTTAATCTCTATAAAAAGTACTATCAGCGGATAACGGTGTTTGGGCAGTAGCGTATAATATGCCTGGTCCACTGCTGCCGATAGCTCTTTGCTTTTAACCCAACGATTGTTGGCAAAAAAACAATAACCGTTACGGTTTGCACGGGTAAGCGCAGGCAATGATATTAAACCATGAATCACAATACCGTCGGTATATTCGAGTGTAATCATTTGTTTAATAGTATCGTGACCGTATATATTAGCAAAAGCCTGCTCAATACTGCCGCTGGGGTTGGTAAGAACTGTGTTGTTGTTATGTTTGAGCGTAAATGATATCTGCGGATGCGAAAGAATAATTTTACTCATCAAATCGCTGATTAAACCAAACTCATAACGTGGCGTCTTCAAAAACTTTTTACGCGCCGGTGTGTTATAAAAAAGCCTCTCAACAGTTACCACAGTACCGTTGGGAGCGCCGATTTCGGTTGGTAGGCTACTGACGCCGTCTTTGATAGTTATGGCGTAACCGCAAACGGCATCGTTAGTCTTGGAAGTAATGGTTAGATAACTTACTGCGGCAATAGAGGGCAAAGCTTCACCGCGAAATCCTAAAGTAGCCAAAGTTTGTAAGTCCTCTACCCTGCTGATTTTACTTGTGGCGTGACGTTGTATGGCTTTCAGCAAATCTTCCGCGACAATACCGTACCCGTTATCGGCAACTTGGATTCTTTCGTTGTTTTCGCCGGATACTTTGACTTCGATTCTTGTAGATCCAGCATCGATGGCGTTTTCTACCAGTTCTTTTACAACGGATGACGGACGTTCCACAACTTCGCCGGCTGCAATTTGATTAATAGTCTGCGAGTCTAAAAGGCGGATTTTTGAGGTCATTTTAATTGTCCTCCGCGAGTAATAATTCTTGCCATTGATTGATTTTGTTTAAAGCGGCGATTGGCGTCAAGTTTTGGCAATCGATTGTTTTTAATTCATCTATCATTGGGTAATTAGCTGTGTCCTGGGCAATAAATTGCTCAGCCTCAGCCTCAGGAATGGAAATTTGCTGTTTATCTTGCTCAAGCGTAAGCAATATTTGTTTGGCGCGCTGCAGCAATTGCTGCGGTAATCCGGCTAAAGAAGCAACCTGGATACCGTAACTGCGATCAGCGGCGCCGGGAATGATTTTACGCAAAAATACAATTTGACCGTTACTTTCCTTCACTAAAATCGAGTGATTTCTGATTAATGGATAACTATCGGCAAGAGATGTTAACTCATGATAATGGGTCGCAAACAACGTCCGCGGGTTTATTTTATTTTTCATCAGGTATTCAGCAACGGCCCAGGCAATGCTCAATCCATCAAATGTGCTGGTACCGCGACCAATCTCATCGAGTATAATTAAGCTATTGGCAGTAGCATGGCGAAGAATGTTTGATGTCTCGCTCATTTCAACCATAAAAGTTGATTGTCCCGCAGTCAGATCGTCGTTAGCGCCTACCCGGGTAAAAATACGGTCGACACAGCCAATCATAGCGGTTGTTGCCGGTACAAAACTGCCGATACGGGCTAAAAGCACTATCAGCGCTACTTGACGCATATATGTGCTTTTACCAGCCATATTGGGGCCGGTAATGATCATCATTTGTTGTGTTGTGTCATCAAACAATGTATCGTTAGGGATATATTTCTCTTGTCCGATTATCTTTTCGATTACCGGATGACGCCCGCCGAAAATAGAAATATGTCGATCATCATGAACAATTGGACGGCAATAATTATTCTCTTTAGCTGTAAATGCCAATGATTGCAAAGCATCTAAAATTGACATTATTTCAGCGGTATTCAGTATCCGATGTGCTTGTCCGGCAATACGATCACGTACTTCGCAGAACAGGTCATATTCCAACGAATTCAAGCGTTCGTCAGCGCCCAATATTTCACTTTCCAAATTTTTAAGTTCTTCGGTAATGAACCGCTCACCGTTGACAAGGGTTTGTTTACGGAAATAACGTTCCGGCACATTGGATATCTGGCCTTTTGACACATCTATATAGTAACCGAACACCTTATTAAACCCAATTCTGAGGGTTTTGATCCCCGTCTTCTCTTTCTCCTCCGACTCCAGCTTCAGCAGCATATTTTTACCACCGCTGCAAATGCCGCGCAACCGGTCAACTTCCTGATTATATCCATCTTTAATTATATTCCCGTCCCTCTGTGACAGCGGCGCATCAACGCAAATAGCGGATTCAATGATTTTTGTAACATCCTCAAGTAGATCAAAATTATCAAAATACAAAATAAACAGCTCGCTTGACAACCGTCCTAATAATGCAAATATTACCGGCAATGACTGTAGCGACTTTTTAAGCGCCAACAAATCACGAGGAGAAATATTACCATAGCTGATACGACCCATTAATCTCGGAAGGTCGTAAATTTCTTTTAAATGGCAACGTAGTTCATCAAATAAAATACTTTTATCAATTAACTCAGATACAGCATCTAGGCGACGATTAATCGTTATACTATTTAGTAATGGTTTTTCAATCCAGTCACGAAGTTTTCTTCCACCCATAGCTGTTAAAGTATTATCGCAAACCCATAATAGCGAACCTTTTCGTTTGTTTCCGCGAATAGTCTCCGTTAACTCAAGATTTCGGCGGGTGGCGGCATCAATAATCATATATTGGCTGGTGTTATAAAGCTTAATATCGTCGATATATTTTAGCGATTTTTTTTGGGTGTGCTGCAGAAAATCAAGAATTGTGGCTGCAGCAGCGGCTGCAGTAGGATAATGCTGTAAACCTAAGGCTTCAAGCGAAGCTACACCAAAATGAATTTGTAATATCTCCGTAATATTATTTCTTAAAAAGCTATCATCATAGGCCCTACTAATATGTACACCGTTTTCTTTTAAACGTATTTGGAAAAACTCTTCATCAAAAAGATCATGTGGGAGAATTATTTCTGCCGGTGATAGCCTCAGTAATTCGTTAGCAAGGGTATCCCAGTTCCCATCTTCAATTTCTGTTGCCATAAATAATCCGGTTGATATATCAGTATAAGCAAGTCCAAAATGTATTTGCGAATCTTTTTTTATGCGCCAGACTGCAGCCAAATAATTATAACGTTTTTCTTCAAGCAAATTATTTTCTACAACAGTACCGGGTGTAATTACACGGATTACATCCCTTTTTACTAAGTTTTTTGTTGTTTTAGGATCCTCCACCTGTTCGCAAATAGCAACTTTATAGCCATTGTTTATTAAGCGTGCAATGTAATTGTCGACGGCATGAAAAGGAACCCCACACATAGGAATTTTATTGCCATTACCGCCGTCCCGCGAAGTCAATACTATTTCTAATTCACGCGAAGCTATTACTGCATCGTCTGCAAACATTTCATAAAAATCTCCCAAACGGAAAAAGAGCAAACAGTCGCTGTATTGCTCTTTGATAGCTTGATATTGACGCATCATTGGTGTTACAATAGTCAAAATGATATCTCCTTTTAATTATCCAAATGAAGTGTTTTAAATTGGTTAGGTGAATAATCAGTAATGATAATCTCATTATCACGAATACATGCCAATTTTAATGGTTCAGAATCCATGCCAGATGGAATTGTTGCAACTGAATCTGCTATTCTTAATTGTTGCAGAGCCATGTGGTAAACAATAATAAAGCAATTTTTGTTACCTTCTGCACCAGCGTGAAGTAATCCACGACAACTGCCCATAACGACAATATTTCCAGTTGCTATTATTTCTCCGCCAGCATTAATATCCCCCATGACAATTGCATTTCCATAAATATGAATTTTCTGACCGGAACGAATACTTTGTGTAATTAGTACGCTATCACCACCGTTAGGATGATAAACAGCTTCCGATGATTCTTCGGTTTCAGTTTTTCGGTTTATTAGTTGACCTTTGTGAAGAGAATGCATTTCGAGTATTTGTTCAATATTTGATAGTTCATTGTCATTAAAGAGTGATGGATCGTCTATTAAATAATCTGCATTAAAAAAGAAGTCACCGCTGGATTGAAGCTTGCTTTCAAGTTCATTACATAGCTCATTAAAAGTGGAATTATTGGTATCAAATATAAACAATAGACCTTCTTCTATACCTTTGATTGATATATTATTTTTATTTTCCATATAATACTCCCTGTTTTTATATTAAATATTTTTTTTCGCCAAATAGGCAGTTTTTCCTGCTGATAATGGTTATAAAGGTGTAATTATGCGTTATGGATTTGAAGAAATAAACAAGCGTATGCGAAGAGCAATTATAACTCATAAGATGATTGACGATGAGAAAGCTATTCTTGTAGGGCTCTCCGGCGGAAAGGATAGCTTAACATTGCTATATGCATTGAAGCAGTTTCAGCGCGTATCGAAATATAAATATAAACTGGCTGCAGGGCATATTTCTCTGGGGTTCCCCGACGACGATATATCGCGAATTAAACAGTTTTGTGAACAGCTAGATGTAGAATTCTATTATCAGCCAACTGCAATTGGTGAAATTGTTTTTAACATTAGAAAAGAAACGAACCCATGTTCACTTTGTGCTAAGATGCGTAGGGGAGCATTAAATGAACTAGCTAAAGTTAATGGATTTGAAAAAGTTGCGCTTGCACATCATCAGGATGATGTAGTGGAAACAATGGTCTTGAATATGTTTTTTGAAGGTAGAATTGGGTCTTTTAATCCCAAAACATATTTAGACAGAACTGGAATTACTGTGATTAGACCATTTATTTATGTTCCAGAGGCTCAAATAAGCTATTTTGCACGAAAATCAGAATTGCCTGTATGTAAAAGTAATTGTCCGCAAAATTGTATAGGCAAACGCCAGGAAATTAAATCTATATTAAAAGAAATGGATAGCATCTCCCCTAAAGGAAAAGATAAAGTAACGGCGGCATTGGATCGGCAATTTAACAGTCACTGGGACGGTAAAATTTGACGAGGTGCAATATGATATTGGTTAGTGCTTGTCTGATTGGGGAAAACTGTAAATATAATGGTGGAAATAACTATTGTGCCGCTGTCGTAGATTATTTATCAGACAAACCTTATATCAGTATTTGCCCTGAGGTTTGCGGTGGGTTAACGACGCCGCGAACGCCGGCGGAAATAATTAATGGTGCTGTGATTGATAAGCATGGCAGTGATAGAAGCGCGGCCTTCGCAAGTGGTGCGGAGGAAGCCGCGCTAATTTGTAATAGTCTCAATATCAAATTAGCAATTCTTAAAGAATATAGCCCATCGTGTGGGGTCAATTATATTTATGATGGGAGCTTCAGCGGGCAAAATATCAGCGGCAGCGGGATTACGGCGTCGTTATTGCGGAAAAATGGTGTGGCTGTGTGGAGTGAGAATGATGTGGTTAGGAATAGTTCGCCCAGAAGTCTTGACGGAAGTCGGTGAAGGAATCGGAGAGGATGGCGGAGCGCATCTCAGCCATAAAACTGGTTAAAAAATGGAGGTTATGGATGGTCGTGAGGCGGATTCCTAAGACCTCACCTATCTTTATCAGGTGTCTTATATAAGCACGAGAAAAATTGCGGCAAGCGAAACAGCCGCAATTTTCGTCTATCGGGCGGAAATCGCGAGCATACTCCGCATTGCGGATGACCAGTTTCCCCTGCTTTGTTAACACGGTGCCGTTGCGGGCAATGCGCGTTGGCAGTACGCAATCGAACATATCGATCCCACGCATAACGCCTTCTATCAGGCAATCTGGCGAACCAACGCCCATCAAATAGTGAGCTTTTTCGACAGGAATCGCGGGAACCAGATAGTCGAGCACTTCATACATCAATTCTTTTGGTTCACCTACCGAGAGGCCGCCAATACCGTAACCGGCAAAATCAAGAGAGGTAATCTGTTTGGCGCTGGTGAGTCTTGCTTCTCTAATAGTGCCACCCTGGATGATACCAAACAAAGATTGATAATCATGCTGATGTGCTTGTTGGCAGCGTTTGGCCCATTCATAGGTGCGGTTGAGCGCGGTATATACTGATTTTTCGGTTGTCGGATATTCAACGCATTCGTCAAAGACCATGGCAATATCGGAGCCTAATGCCTGCTCTATTTCCATAACCTTCTCCGAAGTAAAGAAATGACGGCTGCCGTCGATGTGAGAGCTGAAATAGACTCCCTCATCTGTGGTTTTTCTTAAATCAGATAAGCTGAACACCTGAAAACCGCCGCTGTCGGTCAAAATCGGCCCGTCCCAGTTCATAAAGTCATGCAATCCGCCTGCTTCGGCAATTAAATCTTCGCCGGGGCGCAGGTAAAGATGATAGGTATTGCTGAGTATGATAGTGGCACCCAAATCTTTGAGTTCTTGGGGTGAAACTGTTTTAACTGCGGCGCAGGTGCCAACCGGCATAAAAACAGGCGTCAGCACATCGCCGTGCGGCGTGTGCAGGATACCGGCGCGGGCTCCTGTTTTGCTGTCCTGATGTATTAATTCATAAGTTACTGCCATATTTTCTCCTAAATTGTAATAGTTATCTTTAGCTGATGTGCTTAATAATCATTTTATAGTTTCTAAATAATTAGCATGGCATCGCCGAAGCTGTAAAATCTGTAGAGGCAGTTAATTGCCTCCTGATAGGCGTTAAGTACGTTTTGGCGGCCTGCCAGCGCGGAAATAAGCATGATCAGAGTACTTTTAGGTAAATGGAAATTGGTAATCATGCCTTCGACGATTTTAAACTGATAGCCGGGATAAATATATTTATTGGTCCAGCCTTCGGCTTGAGATAGAGAGCCGTCATCTGCCGCCACGGTTTCCAGCGTACGGACACTAGTAGTACCAACGGCGATTAATCTGCCGCCATTTTGGCGCGCCAGGTTGATACGCGCTGCTGTTTCGGCGGAAACCCGGTAATATTCGCTGTGCATGAAATGTTCTTCTACAACTTCCGTTTTGACAGGACGGAATGTGCCGAGTCCTACGTGGAGCAGTATTTTTTCAATCAGTATCCCCTGCTGCTGTAATTGTTCAAGCAGTGTTTCGGTAAAATGTAGTCCGGCTGTCGGCGCGGCGGCGCTGCCCCGCTCTCTGGCATATACCGGCTGATAGCGTTCCTGATTGAGCAATTTCTTTTTGATATAAGGAGGTAACGGCATTTCGCCGAGCCGTTCGAGGATCGAGAAAAAGTCACCGTCATGATAAAACTCAATGATGCGGCTACCCTCGTCGCCGTAATCGATGACTTTGGCGGTGATCTCCGGCAAAGCGAAACTAAGACGGCTGCCGATTCTTGTCTTTTTACCGGGACGCGTCAGCGCTTCCCAGCTATTTAAAGAGACTTGTTTTAACAACAGCACTTCGATCTGAGCGCCGGCGTCGGTAGTGGCAAAGATACGCGCCGGTAAAACGCGGGTATCATTGATGACCAGTATATCTCCGGCGTTTAATTCCTCGCCGATTTGTGAAAAGATACTATGGCGGATAGCGCCGCTCGCTTTATCCAATATAAGGAGCCGGGAGGCATCTCGCGGCTCGATCGGGTCCTGAGCGATCAATTCTTCAGGAAGATTATAATCAAAGTCTTCTACCAGCATATTATTTCTCTTTCTTTTTATTAAGATAACGTTCTTTTTCGCTGTAAATACAGCCGCAGTATTTTTGCATATACAAACCAGCCGCACGGGCGGTATTCTGGCCGTTGCGGAAATAGGAGCGCAGGTCAATATAATCAAATTTAACTCCGTATTTGCTGGCGGCATTCTCCCCTGTTTCAATCAGTAATTGATGGTTTTGATAAGGGCTAATCAGTAAAGTGGTGGAAAAGCTCTCAAATCCTTTTTCCGCGGCGGTCTTAGCTGTATTCTCCAGGCGGCTGCGATAACAATAGGCGCAGCGGTTTTGCGGATCGGATGATACTTCAGCCAGCCAAGATTCAAGCGGATAGCTGTCGTTTAAGATATATTCGATATTTTGCTGCCGCATCAGCTCAATAAAGCTGTCGCGACGGGCTTGATATTCTTTATAGGGGTGAATATTGGGATTATAAAAATAAGCTGTAAAGTCTTTGTTCCGTTCGGAAAAAGCATCAATAGCACCACAAGCACAAGGCCCGCAACAGCAATGCAATAATGTTCCGGTCATTAATCTTCTCCGCTTTCTTCGCTGCCATTGTTGGCAAAAAGACCGCCGTCATATACCTGATACTCGATTAGCTTCGGCGCAGTAACATGAAAATATTCACAGGCGGACAATGTTGCCATACGGCCGCGCGGTGTACGCTGAATAAAGCCCAATTGCATCAGATACGGCTCGCAAATATCCTCAATGGTGTCGTATGATTCGGAAATACTGGCGGCAATCGTGTCCAGTCCGACCGGTCCGCCGCCAAATTTATTGAGGATAGCCATCATCACTTTGCGGTCGGTGCAATCAAGACCCAGAGGGTCGACACCGAGTAACGCCAGCGCATCGGTAGCGATTTCTTTGGTAATAACGCCGTTGCCTTTGACTTCCGCAAAGTCGCGCAGTCGCTTGAGCAGCCGGTTGGCAATACGCGGAGTGCCGCGGCTGCGGCGGCAGATTTCCAGGGCACCAGCATCATCAATATCAATCTGAAACAGACGAGCTGAACGGCGGATAATTTTTAGCAAATCATCTTCATTGTAATATTCGAGGCGGCAAATAACACCGAAGCGGTCGCGCATCGGCGCAGATAACATACCGGCGCGGGTGGTGGCGCCAATCAATGTAAACGGCGGCAAATCCAGACGCAGTGTGCGGGCGCTGGGGCCTTTACCCAGGATAATATCAACACAGAAATCTTCCATTGCCGGATATAGCACTTCTTCAACGATACGGTTAAGGCGGTGTATCTCATCAATAAACAGGATATCATGCGGTTCCAGACTGGTGATAATGGCCGCCAAATCGCCGGGGCGCTCGATAGCCGGACCGGAGGTGGTACGGATATTGACGTTAAGTTCATTGGCAATGACATTAGCCAAAGTGGTTTTGCCTAAACCGGGAGGGCCGTAAAGCAAGACATGGTCTAAGGCCTCGCCGCGCATCATAGCAGCTTTAATGAAAACTTCTATGTTATCCTTGATCTGCGTCTGTCCGGTATATTCACCAAGCGTTGTCGGACGGATATTAAATTCGTTTTCTAAATCCTCATGTTTGAGGCTCGAGGATACGATTCTTTCGTCTTCCACATTGACCTCCTCTTACTTGTGAGCGGCCAGCTTCAAAGCCTCCGTAAGCAAGCTTTGGGTATTTGCATCAGCAGCGGCGTTTTTTTGTACTGTGAGAGCCAAATGGCGGGCTTCTGTGGCGCTATAGCCAAGCTGCTGTAATGCAACTAACAAGTCGTTATCAGCTTTTGACGGCTGTGATAATGAAATATACTCTCCTGAGTTATCCTGAACACCGTATTTGGCAAACTTCTCTTTCAAATCTATAATCAACCTTTGAGCCGTCTTTTTACCGACGCCGGAGACGGCGCAGAAACAATTAAAATCGCCGCCAATAATGGCATTGATGATCTGCTGGGTATTGATAGTATCAAGAATGGCTAAGGCTGTCTTACAGCCGACGCCGGAAACGCTGATTAAGGCGCGGAAAATTTCCAATTGCTGTTTGTCGGTGAAACCGAACAACTGCCAACTGTCTTCCCTAACCTGCAGGCTGGTATATAGAGTGACTTCTTCTCCAACAGCCGGTCTTTTATCAAGCATATGCAAAGGAGTCAGCAGATTGAGGCCGACGCCGCCGATATCTATAACCAGCGCTTCATCGGTTATATCCTGTAAGATGCCATGAACAAAAGCGATCATAATTAATTCTCCTGTTCTCTGCCTTGATTATCATGTAACTGCCGGGTTAAGTAATAATGGGCGTGGCTGATGGCAATTGCCAGCGCATCGGCAGCATCATCGGGTTTAGGGATGTTTTTCATTTTCAGCAGGCGCATGACCATAAACTGAATCTGCGTCTTTTCGGCGCGGCCATATCCAACTATTGCTTGTTTTACCTGCAGAGGAGTGTATTCTGCAACCGCGAGCTGATGTTCGGCGGCGGCCAGTAATATTACGCCGCGGGCCTGTCCGACCGGAATCGCAGTTGTGGTATTGCGGTTAAAAAACAATTGTTCAATAGCCATGTAGTCCGGGTTAAATTGATCAATAAGCATATCGATACCCTGATGCAACTTAAGTAAACGCTGCTGCGATGGGATACGAGGAGCAGTGCGGATGCAGCCGTAATCAACCAGCCGGTAACGGCTGTGTTCGGCTTCTATGATACCGTAACCCGTGATAGCAATCCCCGGATCGATGCCCATGATAATCAAAGACTTAACCCCTTTTATACAGTGGATTATATATTAATAAACGTATTAACGCAATTATTCGTTATTATCTATATTATTTCGCTAACCTTTCTACATTTACAGGTTGTAATCCTGCCAAAGGATTGTTATGATAGAATAAACAGTTTTGCTTGACTTAAAACTGCTTTAAAGGTAAAATATTATGCGTTGGCGGTTTTGAACGGAGGAAAACAGATGAAATATCTAATTATTCTCGGAGACGGAATGGCTGATTACCCTATCAAGGAACTAGGCGGTGCAACTCCTTTAGACAAAGCTGTAAAACCGCATATGGATTATTTGGCCGCACACGGTATTTGCGGATTGGTGCGCACTGTACCGGAAGGGGTTGCACCCGGCAGCGATACGGCCAATCTCTCGGTGCTTGGTTATGACCCGCAAAAATATTACTCCGGACGCTCCTCTTTGGAAGCCGTCAGCATGGGTATTGAACTGGACGACAATGATGTTACATACCGTTGTAATACAGTAACGCTCAGTGATGAAGATAACTTTGAAAATTGTCTGATGCTTGACCATAGCAGCGGTGATATCAGTACAGAAGAAGCAACGGTAATTATTAACGATCTAAATGGGCTGTTCAAAAATGATAAGCTTGATCTTTACCCCGGATTCAGCTACCGTCATTGTCTGGTATTAAAAGACAGCCAGACGGGCGCGGTGTTGACGCAGCCCCATGATATATTAGGCAAACCTATCAGGAGATGTCTGCCGAAAGGTCAAAACGGTAAAATTTTGGAGCAAATGATTCGCCTTTCTTATCAGTATCTGCGGCATCATCCGATTAATGAAGAACGGCGCAATCTTGGTTTGAATATTGCTTCGGCGATCTGGTTCTGGGGCGAAGGACGTAAGCCTGCCCTTCCCTGCTTTGCCGAGAAATACGGCTGCCGTGGTGCGATGATATCGGCTGTCGATTTGATGAAAGGTATCGGCAAATGCGCAGGTTTGGACGTGATAGAAGTCGAAGGAGCGACAGGCAATATTAACACAAATTATCAAGGCAAAGCCGAGGCGGCCATCAACGCTTTACGCAATAGCTGTGATTTCGCCTATATTCACGTGGAAGCTCCCGATGAATGCGGACATCACCATGAGATTGCTAATAAAATCAAATCCATTGAGTTGATTGACAAATATATTGTTGGGCCTATAATTAAAACATTACGGGATGACGGCGAAGATTTTGCGATATTACTGCTGCCCGATCATCCGACGCCGATTCGTTTGCGGACGCATACCAGCGACCCTGTTCCCTTTGCATTGTATCGCAGCAATGACGAGCAAGACGGTCAAGTAACCGAATATAATGAAAAAAGCGCATCGTCTACCGGCGTGTTTGTTGATGAAGGTTATACATTAATAGATAGTTTAATACAAAAATAAGGGCAGTAATTTCCTTTCAGACTGGTCAGCGCGCCGAGGAACGAGCGAGACCAGGCGTGGTCGGAACCGGCGACGCAGGCGTATATAAGATACGTTGAGGAGACGGTGATGGCCGCAACGACGTATCGCGAAGTTTATCGACACGCTGAAATACCCTTTATGCTGGTGTAGCTCAGTTGGTAGAGCAGCTGATTCGTAATCAGCAGGTCAGCGGTTCAAATCCGCTCACCAGCTCCAAAATATAACACCTGCTTAAGCCTAGATTTGAGGCAAAAAGCGGGTGTTTTTATGTCTTTGGGGACTTAATATGAACGGGTCTCCGGCTTTACTTTATGGCATTACTCTTTATAAACGCAATAATTTTCAGCCACGCTGATTTGGTGTTTTCGAAATCTATATAATGTTCCTCGACATGTGCATGAAAATATTCAAGCTCAGCCAATATATTTTTGAACCCGTCATCTTCAAAATAATTACAAATCTTAGGGATTACATTTTCTAAATTTTTTCTCATATTTAATATTTCCGCTTCGTAACTATCTCTTTGAGTGATATAAAGCAGGAGCGGCTTGTATCTGATCCACCCGATTGATGCTTTTAAAAATCTCATGGTATTTACTCCCGAATCAGCCTGCATAGCTAATAATTTATTGGGAAGCACCCCGAGAAGTAAATGCTCATAGGTCGAGAAACCGTCATGGAATGTATAGCAAGGTACTTTCCTGATAGTACAGTCACAAATACAGGTGCTTAAAAAGGTGTCTTCTCCTCTGGCTCCAGGCGGGTTATAAAACGGAAACAATTTATCAAGATTATTAAGATTAAAGCCTAGATTTGCTCCGGAAATAAATTTCATGCCGTTTTTTTCTTTAACAACTTTAGTTATTTTGCTGTTGATTATATCAAGGTCGGCATAGGTAACGCCGCCATCATTCATTTTTTCTTTTATAGAATCCCAGTTAACAATATCGTTGCTGATTGATTCAATAAATATTCTAAAATCTTCTTCAGAGAGCTTGTCGTTGAAACCCAATTGGGGAATCGGAGAAATATAACCGCAATGATGGCCGTGTGTCATATCCGCATGCATAATATTTTTAATGTGTGTTGATAAAACTTCTTGACCTTTCCATGCAAGGCTGTCGTTAATTTTGATATTTGCTATTGGATACTCGTCATCATCGAAAAAGATCAGATAGTCCATTTTGTTTTTTAATGCAAAGTACAACACCGCATTTCTTTTCATTGCATAGCCTTCGCCAAAGACCAGCTCGGCCTCTTGGTAACTGATAACTTTTTTGCTGACCAGAAATTGCGCCTCGTTTGCTATTGCGGTATTACCAAGATAATAGGCAGAATCCACTGTATCCAATATTTCCTCGTCAGTAATTTTATAGTCACTCATTGTTGTACCTGTATACTTCAAATCATAGGCGACAAAAAGGTGGAGTGCAATCTTTTCATTATCGACAAGACCGGATTCATTCCAGTTGTTTACATATGTTTTAATTACATTTTTGAAGTTCTTGCGCCCCGTTACAAAGCCGACGCCGACGTTTATCTTTTTTTCCTCGATATTTATATAACTCCACCAGCTTCCCATTTTATCAAATTTGGACTTAAATCCATAATCGAATCGTACTGTTCTTTGATCCCATAAATAGCATCATGGTCAAGCATCTGATACCTATTATGCTTTCTTGCTCTGTCTTCATCTGTCGCCCAGCCATAATGCTTAACTCGGAACGGAGAATCAAACCTAGGAAAAATAAATGTATTTACCGGAAATCTGCCGCAATGCTGCGGCGTATCATTCCATTTATAATTAAAGTCCGGCTGATAGCGCATTAAAAACGGCCTGTAAATACTGTGAGCATGCCAATACTCGTCCTCGCGATAGTGAGTTTCATCCCACATATCATAAAGCCTGAAACAATAAATATCGCAATCCTGATTATTGACAAATTCCTGCGAACGATACCAAAAGCTTTCCTCTAATATTTCATCCGCATCAAGGTTTAATATCCAATCGGGATTTGTTTTAACAGTTTCGTTCCATTGCTTTTTTCTGAGTTCTACTTCATTTGCAAACATTGATTGCTCATTTTGTATAATGTGCAAAGGTATATTATTTAATATTTCTTGACATAAATTTACGGTATTATCTGAGCTGCCGTCATCAATTATTACCGCTTCGTCTATGTACCCGACAAGACTGTCCAGCACCCGCTTTAGATAACGTGTTTCCTCGTTTTTCACTATCATAGAAAGGGTTATTTTATTCCCTTGTTTTTTAAATTGTCTGGCAAATGAAAGATCCGCTTCATTGCTATTAATATAAGCTTGTACGCCGGGTAGGTCTTGCTCTCTGTAAATATGGTAAGCTGGATAATGCGTGTCAACAAATAAATCAATGCCAAGCACCGCTGCCCTTATACAGAAAAACCGGTCCTCGCCATGTATAGTTAGGTTTTTAATAGGTTTAAAACTAACACCTGCTAACAATGCAGCTCTGCTAATCAACGTGCATGCGCCGAGACCGCCTACTTCATAAACGCCGGGAAGTCTGAGTTTGTTTAAAAAATTGCTTTTTCGTATATCAATTTCTTTTTTGCCCAGTGTTTCGCCCAAGGCCTTTGGCACCAAGTCATATTCGTCAAACAGCCAAACATTTGGCTCGAAACATCTGTCATTATGCCACTTACTCCAAAATATTTCACTTACGATATCCTTATCTAACATCTTTAGATGCTCAATCAAATTTGGTTGCAAAACCAGATCGGAGTCCACAAAAAACAGATAATCATAATGATTATCTGTTGCATAGTTAATTATAGTGTTTTTATAATATGCTAGCTTAAGCATTAATCCATCGTTCCAGTGATGGGTCTCGTCATTGCACAGATATACTCCCTGGTCTTTGCCATGAACAATAATAATCGATGATTCTTCTCTGTTGAAATCTGTTAATAACTTACTGGAGTCTTTATCGATATTATCATCAACAAACATATAATCAACAGATACAGTATCTCTATTGAGATTTTTTAGAGACCTTAAAAAAACAGCCAATATTTCCGGTTTTTGATAAACCGGAATGCCAACTAATAACTTTTTTTTATTCAATTACGATAACTCCTCTTAAACAGTTTAACACCTTCTCGCAAAATATATTATTAAATAATATTTAATATCAATTAAACTGTTTATATTATTAATGCTTTTTAGATTTCGGGGCGGGAACTATTTCGGGTTCAATCTCTGTTGGTAAAGCAACTGCTTTCTTCTTTTTCTTCAATTTATGGGGGTTTTTATCACCCATTTTTTATCACGTCCTTATTTTATATATCAAATAATATTTTCTCTATAAGCTAAAACTCTCAGTTTTAAATATACATTATTGTGCAGTGGATTTTGGTATATCTATATCACTTATTCGGTTTACATGACAATAATAATCGAAAAAGTTCTGCGCATACTCTTGTTCCGGCATCTCGTTTCTCAAAGATACGATATCCCTCAATATCTGGGCCATGCAAATATTGTCAAAATAATGTTGTATTACTGAACTAGCTGTCATTTTTGGGGGTAATTTTTCATTTGCATAGTAGTTCCAAAGAAGCATCTTTTTAGATTCATGTTTAGTAAGTCGCAACCTATATTCAGGATGGGCAGGTATATATCCATCTTCACACATCTTGCCCATAAATCCTTCATCAACCATAAAGACACCTGCTATATATCTATCTTTTTCAGGACTGCCGGGGGTTTTTGATGTTAAAAGGCAAGCGCTGTTTCCATTCAGGCGCGAAAGTTTGTTTATCTTTCCTGCGTTTTTGCCTCTTTTAGTTACACCAGTGCAAACTCGCCACTTGGCGAACACTTGATCTAAGTCTTTGGCATCGTACCCAAAAACGAACTGTGAACTGGGATGGATTTTTAGCTTGTTTAAAAGTTTTTCACGCTGCGATATTAGTTGCTGTTCTTGCAGCTTCAGAGCTTTTTCTTTTCTAAGTCTGAGTTCCTCAATTCTGTATATTTCTTGATCATGAATTTCCCGGGTTAGTTTTTCTGCTCTTTTTTCGTTGATAGAATTAACTAAATCAGCGGAATTTTTATCTACCAGCGTTAGGTATTTACCAAACGCATCGGGAAAAATAAACTTTTTTTCACCTGATTCAAACTGTATTACAACGCATGAATCGGTATGTCCAACCACACTTCCCATGCCAAAAGTGTCATGCGTAACTTGTTTATTAATGAGATTCATTTTATTGCTCCTTAATATTTTAAAGATTATTTTAATCAATTAATAGAAACTATTTTACGAAATCTTTTAAAAATATGCTGTGGTTTGAACGTCGAAGCTTTTGCAGAGCCTTTCCTTCAATCTGGCGAATACGTTCACGAGTGATGCCAAAATATCGGCCAACTTGCTCAAGAGTATGGGGATATTCATGGTTAAGACCAAACCGCAATTCCAAGACCTTTCGCTCACGTTCATTTAATGTATGCAATTGCCTATCAATTTCGCTTTGCAAAGAAGATTCCGTCGCACCATCCTCCGGAGATACTGTTTCGGCATCTTCAATTATATCTCCCAAAAAAGCAGTTCCATCATAACCTATCGGTGTTTCTAAAGATAATGGATATGTTGCAATACGAAACGCCAGATCAACATTTTTTTCTGACATTTCAAGCTCATCTGCCAACTGTTTTTTGTCAATCGAAACCCCCACTTGTTGTTCCATACTTTGAGCCGTATTTGTTACTTTGCGCACAATCTCACACATATGCACAGGAAGGCGAATTGTTCGGTCTGTGTCAGCTATTCCCCTTGTAATAGATTGTCTAATCCACCACGTCGCATACGTTGAAAAGCGAAACCCCTTCTCATAGTCATATCGTTCAACTGCCTTTATAAGTCCCAAATTTCCTTCCTGAATCAAATCTAATAATGTTAAAGAGTGCGTATTTGTGTATTTTTTGGCGATGCTGATTACAAGGCGAAGATTGGAACAGATCATTCTATTTTTTGCATCCTGATCCCCTGATTCAATTTTTTTGGCCAATTCTATTTCCTGTTTTTCAGTTAATAATGGAATTTTTGCTGCAGCAGCTAAGTATTCCTTCACTGAATCAAGCGCGACGGATAAGTCGATTTTGATTTCTTTTTCTTGTTCCGCTGAAGTAAGTTCAACGTTATTAGCACTGTATGCCACTTTGAATCTTCCTCCTTGTATATTTAATATTAAGAAAGGAAAAATTTGATTTATTTTCTATATACATAATTGTTGTATTGAATAGTGAAATAAGGTTTAAATATTATAATATATCAGCTAATGCGATATTGCTGGCTTTTCCCTCGCAAAAAAAGCTTAAGCTTAAATAGATATTCAGTCACGAAGTAATTGATTTCGACCCGTGCAGCTATTATATCATAATCTTAAGAATAACACAAATTGTATATTGACATTCAGATTATCATAGTGTAAAATAATTTATTTAAACATGAAGAAATATCCATTATAAAAATATTTAGTTAATTTATTATAAAAATCTAAAGATATCTCTTGAGCTGGGAGAGCTTCTGAACGCCATTCAATCAAGCTAGTATATCCACATAATAATTCTCTGGAATTAATAATCCAGAGAATTTTTTTGTGTTTATTAAAAAATAACGATATAAATAAAGGTTTAAGATGTGAGCATGCCATTTAAGTTTTCAATATTACTTCATTTTATTTAAAGTATAACGATATAAAAAATGTGAGTATTTTTGTTAATAGCAAACTTGGTGAAAGTCAGGGACGCAAAACCACGGGTCTAATGTTTAATTACTATGACCGCCGGGTTGCCAAAGAATTTACAGATAAACTGTATGCTTTGGCAGACAGCTTTTTTATTTTAAACAAGACTTAAGGAAATATCGTTTGTTTCCTTGGGATTAAATAGATTAAAAAATTAATGGAAGGAAGGTATTTTATGAAATCGAAAGTACAGTTTAGTTTAATATGGCTACTGGTGATTTGCATGGTAGTCATTCTTTTGCCGGGTACCGCGTTAGCGGCTTATTCCGATGTGCAAGATCATTGGGCGCAACCCGCAATTGAAAAATGGAGCGACCTCGAAATTATTCAAGGCTCAAACGGTACGTTCCGTCCCGATGACCCAATAACAAGAGGAGAAATGGCTGTCATAATCAACCGTGTTATGCAATATCAGACGGCAAATCAGAACAATTTCGCTGATCTGGACGATGCGTTTTATACAGACGCTATTCTTAAAGCAAATGCGGCAGGAGTAATTGAGGGTAATGGTACTGAGGTGCGTCCTACAGACAAAATTACCCGCGAGGAAGCAACTGTAATGTTGGGACGGGCTTTGGGGTTGTCCGAAAGCACAACTGCCTCTACCCTGTTTTCCGATAATCAAAGTATATCTTCCTGGGCGGCTGGCTATGTGAACGTTATGGTAAACAAGGGATATATTCAGGGCAATAACGGAGCTTTCAGACCCCAAGACAGTATTACCCGCTCAGAGATCGTAACGATTCTAAACAACGCAATCAAATCTTTGAATAATGAGGCCAAAGAATACACCGGTGATGTTGCCGGTTCTGTAATCGTCAATACAGATGGTGTTATTATTAAAAATATGGAAATAAAAGGAGACCTTATTATTTCCGAAGGCGTCGAAAACGGAGATGTGACCCTGAACAATGTTAAGGTTCTGGGCAATACTATTGTCCGTGGCGGTGGCGCAAATTCAATTCATATTCAAGGCAACAGTGAGCTAGGTAACATAATCATTGAAAAGTCCGATACTGGCGCAGTACGCGTCGTGACATCTGACGGTGCGATAGTTGATGCCGTTATTGTTGATGACGGCAAAGACGATGTTATACTGACAGGCTCGTTTAAAAACATCACTGTTGCGGCTGATACAAACGTTAAATTAGTTGATGCTGAGATAGAAAAGCTGGAAGTAACCACGAATGGTGCTTCTATTGATGTGGATACGAATACAAATATTGACAATATGGTTATTAACGCTGATGTAACTGTCAATAACGAAGGGACAATTACATCCGTGTTGGTCAATGTCAACGGAGTTACGTTTGATGGTAACGAACCTGAAAACCTAGATATTGCAAGTACAGTTACTGAACCACCTACTGATAGTGACGGTAATGAAGTTAGTTGCGATGATAGTTCGGGTAGCAGCGGCGGAGGAGGATCAACCAACCTTACAACCCCGGATGCACCAGCAGTAAC
>DFZA01000008.1 GCA_002382665.1 Peptococcaceae bacterium UBA4068 | reverse complement strand
TTTTATTTGGTGGAGATGAGGGGATTCGAACCCCTGACCTCCTGCATGCGAAGCAGGCGCTCTCCCAACTGAGCCACACCCCCAAGTTTAATTTGAAATTTTAACCAGCAAAATATATATTACATTATCAAGTGTCAGTTGTCAATTAATTTGTTTATATTAAAACAAATCAAACACTAATCTACCTTGTGTTATCCTGCATAAATATGTCAAGCTAAGTTGCGTACAGAAAAAAGGTTGTTAGGATACGATGGCGAAAATATATCAAAATAGACTTAACTTGCGTCAGGAGGAAAATATGGCAAAAGGACACTTTTTTAGCTTTGAAGGAATCGACGGTAGTGGCAAAAGCCTGATGCAGCAATTGGTTGGTAAACGGCTCAAAGAGACCGGATACAGCGTTTTATTAACAAAGGAACCGGGAGGCAGTGATTTAGGAAAACAAATCCGCAAGTGGTTGTTGGATCAATCATCGGCAGCGTTGAGCGCTAAAGAAGAATTACTGTTATTTTCGGCAGATCGCGTCCGGCATGTTGATCTGGTAATAAAACCTGCCCTGGCGGCAGGAAAGATTGTCCTCTGTGACCGTTATATTGACTCTACCGTTGCTTATCAAGGCGGCGGCAGGGGACTGGACAAAGATTTTATCGAAAGAATTAATGACTTTGCGACCGGCGGTCTGAAACCTGAATTGACCTTCTATCTGGATCTACCTCTGGAGATAGCCAGAAGACGGCAAAAAACACAACTAGATAAAATCGAACAGCAAAACGGTAATTTTTTTCAGACGATCATTGACAGTTACCGTCAACTGGCGCTGCAATATCCGCAGCGGATAATCAGGATTGACGCTACCAGTAATATCACTGCTGTGGCGGAAAAAATCTGCCTCCATATTGAAGATTACTTAGCAAAGGCTGGATGCAGCCATGAATGAAGACTATGAATTACGCTTTCTGACACCTATCAAAGACCAGCTGGAGGCAATTGCCAGGGGTGGCGTCTTCGGTCATGCCTTTATTTTGTCAGGCGATGATGCTTATAACGCGGCTTTATTTTTAGCTCAATGTAACAACTGTCTTACGCCTATAGATGGTCTGGCCTGCGGTGATTGTCAAGTATGCCGAAAAATTGCTGCGGGAGTATTTGAGGAGTTGCATATTATCTATCCGGAAAAAAATCTGCACCGCATCGAAAAAATGCGTTCGGTGCAGGAAATAGCTACCAGAAAGGCGATATATGGCCGAGTAAAAGTATTTATTATCGTTAATGCCGAGTTGATGCAGGAGGCGGCAGCCAACAGTTTGCTGAAAACACTTGAAGAACCGCCGGACAACACCTTATTTATTTTGCTGGCCGATAATATTGATCGACTTTTGCCGACAATTATCTCACGCTGTCAGGTGTTTGGCTGCGGCAGGGAATCGGTTGCTATTATTGACGATAATGAAGTCGAAAAATTAATACCACAGGCTCAGGAGCTACTGCTATCGCTACCTCAACTGCAATGTTGGCAGGTATTGCTCAGAGCTAAAACGGTGATAAGCGAGAATGATAAGCAACAACAGCTTCATTATTTCACAGCATTATTGTGGCTGTTGGTGTCGTCAATCAGAGGCGAACGGCAATTGCCTTTTACACCTGAGCAGGCACTGAAATCAGCAATGATGATGGAGAATGCTATTGATTATATATATCGCAATATCAACCGCAAAATATTAACTGATGTTATTTTCCTGCGCTTGTGGCAAAATGCCTTGCGTTAGGAAGATACTCTTGCCGAAGACAGATTCATAGATGCCAAAGAATAGGGGTTTATAGTCCATGTGAATAAATATTACTTGTCTTCAAATGCCATTTCCACTTCCTGCATCTTACCGGTAGCCAACTCCTCGGGAATATAAATTCTTCCGCATTCATGACAACAGGGAAGACCGTGTTGCAGATAATGATCAAGATAAAAGAGATTCCGATCATGTATCTCTAATTTATTGCTGCACTGCCCGCAGCTGATCTCCGCAAGCACCTTTGTGTTGGCATCAGACTTCAAGGTGGACGCATCAGCTTCTTGCAATTCCATTCGATGAGTATAGACGTTAAGCAATTTGAAAGCAGCAATAGGATCGGCCGCTGCAGGCACAGAGTATTCTGCCCAATAGGTTATTGGACCCTGACGCAGGGAGGCAATATGCGCTCCGTTCGTTTCCCTAATAAAATAACAGTGATTTTGCTCGGCATTGATGATAACCTTTTGGATATCAGCAAGCAGTATCCGCGACTTTTGCATTTTTGCCCATAAATCATCCGATATGAGTAATTCACATTCAGGCTCAGCTGGTGGCTGCCAATCTTCATTCCATAACTCCGACAGGAGTTCTTTTTTTAATTTTAATACAGATGCACGCCGCTCCGTTAAGGTAGGGATAGAAGAGGCTTCATCAAAAGAAGTAGAATCGAAGAGTAATTCCAGCAAATGCCGACTGTTTTTTCCCACCGACAAGAACGTGTCCTGGCAATTTATACAATAAGTCACATAATCATAAGGTGAAGCGGAAACGCGTTGGTTGGTGATTTCTTCCGCCAACTCAGGATCAACTGCGGAGATCAAACCGCCATATCCGCAGCAAGTTCCACTGCCCGGTTGACGCTCTATGTGAACAGGCTGATATGAAAGAGCATGCAGTATACTCCGAGCACTTTCCGCACTATTTCCCGCCGCATCTGACGTGCAGGGATCGAATACCGAAACCTGACGGTTATTGCCGTATATGGCTTGCGGGGGAATATGCTTGGCAAGGATGTCCCAGAGGCTCAGCAAGGGGATTTCCGGTAATTCCCTTTGCAGTAAAGAAGCACAGGAAGGACAGGCGATAATTACCTGCGGTTTATCCAAACTCAGCCAATCCTGCAGAAAACTATCCCGCACTTGGGCATAAAGCGCCTCGTCTCCGGACCAGTCCGCCGGCGCGCCGCAACAACCCAGTTTTAATGCGACGCCACCAGCAAGCACGTGACATAGATACTTGTATGTCCGGCGCAGTGTGTCCGGTAAAACTCCTCCCAGCTGGCAGCCGGGAAAAAATAGATATGCACATTCTTCCTTGCCAGGCTGTTTCTTTAATAGTCCTGCTTCCGTATTTTGGAACACCATATCCCGCAGCCAGTAATCATAAATAGCATCACGCGTTTTGCCTTTTTTATGCAGCATCCGCCTACCTAATAAAAAGACTTCTCCCATATCGATGCCGACCGGGCATACGCTACTGCAATCGTGGCATAAATTACAGGAATAAATCATTCGTTTATTGACAGGAGCGTCAAGCCTTTCTATTACATTCAGATTTTGGAGAACTTCTGCCGCGTATTCCTTCGGCGTTTCCTTATATTTGCCAAGCAGCGGGCAAGACAGACAATTATTGCAATAGCAGAAAGTACAATTTGCAGCCTCCGTAATTGCTTCTTCACGGCTTAGTTCACGCACAGGAGCAGGTGACGAAGAAATATCTGTCGCTTTTCCATAATTCGGGATAGTTCTGTCCAAAGTCAGAGAAACTCCCTGCAGAAAACGATCCACGCTTTCGCTGGCTTGTCTGGCAGAAACCATGGCACGGATATCTCCTGCGTTCTCTGCAAGAACCAGTTTGCCGGCATAAAATACATTTGGTACGGAACTTTGCAGTGTCAGCGGATTCCAATCTTGTAATGCCGCACCGGGAGGGTTTCCGGCCGTGCCGGTAGCGAGCAGTACCGCGTCAAAATCTAGTTCGTTAAGGCTGCTGACCTTGGTGTTACAACGGATCGTCAAGTTATCCGACTCGTATAATTGCAAAAAGTCCTGTTCCAGTGCATAGGGGGGTAATATCTGCTCCGGATAAGCGGATAAAGAGCCCCCCAGCCGAGAATTCCGTTCAAAGAGTTCTACCTGATACCCTTTGGCGGTTAGTAAAAACGCGGCTGTACAACCGGCAAGGCCGCCGCCTACGATTGCGATCTTTTCTGATTTTTTGCTGTGTGTAGCATAGTTTGGACTGCCGCTGTCATGAAAACGGCAGGCTGCTAATTCTAGGCTACCGATATCCACCTGTAAATTCTTGTTCGTTTCAGCGCAGGTATTTGCACAATAATGCGGACAAATCCGGCTGACGATCTCCGGAAAAATAACTTGCTTTTTATATCTGGAAAAAGCGCCATTGAAATTTCCGACCCGTATCCGCCTCGTCAGATTGCGAACATCTACATTAAAAGGACATGAAGTCATACAAGGCGCCTCCGCGTCCTTAACGCATCGTTTGGAAGTCCCTACTAAATCCTTCATTTCCATCCAATCACCATCCTGTCTGCATATTCGATATATGGCTGCGATAGTTGATTATGTTGGCTTGATAATATTATTATAATATAGCTGCTTTGGGTGATCAAGTTTGTTCAATAAATCACCAGTAAACGTGTTCCTTTTTTAAAAAAGCAGACGCTGTGAGTAACGGCGTCTGCTTTTGTATTCCTGTAGAGATTCGTTTGCTTATACAGGATTATTTTTAATATCTTCCAGGTGTTCGTACAGATCGCAACCGAGGTAATAATCCTTTGGTTCGGTGGGTTTGCCCGCTGCAACGTTCTTTAATTCAGCAAGGACCTTATCTGGAGTGGCAGGCAGCTCACGGACGACTATGCCACAGGCATCGGTAATCGCATTCATAACAGCCGCATGACCTCCGGACTGGTAAGATTCTGAGCAGCCGCCGCTACCATGCGATCCACGTTCGCGCCAACTGTCAACGAATTCAATCTGCATATCGTCAGGTACCATGTCGATGTAGGGGAAGCCGCAGCCATGCATAGTCTCAGACTTTTTACGATCAGGTAAATCTTCACGCATGTCTTCAGACAGCGCCATACCGATACTGTGTTGGATGCCGCTATATGCCTGGCCTTCCACTGCGTGGATAGAGCCGATTGTGCCGATGTCGCTGATGCAGTAGAAGTGTTCCACGGTAACCTTACCGGTAGCAACTTCAACAGCGATTGCCGCCAACATAACGTTCCAGGCATCATTGTTGACATTTTTGCCCAAGCCTGTATTTTCATCAACATTGCTTAAATCCGACTCGCCGGCGGAAGAGTAGATGCCTTCAAACTTAGTAGGTAGTCCTTCTTTGACCATTTCATCATAAGTGCGATAGGTGCCGTCTGCTTTTTTCATAGCTGCCAGCATCTTTGCCGCGGCGGCCTCTGTGGCTCTACCGGTCATCAGGTGAGAACGGCTGCCGGCAGCAGGACCGGAATTCGGGCACTTGCCGGTATCGTTCATAATCACATGGATCTGATCGATGGTCAATCCCAACGGACGCAGGCACTCATGGGTATGCACCAGCGTACCGACATCGCCGCCCTGACCTAAATCTTCCCAGCTGTTATAGTGGTTAACGGTGCCGTCCGGCATTAGTTCCAGATGGCTTTCAGCCTGGTCGTTTACGTTAGCGCCGGCTTTATAGGTACTGCAGGCAACGCCAACGCCGCGTTTAATCTCTGGAGTGCTTTCAGCTGCTGCTCTGGCTTTCCATTCCTTGTAAATTGGACGGGCTTTATCGAACATACCGGGTAACTCGTAGCTTTCAAAGAGACAATCCGTGTTGCCAAGGTCACCTTGTTTATAGACGTTGAGGGCGCGGAATTCAAAGGGATCCATGCCCATCTTGAGTGCCAGCTCATTTAAAGCGACTTCCGTGGCCCAGGTCGAGCTGACAGTACCGTAACTGCGGTATGGAGCTGTGCAGGCGTGGTTGGTAAAGACCATCTGAGTCAAGCCTCTGATATTGCGAACCTTATAGGGGTTGCCCATGTAAGTAGGTCCCTTTTCCAGGCAAGCATTGGAAAAGGTGGAATAAGGGCCAACATCATAACATAGATGGTAATCCATTGCCAGTAACTTGCCGTCTTTATCGGCAGCAAACTTACAATTTGTATAGCTGGCATTACGTTTGGGCGAATAATGCATATGATCCGCAAAACTCATATCCATGGCGCAAAGCTTGCCGGTGGCAATAGTGCCAACAGCCAGCAGAGCCGGATAAGCAGGGGACATGCTGTAGCCAAAGCTGGCACCGGCATTGTTGCCCACTAAACGGATATTTTCTTTTTCAAAACCCACGCCTTTGGAAAGAGCGGGTTTGACTATATAAATGAATTGGGATTTATAATGGATGGTCAGTACACCCTGATCGTCTACATAAGCCAAGCCGGTTTCAGGCTCCAGCGAGAAGTGCGGCTGACGTTGTGTGGAATAGCTGGCCTGCACAGTATAAGCGGCTTTTTCATAAATCGGGGTCGTTTCTTCACCTAAAATGTGCGGTACTTCCATATATGCATTGGGTATGCCTTCGTGGATTTGCGGTGCGCCGTCTGCGAGGGATTCCAAAACGCTCATATTAGCCGGAAGCTTTTCAATTTCTAATTTTACTTTTTCAGCTGCGGCTATGGCTTCCTGTTTACTGGTAGCGCATACCAATGCTACTACATCGCCGTAACGGAAAATATTATCTTCAACCAGGATCGGTCTGAGATTGCCGGGATTTTTAGTGCGCTTTTTACCGTCCATCAAAAAGATGCGGTTGGTACCTTTGACATCTTTGCAGGTAACGATCTTTTCAACGCCGGGCATCTTTTCCGCTTCGCTGTAATCAGCGGAAATCAATTTGCCGCAGCTGACTCTTGCCAGCACCGGGGCCATATAAAGAGCGCCGTCCGGGAGTTTGGCGTTTAGATCGGCTCCGTAATCAAGCGTACCGGTGACCTTGCCAACGGCAGTCGGTCTCGGAACCGTGGTGCCGTAAATACGTCCGTCGGCTGGTACCTTAAAGGTAATGTCATCCATGGTCTTTTCTCCGCGCATAACTTCGGCTGCCATCATAACAGCGTCTGTAATCTGTTTGTAACCGGTGCAACGGCAGGCGTTGTTATGGCTCTTAAACCATGCACGTACTTCTTCTCTGGTCGGGTTCGGGTTTTCTTCCAAAAGCGCCTTGGAAGATACGATAAATCCCGGTGAGCAGAAACCGCACTGGACGGCGCCGCAGGAAACCCAGGCCTGTTGTAACGGATGCAGTTTACCGGGAATGCCGATTCCTTCGATAGTCGTAATCTTGCTGTACTCCGGGACATTCTTCATCTTTCTGACACAGGAACGGATGACTTTCCCGTTCAGTATTACTGAGCATGTTCCGCATTCACCTGTACCGCAGCCAACCTTTACTCCGGTGAAACCCAGATTACGCAGGCAATCTGCTAAGTTATCTCGCTCCGGATCGCAGACTACTGTGTGTTCTACCCCATTGACGGTTAATACAATTGGTTTCATTTTAAAATCCCCTTTCGTATTTCTTTTTAAGTAATATCCCCCTTAGTATTTCTATCAAAAAGACTTGCTTTACGCAGCACTTTTAGGCGCTCGAAAAAGCAACTCCCAGATAAGACAATAACTACAATGTCAATATATTTATAATATTGTCCTTCATTTTATATTGGGTACATTATGATTATACTTCCATAGCATATAATAACAAATTGACAGGAGCTAATTATTAATACTAATATTCAAAAAATAATGATAAAATGTCATGAACGATGAATAATGACAATAATTAAAAAAAACAAGAACTCAAAACGGATGCGCAAAAACTTGGCTGAAATATTATAATAAAACAAGGGAAAAGCTTCAAAATATATCAACTCGTTAGGCGAATGAGGTGAGATTATATAAAATAAGGATCTTCTGCATATAAAGCAAGCATTATCCCTATAATGCCATGCATCTAAAATACATGCCAATTAGACTAGTAAATTTTATATTACATTAATTAATACAACATGTCACCAAAATGCCAATTAATTAGTCTGCTAATTATTTAAATATTGTTGATTATCGACTTTGTTTTTAAATACGAAAAAGGTAGATAGAACATGATGACGAAAGTATATCAATCAAGAATACTTTCCCAGCGCTTATGGTAAAATACCTTGCGTTTAATTGGATATTTAGAGTATAATAGCTGCACAGGCCGAAATCTCCGATTTCGAGGCTGAGCGCCTATTTAAGCTAGAGGTTTTCCCGTCTAGGGAAAAGCCAGCTAGAATAGCTGCACAGGCACAAGCGGCTGAGCGTCTATTTAAGCTAGAGGTTTTCCCGCCTAGGGAAAAGCCATCTAGAATAGCTGCACAGGCACAAGCGGCTAAGTGCCTATTTAAGCTAGAAGTTTTCCCGCATAGCGAAAAGCCAGCAATATCTATGCTGGCGGATATGGTATAATAATAAAGTTATAGATTTATATTGGAGGTAATTATGGTCACAATAGTAGGGGTTCGATTTAAAAAACCCGGTAAAATATATTATTTCAATCCTTGTGGTTTCCAGCTGAATGTCTCTGATTCGGTAATTGTTGAGACTTCTCGCGGTTTGGAGTTTGGCACGGTAGTGATTGCTACCCGAGAAATTGAGGAAAGCGAAATATCAAGTGAGCTGAAAAACGTGCTGCGAAAAGCTACAGAAGCAGATTTGCGTAAACATGAAGAAAACATTGCCGGCGAGAAAGAAGCGTTTCAAATCTGCAAAAAAAAGATTCTGCAGCATAATTTGCCTATTAAACTTATTGATGTTTCATACACATTTGATGTCAGCAAGATCATCTTCTACTTTACATCTGACGGGCGTGTTGATTTCAGAGAATTGGTTAAAGATTTGGCAGCTGTTTTCCGTACCCGTATTGAGCTAAGGCAAATTGGCGTACGCGACGAAGCGAAGTTAATCGGCGGTATTGGTACTTGCGGCAGGGTATTATGCTGCCACAGCGTGCTTGACGATTTTCAGCCTGTATCTATTAAAATGGCAAAAAAACAAAATCTTTCGCTTAACCCGGCCAAAATATCCGGTATTTGCGGCCGTTTGATGTGCTGTCTAAAGTATGAACATTTCGAAGGTAATTGCGAAAATTGTCCTAAACCCAAGTATTTAACCGAAGATGAAGAAATTGATGAAGCAAGTCTCTTGAGCCTGGAGGACGATAATCAATAGATGACTCTTTACGATGATATTTCCCTTGTTTATGAACAATTGCAAAAGTTGTTGTCTGAGGCTGCCGAGTTACGTGAACACGTTGGCGAATTGGAACGTTATAACGCCTATTTGCAACAAAAACTCTTGGATGAGCAGCAAGGCAGCGGTTTCGAGGCGCTGAATTCATTATATAATGAGGGTTATCATATTTGTCATGCTCATTTCGGCCACCAAAGAGAAGAGGATTGCTTGTTTTGTCTTTCGTTATTGTTTCATGAAGGGCGGAGTCTGCCGGAAGATCTATGAACTATGAATTAAAACCGCAAGAACAAATATATCAGTTGGGGCGTGGAGACTTACAGATAATTATGGAGTCGCAATCGCCCCGTTTTTCATTGGATGCTTTACTGTTGGCAGATTTCGTTGATAAGGTTAACGGTACCGATATAGTTGAATTGGGGTGCGGCACCGGCGTCATTTCGCTATTGCTGGCTACCAGCATGCCAAATAGCAGTATCAGAGCAGTAGAAATAATATATCCGCTGGCTGAGATGGCTCAGCGCAGCGTAGTCTTAAATAATCTACAGCGGCAAATCAGTATCGGGCAGTATGATTGGCGCGAGTTGCCGTGGGGCAAGGAGTGCTGCCAGATGATTGTTGCCAATCCGCCGTATTATCCATTGGCAAGCAGTCGTATCAGTCCGCAACCACAAAAAGCGGCAGCCAAAAGCGAGATATACGGCAGTTTTGCAGAATTGGCGGAAGTTGCGGCAGAGTTACTTAAGCCCGGTGGGACACTATGGCTGATTCACCTAGCGGAACGGCTAGAGGAGCTGACATCCACACTTGAACAACAGCAGCTTTATGTTTTCCGCAGCAGATTCATACAAATGTTTAATAACACCAAAGCTAAAAGAGTATTATTGGCCGCACGCAAAGGACAAAAAACGCAAGCCGAAATATTAGAACCATTGGTAATATGGCAAAGCACGGGGAAATACAGCGAGGAAGCGGCGGTTATTGTCGGTGAAAAAGGGGGAGCAAAATAATGAGCGGCACTTTATATTTAGTGGCTACGCCGATAGGTAATCTCGAAGATATTACATTGCGAGCGCTGAGAATCCTCCGCGAGGTTGATCTGATCGCCGCTGAAGATACGCGGCAAAGCCGTAAATTGCTCAATCATTACGATATTCATAAGCCGCTGATTAGTTATCATCGCCATAATCTG
This sequence comes from Peptococcaceae bacterium UBA4068, assembly GCA_002382665.1. Lineage (GTDB taxonomy): Bacteria > Bacillota > Dehalobacteriia > UBA4068 > UBA4068 > UBA4068. The sequence goes on along the minus strand of DFZA01000008.1, from coordinate 52,679 downwards.
ACCGAACGTGGCCAGGAATTGTTATCAATGCTGGCGGAAGGTAAATCAATAGCGGTTGTATCGGATGCCGGTACTCCGGCCATATCCGATCCCGGTGCCGATATTGCGGCATTAGCAATCGCTGACGGCATAGAAGTGGTTGCCATACCTGGAGCCAGCGCATTGCTGACAGCATTGTCTGCCGGTGGTATTGAGGCTGATCGGTTTGCTTTTGAGGGATTTTTGCCGCGGGATAAAAGCAAACGGCGGAAAATGCTGCAATCACTAGTAGCCGAACAGCGGACATTGGTGTTTTATGAAGCCCCACACCGGATAATTGCCCTGCTGGAAGACATGATGAATATATTTGGCGGCGAGCGTAAAACAGCTATTTGCCGGGAATTGACAAAACTTCATGAACAGTATTTCCGGGGGACGCTGCAAGAAGCATACGATTATTTTCTGCAAACTGAGATACGTGGTGAATTTACGGTTATTGTTGCCGCTGCGGAGAAAATTTCTCAGACTCAGCAAAAACCTGATACCGAACTGCTTCTAGCCGAACTGACCCAACTGCTGACTGCGGGCAATACCCGTAAGGCGGCTGCCAAAATGTTGGCCGGTAAGTATCAATTACCTGTAAAGACTATTTATGAGCTTGGCATTAAACCTTGACGTATCTGTGCCTTTCTAATATAATTAATAAATTAAGTGTATAATAATTAAATCGCCGAATTAAAGCTTTTATAAAATCGGGAGGCGCTAATTAATGAGCGAAAATAAGACTTTTTATATCACAACTCCTATATATTATCCCAGCGATAATCCGCATATCGGACATGCCTATACAACAGTAGCGGCCGATACGATGACGCGTTATAAAAAATTACGTGGGTATGATACATTCTTTCTTACCGGTACCGATGAGCACGGACAAAAAATTCAACGGCGTGCAGAGGCAGCGGGTATGGAGCCGCAAGCGTTTGTCGATAAGATCATCATGGATTTCCAGAAACTGTGGAAAACATTGATGATCGATTACGATGATTTTATTCGTACTACCGAACAGCGGCATATCGAATTTGTACAGAAAATGTTTAAAATGATATATGACAAAGGTGATATTTACAAAGCTGAGTATCAAGGATGGTATTGTACGCCTTGCGAAACGTTTTTTACTGAGCGTCAGTTGGCCGAGGGTCATACTTGTCCCGATTGCGGACGGCCGGTAGAGAAGATGAACGAAGAAAGCTATTTCTTCAAAATGAGCAAATACGCTGATCGTTGGCTGCAGTATATTGAAGAAAACCCCGACTTTATCCAACCTGCGATTCGCAAAAACGAAATGATTAATTTTGTTAAACAGGGGTTGGAGGATCTTTGTGTTTCCCGCACGACTTTTAGCTGGGGAATTCCGGTGCCTTTTGATAGTAAACATGTGGTCTATGTCTGGTTTGACGCACTGTTTAATTATATTTCTGCTTTGGAGAGTCACGAAGGCTATTATCAGAAATATTGGCCCGCGGATGTTCATTTAATGGGAAAAGATATTATTCGTTTTCATTCTATAATTTGGCCGACCATTTTAATGGCAGCCGATATGCCGCTGCCCAAGAAGGTACTTGGACATGGTTGGGTATTGCTCGGCGATACGAAAATGAGCAAGTCCAAAGGCAATGTCATTGATCCGATAGTGCTATCGCAAAAATATAGCGCCGATGCCATCCGCTATTTTTTAATGAGGGAAATGCAGACAGGAATGGATTGCAATTATTCCGAACAAGCGATGGCGCTGCGCATCAATACGGATTTGGCCAATGATTACGGTAACTTGCTTTCGCGCTCCACAGCGATGATCGGAAAATTCCAGCAGGGAATAGTGGAGGCTCCGACTAAAGCCACCGAATTTGACGCTGATTTGATAGCGCTGACGCGTACAACTCCGCAAGCATTTGCCAAGCTGATGGATGATCTGCAATGGTCCAATGCGCTGGCTGAGGTGTGGAAACTCGTTAATAAGGCTAACAAATATGTTGACGACGCCGCTCCCTGGGCTTTGAATAAAGCAGGAGAGAAAGAGAAGTTGGCCAGCGTTCTCTATAACCTTGTGGAAATTATCCGCATGGTAACGATTATGGTAGGGCCGTTTATGCCTTCGATACCAGCTAAAGTATGGGCGCAATTAGGTATCGGTGATAAACCGGAACTGCATTGTTGGGAAAGCCTTGAATTTGGTCTTTTCCCACAAGGGACTAAGATTGACCGCGGTGAACCGTTGTTTCCGCGGATTGATTTGGAATCTATAGACAGTCTGCCGTTAGCGCAGGAACAAACGGCAGAAGCTGATGAGATTACTATTGAAGAAATTGGAATAAATGATGTTCCGGATATTCCAACTGATAGAGCTGTTATTGAAAGAATTCTTAATACGGAAACAGAAATAGTCACTCCGTCCGAACCGGTTGCTCCGGAAATTTCCATTGAAGATTTCGCCAAACTCGATTTGCGCGTTGTCAAGGTGCTGGCCTGCGAAAAGGTACCCAAGGCCGATAAACTGCTCAAGTTTCGTCTGCAATTGGGTGATGAAGAACGGACCGTATTATCTGGTATAGCCGAATACTATCAGCCGGAACAGTTGATCGGGCGCAATCTGATATTGATTGCCAATCTTAAACCGCGCACTATTCGCGGTATTGAGTCGCGTGGTATGCTGCTGTCCGCTTGCGGCAAAGATAAATTGCAATTGCTGGAAATCGCAGATATGCCTTCCGGTGTTAAGATCGAATAAGAGGAAGATGCAGATGTTATATGACAGCCATGCTCATCTTGATGATGAGCAGTTATACCAGCAGTTACCTGGTGTTTTACAGCAGGCTTGGGATGCGGGTGTGAAATATATCAATACTGTCGGTTGCAATTGGAGTTCGTCATTGTTGGCAGTGCGTTTGGCGGAAAAGTATAAAGGCAACGTTTTTGCCGCAGTTGGCGTTCACCCGCATGAAGCTACCAATCTTGATGACATATTATTGGAACGATTGCACGAATTGACGTTATCCAAATGCACTGTTGCCTGGGGAGAGATCGGGCTCGATTATCATTATGATTTTTCGCCGCGCCCTGTTCAGCAACAAGCGTTTCGGCAACAGATTGCCGCTGCCAAATCAGCTCGTTTACCGATAATCATCCATGACCGCGAAGCGCACGAGGATACTTTGAAGATAATCCGCGAGGAAAACGGCGGCGTCAACGGCGGCGTTTGGCATTGCTATTCCGGTAGTTGGGAAATGGCTAAGGAATGTATGAGGCTGGGATTTCATATCTCCTTTGCCGGACCATTAACTTATAAAAATGCCAACAAATTGATTGAGGTTGCCAGAAATGTACCGCTTGATATGCTGCTGGTAGAGACCGATTCGCCATATTTAAGCCCACAGCCGCTGCGCGGTAAAACCAATCAACCATCAAATGTTTATTATGTGGCAAAGAAGTTAGCTGAAATACGTGAAATAGATCTTGATGAAATAGCAGAAGTCACCACCAATAATGCTTTGAATTTATTTTGCATAAATGCAAATTCAAAATATTAAAACAGCACTTAAATAGGTATAAATTTGACTAACGCAGGCATATAGATTATAATAGACACATGTAATGAGAGAATAATCATATTAAAAGTGATTATTCTTTCTGATTTTTAGGGGGTATTTAATGAAAAAAGGTACGGCGCTCACCATTAAAACGAGGCCAAATTCCGAGTTAAAAGAGGCAGCTTTTGTACGCGAGGTAGCCGCCTTGGATGTTCCTCAAAAGAAGAAGATTGCGTTTTTTAAGCCGATTAGAATTCAAAAGCGTATACCTATGATGATTACAGCTGCTATTTTAATGATAGTAGTGGTATTCGGAGCTTGTTCATACTGGGGAGTATTGGACTTTGGAAATTCCGCGATGGGTGCTTTGGCAGCAAAAACTGTTACCATAAACATCAACGGATTAAATATGGAGATTACTTCCAGACAGAATACGGTGCAGATGATGCTTAATGAGGCAGGCATTGTTTTAGGTGCAAACGATAAATGCGATACCGACCTCTTTTCTCCTCTCCAGGATGATATGGAGATTAATATCTTGCGGGCTTTCACTTATACCGTCATGGCTGACGGTAAATCATATCAGGCAGAAAGCGTACCTTTGACTGTAGCGGAAGCTATCGATAAGGTAGGTATTAAATTAAAAGATTTAGATCAAACTTCATTACCTTTGGATAGTAAAGTAAACGGCACAACCGATATTTCTGTCTATCGAGTTTGGCAGGAGACTGTTACTGAGCAAGCGTCAATTGCTCCGACCATCACCCGTAAAGTTGATACTTCACTTTCGCCGGGAGCAAATAGAATCGTATCTGAAGGCGCTAATGGTCTTCAGGAAAACGCCGTTCTTGTTACATACAAAGACGGTAAAGAAATTGAGCGTAAGATTGTTAATTCAAAAGTATTAAAAGAAGCAGGCACCACGGTTATAGCATATGGCCGTTTGGAGGTTGCCAGCAGAAGCGGAAGCTCCAGATTATCGGCAGAAGAAGCTGCCGCTCAGGGTTTAAAAATAGGTACTGCATCAGATGGCAGCAGCTTTGCGTATACTAAATCAATGTCAGTCCAGGCAACAGCCTATACTGCTACAGGTAACCGTACTGCGACCGGTACCTGGCCAAACGAGGGTACTATTGCGGTTGACCCCAGCGTTATACCACTTGGTTCAACGGTTTATATCCCTGGTTATGGTTATGCCAGAGCTGAGGACACCGGCGGTGCTATTAAAGGTAAAATCATCGATCTCTATTACGATAGCAAGTCGGAATGCATAAACTGGGGAAGAAGGAATATTACCATTTATATTCTTGAGTAATTATATGGAAATAACTATTGCCGACAGAGCGACAGTTGAACATTTACTACGTCGCCCGGATTTAGCCGCCAAAAAGTCACTGGGTCAAAATTTTTTAGTAGATCCAGTGATTATTGAAAAAATCATTGATATTGTGCAAATCGGAACTGATGATATAATAATTGAAATCGGTCCTGGCTTGGGCGGCATGAGCCAATTTATAGCTAAAAAAGCGTCGTCATTAACCTTATTGGAAATTGACCGGCGCTTTTGTCATTGGTTGGAACAACTATTTGCCGAACAGCGACATGTAAGTATAATCAATGATGATGCAGTTAAATTTAATTTTGCAGAGTATGCGCAAACAAATGGTTGGAATGAATATCAAGTTATAGCTAACCTGCCTTATTGTGCAACTTCGACAATTATTAAAAATTTACTATTAAAAGGTGGTTGCTGGACAACTTTAACTTTGATGGTACAAAAAGAGGTTGCGCAAAAACTCATGCCTGCCTTAGGCAGCCCGCTTAATTTATTGATTGCCTATTATGCGGATATAGAAACCGTGCTTGCGGTGCCTCGGACAAGCTTTGTTCCAGTCCCGGCTATTGAATCGGCAGTAATACGGCTAACCCATCATATACCGCCGGTTACAGTAGCGGATCAGCAGGCCTTTTTTAAATTAATAACAACCGCTTTTACTATGAAGCGCAAGACACTGCTCAATGTTTTGGGCGGTAATGAGAAGCAACGTTGGCGGCAAATATTTAACGCCGCGGCTATTGACGGCGAGCGCAGGGCAGAAACACTTTCTTTAGAAGAATTTGCCAGATTATTTAAAGCGATATAAAAAAAGCCCCGAATCTCCGGGGCTTTTTTTATATCGCTTTATTGAATACCTTCCCTTTCAACAATTTCATCCAGTACTTCGGCGGCAGCAGAAATAACGGAGTCACATTTAGTATCTGGTTTACGGTAGAGATCCACCAATGCCGAGCAATCGATACTGCTCATTTTCTGTTTATATTCTTCAAGCAGTTCACGCGTCAGTTTGGCGATTCGATCGCTTTCATGGGCGTTGTTTTCTACATAAAGCGAGCTTAACACTGCTACACAGCCGGCTAAAGCGCCGCATAAATGGCCGATACCTGCTCCACCGCCAAAACCGGCAAGCAATTTGCAGGCGTCATCGGAAAGACCCAGATCATAAACAATGTTTGCGCCATAAATAATCTTTTCGGCGCAATTATAATCTTCAATTTTGCCGAAACCGTCGTCAATAAGTTGTTTTAACATATGTTCATCTCCTTAATAAATACGGTATTGTCCAAATACCTGGGCGGATAAATCCTCAAAATATTTGACGCTGACCGGCTTGTCGTAGTCAGAAATGCCATGACGTGCGGCTAGTTCGTCGGTATAATCAGACAGGCGATAGACGCGGTAGCCGTGAAGGCCATGTTCGTAATGCGTAACCAATGGTATAATACCGGCCTCGCTGATTGATACTTTCCCGTCCTGACACGCAAATTTGACGGAGAGCATACCGCCCAGCATAGTTTCACGTTCGTGTTGTGATGAAACAAAATTACCGAGCGAGTAGGCGACAAAGGTATGGTTGCCTCCTTTACCGGTCAGCCATTCCGCCGGCTCAATTACATGTGGATGGTGTCCGATAACAAGATCCACACCCATGTCGGCCAATTGTTGAGCCATCTCTCTTTGAATCGCCGATGGAGTTAACTGGTATTCGTTACCCCAGTGCATCGAAACGATAACACAATCGGATATTTCTTTGGCGCGCGCGATATCATCAGCAATCTTGTCCATGTCAATCAGCGATAGCAAATAACTATATTCCATCGGCATACCGTTGGTGCCGTAACAATAGCTGAGAAAGGCAAAGGTTACGCCATTGACTTCCACGGTTTTGATTTCAGACGCTTCATCTTGCGAGCGGGCAATACCAAGCATGGTTACTCCTTCAACGCTGTCCCAAAAATCCGCAGTATTAATCACTGCCTGCGCGCCTTTATCCAGAGCATGATTGTTGGCCATATTAATAACGTTAAAACCGGTTGAAACTAAATCAAGTCCGGCTTGCTGAGGCGAGTTAAACAGCGGATAGCCGCTGGCCTGATAACCGCTGCCGGCCAGAGGAGCTTCCTGATTGACAAAGGCAATATCAGCGGCTTTGATGTATGGGGCAACCGGCGCGTATATAGGTGTAAAATTATAACTGCCGTTACTGGTTTTAGCGTCATTTAGTATAGTGCTGTGGAGCAAATTATCGCCGACGGCTATCAGTGAAACAGTTACCGGTTCAGATTTGTTTGTGGATGTTTGTTGAGTATCATTATTTGTATTTGTTGAATTGCTATTGTCATTATTTGTGCAGCTGATAATAACGCAAACCGCTACAGTAATTATTATCGCAATAATAATCAACTTTAGTAACCAATTTTTTTTCATAATGTTAACCTATGATTGCTTTATGATAGATTTTTTTGCCTTTGCGCAATAGCGCGTATCCTAGATCAAAAGCTTTTTTATCTACAATTACAGAAATATCGTTAATACGCTCGTTATTAAGATAGATACCGCCGTCTTTGATTAGCCGCCTTCCTTCGCTGTTGGAGGAAATCAATCCGCAGGCGCTCAGCAGGCTGATGATGTCCATACCGCTACCGAAATCAACAGCCGGTATAGTGGTTGAAGGAACGTTATCCATATTGCCGCCACCGCCAAACAATGCCTGGGCGGCTGCTTGCGCCTTAGCCGCTTCGTCTGCGCCATGGACCAAAGTTGTCAGCTCATTAGCCAGCACTTCTTTGGCTTTATTAATATCTGCGCCGGCGCTAGTGTCTGTAAGTTGGCGTATCTGCTCCATGGGCAAAAAAGTCAGCAACGCCAGACATTTTGCCACATCGGCGTCATCGATGTTACGCCAGTATTGGTAAAACTCATATGGCGAAGTCTTTTGGGGGTCAAGCCAAACGGCGCCGCTTTCAGTTTTACCCATCTTTTTACCGGCGCTGTTAGTCAAAAGGCTGAATGTCAAAGCGTGCGCTTCGGCGCCCTCGACACGGCGTATCAGATCGGCGCCGGATAAAATATTCGACCATTGGTCGTTACCGCCCAACTGTAATACTGCGCCATAACGTCGGTATAACTCGAGGAAATCATATGACTGCATTAGCATATAATTGAATTCAAGGAAAGTCAGGCCTTTTTCAAGTCTGGTTTTGAAACATTCGGCGGTAAGCATCCGATTGACAGAAAACATACTGCCATAGTCGCGAAGAAAATCAATGTAATTAAGCGGCAGCAGCCATTCGGCATTGTTGACCATAATAGCGCCATCTTTGTCATCGAAACGCAAGAAGCGCGAAAACTGAGTCTTAAACTTAGCGGCGTTTGCTGCGATTTGTTCTTTTGTCAGCATTCTACGCATATCGGTACGTCCGGAGGGGTCGCCGACCATGGTTGTCCCCCCGCCAAGCAGAGCAATTGGCCGGTGCCCGGCTCTTTGCATATGCATCATTACGATGATTTGGATGAAATGTCCGACATGCAGGCTGTCTGCGGTGGGGTCAAAACCGATATAAAATGTGACGGGGCCTTTGCCCAGCAGCTCCCGTACTTGTTCTTCATTGGTAGACTGTTCGATAAATCCGCGTTCTTTAAGTGTATCAAAAACATTATCCATGTAAATAAACCTTTCCCGCCAAATGCGTGGTATTTAAATTATTTTAACATCATTTAATTTATCATAAATTTTTTAGCGCTTTTTGTCAAGGAACTAATCAGCATAAGATAACGGCATATTTGCATATTTTACCGGTTATGATATACTGAAAATAAGTATGAATAGAGGTGAAGCCGATGTTAATGAAAAAATTGGGCAGTACAGATATTGTTGTCAGTGAACTATGTTTCGGCACCTTGCCGATGGGGCCGATACAGGCGGATCTGCCATTGCAGCAAGGCGTGGATTTATTGGTGGAAGCAATGGAAAGCGGTATCAATTTTTTTGACGCCGCTCAACTTTATAAAACATATCCTTATTTAAAAGAGGCGCTAAAACGTTATGGCAAGGAAACGGTAATCAGTAGCAAGTCGATGAGCGAAACATACCAGGATATGGAAAAAGCACTAATTGAGGCTATGGAAGGCATCGGCAGGGATTACATCGATATCTTCATGATGCACGGCGGGCGCGATACGGCCGAATTGTTTGAAAAGCGTAATGGCGCCTGGGAATGTTTATTGGAATACAAAAGTAAAGGTTATCTGCGTGCTGTCGGCGTGACAACTCACGACGTAAAAGTCGCCGCTGCCGCCGCGCAAAAGACTGATATTGATGTTATTTTCCCTTTAATAAATTATAAAGGCTTAGGCTTAATGAGCGGCACTGTCGTGGAGATGATCGAGGCCATTGAGCTGGCGCATAGAAATGGCAAAGGCATTTTTGCTATGAAGGTGCTAGGTGGTGGCACAATGCTGGACGAGTTATTGGATGCCATCAAGTTTGCCCGCGATATAGAAGCAATCGACTCGGTAGCTCTTGGTATGATCAAATCATCGGAGTTAGCGCTTAACTTGCGTATTTTCAATAATGAAAGCATGGAGCACTTTGATGAAGATCTGAAAAAGGTAAAGCTTAACAAAGCAATCAGAATATTACCGTTCTGCAAAGGCTGCGGAATCTGTGCCCAAACCTGTCCTGGCAGCTGCATTACTATGGTCGATGGTAAGCCGCAGATAGATCATACCAATTGTGTTCTGTGCGGGTATTGCGCGGCTAAATGTCCTCAATTCAACATTCGTGTTAAATAGTCAAAGCAAAGGATTAATTAAAGCATTTAAAAAGGCATACTATCTGAGCGAAAATTGACCGAGATTAATTGACCAAATTTTTGAGAAGATCTATTTTTTATTAGAGTAATATATTAAAATTTTATTGATGGCATTGTTGTAAAATAAAGGGAAAATTAAAGGATTTATACTAGTTTTCGCCAAATATAACATGTTATATATAAATATAGATTGTTGCTTATGGAGGTAGTGTAATGACAGCAAAAGTGTTAATTATCATGGGGAGCGATTCAGATTTGCCGATTATGCAACCGGCGATGGATTTTTTGGATTCCCAATCTATCGAATACTCTGTGCATATATCATCAGCGCATCGGTTGCCGGAGAAAACAGCGGCTTTGGCCGCTGATGCAGAGAAGAACGGATTTCAGGTGATTATTGCCGCTGCCGGGGGCGCGGCTCATCTTGGCGGAGTAATAGCTGCTATGACAGTATTGCCGGTTATCGGTGTACCGATTAAAACGGAAACGCTTTTAGGCGTTGATTCGTTATATTCAATGGTGCAAATGCCATCAGGCATACCGGTGGCAACCGTTTCAATTAACGGCGCCAAGAATGCGGCGATTTTAGCCATGCAAATACTGGCTGTCAGCGATAATAATGTCAGAGAGCAAATCCGTGCCTATAAAAAGCAACTGGCTGAGCAGGTTGAGTCGAAAGACGCGCGCCTGCAGGCGGCGTTAGCGAAACAGCCGGAAAAAGAACCTTCCTATTTCCTATAACTATAAATTGTCATGGAGGATAAAATATGATTTCAAGATACACACTGCCGGAGATGGGAAAAGTTTTTAGCGACGAAAACCGTTTGCAGCGAATGTTGGACGTTGAGGTTTATGCCTGTGAGGCAATGGCGGATATCGGCTTAATCCCCAAAGAAGCCTATAAAGAAATTAAGGCAAAAGCCAAATTTGATATCAGCAGGGTAAGCGAGATAGAAGAAATCACCAAGCATGATGTTATTGCGTTTCTGACTGCGGTTGGTGAAAATGTCGGTGAAAGTTCAAAATATATCCATCTGGGCATGACTTCATCTGATATACTTGATACCGGACTGTCGCTGCAAATGAAGCAGGCCGCTGATTTGCTTTTAGGCAGGTTAAATAAGCTGCGCGAGGTATTGACAACGCAAGCATTGCGCCATAAATATACACTAATGATGGGGCGTACTCATGGAATCCATGCCGAGCCGATTACTTTCGGACTGAAAATGGCGCTTTGGATCATGGAGGTCGACCGGTCAATACAACGTCTTACCAACGCCAGAGAGGTTATTTCCGTTGGTAAAATTTCCGGTGCTGTCGGTACGTTTGCCAATATAGATCCGCAGATCGAGACATTCGTCTGCCGCCGTTTAGGCTTACATCCGGCAACTGTTTCCACGCAGGTTTTACAGCGCGACCGTCATGCTGAATTTCTGACCACGCTGGCGATTATCGGCGGCAGTCTGGAAAAGTATGCCACAGAACTGCGCAATCTGCAGCGTACAGATATTCTCGAAGTAGAGGAATGCTTCACTAAAGGGCAAAAAGGCTCTTCAGCAATGCCGCACAAACGCAATCCGATCACTTCCGAACGGATTGCCGGTCTATCCCGCGTACTGCGCGGCAATGCGCTGGCTGCTATGGAAAATATTTCATTATGGCACGAACGTGATATTACTCATTCATCGGTAGAAAGAATCATCATCCCGGATAGCTGTATTTTACTTGATTATATGCTGCATCTGTTTATCCGCGTTATGGAGAATCTGATCGTTTATCCCGACAATATGCGCGCCAATATCGAAAAAACCCATGGTTTGGTATTTTCGCAAAGAGTAATGTTGTCGCTGGTTGATAAAGGTATCATGCGCGAAGTTGCCTATGAATGGGTACAGCGGAATGCGCTCAAATCCTGGGAGCAGCATATTGCTTTCCAATACCTGATTTTAGAGGACAAGGATATCATGAGCCTGTTAAGCACAGACGAAGTAACGGCGCTGTTTGATTATAATTATCATACCAAAAATATTGATTTCATTTTCCGCCGGGCCGGATTATAAGCAATATAAAAAGGGGGCTTTTTTAAATGGTTACAAAGTTAGAAATGATTTATGAGGGCAAGGCAAAACGGGTTTATCTCACCGATGATCCGTCGCTGGCTTGGATTGAGTATAAAGATGATGCGACTGCCTTTGACGGCAAGAAAAAGGCGCAGATTATGAATAAGGGAATACTCAATAATAAAATATCTACCATCTTCTTCAATTTACTTAAAGAAAACGGCGTAGATTCGCATTTTGTAGCCAGCGTTTCCGATACGGAACAGGTGGTAAAGATTCTTAAAATTATTCCTGTCGAAGTGGTTGTGAGGAATATTGCCGCCGGATCGTTGGCCAAGCGCCTGGGTCTTGATGAAGGTACTCCGATGTCCCAGCCGGTATTGGAATGGTATTACAAAAATGACACGTTAGGCGATCCGATGATCAACGATTATCATATTGCGGCTATGAAATTGGCGTCTCCCGAGCAAATGCAACAGGTCGCCGCAATCGCGCTGAAAGTAAATCAGATTCTTATTAAATATCTGGCTGCGCGCAAAATCGATCTCGTCGATTTTAAGCTTGAATTCGGTCTTTTTAACGGTGAAGTTTTGTTGGGCGATGAGATTTCTCCCGATACCTGCCGTTTCTGGGACAGCGATACCAAAATGAAGCTCGATAAAGACCGTTTCCGCAGAGACTTAGGCGGCGTGGAAGAGGCTTATCAGGAAATATTACGCAGACTCAGCGAATAAGATAGCGGCAGGGGGAAAACTGATGGCAGTAACCTATAAAGATGCCGGCGTAGATATTGACGCCGGAAATAAAGCGGTTCAACTGATGAAGGCCAGTGTGCGCCGCACATTTCGTCCGGAAGTGTTAACGGATATTGGCAGTTTCGCCGGTTTGTTTGCTCTGGACAAGAACAAATATCAGGAACCGGTGCTGTTGGCCGGTACTGATGGCGTAGGCACTAAATTAAAAATCGCCATGCTTTGCGATAAACATGATACGATAGGTATTGACGCGGTGGCCATGTGCGTTAACGATATTTTAGTACAAGGTGCGGAACCGCTGTTTTTCCTTGATTATATTGCGGTCGGCAGTCTTGACCCTGTCAAAGTCGCAACGATCGTCAGCGGTGTCGCTGAAGGTTGCTTGCAATCAGCATGTGCTTTGATTGGCGGAGAAACTGCGGAAATGCCGGGGCTTTATGAGCCAAACGAATATGATATTGCCGGTTTTGCTGTTGGTATCGCTGAAAAGAGTAAATTGTTAACCGGGAAAGATATCGTTGCCGGAGATTTGGTATTCGGCCTACCGTCTTCCGGTATTCATTCCAATGGATTTTCTCTGGTGAGAAAAATATTTTTTGGCCATGCTAAATTCTCTGTTGATAAATATATTGACGAGCTATCGATGCCATTAGGCGAGGCGTTGTTGGTACCGACGCGTATCTATGTTAAACAGATGCTGCCGGTGATTAATGCTGGATTAGTTAAAGGCATGGCACACATTACGGGCGGCGGTTTGTTGGAAAATATCCCGCGGGTATTGCCGGAGGGTGTTGGCGTTATTATAAATAAAAACACCTGGCAGGTACCGTCGGTATTTCAATTGATGCAGAAGCTCGGCGATGTACCTGATGATGAGATGAACAGAGTATTTAATATGGGTATTGGCTTAGCTTTGATTGTTGCGCAAACCAATGCTGATGCACTGAAAAAAATATTACCGGAAGCGATATTAATCGGTGAAACGGTAGCCGGAAGCAGGGAAGTGCAGGTGATTTGATATGAATGTAGTTGAGGAAGGATTAGCTGATACTGTTGCCGCTGCTTTGGCAGTGATGGCCGAAGTCGGTAAGCCGGCGATAAAATTAGCAGTGTTGGTTAGCGGCAGAGGTTCCAATCTTCAGGCAATAATCAATAATATAGAAAAAGGTAAACTTAATGCTGAAATTGTTTTGGTATTAAGCGATAACCCTAACGCCTACGCTTTGAAAATAGCCAAGGATCATTTCATAGCGACTGAGGTATTGACATATCAAAAAAGCGACGGACGCAGCAAATATGGCATTGCGCTGGCGGAAAAAGTTGCCGCCTCCGGGGCGGATCTGATTGTATTAGCTGGATTTATGCGCATATTACCTTCATCTTTTCTGGAAATGTTTCCAAAGAAGGTTATCAATATTCATCCGGCGCTATTACCGTCGTTCCCTGGGTTACATGCGCAAGAACAGGCCTTTGTTTATGGTGTGAAGGTTTCCGGCTGTACGGTTCATTTTGTTGATTCTGGGGTCGATACCGGTCCGATTATCGCTCAAAGGGCAGTTGATATTAGCGGATGCAAAGATGCCGATGAGGTTGGTGATGCGATACTGGTAGAGGAACATAAATTATATTCAGAGGTTCTATCATATTTTGCTGCCGGATGGGTAAAATTGGAAAACGGCAGAGTAATTATTGAAAAATAGACGGAGGTTTTGGGATGAAAAAAAGAGCCGTTATAAGTGTTTCCGATAAATCTGGTGTTGTCGATTTTGCCCGTGAGTTGGCAAAGTTGGATTATGAAATTGTATCTACCGGCGGTACGTTTAAGACTATTAAACAAGCAGATATCCCGGTTACATATGTTAGCGATATTACCGGTTTCCCGGAGATATTGGACGGCAGGGTAAAAACTCTGCATCCCAAAATCCACGGCGGTATTTTAGCTATGCGTACACCGGATCATCTGGCACAGCTTGAAGAAAACAATATTGTGCCGATCGATATCGTTGTGGTTAATTTATACCCTTTCAGGGAAACGATTGCCAAAACCGATTGCACATTAGAAGATGCGATAGAAAATATTGATATCGGTGGTCCCTGCATGGTGCGAGCAGCCGCTAAAAATCATAAATATGTGACGATAGTTATTAACCCGCAGCGTTATGGGGAAATTATAGACAAGCTCAAACAAGGCGGAATTGACTATCAAACACGGCTTGAGCTTGCAGCGGAGGCCTATACTCACACAGCTGAGTATGATACGGCCATCAGTAAATATCTGCGCGCAAAGACCGACAAATAGGAGGCTATGTTGATGAAGGTTCTGGTAGTGGGCGGCGGCGGACGCGAACATGCCCTGGTTTGGAAGATTGCTCAAAGCCCTCGTGTGGATAAAATATATTGCGCACCCGGCAACGCCGGTATTGCAACAATTGCCGAATGTGTTTCGATGGCTGCTGATAATGTGGATGGTTTAAAAAAGTTTGTTAACGATAATAATATTGATCTGACAGTGATCGGACCAGAGGCAGCTTTGGCCGCAGGACTTGCTGATGCGTTGATGGCTGGCGGCAGAGCCGTATTTGGACCTGCAAAGGCGGCCGCGGCAATAGAAAGCTCCAAAAGTTTTGCCAAGGAACTGATGCGCAAATATCATATTAGCACTGCCGAAGCCGAGGTATTTAACAAGATTGAGCCGGCAGTTGCTTATATTAAGGAAAAAGGCGCGCCAATTGTAGTCAAAGCCGATGGTTTGGCAGCCGGAAAAGGCGTCATTATCGCTAAAAACGAGGCAGAAGCGATTGCGGCAGTCGAAAGCATGCTTGAGGGTAACGCTTTTGGCGACGCCGGCTCGCAAGTGCTGATCGAAGAATATCTTGAAGGCGAAGAAGTGAGTATTCTTGCCTTTTGTGATGGAAAGACAATTGTGCCGATGGTTTCGGCTCAGGATCATAAAAGAGCCTTTGACGGGGATCAGGGTCCCAATACCGGCGGTATGGGCGCCTATTCACCTGCGCCTGCATATACGCCACAGGTAGCTGCCTTTGTGGAACAGCATATATTACAGCCGACAATAAAAGCGATGGCGGCTGAAGGCAGGCCGTATCAAGGAGTACTGTACGCCGGGTTAATGCTGACGGAAAACGGTCCCAAAGTATTGGAATATAACGCCCGTTTTGGCGATCCGGAGACTCAGCCGGTGCTGATGCGGTTAAAGACTGATATTATCGACATTATTGAAGCAATATTAGACGGAAAACTTGATCAAATCAAAATAGAATGGTATGACCAAGCAGCGGTTTGTGTGGTGATAGCCGCAGGCGGCTATCCCGGCAGTTATCGCAAGGGTGATGTAATTAGCGGCATAGATGATGCAGAGGCAGCCGGAGTAACGGTATTCCACGCTGGTACAAAATTTAAAGACGGCGCTTTTGTCAGCGCCGGAGGCAGGGTACTTGGTGTTACAGCGATGGCCGAGAGTATTGCCGATGCCATAACAAAAGCCTATGCTGCCGTTGAAAAAATAAGTTTTTCCGATTGTTTCAGCCGCAGCGATATCGGCGCCAAAGCGCTTAACAGATAGTACTAATAGTTTCCAGATAAATTTGTTCCTATTGAGCGGGAGTGAAAAACATAAAACTATAATTAATTGGAAGTTGCCTCATCGAATCAGCGTTATACTCGTACTTCTAATTTATGACTTAGGTGAGATAGATGCGAAAATTAAGCTACTGGCTTACCGGAATTGCTATATTTTTTGTGGTCGTCTTATTAATTGTTTTGCTGGGAGATCAGAAAGCGATTCCATATGATATTGCGGATAATGCCTGTTTTGGCGCCACTATTGCCGATGACGGTGGCGTTGATACAACTTCATCTTTTCAGATTAATTTTGATGAAAAAATCAGCGCGGCAAGGGTTCGCCAATATCTGACAGTCAGCCCGGAAATCGATTTAGGAATTCATCAAGGCTCCAGCTCGGAACAGGTTTTAATCGTTCCGGCTGAACCTTTGGATGAAGATACAGTCTATCATTTTTTGCTTGCAACCGACGATTCAAATGTTGAATGGTCAATACAAACAAAAGGTGATTTGTTGGTGAGCAGCAGCCAGCCATCGGATAAATCAACAGGAGTAGCTGTTGATAATTCTATTGATTTATATTTAAATTACGGCATCAAGCTTGATAACGAAAAATTAAATGATTACTTCACGATTTCACCTGCGGTCAGCGGGATTTTTGTGCAAAATGGACGCTGTTTAAGTTTCCAGCCTGATAAGCCATTGTCGTCGGGGCAGGTTTATACAGTGAGACTTAAAAAAGGAGCGCCAACTGTTAACAGCAGCTTAACATTGATGAAAAGCTATAAGTTTGCTTTTGAAACTGCCAATTCAGATAACAGCAAACTTGTTTCCGATTGGGATATTACAACATATAGACAGCCCTTTGCTGTTGGTCAACTGCCTAATTTTAATTACAAATCTGACAAAAAATATTCGAGAGACCTTGATTTAACAATATACTCATACAAAACTGCTGATGATTTTGCAAATGCTTTAATTACATATGCCGATAATGTCCCTTATTGGAGTTTTGGCGGCCAACATAATATAACTGCGGTTACTAATGGTTTGCAGACTGTATTCAACGAATCTGCATCCGTAATTGAAAACAATATTACTTTATCTAAGCAACTACAGGTAGGATGGTATTTATTAAAAGCACAAAAGGGAAATGAAACCCGCTATGTATATTTCCAGGTAAACAATATTTCTGCCTATTGGCAGGCGGACGATGAAAACCTACTTGTTTGGGCACATGATGCGGCAGATAAGCCTGCTCAAGGATTAAGTGTTAGTAAATTTAGCGCTAGTGGCAACAATGTTAAGACTGACGCTAATGGTTTGGCCATACTTAAACAAGATTATACTGCGCCCGCTGCTTTTATCGTCAGCAATGGCGATAGTAAATTAGTTTTATATGACGATGGCAGTAAGCAGACTCAAGAAAGCCAATCTACGAATGTATGGCGTTATCTCTATCTTGATGGCAGTAGTTATCACAGTGACGATACGGTAAACTTTTGGGGTATGCTGTTGCCTCGAGACGGTTCGAAACTGAAATATCAGAGAGTATCTGCCATAGTTGTCAATCAAGACAATAGCCATCGGGAGTTATTGCATGAATACGCTCCCCTGAAAAATAATATTTTTAGCGGCTCTATTGTTTTACCATCCCTGTCCAAAGGCAATTACCAATTGCAGATTTGGCAAAGCGGCAAACAATTAATTAGCCGCAATTTTAGTGTGGGCGAAAAGATGGAAGCTGCAATCACCAAGACGAATGAAAACTCACAAGCAGGAAAAACACAATTGCAACTGAACAAAAGCTGGTACAGTATTGATCAAGATATTACCGCAACACTACCGGGAGTAAGCGGTAAAACATTGTTTATTTCCGCAGCGAACGGTATAAAAGCAGCGGTTGTTAACGATCAACCAGTTTATTCTGCAAAGTTTAGTTCAAATGATCTTCCAGGATATTATTTATCAGCAGTTGCGTATAAAGACGGCAAATATTATCCTTCAATTTATCAATATTTAGAGGCTAATAGCAGCGATTATCAATTAAATCTCAATGTATCCACTAATAAAACTGTCTATCAAAGCGGCGATACCGTCAAGATAAATATTTCCGCTTCAGGTGAAAAATTACCTGATCAACTTTATGCTCTAGTCAGCGTCGGAGATTATATAAGCAGTAAAAACACTAATATTGCCGAAGCAATCTATGGTGACGCACCGTCGCTTGGTCTTAACGGTAGTGCAGAAACAACTATAGACACAGAACAATCTGCCGATAATTCAGGCTATAGTAATAATCAATTTTTTAAACAGATTACTATTAAAAACGGAGCTGCCCAAACAGATTTTGTTGTCAAAGGCGGCGGTGATAAGGTTATTACAATAAAATATATTGGTTTTGACCAGCAAATAGTTGCCGGAGAAGTTACTAAAACGATATCAGTCAACCAACCGTTTACCGTAGCTATTAACGCTAGGAATTATTATATTGTTGGTGATAAACCATCATTATCTGTCAGAACAACAGGTGTTAAAGATTCCGATGAAGTTGAATACACTTTGGAAATTAACTCGATCAATGGTTTACGAAGGCTGGGTTTCTTGGAAAGTGACAAATCATTTAGATTGCCGTTAGGAAGATTAGCAAAAGGTGAGTATTCGCTGAATCTAATTGCCAAAAAAGATGATAAGGAATATATCAGTTCCGCACAGTTTATAGTATATGATCAGTCCCAAACCGATTCACATCAAGCTTCATTGTTTAGGCTAAGTGATGAAGAATTAAAAATTGCAGAAGACACACAATTGGCTGTTTTCTCATCCTTTGAACGCTGTCGTACATTGCAAACACTCTGGCTAAGCAGCGGTATTTTAGATGGTGACGCTGTCTCCAGATTTGCCGCTGCACATGCTGATATATTGCTGGATGAATACGGTGGCAGCTATTTTGAAAATTCATTGTCAGCTGATCAAAATTTAAGCAAATATCAGACAGTTAGCGGTGGTATTTCTGAGAGTCCGGAAGGTGAGCCGGAATTAAAATTAAGCGCACTGGTGGCTTCAATCGGTAATGATAGTATTTCTAACCAGGCGCTGATAGATTATTTTTATAGTATTGTCAACAGTAAAGCTGCAAGTGAAAAAAAGCTGATAGCATTAGCTGGGCTATCAACTCTAGGTGAAAGCGTTTTAAATGAATTGCAGTTATATTATAAAAATGCTAATACCTTAACCGCTGACGAAAAGCTCTGGTTGGCTTGGGGTTTGATAGGTTGTGGCGATAAACATAATGCTAAGGAATGTTTAGCTTTAATTAATGATAAAGAATTAAAGAATAACAGTGAGCTGACAATTATGGCAGCGATGGTTTCCGCTTATTGTGCGCCAATCAGTCAATACAGCGATTTTATTGATCAAATGGATCAGTATAGCGATTATGCCGAGGCAATTGATAGCGACAGACAAACTAATGCTTTAGAACGGGTCTTAGCAGCTCGCGGTATATTCTCGCGGCTGGATAGCGGTGACGGTAGCTGTAATTATCAGATCAATTCCTCCAAAGACAATGTTAAACTTAATAAAGGCGGAGATTTACTTCTCGCTTTGTCGCCCAAAGAGCAACGCGCATCATTTAACAATGTTAATGGAGATATTTGCCTATTGCTTCTTTCATCACGACTTTACTGATCGTACTCGTCAAGACTATCAAGTGCTGATAAAAGCTCTTCCTCATTGGCAAAGCTGATTCCACCATTTTGTAATTGCTGCTGCCAGGTTTGAGGCAATACCAAGACGTCATAGTCAAGAGTGTCAAGTAAGTTGTTTTCGCCATCATAAACAACCAATTTGCCATCTTCGAGTCGTAAGAATCTGATTTCGTCTTGTTTCTCCGTATTTACTGTATCGCCGTTTGACATGGATGTTGGCAATTCACTTCCATTCCAGACTTTTTCACTGACAAAAGCACCAATAATGGCAATTACCAACAAGCAAATAATCAGATAGCGTATCTTATTATTTTTTGGGGTAGACATATAAAACTCCTTAATGTATTTGTCTATAGTTTGTTCTTTAATGACAAAATTATCCATTATTTAGATAAATAATATTATAATATTAAGCAAGCAGTATTTTGGTGAAAATTAAGTTTGGCAAGGAGAATAAAGATGAAAAACTATGTGTTAACTACTATAAAAAGTTTAGAGTATAATGGTTTTAGTGCTAAATATTTTGTGTCGGGAGCCGATGCTAGCGATTGGTTGGCCGAGCAGGTACCGGAAGGCCAAGAAGTATCTTTTGGCGGATCTGTTACTTTGCGACAAATCAAACTGGAAGAGAAATTGGCGGCGAGGAATATAAAATTAAACAACCATTGGCAACCGGGATTATCTGAAGCAGAGCGGGAAATATCAGTTCGTAAGCCATTTAGCGGCTTAGTTTATTTTTCCTCAGCAAACGCCATTACAAAACAAGGAGAGATAGTTAATGTTGATGGCAATGGCAACCGAGTAGCGGCTACTATATTTGGACCAAAGCAGGTTTATATCGTAGTTGGCGAAAATAAGATCTGTGATGATATTGCGGCTGCCTTTAAGCGTATAGAAACGATAGCAGCGCCCAAAAATGCGACGCGCTTAAATAAACATACACCTTGCGTTGAAGCCGGTCATTGCTGCAATTGTAATTCACCGGAGAGAATATGTAATGCTTATGCTATATTAAAGCGTCCGACATCCGCGGTAAAAACTACTGTTGTAATCATCGGTGAGGAATTGGGATATTAAGGAGGAAAAATAATGGCGTTGAGCTTTGAGCAAAAAGAGATTTATGCCCGGAATATTAAGCTTAAAGAAGTAGGCGAAGAAGGGCAGCAAAAGCTTCTCGACGCAAAAGTATTAGTTATTGGTTGCGGTGGACTGGGATCGCCGGTGCTATTATATTTGACAATGATGGGTATCGGTACGATCGGACTTTGCGATGGAGATACAGTTAGTCTTTCCAACCTTAACCGCCAAATACTCTATACAATGGATGATATCGATAAACTAAAAGCCGAGCAAGCAGGCAAGCGCTTAAGAGCCGCTAATCCAAACGCAAATTTCAGTATATATCCGGTATTTTTTAACGAAGAAAATGCGGAGGAGATATGCGAGTCTTATGATATAATTATTGATTGTCTTGATAATTTTGAGACGCGCATTATTTTAAACGACGCTTGCATCAAATTAGGGATTCCATTTGTTCATGCCGGCGTATCTCATTATGGGGGACAATTAATGACCATTGTGCCAGGCAAAAGTGCTTGCTTGCGCTGCATATTTCCTCACGGTAATGTTAACCAGCCTAAAGTCTTAGATAACGCCATCTTAGGCGCAACGGCCGGGGTTATGGCATCTATGCAAGTAATGGAGGTATTTAAATACCTGATTGGCTTACCAGTTAGCGATAATGGTTTTATATTTTATGACGGTTTAAAAATGACCTGTGAAAAAATTACTTTATATCCATTACCATCGTGCGCTTGCCGCAGCGCGAAACTGCGATAATATAAATACGTTAAAAAAGGGGGGGCTTCTATGCTCCTCCTTTTTTTATTAGCATATTATGTAATACAAGCATTAAATCCGAAATATAATTAATTAGATTTTCGTTCTTTAGGGGGAACAATTAATGGTAGTATATCGATATCCATTTCGCAGTAAATTTGTGTTTGGTACGAAATATGGAGTTAAAGGAGATAGTTGGAGTTGCGGTTATCATTGTGGAATTGATTTAAAGAGTAAAAATTATGGTGGTGATGGAATTGTATATCCTATTGCACCCGGTGTTGTCGAGAGTATAAACCTACATGGCAGCAGTTATGGCAGACATTTGTGCGTAAAGCATGATGACGGAATGGTAAGTCTCTATGCGCATCTGGAATACATTACAGCGACAAAGGGACAACGTGTCACCCAAACAACCAAATTAGGCCGAGAAGGAACAACAGGCAACAGCAGCGGCGTTCATTTGCACTTGGAACTACATAAAAATAAATATCAATATCCAGCTAAAATCGATCCGATGCAGTGGATAGAAAATCATTTAGAGGAGGTGGAAGATTTGCAGATTAAAAAACTTACGGTTTATATCAATAACAAACCGATTGAAATTGATACTGTTTATCAAGATGGCACAAATTATTTAAAACTGCGCGATCTTGCAGAAGCTCTAGGCGCCCAAGTAAAATATAATGCTGAGACACAACGCATTGATATAATAAAGAAAGTATAATAGTACAATAAAATGTATAATAAAGAAGTCGCTGCAGCTTATACTATAAGCGGGGTCTATAACTAGATTAATGACCGAAATACCTCACCTTGATGATTATCAATTATAAGTGCATTACTTTAATTATACCATCGAAAAAACATAAAGAATTAATATTTTGAATAAACAAAAATGGAAAAAATATTGAAAGATAGTAGTATTGTAAAAAAAATAATTAAGGGGGTTCGCAGATGTTGGAAGAACTTTTTAAGACACATCCGTTTGTTTATGATTGTGACGGCGATTATTATGTGATTGGCGAGGGAATTTGTTGGTATTGCAGTGATTCCGGTATGGTAAGCGACTTTAATAAATTTAAAAAAGACAAAAATGAAAAACTATTCAAGAAATTTTATGCAAAATGTGATCAGTTTCGAGATACTTACGGATACAATCAAAATGCTGATGAGGAATTTACCGCATTGAGTTTAAGCAAAGGTGCCTTAGAAGATATTGAAAGTCAATTAAATGATTACTCAACAATGATGAAGAAAACAGGGTTAAAATAACTAATATCAAAATCAAGCTGGAAATATATTTATTGATTATTAAGGTCTGCAATATTTTATGAATAGAGTAGATTGACATTATTGTGCGAAGTAGGAAAACTCTTTATTTTATATGCTTTTTATTTAATATAAAACCCCTGCTAGTTTAGCAGGGGTTTTCCTTTGGTGCCGGCGGTCGGACTTGAACCGACACGTCCGAAGACACTTGATTTTGAGTCAAGCACGTCTGCCATTCCATCACGCCGGCATGCGAAAGACCACAAAAAGTATTTTACACATTATCGAGGTAAATTGCAATAGTTTTTTATTTTAAAAATTTTATTCTAATTTTTCACCATCTGTTTGATTATTTTCATCTTCTGTTGCATGTTGATCACTTATCGAGTATTTTATGTGATAAGCATTGATCCAGGTAGCACTTTCGAGAGTAACATAACCGATTGCTGTTGCGATTGCAACCAAAAAGTAATAACCAAGACCAACTGCAATACCAAGTGATGCCAGTAAAAATATATTTGCAGCGGTAGTAATACCTTGGACACTGCCGGAAGGCGCTTTCCAAATGATGCCTGCGCCGATAAAACCAATGCCGGTCAAAACACCAACCGTTAGTCGAGCTGGATCGCTATTAATGCCGTTGCCGGCGAATTCACCGAATCCGTAAGCAGAAATTATGGTCAATATTGTAGAGGCGAGACAAATCATGATGTGCGTGCGCACGCCAGCAGGTTTGTGACGTCGTTCGCGTTCAATACCAAGAATCATGCCAACCAAAGTAGCAACGAGCAGACGGATAACTATTTGATCATTGCTTAGCGTCATTTTAAACCCTCCCCTCATTAACGTTATTTTACATATTAACTTACTGATTGTCAAATATAGCGTTAGTAGTTTATTTTTAATACTTTTTCAGGTATAATATAAATGAATTAGCAGCAAAAGGAGTAAATATGAAAAAATTACTTTTAATAGACGGCAGCAGTCTGCTGCATCGCGCTTTTTATGCATTGCCGCTGTTAAGTAACAACAAGGGCATATTCACCAATGGCGTATATGGTTTCATGATGATGTTCAATAAGTTAATTGCTGAGCAAAAACCGGATTATTTAGTAGTATGTCTCGATAAAAGCCGTATCAGTTTTCGTACCAAGATTGCTGCGGATTATAAAGGCACACGCAAAGAAACACCGCTGGAGCTTAGCAGCCAGTTTCCTTTACTTAAAGAAACATTGGCAGCTGCCAATGTTAGCATAGAAGAGATGGAAGGTTACGAGGCTGACGACCTGCTAGGTACTTTAGCTTATTGTGGCGGAGAACAAGGTTTCGCAGCAACAATTGTTTCCGGCGATAAAGATATGCTGCAGCTAATCAATGATTATACCAAGATTTTTTTAGTGCGTAAGGGTATCAGTGATATTGAAGTCTGGGACGCCGCAAAAGTAGAAGAAAAATATGGTCTGACGCCACAATTGCTGATTGATTTAAAAGGTTTGCAAGGAGATAGTTCAGACAATATTTCCGGCGTGCCCGGTATCGGCGAAAAGACAGCGTTAAAATTATTGCATAGCTTTGGCTCTATCAAAGGAATATATGAGCATATTGATCAAGTTGAAGGTAAATCGCTGCACGCTAAGCTTACCGAGAATCAGGAATTAGCAATGGTTTCCCGTCAATTGGCAACAATTTGTACTTCCGCTCCGCTAAAGATCGATTGGCAACGATATGAATATCAAAAACCGGATAATCAGGCATTAAGCGATGTATATCGCAGACTCCAACTCAACCAGCTTTTGCGAAAAATTGTGGTAGAGGAACCAACCGTTCAAACAACAATTTTAGCAGATGGCGACGCGCCTTGGCCAACCGAAGACGAAAAAGTTTTTGATGATAAATATGATTTAATAGATAATATTTCAGAAGCACAAACACTTGTCGAAAAATTATCCAATGCCAAAATAATATCTCTATATCCTTTATGGCAGGGGCCCGCAATAAAAGGTGAGTTGCAATATCTAGGGATTGCTGCAAATACATTGATTTCACCTGCAGTAGTTACATTATCTGCTTTGCCGGCTTTGAAATCTGTTCTTGAAGATAATAATATAAGCAAAATAGCTGCCTTTGCTAAGGAGCTGACATTGCTGTTGGCAGCGCATAATATTGAACTTGCAGCTATAAAAGATGATATTCTACTGGCAGCCTATCTGCTTAACCCCAGTGGTAATGAACCGGATATTAATCAGCTCACCCAAGAATATGGTCTGGAAATAAAAGCAAATCCAACCGCAAGCGCAGCTTGGGCAAGCAGTTGCGCTTCAATGCTCGAGCCGCTAGAGGTAATTTTAAAGCATAAGTTGGCAAATCTAGCAATGGATAAGCTATACCGGGAAATTGAGTTGCCATTATCATCCGTATTAGCCAAAATGGAGATAAACGGTATTCGCGTCAAAGATGATGCTCTTTCTCACATGTCCGAAGAACTCAAAAACACTGCCGATGATTATCAGCAAAGAATTTTTGCCATATCAGGTCATGAGTTTAATATTAACTCGCCCAAACAATTAGCAGAGGTGTTATTCGTTGAGATGGACATTCCGCCTGTTAAAAAGACAAAGAGTGGATTTTCAACCGATTCTGAGGTATTGGAGACTTTAGCCGCCGAGCATGAAATTGCCGGACTAATCATCGAATACCGCTTGTGCAGTAAGTTAAGGTCAACATATACAGACGGATTACGACAATTGATCAATCCCGCCACCGGCAAATTACACACTACATTTAAGCAAACGATTACAGCTACCGGCCGCTTGTCTTCGGTTGAACCAAACTTGCAGAATATACCCGTGCGCCATGAACTGGGGCGGAAAATCCGTCAGGTTTTCATTGCTGATCATCCAGGCAATCTTTTATTGGCTGCTGATTATAACCAAATTGAATTAAGGGTATTGGCGCATATCTCTGGTGATGATAAACTAACCGAGGCATTCAAAGACGGCGTTGATATTCATACCAGTACCGCCGCGGAAGTAATGGGAGTTGCTTTTGCTGAAGTAACGAGAGACATGCGCAGGCAGGCCAAAACCGTCAATTTCGGTATTATATATGGTATCAGCGATTACGGTTTAAGCCGTGATCTAGGTATTAGCCGAGTGCAGGCTCATGATTATATTGAGAAGTATTTTTTACGTTATCCGGAGGTTCAAAAATATCAAAAGCAAACAATTATACTGGCAAAAGAAAACGGCTACGTAACCACTTTATTTGGTCGTCGACGTTACTTGCCGGATATCAATAACCCTAATTACAATATTCGTAGTTTTGCAGAGCGTACTGCAATAAATACTCCAATTCAAGGCACAGCAGCCGATATCATTAAAATAGCAATGCTCAATATCGATAAAGAATTAGAAAGTCTGGGCTTGCAGTCTAAAATGATTCTTCAGGTCCATGACGAATTAATATTTGATATGGTTGAAGAAGAGAGAGCAATATTACCGCAGCTGGTTAAACGTCTGATGGAATCGGCAATAGCTTTATCGGTGCCGCTGATAGTCGATATGAAAATGGGGGCAGACTGGTATAATATGCAGCCGCTGCAGCTATAGATATTTCCAAGGAGGGGAGAATATGCCGGAATTACCGGAGGTAGAAACAGTAAAAAATACCTTATCTCCATTACTGATAGGCAGAACAATAACCGCATGCCGTCTTAACCGTGGTGATATCATTAAACATCCATCTTCGGAGAGATTTGTATCATTGCTAACAGGCTCCCGGATCAGTTCGCTTTCCCGCCGCGGTAAATATTTATTAATTCATCTTAAAAATGGGGATCGCCTGATTATTCATCTGCGTATGACTGGTAGACTGCTTTGCACGCCTGCTGACAAGGAACAAAAAATCCACACCCATGTAATATTTGAACTTGATAATGGCAATCAGCTTCGTTTTAGCGATACACGTCGTTTTGGCTGTCTCTGGCTTCTTAAAAAAGATGAACAGGATACAGTAACAGGTATGAGTAAGTTAGGCATTGAACCGTTTGATGATGATTTCAGTGGGCAATATTTAGCAGATAGATTATCAAAACGTCATATATCTATCAAACAGGGGTTGCTGGACCAGAGCGTTATTGCCGGATTGGGTAATATTTATGTTGACGAATCACTATTCGCAGCAGAGATCTCTCCACTGCATCTTACTTGTGCGTTAGATCAGCAGCAGTGGCAAAAGCTAGCCGAAGTGATTCCTCAAGTATTAAAGCAGTCGATTGCCAATAATGGCACAACATTCAGCGATTATCTGGACGGAGAAGGCAATGCCGGTAAAAACATGCCGTTTTTGCAAGCTTATGGGCGTGAAGGACTGCCTTGCAGGCGCTGCAACACGCCGTTGCTGCGGAAAAAAATTGCCGGCAGAAGCAGTTATTTTTGTCCGGTTTGTCAAAAGTAGGGGAGAATAGTATGACGGTAATTGGATTATGCGGAAATATCGCCAGCGGTAAATCATTGGCAGCGGCGATTATGAGCGAATGGGGCGCTAAGGTTATCGATACCGATAAAATTTCCCGCGAAGTAGTTGAGGTCGGCCAACCGGCCTATAATGATATCGTCGAAGCATTCGGTTCGGAATTTCTCAAGGAAGATGGCAATATTGACCGGCGCAAGCTGGCGTCATTGGTATTCAGTGATGAAAAATCCCGTCAATTACTCAATCAAATCACCCATCCCCGCATCCGTGAACAAGCACAGAATAGAATAGAAGAAGCAATGAAAAGAGGCACTAATATCGTTATATTGGAAGTACCCCTGTTAATAGAAGCTGGTTTTGATGATCTGGTCGATCAAATTTGGCTGGTTCGTGCCAATAAACAACGTATTTTTCAAAGATTAAGAAAGCGCGATCAACTGACTATCAAAGCTGCATCCGCTCGTTTGGCTGCACAAATGTCATCAAAAGAACAAGCAGCCTATGCCGATGTAATCATTGAAAATAACGGTAATATTGAACAATTACGACGTCAATTATGGAAAAGGTACCAGAAAATCAGCAAAGTTAAATAATCTTTATTTAAAATACTTGATTAACAAAAAATTTTGTGTTAAAATCATAGAGTTTCCGACAAATTTAATTTGCGAGCATGCTGGAATTGGCAGACAGGTACGTTTGAGGGGCGTATGTCGAGAGGCGTGCGGGTTCAAGTCCCGCTGCTCGCACCAAAATCGTTTCTACAGGAATTGAGAAATCATCCTGTAGAAACGATTTTTATTTTATGCTATAATATAAAGATGGTGTTCCGACTTCAGAGAAATAAATGGGAATTTGAAGCGCAAACTATTTTTGATATACTTGTATAGGTGAATGCTTTGTATGATAAGATAAAGAAGATAAAATGGGAAATTCTCTTTATAATCGTTAGTATACTGAACCTTTATCTATCTCCAGTTATTGCTCTTCATACGATGACGGGTGATAAAACCGACATTTTAATGAGCATGGGTTTTGTGTTCGTGCCTCTCGGTTGGTTCATAATATCATTATTATATGGGTTTGCAACTAGCAAGAAGCTTGTAGCTTCTTACTGTGCTGTAATATTGTGCTTTCCGTTGCTTTTTATTCGTATCATAACAGGGGCAACATTATGTGAGAAAATTTCCGGAATGTTTCTAATTTTAACAACTTGCTTCTTTATTACGCTAGTAGGTACATATTTGGGTGGCTTACTCAAAAAGGCTATTATACATTTATGCAAAATAAGCAAAAAGAACTGAGGGATGATTTACAAAAAATAAGATTTCGCTATTTGGTAAGTTTGAGAAGCTTTAGAAAATATATGCCTTAGTTAAAGAATAATCTTTTTTTGCCATTACTCAAATAAAGAAATCCATGTGTAGGGGATAACCTAACCATGGATTTTAAATTTATTATAAATAAACAGCAATAGGTAATACTAAATGTGAGGTGATTTTATGGCAAAACACGATATTAAATGTTCAAAAATAAGTAAGGAATCAAAAAATGCACAAAAACTCTTACACGAGTCTCAAATTAAGGCCGAAAATAAGACAAATAAGAAACCTCCGGTCTTATCAGATAAAAATAGAGTAGTTTTCTCTGAAGAGATTAATAGAGATAGTGATATGGATGATGGATAAAAGAAAATTAAATGCTTGAGGCAAAACTTGCTAATTTAAATTGGCCAAACGCTTTTCTAATAATTCGATTTTCTGATAAATGTGTTTCTGACTGGCTATGGTCTAATTTCTGATGTAGATTATTCACATGTAACATGGAGTCAATTAAATGAAATGATTAACTCAGGGTATGTTGAGGTTCAGAATCATACATATGACTTGCATAGTATAAATAGTGATAGATTCGGATGCATGCAGTGCAGCACAGAATTGATCGAAGAATATGAAAAGGTCTTAACATACGATATTTTAAAATTACAGGATGAAATATATAGAGAAACTAGAAAAATGCCAAATACATTCACATACCCCTATGGCAAATCAAGCAAAAATACAGAGGAAACACTCAAAAAACTTGGATTTAAGGCAACGTTATCCTGCAATGATGGCATTAATAAAATAACGAATGATCCTGAGAATTTATTTGGTCTGAAAAGAATTTGTCGTTCTCATGGAGATACGATGGAAGAACTACTGGGAAATATGCCAAAACAATAATACATTTTTATGAAACTCTGTATCAATTTGAGGTAAAGACATTACAAAAATAATCTAAACCTAGAGCTGCCGGGCAAAGGGTTTGGATTACTTTTTTATTATTCAGCCACTTATCAAGTGCTTATAAATCATCCAGAAAAAATGGATTATATAAAATATATTGATTGCTTTTCACCATTATTTACAGTAGTTGATTAGTATGTTATAATAATCATCAATAATCGGTAGTAATGGTCTTCATAATAATATAAATACATATGGAGGGGAAAAATGGCGGATTTTATAATTGCTGCGGCTTCGACAGCAGATCTACCAGCGGAATATTTTACTGAGCATGATGTACCGCTTATTAGTTATACTTATACTGTTGACAATAATCTATTTACTGATGATTGCAAAGAAGAAACAAGAGCATATACGTATAAGCGCATGAGAGAGGGTGCTATGACAGCAACCTCAATGATCAATACTTATACTTATTATGAATTTTTCAAAAATCTCATGGATACAGGAAAAAATGTTATATTTGTTGACATGACCCGTCAGATATCTCATTCGTTTATTAATGCCCAAGAGGCTGCCAAACAAATAAATAACGACTACCCAGACCAGAATTTTTATTTGATGGATACTCTTTGTGTATCAGGCGGTCTGGGGATGTTGCTACATTATATGGTCAAACTCAGAGATGAAGGCAAGACCTTCGCCGAGACCATAGACTGGGCGGAGGCAAATAAGCTAAAAATTATTCATTGGTTTACCGTGGATGATCTCGAGTTTCTTAAACGGGGAGGACGCGTATCCAATGCCGCTGCTTTGATAGGATCGCTTCTTTCTATTAAACCCGTACTTTATGTATCGGATAGCGGACATCTTGTTGCGGCCTCTAAAATACGCGGCAGGAAAGCGGCACTTCTTAATATCCTGGATAGAATGAAAAATGATTTCACCCAGCCGGATGGCAAAGAAGTATTTATTAATCACGCCGACTGCTTGGAAGATGCGGAATTCATGAAACAAAAAGTGCTCGAGACATTTCCTACAATATCGAAAATTACGATTATGAGCCTTGGCGCTGTCGTTGGTGCACATTGTGGACCAGGACTCTTTACTATATTTTATTTGGGAGATAAACGTTACGCATAAAAGAATAGCTAGAAAAACCTGGGTATTAATTACCCAGGTTTTTAATTATACAGATTCATATCTGAATCCTATCTAAAAGTATTGATTGCCGGAACCGCATTACTGGCCCGAATGGGAAGCATCAAATATATGTTAACTGCATCGGCAATATCAAGCCATGGCGTTTACGATAATCGTGATCATTTTTTAGTAACAATTGTATAACGCTACCTTTGTTTTCTTCTTTCAATTCAATTACTTTCCCGTTTATGCATAGGTTCAACAATCTGGCAGCTGTTTTTGTGTTGCCATCTTTTGTATAGATGACGATAACTGTATTAGCCATATAACATCTCTCAATCGATTGCAAATAAAAACCTGGAAAAAACTCAAAAATAACGGAAAGCTAACTTGACATTTTTGATTTGGCATAGTATATTTGTTATGGAAAGCGCACTTTCCATTCATGGGAAAGGAGGAGGCTGATGAAGAATAGATTGGAAGAAATTCGCAAACAGCGTGGAATTAAACAGGAAGAACTTGCAGAGGCGTTAGAGGTGTCGCGACAAACAATTGGTTCTTTGGAAAATGGGCGGTATAACCCCTCGATCATTTTAGCTTTTAAAATTGCGCGATATTTTAATATGAAAATTGAAGAAATTTTTATTTACGAGGAGGATATAACATGTTAAAGAAAACTTCTATTTATATAATTATGTTGGTTGTTGGCATATGCCTTTTAGCATCAGGTATATTCTTTCAAGAACTGGTACAAAAATCAGTACAGGGCGTATTACTAGGCCTGGGCGCCGGATTAATCGGTATGAACATAGCTAATCTATATGCGAAACATATTGATAAGAAAAATCCGCAGATGGCAAAACGAAAAGAAATAGAAATCAAAGATGAAAGAAATACTATTATACGCAATCAAGCTAAAGCAAAAGCCGCAGACATTACCCAGTGGTTTGTGATAGGGATTGCCTTTATCACTGTTCTTTTAAATGCGCCATTATGGCTGACATTAGTTATTGTTATGGTATTCCTACTTTATTACATTTTAGGTATCTACTATACGAGCAAATATCAAAAGGAGATGTGATTTGATTATAATACAAGTTTACTTTATATTTGATTATACTTATATTTAATTATATGTCAGGTAAGATATTCTTCTTGAATATAAATGAAAATATTAATAAAGTCATGTGCATATTGCACATGACTTTATTAATTAGTCAAAAAACTAAATTTCAGTTTTTCAAAGTCCATGATAATTACAATATGCATAGACGGCAATCAAAATATCGTCCAGAATTGAGAAACTTAACAGTGGTTGATTGCCTGGTTTAAAAGATTTTTTGTGACCGCCGGGGGAGGGTTGAAGATATACCCATTCAATGAAATGTTTTTCTTCCATGGGGCAGGATATAGAGCCGACATTTACTGTTTCTATCTTTTCATCAAGGAATACACAACTGGCACCTAATATTTCGACAAAAAAATTAATATATTTCAAGTAATTATTGACAAACAGATTCATATAATATAAAATGAGAATGGTTCTCATTCTCTCTGGCAGTAGAATGAGAAATATATTTAATAATATAATGAGAATGGTTCTCAATTAAGGAGTATTCTAATAAATGAGCATCAATGATTTAACAATAGGTGAATCGGCAAAAGTTGTATCCTTGGATTGTTTACCAAGCAATACACGTCAAAAGCTGCTTGACATGGGCCTTTTAGAAGGCGTTGTCATTAAGTTAATACATAAGGCACCGTTAGGTGATCCAATTTGGGTAGAAGTAATGGATTATGAATTAGCTCTTCGTCGCAATCTGGCGGCGTTAATAAATGTAGAAAAATTAACAAAAAAGGTGGCCAATAAAGCATGAAACTTGAAGTTGCTTTGTTGGGAAATCCCAACTGCGGTAAAACAACTTTATTTAATGAATTAACCGGTGATAACAAAACTGTAGGCAACTGGACAGGCGTTACGGTAACATTGGAAATTGGCCATTTCCACTATGACAATAATTATATTGACATAATTGATTTGCCAGGTATTTACTCATTATTTACGCATTCGCCGGAACAAATCACCGTCTGCGAATACTTTCTTAATTATCATCCGGATGTAATTATTAATGTCGTTGATTCGACCAATTTGGAGCGTAATCTATATTTAACAACTCAATTAATCGATACAGGAGTTCCGGTAGTTGTAGCGTTAAATATGGGTGATGAGCTTGCTAATCAAGGGTTAACGCTTGACGCTGAATATTTAAGTGAGGAATTGGGCGTGCCGTGTATTCGCATCTCGGCGACACAGCGTACCGGCATCAAAAGATTGATGGAAAAAGTGGTGGAGGTATCAAAAAATCCTGCACTTGTTGATAAAAATAAGCTGGCATCCAGGTTTTCTCCCGACTTGAACAAAACTATCAATGATACAGCCGCAGCGCTTGATGCTTCAATGATTCCCGAGCATATAAATCCTCGCTGGCTGGCATTACAAAAACTCATGGAACATTGGCCACATAATGCTGACACGATCAGTGAAGGCACTGGTGATCGCTGGGAAATGTTGATTGGTCGTGAGCGATATATGATAATTGCCGATATTATTGCTCACACATTAAAAAAATCCCCATATGTAAACCGACATAAGACTAGCAAAAAACTTGATTCAATATTATGTAATAGATATCTCGCATTACCAATATTTGCTTTGATAATGCTTGCGGTATTTTATTTTGCCTTTGGTCCTGTTGGCAACTTTTTATGTGATCTTTTGAAAATTTTCCTTGCTGGTTGGCTACCACGAACAGTTGACGCCTTGTTGATTTCGGCAGGCGCTGTAGATGGTTTGCGCAGCTTGATTGTCGAAGGTGTGATCGGCGGTGTAGGTGGTGTGATGGTTTTTGTACCGCAGTTGGCAATTCTTTTTTTCTGTTTGGCAATATTGGAATATAGCGGATATATGTCACGGGCAGCATTTATGACCGATAGATTACTATCTGGTTTCGGTCTTTCCGGTATGTCTTTCATTCCCATGATATTGGGTTTTGGCTGTAGTGTTCCGGCAATAATGTCATGTCGCGTTTTGGAAAATAAGCGTGAGCGCCTATTGACAATGGCTGTTGTTCCGTTTATGAGCTGCGGTGCAAAAATGCCTGTTTATGCTTTGTTTGTAGCAGTATTTTTTGCCGCGCATCAAGGTTTGATAATATTCGGACTATACGCTTTAGGAATTATAATTGGATTAATAACAGCAACATTACTAAAACCTTTGATTATGAAAAAAGAGAGAACAGTATTTTTGATGGAGATGCCTCCATATCGAAAGCCTGTCTGGCATTGCGTATTCCGTACGGTTTGGAGCAGACTTTGGGATTTTATCTCAAGAGCAGGTAGCATCATTTTGCTCGCTTCGGTAATTATTTGGTTCTTCAGTCATTTTAGTTGGCATCTTTATCTTGTAAATGAAAGCAATAGTATGCTGCAGGCAATCGGCGTCTTTTTAGTTCCACTGTTTAAACCGCTGGGAATTGATCACTGGCAACTGATAGTTGCGTTAATGACGGGATTTATGGCTAAAGAGGCTGTTGTTTCAACTTTAAGCGTTTTATACGGCGCTAAGTTGTTGGCCGGTTCACTTACAGCAATTATATCACCGGCGGCGGCGCTGGCATTTCTGGTTTTCGTATTGTTATATACCCCTTGTATTGCTACAATTGCCGCCATTCGCCGTGAAAGCAGGTCGTTAAAATTCGCTTTTGGAGTTATAATATATCAGTTGTTAGTAGCCTGGTGCGTATCATTTATTGCTTATAATATCTGCAGTCTGTTTATTTAGAGGAATGATAATATGAAAAACAATTCTTCATTTAAAAACAAGTTGGAAGAAAGCGGTCACTCATTTACATCTCAGCGTGCGGAAGTATATAGTATTCTTTGTGAAAATGCTCCGGCTCACCTTACTGCAGAAGAAATATTTATAAAGCTCACACAGCGGCATCTTAAAATCGGATTATCCACAGTTTACAGAACACTGGGTATTTTTACGAATATCGGTATTACCGATAAAGTTGATTTTGATGACGGAATGAGCCGATATGAGTTAGTCGAAAATTTTGACGGTAAAAATCATCGTCATCATCATTTGATTTGTCTTGGCTGCGGGCGCGTTGAGGACGCCCTTGATGACTTAATGGAAGATTTGGAGAATGACGTATTAGAAAAATTCTCTTTCAATATCATAGACCATTCCGTCAAATTGTATGGATATTGCGCTGAATGCAGTATGAAAAACAAAATAGAAACTGGATCAAAATAATAAAAGAGATATATATTGACATAAATGCTGCTAAAGTATATAATTATCTAAATAGAAACAGGGAGGACTAGCTATGGTATTTGAGAAGATTAGTGAAATTATTGCTGAGAAATTGGAAATTGATAAAAGCTTGATTACCCGAGACAGTTCCTTAATAGATATGAAAATTGACTCACTATGCATGGTAGAGATTATGCTAAGTATTGAAGAAGAATTCAATATTACAATCGATGATACTGATAATTTAGATTCAGTTGCCGATATAGTCGCATATGTAGAAAATAAAATTAAATAATACTTGATTTTACCCCAAAAATTTGATATAATGTTACTAGTAATTATTACTAATAATAATTAATTAATGGAGGTAATCAGTATGACGAAATTTGTTTGCTCTGTTTGCGGTTATGTTTACGAAGGCGATCAGGCTCCAGAACATTGTCCTCAATGCAAGGCTCCTGCGTCGAAATTTAGCGTTCAAAAAGATTTGGGAGTCTATGCTGATGAACATAAGATCGGTATTGCCAGCGGCATTGATGATAGAGTGCTTGAAGGTTTACGGGCAAATTTCAATGGCGAATGCACCGAAGTTGGTATGTATTTGGCTATGAGCAGGCAAGCTGATAGAGACGGTTATCCGGAAGTTGCTGAAGCATTCAAACGCTATGCTTTTGAGGAAGCCGATCATGCTGCGCGTTTTGCAGAATTACTTGGTGAATGCGTATATGCAGATACAAAGAAAAACCTAACATTACGCGCAGAGGCTGAACATGGCGCTTGCGCCGGTAAAAAAGAATTGGCAACGCTTGCCAAACAGCTTAACTACGATGCTATCCATGATACGGTTCATGAGATGTGCAAAGACGAAGCGCGACATGGCAAGGGTTTTGCCGGTCTGTTAAAAAGATATTTTGGATAAAATTAAACCCTTGGTAAGAAATTACCAAGGGTTTTTTAAAGGAGACAATATGCAGGAGCAAATAATAGCCAGATTAAAAAGCTTATCTGAACCTGAATATCAAAAATTTAATCGCGGATTAATTCCAGGTGTTGATAATATTCTTGGTGTGCGTTCGCCATATCTACGCCAAATAGCCAGAGAAATTGCCAAATATGATTGGCGAAGTTATTTAGATGAGGCAGAAAATAACGACGACATTTATATGGAGCAGACGTTGATTCATGGAATAGTAATCGGTTTGATAAAGACAGATTTAACGGAAATATTAAAACATGTTTCAACTTTCCTTCCCAAAATCAACAACTGGGCTGTCTGTGATAGTTTTTGCTGTGGATTAAAAATTGCAGATAAATATCAGTCTGAAGTATGGGAGTTCTTACAGCCGATTTTTTCGGATAACCATGAATATTATCTGCGTTTTGGCGTGGTTATGATGTTAAGTCATTATATAAATGAAAATTATATAGATAGAGTTTTAGCATCACTGGATTTAATTCATCATGACGGCTACTATCTGAAAATGGCAGTTGCCTGGGCAGTATCTGTTTGTTATATCAAATTTCCGACGCGAACATTAGAGTTTTTACAACATAACAGTCTTGATGATCTAACCTTTAATAAAGCACTACAGAAAATCTGCGAATCAAAAAGAATTGATTTGCAGACCAAGGCTTTAATAAAAGATTTAAAACGCTAACAGAGACTTTTTAAAAAAACGAATTAATAATATGCCTATGCATTTAACATATACAGGCATATTATTTTTTTTCATGGCAACAATAAAATTGCAGCTTGCAATATATTTTAATGATAAAGAGTATATCCAGTGATTAAGTTTATTAAAAACAAAACAATACCCAACGATACTTTAGCTTACATCACCTTGATATTACTTGCGTTGATAATGATTGCGATAATCCATAAAGACGGTTTTTTGTACGGATCAACAACCGACTGGATTTCTCAAATCAGTGTCTTTCCTGATTATTTCCGACAAAAATTTTATGAGACAGGAAATTTGTTACCTGATTTTGTACTGAATATAGGTGCTGGTCAAAATATCTATTACTTCTCTTATTATGGTCTGTTAAATCCTATCATCCTCATCTCATATCTGCTGCCATCAATATCAATGACAGTCTATATTCAGGCTGCGAGTATCATTATCGTCATTATTAGCGCATGCTTATGCTATCATTGGCTAAGATATTTAGGATTCTCATGCTCAATTTCATTGATTGCTTCGGTTTGTTTTCTATTTGCAGGACCGATTATATATCAATCTCATAAACAAATTATGTTTGTAAATTACTTCCCGTTTTTGTTTATGGGATTAATTGGAGTGGATCAATACTATAAAACTCAAAGGAAATTGCTATTTGTTTTATGCGTATTCCTTTGTATAATGACAAGCTATTTTTACAGTATTGGTTGCATTCTAACATTGTTTATATATTTCGGATATCGGTATATTGAGATAAAACAAGGTATTAATATACGCTTTTTGCTACGTGAGCTGTTACCACTACTTAAAGGAGTAGCAATCGCTGTTCTGATGTCATCAGTGCTTTGGCTTCCGACCATTTATGTGATTCTGAGCGGGAGGAGCGTGGATAGCGATTTTTTATCAACATTTATTTCGTCTTTTATACCAAGCTGTATTTTTACATTGGAAGCGCTGTTATACAACAGTTATTCACTAGGATTAACTGGCATTTCTTTGCTAGCATTGATTATAGTATTATTTAGCAGGGAAAAAAGTGAAAAGACTCTTTCATTAATATTGATATTGCTATTGATTTTTCCCGTATTTTCATATTTGCTAAACGGTACTCTTTATGTACGGTCAAAGTCATTGATACCTTTCTTACCTCTCTATATTATTATTATTGCAATCTTTCTGACGAAGCTAGTCCAGGTTATAAAAAATAACAGCACAATAAACTATCGTATTAAGCGTACGGTTGTACCAATACTGTTTATTTTAATAACATGCGTTTCCGGTATAATTTGTCTGATTGTAAACATAGGTTTCTATCATTTAACCGATTTTGACATTCAAGGTACTGGTATAACAGCACAAGTTCAAGAGATTTTGCAACTAACCGGCGATGAGCTTGTTTCAAATGCAGATTACTCAGATATCTACAGTTCGGACAAAATCAGGCTGATACTGGATGTATTACAAGACGACACATCTTTCTATCGCATCAACGACCTTTCAAAAAGCGGTTTGACATGTAATCAAGTATATGATGATATATATTTTCAGACTTCCATATACTCTTCAACCTACAATATTGATTACAATAAGTTTTATTTTGATATATTATATAATCCAATTTCTATTAGAAACCGATTGAATTGTTCTTCGTCAAATAACATTTTCTTTCAAAATTATATGAACGTAAAATATATCGTTGCCAAAAACAATCAGAGCATACCGGCAGGCTATTACCAAGTTGGACAAAAAGGCGAATATCTGCTATATGAAAACGATAACACGATGCCGTTAGCATTTGCTTTAAGCCAGACTATAAGCCTTGAAGACTTTGAAAAACTCGTATTTCCTTACAATACAGAGTCTTTGTTTGAAAGTATAATAATTAATGAAGATAAAACTGATGATTACAATAATTTATTAAATTCTCAAATCAAAAAAATTGATATTAATAATAGCGCAATTTCAACAATAAATCAGAAAAACCTAACTATAGATAATGAAAATGGACATTTTCTTATTGAAGCGGGGTTAAATGCATCACTGGAAATTCCTCTGAGTATAGATTTGAATAAAGTAATTCTGTTCATTAGATGTGATATATCTAATGCAGAAAACCAAAACGATCTAGATACTTTCATTTCTATTAACGGAATAAAAAACAAGCTGTCAAACAAATCGGCGTATTATCAAAACTATAACAATAGTTTTGAGTATATAATTTCGTCAAACAAATCAATTAATAGCCTGATAATAAATCTTTCATCAGGTAAATATGAAGTCTTTAATATCGAAGCATATTCCATCCCTGTATCAACTTTAGAAGAGAACCTTAATAAAATTGATCCGTTTATTGTTAATTCGAAAGAAACCGCAGACAATAAGATAACGGGAAATATTCAGGTTACAAATGATGGATATTTAGCTACAACGTTACCCTACGACAAAGGATTTTCTATTACAGTTGACGGTGTACCTCAAAACTATCAAAAAGTAAATACGGCTTTTGTCGGCTTTCCGATAGAAAAGGGTTACCATCATATAGTCATCGAATTTCACGCACCATTTAAAAAAGTGGGAATTGCTTTATCTCTGATTGGATTAATACTGTTTTTTTTAAACATAATTATCGACAAAAAGCGAAAAATATCAGTAATAAATTAAATATAGTATTAAGATAAGTTATGGATATAGTGTTTAGAAATTTAATTTTAAAATATAAAGAAATTATTTACTATCTAATATTTGGTGTATTAACTACATGAGCTGATACTTATTGACGACGGAAGTACTGACAGTACTATTTCTATATTTAAGAACTTTTCGCATACGTCCTTAATACCCCTAACATTATATTTTTTCCAATCCTTATACTACAGCAGTTATTCCTTAGGTTTGCTGAGTATTGCATTGGTATCTTTGATAACAATCTTGATCATTGGAAGAAAAAGTGATAAAATTATTTCAATTATATTAATAATATTGCTTGTTATCCCGGTATTTTCTTATCTTCTGAATGGTGCTCTCTATGTGCGCCCCAAACCGCTGATTCCATTGTTACCCCTCTTTATTGTTATTATTGCTATTTTCCTACTTATCAAAAAGTCAATACGGCTTTTGTGGGTTTTCCGATTACCAAGGGAGATCATCGCATTGTTATCATATACAACGCGCCTTATAAAAAAGCCGCTATAGTATTTACAATAATTGGTTTCACACTATTTGTATTAAATATAATTTTCGATTGTAAACGGGAAAAATCAGATGGATAAAAAAGATACTAAGAAAAAGATAACAATATTAGATAAGATAAAAAAGTATCTTAAATATAAGGAGATAAGAAATTATCTCATTTTCGGTGTTTTAACAACTGCCGTAAACTGGATTGTTTTCCAACTCGTCAATGCTGTCTTTATGCAGCATTGGAGTTACGCAAACGTAATTGCTTGGATAGTTGCAGTTTTGTTTGCTTATATAACGAACAGAAAATATGTATTTAACTCTCAAAGCCGGAATATTTTGAAAGAATTGTTTATGTTTGTACAATTTCGTATATATTCGTTACTGCTTGAAATGTTAATCATGTATGTCTTTATCGAAATTCTCTTGTTAACGCCATTTACGGCAAAAGTCATCGCCGCCGTTGTTGTGGTAATTGCCAATTATGTATTCAGTAAAGCAATAGTATTTAAAGAAAGCAGGTCCGTCCATGGATCTAATTAGTATTGTAATACCTTACTATAATGAAGAAGCATCGCTGCCGTTAATTTACATTGAGATTGTCAAAGTTTTAGATAATATCGAAAATATTAACTACGAATTAATATTTGTTGATGACGGTAGCTACGATAACAGCTTGTCAATTATAAAAAAATATTCAATTTCTGATACAAAATTAAAATATATATCATTTTCCAGAAATTTTGGCAAGGAGGCGGCAATGTTCGCCGGGCTGCGGGAAGCTACTGGTGATTATGTGGTTATTATGGATGCGGATTTGCAGCATCCGCCGGAACTATTGCCGGAAATGTATCAGGCTGTAAAATCTGATAATGTAGATTGTGCCTGTGCGGTTCGATCAGACCGCTCCGGTGAGTCTAAGTTGAGAAACTTTTTAACAAAGAAATTCTATTCCGTAATAAATAAAACATCAAAGACAAAATCAAATGATGGAGCAGGGGATTATCGAATGATGTCCCGCAAAATGGTTGATTCCATACTCTCATTCAAGGAATATAACAGATATTCAAAAGGTTTATTTGCTTTTGTCGGGTTTGAAACGAAATGGATACCCTATCATAATGCGCCACGGATAGCAGGGAAGACAAAGTGGTCTTATGATTCACTTTTCAGATATGCCATAGATGGAATATTATCCTTCTCATCTGCGCCGCTTGAACTGGCGTCATATTGCGGTGTTATTATATTCATAATAGCCATTATCATGGCTATATATACGGCAGTTAAGACATTGATTTTTGGAAATCCTACAAGCGGTTGGACAACCCTTGTTTGCATCATACTTTTTATCGGTGGATTACAAATGCTATTTCTTGGCATTATCGGACAGTATTTATCTAAAACCTATATGGAAGTAAAACAAAGACCGATCTACATTGTTAAGGATACTAATATCAGACCATAAAAAGCATAAATAAAACGCTGTGCAGGTAAACTGCACAGCGTTTTTTTGTAGTATATAGTAGTTAATTATTCTGATCTTAAACTCTTTAACAACTTAATTTCCTCGGCATAACCATCTATGTCATTAGGCGTTTCCAAACAAAAAGGCAAACCTCGCAGCGCTGGGTGATTGATAATGCCTGTTATACCTTCAATACCAATTTCACCTTCGCCTATTTTTGCATGGCGGTCTTTATGGCTACCGAGTGGATTTTTGCTGTCATTTAAGTGAATAGCCTTGAGACGGTCAATACCGATTATTTCATCGAATTCTGTTAATACACCGTCAAGATTATTGACAATATCATAACCGCTGTCCCAAACATGACAAGTGTCGAGGCAGATGCCAAGCTTTTCATCGAAATCAACTTGATCAATAATTCTATGAAGTTGCTCAAAATTTCCACCGACTTCCGACCCTTTACCTGACAAAGTCTCCAGCAACACAGTTGTGGTTTGATCTGCCTTCAATACTTTGTTGAGCGTTTCGGCAATTTGGCTGATACCGATATCGATACCTTGATTAACATGAAAACCGGGATGGAAATTATAATAATTACCTGGCGTCATTTCCATCCTGGCTAGATCATCGGCAATGATCTCGGAAGTAAACTGGCGCAAATGATGTTCGGCGGCGCAGGCATTAAGCGTATATGGTGCGTGGGCAATTAAGTAGGAAACATTAGCTTGACCGATCAAATCCAAAAATGCGCTAACATCCTGCGGATCAATCTCTTTTGCTTTGGCTCCACGGGGATTGCGGGTAAAATACTGACAAGTATTTGCGCCGATCTCCAGCATTTGCCGTCCCATCGCCAAAAATCCGGCTGATGATGATTGATGGCAACCGATAATAAACATACTTACTCCTTATTTCTTATATGAAGCTTGCTTGAGCCGCAAATTAGTGCTGAGCACACGTTTGCGTAGACGCAGGTTTTGTGGTGTTACTTCCATCAATTCGTCATCGGCGAGAAACTCCAAGCACTGTTCAAGAGACATCTTTTTAGGCGGAATTAAACGCAGGGTTTCGTCACTGCCAGATGCGCGCATATTGCTGACCTGTTTCTTTTTACAGACATTAACGGCGATATCCTCGTTTTTGGGATTCTGCCCTACGATCATACCTTCATAAACAGCAGTTCCCGGTTCAATAAACAGCATTCCGCGTTCCTGAGCATTATATAGACCATAAGTTACAGCAGTGCCGGTTTCGAAGGCTGTCAGAGCGCCATATTCGCGGCGATTAATATCCCCCTTATATTCCTGATATTCATAAAATACAGAGCCCATAATACCTTCGCCCTTGGTATCGGTCAAAAATTCATTGCGATAGCCAAAAAGGCTGCGCGAGGGAATAACAAACTCTGCCTTGATCCTTTTTCCTGCAGGCGTCATGGAAATCAAAACACCTTTACGTTCGCCCATTTTTTCCATAACGTGCCCCAGATACTCTTCCGGAACATCTATATGCAACCGTTCTGTAGGCTCATATTTATGGCCATTTTTTTCATGAATAATCACTTTCGGTGGGGAAACGGCAAACTCATAGCCTTGCCGTCTCATTGTTTCTATTAATATTGAAAGATGCATTTCACCACGTCCCAAAACACTGAAACAATCGGGTGAATCGGTATCTAATACTTTGAGCGATACATCTTTGAGTAATTCGCGATACAAACGGTCTCTTAAATGGCGGGAAGTGACATATTTACCCTCACGTCCGGCAAAGGGACTGTCATTAACAGAAAATAGCATCTCCATTGTCGGTTCGCCTACTTTAACAAACGGCAGGGGATTGATATGCTCGGTATCGCAGAGTGTCTGACCAATATTAATATTATCAATACCGGAAAAGCAAATAATATCTCCGGCAGATGCTTGTTCGACAGCACGACGTTGTAAACCCTCAATACTGAATAATGATGAAATACGGTGGATTTTTGGTCCATCATCGCTATCGTAACTGGTAACAGCTACATCTCTATTAGCATAAATTATACCGTTTTCGATACGGCCGATACCCATACGGCCGGTATAATCGTTGTAATCCACTGCTGAAACCAGTAGTTGCAGCGGCTGGTCAGGATCTCCTTCCGCAGGGGGAATATGCTCA
This sequence comes from Peptococcaceae bacterium UBA4068, assembly GCA_002382665.1. Taxonomy (GTDB): domain Bacteria; phylum Bacillota; class Dehalobacteriia; order UBA4068; family UBA4068; genus UBA4068. The sequence continues at coordinate 9,102 of DFZA01000008.1, read as the reverse complement.
ACAATCATGTCAAACAAAGGTTCTAAATCATCACCCAGATGATTCGGGTCAAGTGAGGCAATTCCTTGACGTGCGGAACAGTAAATTATCGGGCTATCCAATTGTGTTTCAGATGCAGATAGCTCGGTTAATAAACCTAGAACTTCCAGCGCCACATCTTCGCTGCGAGCGTCGGGGCGATCTGTTTTGTTAATGACAATAATAATTTTATGGTTAAGCTCCATGGCTTTTTGCAATACGAAACGGGTTTGCGGCATCGGCCCTTCAAAAGAATCGACAAGCAGCAAAACGCCATTAACCATTTTTAAAACCCGCTCAACCTCGCCGGAAAAATCGGCGTGTCCTGGGGTATCAACAATATTAATTTTGGTATCATGCCAAAAAATCGAAGTGTTTTTGGCAAGAATGGTAATTCCTCTTTCGCGCTCCAGGGCGTTATTGTCCATAATGCGATCTTCAACCACCTGATTAGCGCGAAATGTACCGCATTGTTTGAGCATTTGGTCAACGAGTGTAGTTTTACCGTGATCAACGTGAGCGATGATAGCAATGTTACGAATATTTGTGATTTGCAAATTAAATCTCCTTGTATATAATCCGATTTTATAGAAACACCGTCTTATTCTATCACTATATTATTTGTATCGCAATATGCAATTACTATACAAGGTATATTTTATTTCCAACGGGGCAATAATTTAAGCATAATCGCCAACTATTCCGGAGGAAAATACTTTGCTAAATAAAGTGGAGATTTGCGGCGTTAATACATCAAAGCTGCCGGTTCTGTCAGCAGGGAAGATGACAGAGTTATTTAAAGTGGCGCAACAGGGAGATAACTCAGCCCGAGAAGAATTGATTTCAGGCAATTTACGACTTGTACTCAGCGTTATCCAGCGGTTCAACAACAGAGGCGAAAATGCCGACGATCTGTTTCAGGTCGGATGCATTGGCTTAATCAAAGCCATCGATAATTTTGATTTATCACAAAATGTTCGTCTCTCAACTTATGCAGTGCCCATGATCATTGGAGAAATCCGACGCTATTTGCGTGATAATAACAGTATCAGAGTAAGCCGTTCGCTACGCGATATTGCCTACAAGGCTCTGCAGGCGCGTGATCGATTATCGGTTGAATGCAACAAGGAACCAACCATTGAACAAATCGCTAAGGCAATAGAATTACCAGTTGAGGATATAGTGTTTGCACTTGATGCGATACAAGATCCTGTATCTCTATTCGAACCGATTTATCATGATGGCGGCGACCCGATCTATGTTATGGATCAGATCAAAGATGACAAGAACAGTGAACCTCAATGGTTAGAGTTGGTAAATATCCGCGAGGGACTATCACGTCTCGGAGAAAGGGAAAAAACAATAATCAATCTTCGCTTCTTTGACGGACGCACGCAAATGGAAGTTGCCGAAGAAATCGGCATCTCGCAGGCTCAGGTCTCTCGGTTGGAAAAAAGCGCCTTACAACAATTGCGCAAATATATGTAATTATATTAGGAGTAAAAAATGAAAAATATATTAAAGTCCAGAACTTTTATCGCAGTTCTTTTAGCAATAATAGCTATCGTTGGTATCGGTTATTATCAGCAGGCCAACGCGGTATCGCTTGAAGTTGGTAATTCACCGTTACGTCTACACATTCGCGCCAATAGCGATAGCGCATTAGACCAAAGTCTAAAATTAAAGATCAGAGACAAAGTAATAGTGATGCTTGCCGATTCCTTAGCCGAAGCAAAAAATAAAGAAGAAGCTATGGCTATTGTCGAAAAGAAATTACCGCAGATTGAAGAATTAGCAAATCAGGTGTTGGCAGAACAGGTGGGTTATAAATCCAAGGCTTGTCTCACTAACGAACAGTTTCCCACAATTAATTACGATGGCACAGTTTTAGACGCCGGCTATTATGACTCATTAACCATTACCTTAGGAGCCGGCGCCGGGCATAACTGGTGGTGCGTGCTGTTTCCACCGCTGTGTTTTGTGGATATAGCAAGTGAAACCGAAGCAGTGGACGCTATGGCTACTGAAAATAATTCTCAACCTACTGTCGAAGTCCACAGCAAATTAGCTGATTGGTTTTCAAAACACTAAAATGTCCGAAGCGTCTAATAATCATCCTCCCATTCGGAAAGCAGAGCATCATAATCCTCTTCACGATAACGCCGTTTTTCAGTATCTCGCTGAACCGGCGTTATTTTTTCCATTTCAATCAATATCACATCAACGCCTATTTTTTGAATTTGCGGCCACATTACATTAATATCTTCGGCTCGAGAAAGCAACCCAATTATCCGATTTTCAGACGGTAATATTAAAGCATCAATTCTGCCTTCTCTTAAATTCAATTCAATATCCCGAATAAGTCCTAATCTTTTGCCGTCAATATTATTGATTATATCTTTATGACGTAAATCAGAAATTCGTAACATTTTTATCACCTCTGGCAAAATATATGCTGTAAATCATTTAATAATCAATATTATTACTGGTTTTTTTATCAAAATGCTTGTCAAAACTATATATGGTATAGTAATATTATACATATACAGGATGTCTTTCAAATTAGGAGGTATCGCCATGCAATGTATATATTGTGGCTATTTCGACTCCAAAGTTTTAGACTCCCGGCCAGTTGATGATGGCAAAAGCATTCGCCGCCGACGTGAATGTTTGCAATGCGGGAAACGGTTTACGACATATGAACGGGTTGAAGAGACACCGCTGATAGTTGTAAAAAACGATAACAGGCGTGAATTATTTGATCCCAATAAAATACTCAATGGTTTGATCAAAGCCTGCGATAAACGTAAAGTACCCATCAGAGTTTTAGAACAGATCGTCGATGATATTGAGCGTGAACTGCGTAATAATCTGGAACGTGAAGTTTATTCCAAAGAGATAGGCGAATTGGTTATGAAACATTTACGCGAAGTGGATCAGGTAGCTTATGTCAGATTTGCTTCTGTATATCGCAATTTTGAGGATATTTCAACTTTTGCCAAAGAGATCAAAGCCCTGCAGCAGGAAGTAAAAACGCATAAAGAATAATATAATAGATTTAATTGCTTATGTTTATTTGCATCTGATATGATCAGGGAGGTGAGCATAAATGATAACACTTAACGACGAGCCATACGATTGCGAGGAAAATACTAGCATACAGGCAATTATCGAAGATAAAAAATTTTCCTATCCAAATATATTGGTTGCTCTCAACGGATTGGTAGTCGAACAATTTCTATGGCGGGAAAAGAAAGTAAAAAACGGCGACAAATTAGTAATTGTCGACCTCCATCACGGTGGTTGATTTAATAAAAACATGTTAAAATCCGTCGAAAGATCGACGGATTTTATTATTATAACCTCAATAAATGAATTGTTGTCCTGACTAATTAAGTTGTTATACTTGTCGAATGTTGATTATTATACTATAATATAAAATTAAGTGCTGATTAATAGGGATTAAGGGAGTTTTGTTGTGAGAAAGCTCATAGTAGATTATAGCCTTTGTAATGGCTGTGGCCGTTGTGAAATTGTCTGTTCCAAGGCTTTTTTTAAAGAAGAAAATAGGGAGAAGAGCGCTATTCGTATTTTTTCCAATCAATATGGCGGATATCACGGGCAATATAGATTAGCAGTATGCGATCAATGCGGAGTATGCGCAAAAATGTGTACGCCTATGGCCTTATATGTTGATGACAACGGTGTTTGGAAGATAGATAAAAATAAATGCGTAGGCTGCTTGATATGCATCGGCGAATGTGATAGAGGTCTGATATATTACCATGACGATCTGCCGACACCATTTAAATGCATCGCCTGCGGCTTATGTGTCCGCGCTTGTCCTACAGGCGCGCTGAGATTATCAGAGTAGAACAATATTTTTTAAAAGAAAGAGGGAAGTTAGTGAATAGCGAATCCCAATTGCTTGCTTCGCAACACCAACTGTTAACAGAATATAGATATAAACATAATCCTATTTATAGGGGATATAACAACCGTTTGTTATATATTGATTTAGACAGCATGACTGTTAAAGAGAAGCAAATAACGCCAGAAATCAAAGAAAAGTTTACCGGTGGCCGCGGGTTTGGTCTTTATTATCTTTGGCAGGCAGTAACACCGCAAACCAAGTGGAATGATCCTGAAAATGAAATTGTTATAGCGCACGGCCCTCTCTCCGGTATTACACAGTATCCCGGCGCAGGCAAATCATTGGTATGCGCTCTTTCACCTTTAACGCATTTACCGATTGATAGTAACGTTGGCGGGTATTTTGGCCCTTTTCTCAAATTTTCCGGATTCGATGCCTTGGAACTGCAAGGTAAGGCAGACAATGATGTGATCATTTTTATTGATGGCAATGAGCATGAAATTCGCATTGAAACAGCGCCGAGTGAGGCAATCGATAGCCATATTTTGGTTGAACAACTCAGTGACATGTATGCCAATAATGACGATGACAAGTCAAGTATTGCCATAGTCTGTTCCGGAACCGCCGCAGAAAATTGCAACATCGGTATGCTCAACTTCTCGTTCTGGGATAAAAGGCGTGGTTGTGCACGGCTTAAGCAGGCGGGCAGGGGAGGTATCGGCCGGGTTTTCAGGGATAAGCATATCAAAGCTATTGTTTGCCGATATCGAGGTGTAAACGGCGATATCAATAACCCCGCAGAGAAAAGGCTGATTAATACCGCAGGTATTAGGCTGCATAAAGAAGTTGCTAATTCTGACCATCTGCAAAATAATATGCGTAAAATCGGTACAGCCAATATTATTGAGGTCATGGATCAATACGATCTGTTGCCGTGTTACAATTATCAATTCGGTTCTGATCCCCAGACAGAAAAGATTACTTCCCAGGTTTTCATAGATAATTATGTGACTCAAGGCGTACCTGACGGCTGCTGGTATGGCTGTTCTCTTTCCTGTGCCAAGGCCGTTAACAATTTTTTACTGCGCACAGGACCTTATAAAGGCCAACGGGTTTGCGTTGACGGCCCAGAATACGAAAACGCAGCCGGATTAGGTGCCAATACCGGCACCTTTGACCCCGACTGGATATTAGAAGCAAATTTCTATTGCGATACTTATGGACTTGATACAATTTCCATGGGCACAATGACGGCTTTTGCCATGGAATGTTTTGATCGCGGCATAATCACGCTAGAGCATACCGGCGGCCTTGATTTATCATGGGGTAATGGTGAGTCTCTTTGTGAATTGATGCATCAGATGTCCCGAGGTGAGGGCTTTGGTATAATTGTGGGGCGCGGCGTCAGAGAGATGAAAAAAATATTTGTTGAAGAATATGGCGCGGATAAAAATTTCCTAGAAGATATCGGTATGGAACAAAAAGGCTTGGAGTATTCAGAGTATCTGATGAAAGAGTCTTTAGCGCAGCAAGGAGGTTATGCTCTTTGTAACAAGGGTCCTCAACATGATGAGGCCTGGCTGATATTCATGGATATTGTTAATAACCAGATGCCGACTTTTGAAGATAAAGCCGAAGCTCTATATTATTTTCCGTTGTTTAGAACCTGGTTCGGTTTATTAGGCATGTGTAAGCTGCCCTGGAATGATATTACCCCTGCTGATAATAAATATTCCGACGATCCTGCCAAAGTGCCGGGACATGTACGCAATTACTGTCAAGTTTTTGAAGGCGTAACCGGTAAATCAATTGCTGAAAATGACATACTTAAAATGAGCGATCGTGTATATACCTTTCAGCGCGTTTTCATTCTCAGAATGGGCAGCGGCCAGCGTTGCCATGATAAGCCCCCCTATCGCTCATTAGGCCCGGTGACAAAAGAAGAATATCTGTCGCGTGAAAATAGATATGATAAGCAACTTAAAGAAAAAACAGGGATTGATCCCGTCGCCAAAAGCGTTGAAGAAAAAATAGCAATTCTGCGTATTTGGCGGGAACAGCAATTCGAAACGCTTGTTGATGCGGTATACAAGCGCCGCGGCTGGACGCCAAACGGCATACCCAAATTGCAGAAACTGGAGGAGTTGGGTATTGACTTTCCCGAAGTAGTTGCGGTAGTAAAACCATATTTGCAAGCGGAAGGCTTTTGGCCTGATTATGCAGAATAATATCTGATAAGAGGTAAAAGCAAAATGATAATACTCAATAATGATAAATATCAATGTAAAGAAAATTCCACTATCCAAAAAATTATTGACGAAAATAATTTTGTATATAAGCTGCTGGTTGTTAAGCTAAACGGAGAAGTTATTGAGGATTATTTATGGCAGCAGACAACTGTTAGCGAAGGCGATGACTTACAAATACTTCATTTATTTGGTGGTGGATAATTAGAAACATGTGAAATTCCTCTAGACCTATTCACTAAATAGAGTTTTATTTATAAAAATACTGTAATCATCATTCAAGATTACAGCATTTTTGTGTCATTTGCTCAATTTAGATGTAGGTTCTAATTATGCTCATTATGCACAATTTAGCTTGCCAGCAAAAAACAGACATGTTTAAAACCACATCGTTTCTTCATCTCTAAATTGTGGGTTCAAACTATTTTGATATGGGTCATAGTTATTGATATTGCATCCAAATTCTTTTAAGAAGCGGATTTTACCATACACTGTCCATTCAATAATGGAAACGCCATCAAAGGCTTCAACCTTTCCATCATTCATAGTGTTCTTGAAATACCACTCAACTATTGTTTGATTTCCTTTATGAAAGAACTGCTTAATGTCCCACGCAAGTACATTTCCACGGGTATTCCATTCGGTAAACCAATGCTTGATTTTATCAGTGCCTTTATATTTTGGTCCCCAACTTTCAATGTAAACTGCATCATTAGTGAAAATGTCTGCAATTCCTAAATCCTGCTTTTTTAACCACATATCAAACCAAAGACCAATAGTTTTTTCTTTATTTTCCATAGTAATCCTTTCCTCATCGTCCTGTTATGAGTATACTACAAAGACAAAAGGATTCAAACCTTAAGGGTTCGAATCCTTCCATTATCTTTATAAAAGTGGCGTCCCCGACACGATTTGAACGTGCGACCTGTCGCTTAGGAGGCGACCGCTCTATCCTACTGAGCTACGAGGACATGAATTTATAGCTTAATATAAAGACAACAGTTGTATTTTATCTTTTTTTACGTAAAGAGTCAAGCAGTCGAAATAATGATTAATTTATGGAAATTACTGGACATAATATCAAAACTTTGATATTATAAATTTAGTGATAAGGTAGGTGATGTTGTTATGAAAGAAAATACAAATGCTCCGATTGATATTGGCGAACATATTAAATCAATGCGTAAACAACGTGGCTTAAAACAAAGTGACTTAGCTGAACTGGCCAATATGTCTCAAAGCGCCATCAGTTATATCGAAAGCGGTGAAAAAAGCCCTAATATTGACAGTGTTATTTTGATTGCCAATGCTTTGGAAGTAACTGTTGCGGAGCTGTTTGAGACAAATGATTTGTTAGAAAATGAAGTCCAAGATATCGATATTGAGGAATTCCTTAAAAACGATAATATTATTTTAGGCGGTCAACCTATATCATCTGCCGATAAAACATATATCTTAAACTTGTTAAATTTATTGAAGAGAAAACACACTGTAAGAAAATAGCTATCGATTATATCAAAAAAAAGATATCTTAGGGAGATGTAAAAATGGAAAACCAATTTTTACTGTTACCGGGACCGACACAAATACCAAATAGGGTGCTACAGGCTGCCAATCAACCGATGATTAGCCATCGCAGCGGTACCTTTAAAGATATATTTGGCCAAGTTACCGAAAATGCCAAACGCATTTTTTGTACGAAAAATGATTTATTAATATTGACTTGCTCTGGGACGGCAGGGCTTGAGGCCTCGGTTGTCAATTTTCTTAATAGCGGTGATAAAGTAATAGTTGCATCCACCGGTAACTTTGGACGCCGCTATAGAGACATTGCCGAAGCTCACGGTATGGATATTGATTATATCGAATTCCCTATGGGCAAGGCTGTTGATCCTGCGGTTATTGCCGAAAAACTTGCGGCTGATACCGAGCAAAAAATCAAAGCAATTATCATCCAGCAGCACGAGACTTCTACCGGTGTCTATAATCCGCTCGATAAGATTTCGGCAGCTCGCGGTAATCATCCGGCCCTGTTGCTGGTTGACGCCGTCAGTGGCTTAGGCGCATGCCCGCTTAAAACTGATGAATGGGGATTGGATGTTGTAGTTACTTCCTCGCAAAAAGCATTGATGGTACCGCCAGGTCTTTGCCTTGTTACCGTCAGCCAGCGTGCTTGGGCGGCGGCTGCCAACAATCATAATCATAAATTTTATTTAGATTTATCAAAGGCCAAAAAATATGCGGATGATAGACAGACACCTTTTACTCCGGCTGTCTCACTCGTTTATGCTTTAGACGAGGCAGTCAATATGCTTAACGAGCAGGGAATAGATAATGTTATTGCGGAGCATTATTTTCGCAGAGACGCCATCAGGGCATCAATTAAAGCATTGGGATTGAAACCTGTTGCAGACGATCAGGTTGCAGGCGGCGCAGTAACCGCAGTATATTGTCCGGAGGGAATTACTGCTGCGGAAATAACAGGCATTATGCGTGAAAAATATGATACGGTTATCGCCGGCGGTATGGGCGATATTAAGAAGACCAGCTTCCGTATAGCCCATCTCGGATTCGTCCGCGATATGGACTTAATTGCCGCTATTGGGGCTTTGGAATTAGCGCTTTACGAGCTTGGGTATAAATTCGAACTTGGCACCGGCGTTGGCGCCTGCCAAAAAGTTATTATCGAAAAACGCAAAGTTTTTACAGACCGTGATTAGAAACAAAACGGCCGGAAATCCGGCCGTTTTGTTTTATTTTATTACTTCACATCCCATATAAGGGATCAGTACTTTTGGTACTTTGACACTGCCGTCGGCTTGTTGATAATTTTCCAAAATTGCCGCAACAGTACGGCCAATCGCAACGCCGGAACCGTTTAAGGTATGCAGATATTCCGGTTTACTGCCTTGTTCTCTGCGGAAACGGATATTGGCACGGCGCGCCTGAAAATCTTCAAAATTG
>DFZA01000012.1 GCA_002382665.1 Peptococcaceae bacterium UBA4068 | reverse complement strand
GACAACCTGTTCCAGTAATTGGTAAGGATGAGGTCTCGGGTCCGAATCCCGACAGTGGCTCCAACAAAAACCCTGTACCATGTTGGTACAGGGTTTTCTTTTTGCTTTGATTTTCGCTTAAAAAGTATATTTAGTCACTATTTGGATAGCGGGAAAAGAAAACAGCCAGAACCGATAGGAATGCACGAATATGGTGATTCATTGCTAGCGCCGCCATAGTTATGTTATGATGGTCTACTTATGTAATGGTAGTATATGTTATAATTAAAAATAATGTAAAAAATGGGTGCAGAAGATGCTGCTTAAAATAACGAATGTGATCGAGTTGCCTTTGGTGATCTAAGACTGATCGAGCTGAATGAAGAACTCGTGCAGCCGAAAGAACCAAACCTTAAGAATGGTATGTATGCTAACGGAGAATATGGAAGATAATAACATTTATAGTTGAATTAATGTTTAATGATCTTCGAGAATGGAATGGAATTGTAATGACTAGCAATAAAATAGCAGAGCTTAATTTGGAATATGGTAGCCCCACTATTCCTGTCGCCATTCAGAATATGAAAAATGCCTTAACTACATATAAGGGAAAAGGATATAAGGCCGTTATAGTTATACATGGCTATGGCTCGACAGGCGTAGGAGGCGGAATTAAGGAATCTGTAAGAAAATGCCTTAATGAGAATTCTATGCGAGGCATTGTAAGAATGTTTGTCAGTGGCGAAGATTGGATTAATAATAAGAGGTCTGTCTTGGCCATATGCAAAGATTTAGCAAGCTACGAGCGCAGAATAGAAAACAACAACGGGGTAGTGGTGGTTATTTTGAGGTAGTTATTTAAAAATAACATGCCTCCTGAAGTTTAGGAAATAATTAATTATAAACAGTGAGGAAAAATGAACAAAACTCAGCTGACATACACAGCGGGCGCTTTTGATCAGGATACTTTTCTGCGGGACATACTGTCCGCTAAATTGCGGTTGTCCCATTCTCTGCTCGTACGCCTGAAGCAACAGCACAAAATAAAGGTGAACGGGTATACGGCCCGTACCAACTACCGCATCAATGCGGGGGATGTTATCACTATTGACATGGACTTTACCGAGGATAATGAAATCATACCGGAGTCAATACCGCTGGATATTGTTTATGAAGACGAGGACTTTCTTGTGGTGAACAAGCCAGCCGGTATGTCCACTCACCCCTCCCGGCTCGGAGGTACTGATACCCTGGCTAACGCAGTAACTTATTACTGGAATGGGTTAGGAAGAAACACTCTATTTCGTTCAATAAATCGCCTGGATAGGGACACTTCAGGCTTGGTCCTGATAGCCAACAGCCAGTTTGCCCACCAGGATATATTCAAACAGCAGAAATGCTGCAGAATTGAGCGGCAGTATATTGCTTTGGTCGAAGGCCTAATGGAACAGTACAACGGCAGTATTGACCAGCCAATCCTCCGGCCCGACATTAAAAGGCGCAGGAGAATAGTTGATCCATGTGGACAGAGGGCGGTTACCCATTACCAAGTGCTTGAGAGATATACAGGGCATACCCTACTGCAGCTAAAACTAGAAACAGGGCGCACCCATCAGATAAGGGTGCATTTAAGCTTTCTTGGCCACCCGGTATGCGGCGATACTTTGTACGGGAGTGCGTCGCCATTGATAGAAAGGCAGGCCCTGCACGCCGGTCGGCTGCGCTTTAACCACCCCCGCAGCGGAAAAGAAGTGATTCTGGATGCGCCCTTGCCGGCGGATATCCGGACTGCCATTGACCATCTGAATAAAAAACTATAAAGGACGAATGGATGAGTAAGCAATTATATATATCAGAAAAACCGTCTGTGGCAGCCAGTTTCGCAGGTGTGCTGGGTGTGCAGATTTCATCATCAGATAGGGGCAGAGGTTATGCCGAAAAAGGGAATGCTATTATAACATGGTGTTTCGGGCATCTGATAACAATGGCCTATCCCGATGCCTATAATCCCGAGTATAAGTCCTGGCGGGTGGAGCATCTGCCGATCGTTCCTAAAGAATATAAATATGTTGTAATAGATAATAAGGGAACTGCCAAACAGTTTGAAGTGATAAAATCTCTGATGTGCAGGGATGATGTGAAAATGATTTATGCCTGTACGGATAGCGGGCGCGAAGGTGAGTACATATTTCGCTTGGTCTATAATCAGAGTGGCTCGGACAAACCTGCCAAAAGAGTTTGGATCTCTGCTCAGACTGAAGATGCGGTTAAGCGGGGCATAGATGAAGCGAAGAACATCTGCGAGTATGATTCTTTGGCTAAGGCAGCTTATTGTAGGGCAAAAGAGGATTGGCTCTTTGGTATGAATTTCAGCAGAATGTATACCTGCCAGTACGGAAAGAAATTATCTACTTATCTGAAAGAAGAAAAGTCTTCAGTTATCGCTATCGGCAGAGTAATGACCTGTGTCTTAGGCCTGATTGTGGACCGTGAATTGGAGGTCAGAAATTTCGTGCCCAAGATATATTATGGCGTTACGGCAAATTTTCATTCTCAAGACAGCGATATCGCCTATAAAGGCAAATGGCAGGCCAAAAAAGAAGATCATGCAGATAATGAAGAGAAATATCTTAGCATGGAAGAGGCTGCTGAGATAATAAAAAAGCTGGAAGGTCTGGAAGCCGCCGTCAAGAAGGTTGACGTTAAGGTCAAAAAAGAACAGGCTCCCTTGCTTTTTAATCTTGCTGAGCTGCAATCGGAAGCAAATAAAAAGTTTAAGATATCCGTTAATAAAACTCTGGAGATTGCTCAAAATCTTTATGAAAAAAAGTTGATATCTTATCCCAGAACCGACAGCAGGGTGCTTTCGACCGATGTTGTGACAGAGTTGCCAAAAATACTTAACGGTTTATATGGAAATGCCGCCTATAAAGAATTCGTATTAAGAATAAAGGAATTCGGGAAGCTAAGTATTGATAAAAAAACAAAAAGATATGTCGATGACGCGAAGGTCACCGACCATTATGCGATCATCCCAACCTATGTGACGACGGATTTGTCTAAGCTGGATGAGGATACCAGAAATATTTATAACCTGATCGTGAAAAGGTTCTTGTCTATATTTTTTCTTCCGGCGGAATATAATACCGTTAAAGTAGAGACGGAAATAGCAAAAGAAATATTCGTTACGAATTCCAAGACATTGAACGCTCCTGGATGGAAGGAAGTATATGAAGTTGCTTCCAAAGACGAAGAAGAGCCATCTGATTCCCCTATTCAAAGGTTAATCAAAAAAGAAAAGTGCGATGTGGTCGGCTTCGATATGGAAGAGAAAAAAACGAAACCTCCGTCCCGCTTTACGGACGGTTCTCTAATAATCACTATGGAAAAGGCCGGTAAGTATATTGAAAATGAGGAGCTTCGGGATCAAATAAAAACCTGTGGTATCGGTACTTCCGCTACCCGGGCCGGAATTATTAAAAAGCTAGCCGATATCGGATACATCAAAATAAACAATAAGACCCAAATCGTCACACCTGAGCCAAAAGGCGAGGCTATCGTAGAACTGGTTCGCGCCACGGCCAAAGAACTCTTGAACCCGATATTGACCGCCAGCTGGGAGAAAGGGCTTCTGATGGTTGAAAATCAGGAGATAACAGAGGCGCTTTTCGAGGAAAAATTGATAAATTACATAACAAAAACGATTGATAAGGTCAAAAAGATCGGATATGGATGGAAATTCAGCTTTCCTTCCATAGACTCGGCAGACAATAAATGATTACTATAGTAATGCAGCCTATTTTAGGGTAAAATACTCTGCATGTCTTTTCAATAACTTTTGAATAGAGGGTAAAAATGATCATTGTTTCTAATCTTAGCTTAAGTTTCAGCGGTACTACTTTGTTTTCCAATACTAATTTAAAATTTACTCCGGACAACTGCTACGGAATAATTGGGGCAAACGGCGCCGGTAAATCTACTTTTCTAAAAATACTCTCCGGTGAACTGGAATCGTCTACTGGTGAAGTAATCATTCCGGACAACATCCGCATGTCGGTCCTGAATCAGGATCATTATGCTTTTGATGAATTTACGATTCTGGACACGATCATCAAGGGAAATCCGCGCTTGTATGAAGTCATGCTGCAAAAAGAAGAAGTATATGCCAAGGAAGATTTCTCAGATGCGGACGGCATGTTGGCTGCCGAGTTGGAGTGCGAATTTGCCGAGCTTAACGGTTGGGAGGCGGAGTCAGAGGCTTCCAGATTACTCAAAGGCATGGGGATCGACGCGGAAGCGCTTTTGACGCCAATGAGCCAGCTTGACGGGAAAAAGAAAGTAAAGGTCCTGCTAGCACAGGCGCTTTTCGGTTCTCCCGATATCATATTTTTGGACGAGCCGACCAATGATCTGGATATCGCGTCCATTGAGTGGTTGGAGAATTTTCTGCTGGAGTTTCCGGGAACGGTCATCGTTGTCTCGCATGACAGGCACTTTTTGAATACTGTTTGCACTCATATTGTGGATATCGACTATTCTAAAATCCAAATTTATGTGGGCAATTACGATTTTTGGTACGAATCCAGCCAGCTGATCCAAAAGATGAAGCGCGAACAAAATAAAAAGAGTGAGGAAATGGCCAAGGAGCTTCAGAGTTTCATTGCCAGGTTTTCAGCCAATAAATCCAAGGCTAGGCAGGCTACCTCACGCAAAAAGTTGCTGGAGAAGCTGACCTTCGAAGATATGCCCGAGTCTTCCCGTAAATACCCCTTTGTAGGTTTCCAGATGGCAAGAGAACCAGGCAAAGAGATATTGACTGTGGAGGGTATCAGCAAGACGATAAACGGGGAACAGGTGCTAAAAGATGTTTCGTTTCGGGTGAATAAAGGTGACAAGATCGCCTTTGTGGGTGAGAACGAAACGGCGAATACGACCCTGTTTCAGATACTCATGGGAAAAATCGAGCCGGATTCCGGTTCTTTCAAGTGGGGGGTAAGTACCTTCCAGTCATACTTCCCGAAGGATAGTACCACTTTCTTTGCTGATTGCGAGCTGAGCATATTAAAGTGGTTGGAGCAGTATTCGAAAGATATTACCGAGACCTATCTGCGCGGTTTCTTGGGGCGGATGCTCTTTTCGGGTGATGATGTCTTAAAGCCTGTATGCGTGCTATCCGGCGGTGAGAAAGTACGCTGTATGTTATCCCGGATGATGATGTTCGGCGCCAATACTTTGGTTATGGATCAGCCGACGAATCATCTGGATTTGGAGTCGATCACTGCCGTAAACAACGGCCTTATGGATTTTAAAGGCGTGCTTTTGTTTTCTTCTCACGACCATGAATTCATTCAAACGATTGCCAACAGGATCATAGAGCTTAAAGATGAAGGCTGTATGGACAGAGTTTCTACTTTCGACGAATATCTTGAGTTTATTAAGCCGTCGGCTTAATAGAGACAAGTTGAGAAGCTGTTTATGGAAATCAGTGGCTTGAATAGGGGTAAAAATGCGAATTTTAATAGATGCTGATGGATGTCCCGTAGTGGATATTGCTGTAAAAATAGCAAAAGGAAACAACATAGAGTGCATTATTCTTTGCGATACATCTCATATTTTTGAAAAAGAGGGAGCGACCACGATTATCGTTTCCAAGGGCGCAGATAGTGTGGATTTTGCTCTGATCAAGTTGGTGGATGACGGCGATATTGTGATAACGCAGGATTACGGTTTGGCGGCTATGTGTCTTGCCCGAAAGGCGATACCAATGAATCAAGACGGTATGATGTATGATAACAGCAACATAGATGCTCTATTATTAACAAGGTATACTGTAAAGAAGATTCGCAATGCCGGCGGCCGCCTGAAAGGTAGTCCCAAAAGAGTTTTTTCACAAGATATTACTTTTGAAGAAAAATTGAGACAGATAATCATTTGTTAACGGCTACTTAATGATTGCTTGCGTTTTTTATTTTATAATAATTCCTATTAAATGGCCTAATTTTTAAAATTTGCCAGGCCGGGTAAGGATGAGGTCTCGGGTCCGAATCCCGACAGTGGATCCAGAAAAAAAGACTAGTACAAACTAGTCTTTTTTTATTAATAATATGCATAGATTTTGAACATGCTATTGATATATTTTATAACTAAAGTTGAATGCTGAATGGAGAGAAATAAATCGAAGTGTACAACATGATGCAGTTCTTACTGGCGAATATGCTATTATTTTATTTATTGATCATTTGGACGATTGTTTGGAAAGGCCTAGCTCTTTGGCATTCCGCCCGTAACAGACAGACCGTTTGGTATGTAGTACTTTTAATAATTAATACAGTTGGTATACTGGAAATCATTTATTTAATTTTTTTCCGCAAGAAAAAGGACAAAGTAGACTAAATGTAAGAGGCTGTCATTATCTGACAGCCTCTCTTGTTTTATTTGCGGTATTGTTTACTCAAGCGTTTGGTCTGTAGTGAGTTGATCTATCGGTATGATTACGCTTCCGGTAGGAGGCGCTCCATCCGGAATCTTTGTAGTATTACTGTATTTGGCATTTATATCAAAATCCATATCCATAGAATCGGGGAAACTACTGGTTAGATTAAGGATCATATTATTATTATCCATGGAACAGGTTAGATTCAAACTACCAGATTGCTGAATGCCTACTTTAATATCTAAATTATAACCGGTTACCTTATCATTTTGAGTTGAGATTGTCATATTTAAAGTAAATGAATCTCCATCTTGATTATCCGAATAGGTTGTTTTATAATCATTGCCGCTTTTAGCAAATGACTGATCGCTGAATGCAGCTCCAACCATATTGACCATAGAAATCATATCATCATAATCATCTTTATTTGTTATTGGAGTCATGTTTAAAATGGTTGGAAGATATTTATCAAAGCTTATATCGTTTGTAGACATATCAAGCAGAGAATTAAGAGAAATATTCGTACCGGATTCTGACAGCATTTCATTTATATCATATAAAAGCCATGCATCCGCAGCGACTCCAAAAAATAAGGAAAATAACGGCGAACGCATATATAATTTCCCTGTTTCAAGGTTAACTATATATTCAACCTTTATATTTTTTAGTTGTTGATTGTAAGCTTGAAGAATTACTGCACTACTTAAATCTGTTGATGAATTACTTAAAATTGAAGAAATATCCATAGCCATGGCAATATCCATATTTGTTACTTTTTCACTGGTAATCCCATCAATTGTTCCTTTCATAGTAATTGGAATGTCGCTGGCAATGTCTGTATTGCTTGGATCACCTTTTATATTCATTGATAAATCGAACGAGCCCGATAAGGCAAGCGGCTCTTGAGATATTTGGCGTGAATAGTCAAGAAGTTTATCCATTAAAGTAAATTTATAGCTACCCTTTTCAATTAGGCTTTTTGTATCGAGAATCAATACTGTTTTGCTGCCCTGGTCCCATCCGACATTAAATCCCAAAGCTTGTGCGGCGAAACGGGCGGGGATCAACGTGCGGCTATTTTTAATAAAAGGAGTTGCATCAATCTGTTCTGTTACAGTATTGCCGCCGGTTGTTATATTCATAGTATTTTGTCCGATGACGAATGTAACTGTTGTCCCGTCAAGTGTGGCAGTAACGGTTTTTGTAGCATCATTATAATCGACGGTTGCCCCCATAGCCTCAAATAATGCTCTAAAAGGCACATATGTACGTCCATTTTGAGAAACAGGCGTAACATCACTAAAAGAAATTTTATTGCCGTTATATAAAACGTTTATTCCGTTAGTATCGGCTGCGAATGTGCCGGTAGAAATAGAAAGTATCAAGATAACAGCAAGTGCCAAAGTAAATATGTGCTTACGTAATTTCATAATATTTCACCCCTATTTAAAATTAAACACTCTAAAAATTATAATATCATATTTTTGTATATAATTACTATAATAAAAATATTAGTATTTCGTAATTAATATTTAATTTATTTTACGAAAGAATGTGTTAGAATCAATTTGGAACTTTTATAAGAATAAATTATTTACAAATAATAAGGAACTTTTTTATTTTATACTAAATCTATACTGTAATATGAATATTTGTATATTGTTGAAAATCATGAGAGAAGGGAGTATAAATAGTCGGATTATGACAAAAGAAAAAAACAGTGCCATTATCCAGATCGAAAATCTGCGTAAAGTTTATCGGATCAGTTCGGAAAAAATTTATGCTTTAAATAAAATAGATTTATCTGTCAACAGGGGAGAAATTTGTTGTTTGCTTGGGACATCCGGTTCAGGTAAATCTACTTTGTTGAACTTAATGGCGGGTTTGGAAAAACCCACACGCGGAACGATTAATATCAAAGGCGCGCGGATTGACCTCATGAGTGAAAAACAACTGGCCCAATTCAGACAAAAAAACTTTGGTTTTGTTTTTCAGTCTTATAACCTTTTGTCTGCTTTAACGGCATTAGAAAATGTGACCATGCCTTTGGTTTTTTGTGGTTTGGATGTAAAAAAGAGGCAGAAAGAAGCTAAAAAAATGCTGGAACAGGTAGGCTTGAAAAACAGGATGAACCACCGTCCCACGCAGATGAGCGGCGGGCAGCAGCAAAGGGTTGCTATTGCCCGCGCTTTTGTGATGCATCCACCGGTGATTTTTGCCGATGAGCCAACCGGCAACCTGGATAGCCGTACGACCATTGAAGTGATGGAGATGATGGTGAATTTGGTTCATAAAAATCGTTCAACCCTCGTGGTTGTTACCCATGATCTGGAGATTGCGAGCTATTGTGACCGTATTATCCATCTGCGTGACGGTTTAATTGTTAACGAAGAGCTAAAACATGCCATACCAGCGGCATATGAGAAAGCTAATTCTATGATAATAGCGGGGAATTAATATGAAAAAACATCTAAAAACAGGCTTATTTTTACTTTTGGCAGTTGTATTGATTATTGCGGGAAAACCGATTGTTTTTGCTTCAACTTTGCCGGCTGAATTATCTGTTAACAGCTACGGCGTTTATACGGACAGTTCGTCTTCGGAAAAATTGAGTAAAGTAGAAGAAGGGTTGACGTATTGTATTAAGTTTTACGTTTTAAATTACAGTCAAAGTAACATTTCTGATGCAACGCTTTCTGTGGCTAATGCCGGAGGGTTTTCTGAGGTTAATTCTGCCGCATCTTTTGATATTGCGGCTAACTCCAGTACCGAAGTACCTGTCTATGTCGCGTACAACGGCGATAACAAATATTTGACATTGACGCTACGCTATAGTATTGGTGCCGATACATATAGCCGTACGCAAAAAATCAATATCAGCGAGGCTGTTGTAGAGGTAACTAGCGATAATAGTAGCGATGACGACGACGATTCTGACACAGTCGTTCCTACACCCAAGCTTTCCGTTATGAGCCGTGATGTTTCCGTAACGGCCGGCCAGCAGTCGACAATATCCTTTTCTTTGGATAATATCAGTGGTTATACGGCAAAAAATGTGGTTGCCATGTTACAGGCGGGAAGCGGCATCGAAGATATTTTTGCCGATGCGGCTGTCAGCGCCTATAAGTATAGTCTTTCCAGTTTGTCCAGCGGCAAAAGTCAAATTGTCAACTTTACTTTTACCCCTCCCGCCGGACTCAAAGGCGGATCCTACCCTATGACTTTGAATTTGACTTATCATAATACTAATGGCACTACATATAGTGACCAATACGAATTTTCTTTGAAGGTTGAAAGTAATGCCACTCCTATTGATTTGGAAGTGGTGTCTGTAAATGTTTCCGGTAACAATAATCAGGCTGTCAGCGGAAAGGCGTTTGATTTGCAATTAAATATTAAAAACAACGGCTCGGCGACAGCCAAAAATGTAAAAGTCTCCTTTGATGAGCTGAGCAAGGATACCTTCTTCCGTACCGGGGATTATGACGATCCGTCTTTTTCGAGTATTTCCGGCGGCCAGAAGGTAACCGGAAGCGTGCGTCTAATTGCTTCCGATGATTTGGAAAGCGGATATACGCCATTAAAGATCACTTTGAAATATTTGGATGCCGGGGAAGAAAAATCTACTATATGCCAGGTGTTTGTTCCGGTTAGCGGCAGTGGCGGTGGAGAAAACACCGTTCCGCGCATCATTCTATCCAAATACAGTATGGATCGGAGCGTAATCAGCGCGGGGGATGTTTTTGTTTTTTCCTTTAGTTTGCAAAATACCAGCTTATCTAAAGCTGTAAATAATCTAAAAATTTCTGTCAGCTCGGGTGACGGCGTGATTATCCCCAATTCCGGCAGCAACAGCTTTTTTACCCGTTCCATTCAACCGGGGAAAGATGCGTCTTTTAGGCTGGAGCTGAGTGTTAAAGCAGATGCAGAGAGCAAATCCTATCCGTTGACGTTCAATATTGATTACGAAGATAGCAAAGGCACGCAGTTGACTAGTTCGGAAACGATCAGTCTTCCCGTTATGCAGCCGCAAAAGCTGGTGATCCAAAATCAGTCTTATCCGACTGAAGGAAATGTGGGTTCGCCCGCTTCTGTAAGTTTAGAATACATCAACAAGGGTAAAGGCACATTGTATAATCTTTCCGTCAGCATAGAGGGCGATGTTACGACAGATGAGGGCGGCAGTATTTATGTCGGCAATTTAACAAGCGGCAGCATGGATTCTCTGGAAATGGAAATTACGCCCAATACAGTGGGGGAAATTCCCTGTAAAGTGGTTTTTACATTTGAAGATGCTTCCGGGCAGGAAAGCCGGATTGAGGAACCGTTTACCATGACGGTGGCGGAAGCCCTTCCCCAGGATGCGGGCGCCGTAGATGCTTTAGCCCAAGCAGAACAGCCGCAAGCGGGCGGAGGACTACCCGGTTGGGTGATTGCGGCCATTGTGGCGGCCGCTGTTGTTGCGACGGTATTAATAATTAAGCATAAAAAGAAGAAGGCCCGTCTGGCACAGGAAGCCGAAGATGCTGAAGACGCTGAAGACACAGACTTGTAAACAATGAAGGCCAGGAGTAATGGTATGAAAAAAATTGATATTTTGCATATGGCCTTGAGAAATTTCGGCCGCAGAAAAGCTCGTAGTTTTTTGACCGTTTTGGGTGTAGTGGTCGGAACAATGTCTGTCGTGGTCATGATCTCAATTGGGCAGGGCTTAAACGAATCGTATAAAGAACAAATCGAAAGCTGGGGCAGCCTGACGCAGATCCAGGTCAGCGGTACCAGTACTGGCACCGATATAGGTGCCGGTACCGGTACTAGTAGCGGAGGTACGCAAGGCGATCAATTATATATGGATGATAACAGCGTTGCCAGTCTTTCTCAGATTCCCAATGTTCTGGGGGTAATGCCTGTCAAGAATGAGTCAGTTTCTTTAATCAAAGGCAAAGAGATTTGGACAGGTAATGTCATGGGAATAGACCTGTCAAAAATGGCGCTGTTTGGTTTTAAGACAACTAAGGGACGGCTTTTGGAACCGACGGACAAGGATAGTTATGTTATGGGTTATATGACAGCTTTTAGCTTTTATGATCCTAAAGGAAATGGCGAATGGATAAATCCTACCGATGACCAGGGCAATCCCGTGCCTTTGCCGTTCGATCCTACGACAACAAAATTAAAAATGACGTTTGATACTTCCTATGGGTACGAAATGAGCGTTGGTAAACCGAAGATGTCCAAGGTCAATTGTGTTGGCGTACTAAAGATGGCTTCCGATGATTTTTCCTACAGCATCCTTATGGATTACAACACAGTGGAAACATTAAAAAAGGACTATGATAAAACACAAACCTCGACCGATACAAATGGCAGCACAACTGGTAGTACCAGCGGTAGACAGGAAAAAAGCAAGAATAAGTATGATATTTTCTATGTTAAAGTGGATGACGTGAACAATGTTTCCACCGTTCAGTCCGCCATTACGGATATGGGATTTTCCTGTTGGAGTGCCATGGATGTTTTAAACCAGGTCAAAGAACAAATGAAAATAATCCAGTTTGTTTTAGGCGGGATTGGCGCTATTGCCTTTTTTGTGGCCGCTATCGGTATCAGCAATACCATGGTGATGTCAATTTATGAAAGAACCCGGGAAATCGGCATTATGAAGGTTCTTGGCTGTCATTTGAAGGATATTATGAACCTGTTTTTGATGGAAGCTGCCCTGATCGGGTTATTGGGCGGATTGGTCGGGCTGGGGTTGAGCGAGGGTTTGTCGTACTTACTCAATTTTTTATCCTCTAGTGGCGCATTAGGAGGCATGAGCATCGGCAGCAAGCTTTCTGTAATTCCGTTTTGGTTGATTATTTGCGGAATCGTTTTTCCGACTTTTATGGGTCTGATCTCCGGTTTGTATCCGGCCTGGCGCGCTACGCGGCTTTCTGCTTTGGATGCCATCAAAAACGAATAATATTATCTTGAACATAAAAGACAAAAACTTCGCTGACAAGTTTTTCGGCGAAGTTTTTGTGTTCCAAGGAAACGGTTCATTTGTGCGCAATTACTTGGTAGATTTACGAGTTAATCAGTGAGGAGGGGTTGTTTTTTTATTGTCGGGGTAATATTATACTATAGTACGGAAAGGCAATGGAGGCTAAAGATCGTTTAAAACACATTAGCATATAAAAATCATTAATGGTGTTCCCTACAGTTGTAATAGAGCCATTCCTACGTAATATAATACAAAAATAATTGGTTGTGAATACATGAAGTATAAACATCTTTCAAGAACCATTTTTTATATAATTTTTATCATTTATATTATTTTATTATTGAAAATAACAGTTTTCCGTTACTATTTTTCTTTATTTGGCGGAAGTATTAATATATATCCGTTTATTGGTTACTTGTATTTGATAGACGCAAATAGATATTTCTATGCTATATATCTTTTGGTTGGAAATATCATCTGCTTTATCCCTTTTGGTATGCTGACGTCGTTAATATCAAAGAAAAAAATTTCATTTTCAAAGATGCTGGTATGGGGTTTTATATTGTCACTGGCAATTGAGGCCACTCAATATATACTGGGCACCGGTATTAGTGAAATCGATGATCTGATCTTAAATACAGTTGGCGTCCTGCTCGGATATCTGATAATAAATAAGCTTATCTATCGCAGTCAAAAACAATAGAAGAAAATCCTATATGCATAAAAAAAGCAAACCCTTGTGCTTAATCGGTGCGGTGTTTGCTTTTTATTTATGCTATAGAAGATACTGTTAAACTAAAACCATCACTTCGCTTCCTTTGCTTTTACTCGTTTATATTTTTTATTATATTTATACTGTTAATGCCTGTTGTCATAACAAACCTTCGCAGCGGTGGGAAGTACATAAATGGGCATTTTAATATTTTAAAGTATAATTTAAGCCGCAATTTGAATGTTTTTTTATGATAAGCAAAACAAGGGTTTACCTCATTGGCATTAAGAACCTCGCTTAAATAGTATGCTGAATTTATAGCGCTACTGATACCCTCTAATGAACTGGGGCTGATAAATCCGGCGGCCTCGCCTATTAAAAACGCATTGTCCTTACCGGTACAAAAATCATTTAACATTGATGGACGAAGCACTAGGCAACATTCTGTCTTTTGTACTTCCTCAAGACAAAATCCCCATTCTTTTAGTCTTTTTTTCTGGTTCTCAAATCTCATGTGGCAATTATTTTTAGGATATGCACCGCCAAATATAAAATAACCGTCCTTGGAAATTGCCCAAGAGTAGCAATCTGTGTTTTCGGGATCGAATACACAAGAATAAAAAGGATTGAGGTTTTTTTCCGGGAACCATTGCTGAATTGCAATATAGCTGCGAATTTTCTTATGAGGGTATAAAAACCTCCGCACGATAGAATTGGCTCCATCGGCGCCTACGATATATTTGGCGGTTATATCCTTTGTTTCACCGCTACAGACTAATTGTAAATTATAACTACCATTATAATATTCTATGCGTGTACATTCGCTATCTTCAAATATATCAACATTATCCGGGATAAGAGATTTTAACCACAAGTCAAATTTATACCTGTCAAGATTTATATAAAAGCGTTGATAGTGGCGGATAATCCCTGTTTTAAGATCTATAGAACGAACAGCAAAAATCTGTGGGTCTACAAGTACATCTTTGGGAAGCGTTAAATCAAATTGAGAGATTGCTTTTTGTGCATCTAATGCCAGAAGCCCACCGCAGGGTTTATGAAAACCTTTTCCATCAGACCTCTTCTTGTCAATTACCACAACATGAAAGTTGCGATTTAGTAATCGTGCCAGTGTCGCACCAGCTGGGCCTAATCCTACAATTGCGATATCATACATCTTTATTACTCCCGAAAATCATGATTATACTACCTTTATTCTTATGATATCCGTGATAACCTAAATGTTCGGTATAGATATTATTTTATTATGATATTACTTGATGCCTATAGGGTTAGTTGGTTTAACTTATTAAAGCAGTAAAATGACAAGTTGTGTTTTATTTTTATGAATGATACAATAATATTATCTTTTGGGTTAAAGAGGTGATATAGCTTGCTGGAAATAGTAGTTTGTGAAGATAATAATGAATATAGGAAGGTTATTATCGAAAATTTAAATCATGTCATCAGTGATCAAAATATCGATGGCTCTATAGTACTGGACTGCGCTTCGCCGGAGCAAGTTGAAAGTTTTATTGAGGGTAACAATCCTAACGTTTTCTTTCTGGATATTGACCTGAATACCAAAATGAGCGGATTGGATTTGGCCTCTATAATTCATGAGAAATTTGATGATGCGTATATCGTATTTATTTCGCAATATGCAAACCTAGTTTTTAAATCATTTAAGGTGCGTCCATTCGATTTTTTACCCAAGCCGATTACCAAGAAAGACCTATGCGATGTCTTAATTGAAGTCAATAACGATTATCTTAAAAATTATAATATAAAAAAACCCGAGCTTCTTCATGTCAAAATAGGAAATATAATATACCAGATCCCCAAAGCTGAGATTGTTTTTATGGAGAAATTCGGGAATAAATGTATTATTCATTCTACGACTAAAACAGTATATTGTTATCAGTCGCTTGATGCCATTTACGATGAACTTGAGAAAGAAGCTTTTATCAGATGTCACAAAAGTTTTATCGTCAATAAATATTTTATCGATAAATTAAATTTGTCTGATATGGAAATCACTCTTAAAAATGGGCAAAAGTGTTTCATAGGCGGTAAATATAAAAAAAATTTGGTTAATGAATTGGGCAATATGCTTAAACGGTAGAGGATGACTATGTTAAATTCTAATAATATTAAGAAGTATCTAATTTTGCTGATTGCAATTTTTTTGGTTTCATCGGTTTTAACAAACTTGTTTTTCTTTAATGTCATTAACAAGATCAGTATCGAAAGCGATTTATATCAAAAGATCAAATCCAGCAATGATTTAAAAGCCGATATATTTCCGCCCAAGCTGTATATTATTGAATCATATTTGGTTGTGCAGCAGATAGCCAATGAAAAAGATCCCGATAAAATAAACGAATATATGGAAAAAATGGTGGAAACCAGACAAGAATATCAGGATTATTATCAAAAATGGCAGAAAAACATTAATGATAAAGATATATTAAAACTACTTGCTTCTTCTAATATGAATGTAAACAAGTTTTATCAAATATATGATGAAAAATTTGTTCCGGCCGTGGAGAACCGGAATTACCAGGTTATGCAGGATGTAGCTAATACGGAAATGATGCCGGTTTTTGAAAGGCATAGAGATGCTATCGACCGTATGTCGGTTATATTGGAAGAATCAAATTATAATATTGAAACAAATGCCAAAGCATACGTTAATAAGTCGCAGGCAATACTCATAATTGTTTATTCAGTATCTTTGTTGGTAATACTCATAATATCATTTGTTTTTTATAAAAAAGTCTCCGATATTGAAGAGAATAATTTAGCCTCCCAGCATGAAACCAAGTTGGCTAATCAAAGGCTGGAAGTAATGGTTGAAGGCTTAAAGAAGTTCAAGCACAGTTACGAAAATACCTTGGCGTCGATTGACGGGTATGTGATGAGTGACGATAATGATGGTCTAAAGAATTATTTAAACGAAATTATTGTTGATAAAAATAAAAATGAAACAATTAATTATTTTAAACTTAATTTTATTAAAAATCCGGCAATTACCGGTTTGATTATTTCCAAAATGATTTATGCTGAAAATCTTGGCGTTAAACTTGTTTTAAAAGTTCACAGCGAAGTTGATAACATAAAAATGAAATCAAGCCATCTTTGCGAAATTCTTGGCATTTTACTTGATAATGCGATTGAAGCTGCCGGTGAAAGCGATGAAAAAAAGGTATATTTCAAAATTGGGGAATCCGTGGAAGAAGTAATTTTTAAAATAAAAAATTCTATTGGAGTTGTTGCGGATCCCGTAAAGATGTTTGAAAAAAACTGGTCGACCAAAGGCGAAAACCGTGGTTTTGGCTTATGGATCGCCAAAGATATTATTAATCAATATGATAATGTTATTTTGAATACTTCAGTGGATGAAAAATATGTCGAGCAAGATCTTTTAATATTAAAAGATCTTGTTACAAATAACAATGACATTTTTACTGATAATTTATAACATAAAAAACACAATTCATCACATCTATATAGTGACAGGCTTATCTTCGATGATATAATTCTACATCAATAGTATGATTATATGATAGGAGAAGATGAGCCGATGATAAATCAAGCAAATACAGCGTTTATGCTGATTGCCACAAGCCTTGTCATGCTAATGACGCCTGGTTTGGCATTTTTTTATGGAGGTCTTGTCGGCAGGAAAAATGTTTTAGCGATAATGTTTCAAAGCTTCGTGTCAATGTCCATAACTACCGTAATCTGGTTTGCAGTTGGTTATTCATTATGTTTCAGTGGTGGTGAAGGTGCAATTATAGGTAATCTTAATCATGCGTTTATGATGGGAATCAAACCTTCAGATATGTTGCAGGCTGATAATATTCCCTTGCTTGTATTTATTGCCTATCAAATGATGTTTGCTATCATTACGCCCGCATTGATTACCGGCGCATTTGCCAACAGAGTTAGATTTGGTCCATATGTGATATTTCTTGTTGTTTGGCTGCTTTTCGTATATTTCCCGCTGGTACATATGATTTGGGGTGGTGGTTTACTGGCCCAAATGGGCGTCCTCGATTTTGCAGGCGGTATTGTAGTACATACATCAGCCGGTATGGCGGCGTTGGCTTCGGTGGTATTTGTGGGCAAACGGAAAGTGTTTAGTTTACCTCATAATTTACCGCTTGTTGCTATTGGTACAGGTTTGCTATGGTTTGGCTGGTATGGTTTTAATGCTGGAAGCGAATTAGGGGTAGATTCCGTAACCGCATTGGCATTTTTAAATACTGACGTAGCCGCTTCCTTTGCAGGTTTTGTTTGGTTGATAATTGACTGGATAAGAAATGGCAAAGCCAAATTCCTTGGCTTACTGACCGGCGCCGTTGCCGGCCTGGCAACGATTACACCTGCGGCCGGTTATGTGACCACCGGTTCAAGTGTTATCATCGGATGTTTAGCAGGCACTATTTGTTACTTAGCTGTGGAAATGAAAAACAAACTTCAATGGGATGATGCCCTTGATGTTTGGGGTGTTCATGGCGTAGGTGGTATTCTTGGTACTATTTTATTAGGTGTATTTGCCACTACCGCAGTAAATTCCGCCGGAGCTAATGGTTTACTTTTAGGAGGCGGATCATTTTTCTTAAAGCAAACGCTGGTTGTTATAGCTGTTGGCGCATATGCTTTTGTCTTCAGTTTAATAGCTTTAAAGGTAATTAATATTTTTACCAGAGTTAAAGTCAGTGAAGAAGAAGAAAGAGAAGGACTGGATATAGCTTTACATGGTGAAGTTGCCTATGAAGAAGGCGTAAATTAATTTGAAAAAAAGACCAGTGGGTATCCCAAAATCTGTGTAAACACCGAAATGTGGTATAAATATAGCGAAATTATCTGCAAGGGGGCGGCGTATATTGAGCTGGTCCCCTTTGCTATCATATTAGCGGCTTCTCGGCCGAGTGAGGTGCATAGAGCTTAATCTGACATCAGATTGGCGAAACACACTGTTAATTGGGCGTGGATCACGCGTCGGCCGGTCCATTCTTGTAATATCCATCACGGCCAGGTACAGCATTTTCAACAGGCTGTCTTCCGTCGGGAACACCGACCTCACCTTTGTCACCTTTCGGGGCTGCCATAAGTAAAACCTCCATCGTTGTGCTTCCGTTTTATACCATGATAGAGGTTTACACAAAATTTGGGAGGTTTCATTTATAAATTATACTTTATTAAAAAAGATTTGGAATATCCAGTTTTTTTATTCTATTAAAAATCAAAAAGTTGACGGTGTGCAAAAATAACTTGATTTTTTGTCGTCAGATACGGTATGCTGAATATAATAAAACTATGTTTACTATTAATAGGATTATTTACATGCAGACAAATCAGCTACGCGGTAATTTGATGTTATTATTTGCGGCCTTAATTTGGGGTTTTTGTTTTGTTGCTCAAAAACATGCTGCGTTTTATATCGGTCCGCTGACATTTATGGCAGTGCGTTCATTTATTGCGGCGATAGTTCTTTTAATTGGTGTCGTTTTATTGAGGGGTTATCAAAAAATCAGACGCCCGCAAGATTACCGCCCGCTTTTTTCGGTTTTTTCACAGAGAAAAGAATTATTACTGGGTTCAATAATTTGCGGGGCATTGTTAAGTTGTGGTAATGTTTTGCAACAAGCTGGTATTGCCTATACAACAGCAGGTAAAGCGGGGTTTATTTCAGTATTATACATAATAATTGTACCGCTTTTAGGCATTTTTTTTAAAAGAAAAGTAAATGTTTTTATTTGGGTTGCTGTTGCTGTAACGGCAATTGGCCTCTATTTGCTTTGCATGAATGAAAGATTAACTATTGGTCGTGGTGATGTTTATTTATTATTAAGCGCTGTGACGATTGCTTTTGATATAATATTATTGGATTATTTTTCGCCGCGAGTAGATGGCCTTTTGCTGTCATGTTTACAATTTGTGGTTATTGGGATTATTTGCCTGCCGCTGGCCGCAATTTTTGAACACCCGACATTAGCATCGGTTTATGCTTGTATTTTGCCGTTATTGTATGTTGCGGTGTTCGGTAGCGCCATTGGCTATACTTTGGAAATCTTTGCTCAGCGCAGTATTGGGCCTGCTATAACTTCGTTACTACTTAGTTTGGAGGCAGTTTTTGCGGCGTTGGCCGGTTGGCTAATATTAGATGAGATAATGTCGCCGAGGGAATTAGTCGGTTCAGCATTGATGCTGATTGCTATTGTCTTATCTCAATTACCGGAGTTAAGTCAAATGCGGCGAATAAAACAAAACGAAAAAAAGAGCTGATTCTTATATCGAATCAGCTCTTTTTTTTAAATTCATATTAATTAAGGAGTAACAACATGATAAATATTGCTGTACGTTCCGCCTGTAGTTGTGGCGGCAAAAACGATCCTATTACCGTCTTTGCTCCAGCAGGCGCAACTGACGTTTGATTGATAAACAGTAATGCTGATATTTTCTGCTGCATAGTAAACTTTTAATTCACCGCTGGCGGTTGTATACAAAACTTTGTTACTATTGCCGGACCACGAGCAAACTGTGCCGCCGCCATCCTGGTCATAAAAATTAAGTTCATCTTTATCATTGTAAACATAGAACCCGCTGTCTTCCCCTCCGCGATTTACTGCTCTTAAGTCCTTGTCAGGAGAAGTGGTGGTTAAGAAGCTATAATCAAACAACCAACTGTTGTCTGTACTGTTGGTGATAGAACATACGGTCGGTACCAAATTGGCATTATCAATAAATACCGGCGCTTCTTTGGCGGGTATAGTTTGTTGCCATTTCTGGTAGGCGCCGTCAACACAGACATAATATTCAACCAAATTATTGGAGACAAACGAAGGCAATAACGAATCATAACCATTATAAGATGCTAACATCGTCAATGAATACTCACCTTGACTTTGGGAGCTGTAAGCTGCTGTTGGCAAATTAAGATTACCGCTAAAAGAATTATTATTTGTCTGTATTGATGCTTGGTTATCATTATTCGAATCTTCTTCTTTTGAGGCAGTACCGGTATCATTTGATGTCGTATTGTTTGGATTAACCACATCACCATCATTAGTATCATCAACATTGTTAGTATCTGAATTAATTGTCGATGCATCATCGGTAGTAGAGTCGTTATCTACAATGGCTGGGTTATTGTCAGTATCCGAATCATTATTATCGGCAACTACCGGATTACTATCAGTGGATTGAGGGGTATAATCCCATAAGTGTGTAGCAGTAATTCCGGCAACCATCAATAGCGCGGCAGCCGCCAAAGCAAAATGCCGCCAGCCGAACTTTCTGGTAATAGTCTGAGGTTGAGCTGCCGGTTGGGCCGGTAAGGCTGCCATAATCTCTGCCACAAAATTGGCAGGCGGATCAACCGGTGCTAATTCTTGTTTTAAAAATGCATCTAATTCTTGCAGTTCGCGAGCAAAAGCGGCACATTGTTCGCAATCTTTAAGATGCATATGTAATTTTGCCGCTTGATCAGTTGATATGCTACCGTCAATTTCTTGTTGTATTAACATTTGCCATTGATCGCAGTTCATATTGCCGCCTCCTTTCGCTAATGATCTTATATAATATAATATTTGTTATACTTTAAGATTGTGTTCTTCTAATATTTTACGAAGAATTTTACGTCCGCGGAATAATCTCGTTTCAACTGTTGTTTGCGGTAAATTAAGTGTCGAGCAAATTTCCTGATAGGATAAGCCTTCTATGTATTTTAAGAATAACGGTAGTCGATATTGCTCCGGCAATTCTCTCAGGGCGGTTGTTAACGTTTGTTTAATTTCGCTGCTTTCATACAAAGAATCAGGAGCAGCGGTAGCGGATATCTCCCGCGGATGCAGTTCGATCAAATTGTCCAGGGGAACTGTTTCTTTGGGTCGCTTCATTAAAGCATTAACACAAGTATTGTGAGCGACACGATACATCCAGGGAAAGAATTTTCGCGATTTATCAAAGCGGGGAAGCTCTTGATAGATACGGATAAATACTTCCTGCGCCATATCACGAGCTTCATCATAATCACCGCCTAAACGATAGGCGAGCGAAAACACTTGTCGTTGATAGCGGGAGACCAATATTTCAAATGCAGCCGTTTGTCCCTGCAAACAGAGCATTACTAATTGTTCGTCGGTTTGTTGATCGGTGTGATGCTCCACGAGCAATCCTCCTGATATCATAATAAATACAAATTCTTGATGCAAAATCTTGCATTAATCAAAAAATATTTTGAAAATCAAATAAGATATTAACTTAAATATTATCATATATTTACCGGTTTGGGTAGACTTTGCTGCCTGATAATTATGTGAACAAGTTGGTAGTTATTTACATAATTTAATAGGCCGCTTTTAGCGGCCCAATAAATAATAGATAGTATCTATATAAGAGATTAAGAGATTTCCTGTCGGCCACTTAAGGCGTGACTTAAAGTAGCCTCATCCGCATACTCAAGGTCGCTGCCTACCGGCAGCCCATGGGCGATACGGGTTACGCGAATACCAAGGGGCTTGATTTTTTTAGCTAAAAACAAAGCGGTTGCTTCACCTTCGACGTTAGGGTTGGTAGCCATAACCACTTCTTTAACGATACCTTGTTGTAGCCGGTTAAATAAAGGTTGGATATTCAATTTCTCCGGACCGACGCCATCCATTGGGGAAATAGCTCCTTGCAACACATGGTAAAGCCCGTTAAAGCTGCGTGAACGCTCCATGGAAATAATATCACGCGCTTGTTCAACAACGCAGATAATGGTTTGGTCGCGCTTATCGTCAAGACAGACCTGGCATACATCATCATCGGTAAGATTGCCGCATATACGACAATAGCCAATGTGGCTGCGGGCATTAGCTATTGATTCCGCCAAACCTAATGCGTCTTCATTATTGGTACGCAGCAGATGAAAAGCCAGTCGTTGGGCAGATTTAGGGCCGATACCCGGTAATTTTGCTAATTGCTGTATTAATTCATTTAAAGAGGGCGGATAGTTGTAATACATGACTATTGCCTAAAAAAGTCCGGGCATATTGATACCGCCGGTTACTTTGCTCATTTCGTTGGCCGCCAGTTCCTGTGCAGCGGTTATTGCTTCTTTGATTGCAGCAAGGATCAGATCCTCGAGCATTTCCACATCATCGGCGTCAACAACTTCGGGATTAATGGAAATGGACAATATCTCCTGTGCTCCATTGGCAGTGACTTTGATCATTCCGCCGCCGCTGCTGCCTTCTACCTCTATTTGTTTTAATTCTTCCTGTACGCGAGCGATGTCATTTTGCATTTTTTGTGCTTGTTTCATCATTTTTTGGATATTAATTCCCATGATAAGCCTCCTATAGTCAATTTAAAATAATGAATTTTGTTTTATTTCATCTTTTATCAAGTCATTTGTAGCCGGCGGCTCTTTTTTATCGTTAGAGATAATACCGGCGATATTTATACTGCTTCCGTAATATTCTTTAATAGTTTCTTCAATTAGACTGCGGGTTTCTTTTTTATTACAGATACTGTTCATTTGCAGTTCGCAATTGGTATTAAATTTTATTATTAATTTAGAACCAATAATTTTATCCGGTATTCCTTCCCCAAGGAATGTATAAGTACCTATTGATTTCTTTTTAATTTTCTGTAATATTTTAGGCCAATCATCAAGAAGTTGCTCAATAGAAACAGCATTGGACGTGGTGGGAGTTTCGGTCGAATCTTCCTTTTTCAATTGGATTACATTAGTCTTTGGCGTTTCCGGTTTAAGAATTTTTGTTTGTTGGGAAACCGGTGCGGATTCCAGAGGTAAAGCAGGGGATGCAGCAACAAAACCGCAGGATTTAATCAGGGCTAACTCCAAAGTGATTCGCGGCTGTAGCGAATTACGGATTTTTGCATCAGCATCGCTAAGAGATTGAATCGCATGGAGTATTTTATCTTTAGTCTGATTATTGATCCAATCAGGCAAATTAATATCTGTTGATGATGATATCTGAGCAAGGAACAAATCACGATAGTATTCAAGCAAATCACGGAGAAACTGGCGCAGATCAAGACCGGAACTGTATAGTTCGGCTGCCATCCGCAGCACATCCTGTAATTGTCCGTTAATGATATGGCCTGCTATGGCGGCAATAAACGTTTTATCTATAGATCCTAAGATAGTTGTAACGGTTAATGCAGTGATTTTGCCGTCGCTGTAACCGGAGCATTGGTCAAGCAAACCGATGGCATCTCGCATGCCGCCTTCTGCTTTTTTGGTAATTAGCTGCAATGCTTCCTCGCTAATAGAGATGTTTTCCTGGTTGGCAATAAACCTTAAATGTTCATGTATATGTTGGTCGCTTAAGCGCCGGAAATCAAAGCGCTGGCAACGCGAAAGTACTGTAAGCGGTATTTTATGAGGTTCGGTAGTAGCCAGCACAAAAATAACATTGTCCGGTGGTTCTTCCAGTGTTTTGAGCATAGCGTTAAATGCTTCCTGTGTCAACATATGGACTTCGTCGATGATATAAACCTTATATTTCTCGTTTGCTGGCGCATACTTAACTCTTTCTCTTAAATCGCGCATTTCGTCAATTCCACGGTTAGATGCCGCGTCAATTTCCATAATATCAATACTTGAACCGTCAAGAATCCTTTGACAGGCCGCGCAGTGTCCGCAAGGCTCACCGTTTTCGCTAAGATCAAGACAGTTGACGGCGCGCGCCAGTATTTTGGCCATAGAGGTTTTGCCAGTACCTCGCGGACCGCAAAACAAATAAGCATGAACTAACCCTCTGTGTTGCAGCACGGAGGTTAATGTTTTGCTAATATGTTCTTGGCCTACGATTTGGCTGAAATTCTTTGGCCGGAATCTTCGATATAGGGCAGTATAGGTCATAGGACACCTTAATCCAATTATTTTTAGATAGTATTTCTCTTTTATAATGTTCTTTTCCTGCTCTTAAATAATTAGTTAAAAGGGCTTTTTGCTATTTATAAATAATAGCATGGATAGAGATTATTAATCATACATTCTTACTACAATAATAATTTTTAAGGGGAATAAATATGGAAGTGTTTCGCAATATTTTATTGATAGGTTGCGGTTTGGGGATAATTATATTAATTATAGCATCACCCAGGCGTTTGGGTAAAATTGCCAAATGGTTTTTTACCAATGCTGTTTTGGGGATAGCTATATTATTGGTTATTAATTATTTTTCATCGTCATTGGGAATATTATTACCAATAAATGCGTTAACACTTGGGGTCAGCGGCGTGATGGGCATACCGGGAGTAGCAGCATTAGCATTGTTGGCGGCGGTTTAGAATAGGTATATCGGAAAGATGTGGAAAGAATAAATTTTCAAGAAAATAACTCTTGAAATATTATGAATATTATGTGATAATATATTAGATAATTAGGGAGAGGCCAAGTAAACTAGGCTCTTTTTGGGGCGCGTTTTTTTACGATTGGGACAAGTTTAATAAATTTATATTACTTAAATAATAACGCAAAATAATTCAAAAAGGAGGAGTTTTTTTTGAGCAAGAAAATGAAAACAATGGATGGAAACAAAGCGGCGTCTTATGTTTCCTACGCTTTTACGGAGGTGGCGTCAATTTTCCCTATTACGCCTTCTTCGACGATGGCGGAAAATGTTGACGAATGGGCTGCTGCGGGCAAAAAGAATATTTTTGGCCACGAGGTAAAGGTTGTGGAAATGCAATCTGAAGCCGGTGCCGCCGGCGCGGTACACGGCTCCTTGGCTGCCGGCTCTTTAACCACCACCTATACGGCATCCCAGGGGTTGCTGTTGATGATTCCCAATATGTACAAAATTGCCGGTGAATTATTGCCCGGCGTAATGCATGTTTCTGCCCGTAGTTTAGCTACGCATGCCTTAAACATTTTTGGTGATCACAGTGATGTAATGGCTTGTTCTCAAACAGGGTACGCAATGTTAGCGTCTAACAGTGTACAGGAAGTAATGGATTTCGGTGGTGTCGCACACTTGGCGGCAATTAAATCGCGTGTTCCTTTCCTTCACTTTTTTGACGGTTTCCGTACCTCACATGAACAGCAAAAAATTGAAGTCATTGATTATGAAGATTTTGCCAAAATGATTGATTATGATGCTCTGCAGGCTTTCAGAGATAATGCTCTTAATCCTGAGCATCCGGTAATTCGCGGAACAAATGAAAATCCTGATATTTTCTTCCAAGCGCGTGAAGCTAGCTCTCCGTTTTTCCAGAAGGTTCCGGATATTGTTGCCGATTATCTGGCTCAAATTAGCAAATTAACCGGCCGTGATTACCAATTATTCAATTATTATGGTGATCCCAATGCCGAGTATGTGATAGTAGCTATGGGTTCTGTCTGTGATACGGCAGAACAAGCTGTCGATCAACTGGTAGCTGAAGGTAAAAAAGTCGGTTTGCTTAAAGTTCATCTTTATCGGCCGTTCGCTCTTGATTATTTCTTCAAAGCAATGCCGAAAACTGTCAAGAGAATAGCTGTCTTAGACAGAGTTAAAACTCCGGGTGCGATCGGTGAACCATTGTATTTGGATGTTAAGGCTGCTTTTTATGGCAAAGACAATGCACCGCAGATTATCGGTGGGCGCTATGGTCTTGGCAGCAAAGATACTATTCCGGCGG
Source organism: Peptococcaceae bacterium UBA4068 (assembly GCA_002382665.1). GTDB lineage: Bacteria > Bacillota > Dehalobacteriia > UBA4068 > UBA4068 > UBA4068. Next base: position 2,968 of record DFZA01000012.1, on the reverse strand, counting down.
ATATTGTTGCTGCATTTGATAATTTAATGAGTGCTGCTCCTAAGAATAATTTTACATTGAGTATCATTGATGATGTAAACAATACATCTCTTGTTCGCGGAGAAATTAAAGATTTGTTACCTACCGGAACTATTCAATGCAAATTCTGGGGATTGGGTTCTGATGGTACGGTCGGCGCCAATAAACAGGCTGTTGATATTATCGGCCAATATACAGATATGTATGCTCAGGCTTATTTTGCCTATGACTCGAAGAAGTCGGGTGGCATGACCATTTCCCATTTGCGTTTTGGTAATAAAGAAATAAAAGCTCCTTATTTGATCAATCAGGCCGACTTTATTTCTTGCTCTAACCAATCCTATGTCAATCTTTATGATATATTGGATGGTATTAAGCAAGGAGGCACCTTCCTGCTCAACTGTGTTTGGAGCAAAGACCAACTGGAAGAAAAACTGCCGGCCTCAATCAAAAAAGTTTTAGCGCAAAAGAAAGTCAAATTCTATATTATCAACGCGGTTGATATTGCCGCCAAGTTAGGTTTAGGCAACAGAACCAATATGGTAATGCAATCGGCGTTCTTTGAACTATCGAAAGTTATTTCTACTGAGGTAGCGGTTAAAGCCCTTAATGACTCCATCGAAAAAGCTTATGGCAAAAAGGGCGAAAAAGTTGTCAACATGAACAAAGAAGCGGTTAAAGCCGGTCTTACCAGTTTTGAAGCTGTTGAAGTTCCTGCCTCTTGGGCTAATGCTGTTGACGAAGCTGCCGCGGAAAAAGACGAGCCGCAATTCATCAAAGATATTCTGCGTCCGATGGTTGCCAATCGTGGTGATGATTTGCCGGTTTCCGCTTTTGTTGGACGTGAAGACGGCACCTTCCCGTTGGGTGGCTCAGAGTTTGAAAAACGCGGCGTTGCTGCTTTTGTTCCGGAGTGGATCAAAGAAAACTGCATTCAGTGTAATCAATGTGCTTATGTTTGCCCGCATGCATCAATCCGCCCTGTTCTTGTTGATGAAGCACAAAAAACCGCTGCTCCAGAAGGCTTTGAGACTTTGAAAGCAACTGGTAAAGATTTAGCCGCGTACGGTTTCAGAATGCAGGTCAGCCCCATGGATTGTCAGGGTTGTGCTTCCTGCGTGACCGTTTGCCCGGCCAAAGAAAAGGCATTGGTAATGAGATCTATCGAAGATCAAAAAGAGGTACAAGCTGTTAATTGGGATTATGCAATGTCACTTAAAGATAGAAGCGAAGAATTTGCACCTACCAATGTTAAAAACAGCCAATTCCGCAAACCATACTTCGAATTTTCCGGCGCTTGCGCGGGCTGCGGTGAAACCCCTTATGCTAAACTAATCACCCAATTATTTGGCGATAGATTAATGATAGGTAATGCCACAGGTTGTTCCTCGATTTGGGGTGCTGCGGCACCTTCGATGCCTTATACCACCAATGAAAAAGGTCAAGGACCAGCCTGGTGCAACAGTCTCTTTGAGGATAATGCCGAATACAGTTTCGGCCTTTTCCTTGGTGCGCGTGCGCAAAGAGAACAATTAAAAACGATCATCGAAAAAGCTTTAGAGGGCTGCGCCAAGGATAACAGCGAATTGAGTGCCGCTTTGCAAGGCTGGCTCGATGCTTATGATGATGGCGAAGGCTCCAAGATTGCCACTGCCAAATTGATGCCGTTATTAGAAAAATCAACTTGTCCGACTGCCAAAGAAATTTTAAGTCGCAAAGATCATTTAGTAAAGAAATCATTCTGGGCTTTTGGTGGCGATGGTTGGGCTTACGATATCGGTTTCGGCGGTGTGGATCATGTATTGGCCAGTGGTGAAGATGTCAATATCTTTGTCTTTGATACCGAAGTATATTCCAATACCGGCGGCCAAAGCTCTAAATCTACACCTGCTGCTGCAATAGCGAAATTTGCCGCCAGCGGTAAACGTACCAAGAAGAAAGACTTAGGCATGATGGCTATGTCTTACGGTTATGTTTATGTGGCGCAAATTGCCATGGGCGCTGATATGAATCAGACCTTGAAAGCAATTAAAGAAGCCGAGGCATATCACGGTCCGTCGTTGATTATTGCCTATAGTACCTGCATTAACCATGGCATTAAGGGCGGCATGAGCAGGGCCATGTCAGAAATGAAGGAAGCAGTTGCCTGTGGTTACTGGAATTTGTTCCGTTTCAATCCGGACAAAACTGCTGCCGGTGAAAATCCCTTCACTCTTGATTCCAAACAACCGGAGAAGTCCTTCCAAGACTTTATTGGCGGTGAAGTTCGCTATAATGCTTTGGCAAGACAAAATGCCGATCTGGCCGCCCAATTGTTTGCTAAAACTGAGCAGGACGCCAAGAATCGCCTAGAATCTTATCAACGTTTAAGTAAATAACAAATTTTTTAAAAATTCGAACAAAATAGCTTCCCGTCAATTTACGGGAAGCTGTTTTTTTGTTATCATTCAGGTAGAAAAAAACATTGGCGCGAAATAGTCAAGTCCTCTCCCACATTCTGAAGCTACGTCTGCGCTACTGTTATACGACAGGGTTATTTGCTTTAATAATATGCAGTATCCAACTTTGCCGTTATTGACATAATTTATTACAAGTGTTTATGACAACTAGATTGACATTATCAATGACATTGCTTATAACAATATTTTATAACACCGTTTATGACAGAATTATAATAGAACAAAAACAACAAAAAGCCGATTTTCTATTCACAGGAATCGGCTTTTTGCTTATATAGCAGTAAAATAAAATTCTTTAAGGTATAGAATTAATAATATAGAGAAAAATATGGTCAATAAACAAAGAAATTAACTATTGTAAATGTTTTTATCTAGAAATTATTATGCCAGCTAATCATCCTAATTATTATGATAAATAATTTACTTTTTTATAAAATTTTACTTTAATTTCTATTGACTTTTATTTTTAGATATGGTACATTATTTAGGCA
>DFZA01000010.1 GCA_002382665.1 Peptococcaceae bacterium UBA4068 | reverse complement strand
AAAGATCGATTAATACAACGTATCGTGGAGTTTATTCGAAACACTGAAATAAAGAAGATCAAAGTTTCCCGGTGGTTATAGCAGAGAGGCCACACCTGTTCCCATTCCGAACACAGAAGTTAAGCTCTCTTACGCCGATGGTACTTGGGGCGCAGGCCCCTGGTAGAGTAGGTAGCCGCCGGGTTTATATTCCTCGATAGCTCAATGGTAGAGCACCCGGCTGTTAACCGGGTGGTTGTTGGTTCGAGTCCAACTCGGGGAGCCATATATTAAAGCCCTCTTCAATTGATGAGGGCTTTTGATATTATTTGATATTAAAAGGAAAAAAGCTTCCGTTCTAATTGAGCGGAAGCTTTAATGGTTCTTAATATTTTAATCTTGGTTTTTTGTCTAAAGTTTCATCCCATAATATATCGGCAGTAGGTGTCCATTTGGCGGCTGCGTCGACACATTTCCCGCACAATTGGTGTACGTCTTCCGGATTGGCCATCTCTGTAGAATGAGCATCTGATTTATCAACCATTTCCATTAGTTTCTCTGGGTTATCTAACAGAGGGCAAGGCCTTAAAAGATTTTTATTAAAAGGCTGATTTTGTTTATATTGCATAAATAATGGCGACTGTAATGCCTCGAGAAGTGTACTATTATGGATATTGCAATTAGAATAATGAATGAATGCGCAAGGTTCAATATCTCCGTTAGCATTAATATGTAAATATTTACGGCCGCCCGCGATACAACCATTAACATATTCGCCATCGTTCCAGAAATCCATGGTGAATAATGCCTTGGTACCACGGAATTCACGTATTTTATCATACATGAATTTTCTTTGTTCCGGTGTTACCATTAAATCTGGTACTGCATCAGCACCTACAGGTATATAAGTGAAGAACCAAGCGAATTTGGCACCTTTGGCAATTAAATCATCGTAGTATTCATCACTGCCGATAACCTGATAATTCTGACTGGTGTAGCAGCAAGAAACACCAAACGGTAATTTTTTGCGTTTTAAAATTTCCATAGCCTTAGTTACTGCTTGATAAGTACCTCCGCCACGGCGGGCGTCAGTCGCTTCTTCAAAACCTTCAATACTGATAGCGGGAATAAAGTTCTTAACACGCAGCATTTCATCGGCAAAAGCTTCATCGATTAATGTACCGTTGGTAAAGGAAAGAAATTGACATTCGTTATGCTTATCGCAAAGCTTAATCACATCATCTTTGCGGACTAACGGTTCGCCGCCGGAGAAGATATACATATAAGTACCTAACTCTTTGCCTTGCGTCACAATACTGTCAAGTGTTTCAAAACTCATATTCATTTTATGGCCGTATTCGGCAGCCCAGCAACCGGTACATTTAAGATTGCAGGCTGAGGTGGGATCCATGAGAATAGCCCATGGAACATTACAATTATATTTCTCCATCACTTCTTCACGGCGCTTGCCGCCGATAACGACGCTGCTGATAAAGAAGTTAGTAAAAAAGCTTTTAAGAACATCCATATCAATATCATTAATAACGCTAGTAATTAATTTATACCAATTTCGATCTTTATCATTGATATATTTACGGAAAGCGTCTCTTTGAGGCTTAATTTTATCATATGGATCTAACCGGTCAACCCAAGCCAAAGCTTTTGGCAAGTTTTTGTCCGGGTCTGTCTCTAAATAGCTAAGAGCAGTATTGATACCTGCTGCAGTAAGAGTTTCTTTAAGATTCTTCATAATTCATCCCTCCGAAAATCAATTTTGTCAAGGCTATCCTCCTTTATAACCAGTATTAAAACTTTAATATAAAACCAACAAACTTAAATGCTGGTGGAAAATCTCCATTATAATATTAATTTTAATATCCATATAATATTAATTTTAATATCCATATTTTAGCACTCAGATACTAACATGTCAAGCGCAGCTATTTGCTAATAAATGACAAATTATCCCAAAGAAAAATAACTCAAAATTTAAACCTACTTGCAAATTTGAGTTTGAATGCAAAATAATACACTGTTATGTTAATATATTTATAGTATTATTCAATAAGAATTCTGCTTATTACTAAACAGAAAAATTCATGGCAGTGATAAATTGTTCGGCAAAAACCGTATCTGATGTTAAATCAAGACGTTCAACCGTAGTGACTATTTCTTGGAGTTTTGATTCCAATAATTTGTTGCCGAGGACTAAATAAGCACCTTGCCAAGCTGCATTGCCAATAGATATTATTTTCTTATCTTCAACCTCAGGCAAAAAGCCAGCAATCAATGATGCTTTGGCGCTAATGTTAGCTCCGGTTGTTTCAGCAATCAATATCTGTTCAATATCTTCGGTGGAGGCGCCGATAGCGGCTAAAACAGATTGGCAGGCAGCGTATATATTACCTTTTGCCAACTGCATTTGCCGGATATCGTTTTGATTGATATATATTTCTTTGAATTTATTTATTGAAAGCACAAATTCCATACCATTGATGGAATAACGAAAACGCTCTTTGAGTTGAGGTGAAATATTTTCCGGTATTACCAATCTGCCGCTGTTATTAAGCATATTATTATTGAGCATAGCAGCAATTAACGAAACTAAACCTGCCCCGGATATTCCCTTGGGAATAGCATCAGCGTAAGTTTGTAAAATCAAATCGTCTTCTATGGTAACCTGAGTAATTGCTCCTGTACCAACGCGCATACCGCAATCTATATGCCCCCCTTCGAAAGGTGGAGAAGCTATTGAGGCGGCAACGATTTTACCGCCACCTGCAGCTACGACTTCGCTGCTCATGCCAAAATCAACGAGCAATGTAACCTGTTCATTATCACGTTTGTCTAATAACCCAGCCGCCAGTATTGCGGCAGTCGTGTCGGATCCGATATCATCGGAAATCTCCGGCAAAAGAATTATTTGACAATCGTCATTAAAAAAGGAGCATGGCAATTGTTTGGCTAACCAATTGCGTGTTTTTTTAGTGTCATTATAATCATAACAGCAGGCAGTATATAGCATGTCTTCCAGATATCTGTTGGCAACAAGGGAAACTATTTTGATTTCATTAATATTAATACCTGCTTTGTTAGTCAATTTTCGGGTTAGAGTTTCGATATCATCCCAAAGCATCTTGCTTAATTGACATTGTTGCTGTGGATTATTGCGGCATAAAGCCATACGTGAAGTTAAATCTGCGGCTATCGTCATCTGTGAATTGATAGTTGAGTCCAGAATCGGAATCTGCATAGTGGCCAGCTCGATTAAGCCGGCGGCTATTGTTCCGGCGCCAATATCGACTGACAGCCCATAGCCGCTAGTAATTGGCCGTATAGATTGGTGACGATCAACTTTTTCGGTTGCAGTAGGCAGATAAATTACTGCATTGCCGCTTACTCTTCGCAATGATGCCAACATCCAACCTTCAGCAATTTCCGATTTACTAAATATAGCGGCTTCTTTTTGGGCTTCGACAGAAGGCGACACACTGCCTTTTTCAAGTTTAACCTTATCGTTGTCATCATCTGCAGATAGCATACCTGCTACCATCAGCAGCGTTAATAAATTATCACCTTCATTGGCGACCAATAACTTGCCGGATGGTTGCAACTCTATGGTATAAACAGTTTTTATCATATTTGCTCCCAGATCATCTTATTATATCTCATCTATCAGCACTGTTGCCAATGATGCGATACCTTCACCGCGGCCAACAAACCCCATTCTCTCATTGGTAGTGGCCTTTATATTTACATTGTTAATCGATATGCTTAATGTATCAGCAATATTGTTGAGAATTTGTTGCCGATATGAAGCTATTTTAGGCTCCTCGGCAATTAAAATGCAATCGATATTTATTATTTTAAAACCGGATTCGTTAATAAACTGTCCGACTTGCTGCAATAATTTTAAACTGGATATACCCAGATAACGGTTGTCATTATCCGGAAAATGGATACCGATATCTCCTAACCCAGCAGCACCAAGCAGCGCATCCATTACCGCGTGCAGTAATACATCGGCGTCGCTATGTCCTAAGAGGCCGAGTGTGCTTGGGATTGTAACGCCGCCTAATACTAACGGACGTCCTATCTGCAAGCGATGACAATCATAGCCTATGCCTGTCCGCATTTATTATCCTTTCTTGATTTTAAGACTAGTTCCGCGAGTGCCAGATCAATACGAGTAGTAATTTTATAATTGGCGTCTTGAGCCATTACAAATTTGACCTGGTAACCGTTTGCTTCAACGATCGCCGCATCATCGGTGTATATTTGATCATCATTAATTTGTCTGTAAGAGTTAAGCAGTATTTCTTTGGCGAATATTTGCGGTGTTTGCGCTGCAACAAAGTTGTTTCTGTCTGGGGTGTTAATTATGGTGTTTGCTGATATTTCTTTGATCGTATCTGTTAGGGGAGCAGCCAAAATAGCGGCGCCGCTATTAGCTGCGGCAATTACAGCTTGTAAATCCCTATCGCTAAGTAATGGCCGCGCCGCGTCGTGAACGGCGATATAATCGCAGTCTTTGGTTATGGCAGTAAGCGCCTCCATAACCGATTGACTACGAGTTGTCCCACCAGCAATTACTGCACTGACTTTTGGGTAAGTCGAAGCAATGGCAGTGATTTTTTCTATATTTTCGGAAGCTGCGGCAATGATGATATTGTTTATTGCAGCCTCCCGTGAAAAAACTGCCAAAGAGTATTCGATAACCGTCATGTTTAGTAGCTTAAGCAGCACTTTATTGCATTTGCCGCCCATTCTTGCGCTTTTACCGGCAGCCGCAATAATTACGGTTATTTTTATCATCTTTTCACCTACTTAGAAACTAACATCTTCTTTGCTGCCCTCAATAACGTTGCCGTTTTTGGCATATTTGGGCCGAGCAAAAACCATTCTTCCTGCAGCGGTCTGGAGAATACTGGTAACGACAACATGAATAAATTTTCCTACGTAATTTTTTCCGTTTTCAATAACTATCATGGTGCCGTCATCAAGATAGGCAACGCCTTGTTTGGATTCTTTGCCTTCTTTGATTACCTGAATAATCATCTCTTCGCCTGGTAGTACTACCGGTTTGACAGCGTTGGATAATTCATTGATATTTAATACCTTAACACCTTGCAACTGTGCAATTTTGTTAAGATTAAAATCATTGGTTACAATAACTCCTTTTAAATCCTGAGTCAAGCGCAGTAACTTAGCATCAACTTCAATAATATCGGAATAGTCCTTGTCGGTAATTACGATCTTGTCGGCAAAATCTTTCTGCATCATGTTGAGGATATCAAGGCCGCCGCGTCCACGGTTTCGCTTTAGCATATCACCGCTGTCGGCAATATGCTGTAATTCTTCAAGCACAAATTTAGCAACGATCAAATCACCTTCGATAAAACCACTGCGGTAAATATCGGCGATTCTACCATCGATTATCACACTGGTATCAAGAATCTTTGGTGTGATTTTTCCAGATGATTTATCTTTTTCGCGTTTTTCGCTTCTTTCACCGCGGTAGGCGGTAAATATCTGTACAATATCATCTTTTTTACGAGAGCCAACAATAAAACCGATATAACCTAAGATAATAATGATAGCGATTGAAAGATACGGCCCGACTATTTTAATTCTGGCCACAGCAACCCCTATCAAACTGGCAATAATAAGGCCAGCTATAAGTCCAATAACACAACCCATAATATCCCCAAATGACATGGAACTAAGTCGATTGGCACTTTTTTCCGCCGCTCTTTTAACAGCGTCAACGATTATAGGCGCTACCAAAAATCCAATTGCCGCCAAAATAGCGCTTGAAGCTATTAAAGTGGGCCAATAAGCATTGGGGTGGTTTACAATTAACCATGGGCATAAAAATTTATATTCAAAAAAGATTCCAATAGCAATAAAAACCAAAGCGAAGCCCAAGTTTACAAGTCTTTTTAACATTTTATCACCTCCTTTGTTTTTAATAATAAAAAACAGGCGATAAAAAGTATGTTACGCCCATTTAAATGAATTTACCATGATTTAACCTTTTGTTTTTTCCAGTTCGTTTTCCAAATCAGAGAAATTTGCCTGAGATCTTTCACGCACAATTTCATTAAGCTTATTAGTAACATTTTCCATTGAATCATTGGCAACTAATACTACTTCAGAGACGAGAATTTTGCGGGCATTATCCAACATTTTCTTTTCTCCGGTAGAAAGACCTTTTGCCACATCATGCAACATAAGATTACGAACAACTTCCGCCAGAAGGCAAATATCGCCGCTTTTAATTTTGTCCATATTTAAACGATAACGCTTATTCCAATTTTCTTCCCAGCTAGAGGATTCCTGGCGCAGAACATCAATAGCTTGGTCAAGTTTTTCTCTGTCGCTGACCGGGCGCATTCCTACGCTTTCAACTTTATCAACCGGTACCAATACATGCATTTCACCAACGCATAATTTTAGCACATAATAGCTATGAATAGTACCTAATATTTCTCTGTTTTCTATGGCTTCGATTATACCTGCGCCATGTACCGGATAAACAACTTTATCCCCAACTTCGAAAAACATATCTGACACACCCAATCTCTGTTAATACTGATATTGTAACAAAAATCCATGTCTTTTGTCAAATTAAAAATTTATCATTCTATCATAGAGTGTGAGGCATGTCAATATTTTTTTATAATAATCCTATAGTTTTTAATGCATCAGTTAAATCGTCAACTGCCAGTACTTTTATGTCGCCTGTAGATTTACAGCAACCTGCTGGTAGAAGCGTCATCGTGAAACCGAATGAACCAGCTTCTTTAAGACGTCGCTCACAACTGCCTATAAAACGGATCTCACCCAGTAATCCCATTTCACCAATAATTATCAGCCCTTCTTCGACGGCAACATCTTTAAGAGAGGATACAATTGCCGCCGCTATTGCCAAATCAGCTGCAGTATCGTCAATTTTCAGTCCGCCGGCAATGTTGATGTAGATATCTCTGTTGGCTAGAGGTAGCCCTAGTTTACGTTCGAGAACAGCGACAATCATTAAAAGACGGTTGTAATCAATACCTCCGGCCAAGCGTCGCGGATTGCCAAATGAGCTGGCGGCAACAAGCGCCTGTACTTCCAGAAGCATGGGCCGGCTACCTTGCATTACGCAAGTAACAATACTTCCCGGGAGATTGTGGCGCCGTTGACCGAGAAAATATAATGACGGTTGCGATAATGGCATTAAACCTTGGGCGGTCATTTCAAAAATGCCGATCTCATTTGTTGATCCGAAACGGTTTTTAACTGCTCGCAGCAATCTGAATGAGCTGTGTCGTTCACCTTCGAAATATAACACAGTATCTACCATATGTTCAAGTACCCGTGGCCCGGCTAGCATGCCTTCTTTGGTCACGTGTCCTACCAGTATTACGGCACACCCCTGCTCACGCGCAATCTCCAGGCAAGCTGCCGCTGCCTGGCGTACTTGAGAAACGCTACCGGGGGCGCTGCTGATTTCCGGCGTGTATACCGCTTGGATGCTGTCAATAATCATTAATGCAATATCTTGTTGCCTCGCCGCTTCTAACGCATAATCAATATTGGTTTCCGATAACAATAGTAATTGTGCGGTATCCACGCCTAATCGTTCAGCCCGTAATTTGATTTGCTGCAACGATTCCTCGCCACTGATGTAAAGCGTATTACCGTAACAGCCCATGGCGTTGGCTATTTGTAACAACAGGGTTGATTTGCCTATGCCCGGTTCGCCACCAAGCAATAGCGAGGATCCCGCGACAAGTCCGCCGCCCAGTACGTTATCAAGCTCGCTCATGCCTAATTGATAGCGAAGGTTGCTGCTGCTGCTAACTTGGGCGATCGGTTGCGGTAACACAGATGGGCGGAGTTTGTTGCTCCGCCCGTGCTTATTTTCTGTGACAACCTTTTCTTCCACAAGCGTATTCCATTCGCCGCAATGTGGACATTGACCGTGCCATTTCACGCTTTCGCCGCCGCAACTGCTACAAAAAAACACTGTTTTTTCTTTCACTGGTTGCCTCCTGCTAACGTTTATTCATCTAACAGATCATCTGTTACTTCTTTAGTCATTTTTTGGTGAAAGCGATTTTATCGCCATGCATTCTGGCCGCTATTGTATCACCACTGTTGTATTCCTGGCGCAAAATACCTTCGCTGATAGGGTCTTCAATTAGATGGAGAATTGCTCTTCTTAAGGGTCTGGCGCCGAATACCGTATCGAAACCGTTTTCAACTAAATGTTTGTAGACGCCTTCGCTGACGGTTAGCTTCAGGTCTTTTTCAGCCAGCCGTTTTTGCAAGTCGCCGATCATTAACACGGCAATTTTTTTGATTTGGTCGCTTTCCAGTGCATGGAAGACGATAATATCGTCGATTCGATTGATAAACTCAGGACGAAAAGTATGCTTTAACTCATTCATAACATGTTCTTTCATGGCTTGATAGCTGATAGCCGTTGAACTATCAGCATCAGTGGAAAAACCCATTACATGTTCGCGATTGATCGTTGATGCTCCGACATTAGAGGTCATGATGATTACCGTATTACGGAAATCGACCGTGTGGCCGCTGCTATCGGTTAGACGCCCGTCTTCTAAGACCTGCAAGAGGATATTAAATACATCGGGATGAGCTTTTTCGATTTCGTCTAGTAGTATAACGCAATATGGTTTGCGCCTTACCGCTTCCGTTAACTGGCCGCCTTCCTCATATCCTACATAGCCGGGAGGTGCGCCCACCAGACGCGAAACCGCAAATTTTTCCATATACTCGCTCATATCGACACGAACCATAGCTTCATCGGAACCAAAGAGGATATTGGCTAAAGCCCTTGCCAGTTCGGTTTTACCGACGCCGGTGGGGCCGAGGAAGATGAAGGAGCCGATCGGTCGTTTAATATCTTTCAATCCGGCCCGAGCGCGCCGTACTGATTTAGCAATACTCTCAACGGCTTCATCCTGCCCGACTATTCGCTGATGCAGTAATTGCTCAAGTTTGAGCATACGGTCAGCTTCCTCTTCTTTAAGGCGAGAAACGGGCACGCCGCTCCATTCGGAAAGGACTTCGGCAATGTCGTCGTCGGTAACTATGAGAGTTTGACTGTTGGTTTCTTTATGCCAGCCTTTACGTCCGGCTTCTATTTCTTCGCTTAGTTTACTTTCTTTGTCGCGCAAAGCAGCTGCTTTTTCATATTCCTGTGCTTTTACTGCTGCTTCTTTTTCGTTTTGAATAGCCGTTAACTTTACTTCCATCTCTTTCAAGTTGTCCGGCGCTGTATAGGCGGCTAATCTGACTTTTGATGCAGCTTCATCGATTAAGTCGATAGCTTTATCGGGCAAATAACGTTCGGTAAGATAGCGGCTGGATAATGATACGGCCGCTTTAAGGGCTTCATCAGAAATTTTTACCCGATGATGTGCTTCGTATTTATCTCGTAGCCCGTATAATATTGCCAAAGCGTCTTCTTCACTCGGTTCGCCAACCTGAACAGGTTGGAAACGACGCTCCAGCGCCGCGTCCTTTTCAATATAACGTCTGTATTCGTCAAGCGTGGTAGCTCCGATACACTGCAGTTCACCACGGGAAAGAGCCGGTTTCAAAATATTGGCAGCGTCTATTGAACCTTCTGCCGAACCGGCGCCTACCAGGGTATGCAACTCATCAATGAACAGAATAATGTCTTTATTTTCGCGGATCTCGTCTACCATCTTTTTCATACGCTCTTCAAAGTCGCCGCGGTATTTGGAACCGGCGACCATAGACGACATATCCATGGTGACTACTCTTTTGCCGGTCAATGTCTCTGGAACTTTGCCTTCAATGATCATTTGCGCCAATCCTTCGACAATGGCAGTTTTACCTACGCCTGGTTCGCCAATCAAAGCCGGGTTGTTTTTTGTGCGGCGGGATAATATCTGAATTACCCGCTGAATTTCCTTTTCTCTGCCGATTACCGGGTCAAGTTTTTCCGTTTCCGCAGCGGCGGTAAGATCGCGGCCAAATTCATCAAGGGTAGGCGTACTGCTTTTTGCGCGCCGTTTGCTGGCGCCGGGTTTAGCAGTCTGATCGCGCTCGCTACTACCTTGCTGTAAAACTGCCGTTACTTCGTGGCGTACGCGTTTTAAGTCGGCATCGGCCATATCGAGCAGCCAGAGGCAGGCTGCGCCTTCGTCTTCGGCCGCCAAACCTAATAACAAGTGTTCGGTGTCAACAAAACTGTCGCCCATTCTTACCGCTTCTTCGACAGCCAATTGTAAAGCCCGCTTGGCTTTGGGCGAAAATCCCATAAACGTTTGGCCGTAATTGGCATTATCGTCAATCGACTCGGCTAAAACTTCCATGTTCAAACCTAAAGACGCTAGAACTTTGGCGGCTATTCCGTCTTTGACTGCAAACAGCCCTAATAACATGTGTTCTGTTCCGATATAAGTTGCATGACGTTCTTTGGCGGATTTTTCCGCATAAATTAAAGCGCGTTGAGCCTTTTCCGTTAATCTGTTAGCCATTCTGCCCACCCCCACTTGATTGTTTCTATTGAGTACATTTTTAAAGAAATTTTCAAAATTATTATCATTGTTAAAGAAGTCAATACGACCATTTTTGCTAGCACAAGATTCGCATAGATAGACTTCTTCTCTAATTCCGTTGTTTATAGCGACGATTTTTACTGTTGCCGGATTTTGTCCGCATTTTTGACAAAGCATAATTATCCCTCCTTTTTGGGATCTTTAAGAAAAATTTTCTCTCATTAAAGTAACTAATAAAGCGTTAAGCAGATTTCCACGCAGCAATTCGCTGTTGTTATCGGCAACTTTTAGTACGCTGTCATCGATCATAGCCTTAATAATCAAACTTTCACGCATAGAGATAAACTCTTCATCAACCAACCGATCAAGCAATATTTCACCTGTTTGGCGGGATACTTTTTGTCCATTGGCAGCTGTAAGCAAACGCTGGAATTCAGCGTCATTATTCATGGAAAGCTTGATAATCCGCAAATAACCGCCGCCGCCGCGGCGGCTTTCCACAACATAACCTTGTTGAGTGTTAAAACGGGTGCTAAGCACATAGTTGATTTGTGACGGTACACATAAGAACGTCTCAGCCAAATCGGTGCGTTTGAGTTCGATAATACCTGTTTGTGATAATGCAAGTAAATTCTTAATATATACCTCAATTTGATCTGCTAATATAGCCATTATAATTACCTCTCTGACGATGATTGACCTTCTGACCATTTCTGCCCTTATTATAACTTGCTCTTTTAAAAATTTCAAGTAGAAATTAAATATTATTTCCCTAAATTATGGAACTTTAATTATTGAAATAATGTCTTTCTACTAAGTGTAAAAAGATTGTTTTCTATTTATTGTTATGATAGGATAACTATATGAAGAAGGGGTCTGATAATGATAGCATACCGATATGATAAAGGGTCATAGTTCTGATGGGGTATAATAAAGAAGGAAGAGATAAATTTTACTTTGTATTGTTTAATGAGATTAAACAACCAAAGAGAGGAGAACCCAATGAAAGCTAGATATTTTAGTAAAATATTTGTTTTAATGCTGGTTGTTTCTTTAATGTTTGCGGTGTTTACGGCACCTGCAAGCGCCACAGCTTCATTTTCCGATACCAAAGGCCATTGGGCGGAAAGCTATATTAATGCCGGCGTCAGCGCCGGGTATATCAGCGGGTATAGCGACGGTACCTTTAAACCTGACAAGACCGTAACCCGCGCCGAATTCGCCAAGATGGTTAATTCGGCTATCGGTATTAGCAATACCACCTCAATAAACTTCAGCGATGCAGCTTCCTCGGATTGGTATTACAACGATGTGCGCAAGGCAGTAGCTGCCGGATATGTTACCGGTTATGATGATGGAACATTCCGCGCCAATAATAATATTGCCCGTCAGGAAGCGGCAGTGATTATTTCCAGGATTATTACTAACCCGACAGTAAGCAAGACTGTAACAACCAGTGACAAGTCTTCAATTGCCTCGTGGGCTTTGAGTGGTGTAAATAAAGTTTATGCCAAAGGTTATATGACCGGCGACGCCAATAATTATTATCGGCCAACAGGTAATCTTACCCGAGCCGAGGCGGCAAAAATTATTTACAGTATTATAAAAAATGAAGAGATAGTCAAAAGCAACAGTACTATTTCAACTGCCGGTACAACAGCCGCCGATACTATCTATGCCAATAATGTAACTATTTCCTCAGCAGTTGGCGATGGCAGTGTTACCTTTAATAACTGCCATGTTCTTGGTACAATGACTGTTAACGGCGGCGGTGAAAATACGGTAACCGCCAACGATACCGGCATTAACAATCTGATTCTTGCCAAATCCACCGGCGATCTACGGTTTTTGATGGCCGGTGCTTCCTATGCTACCAATACGACTGTTAATTATGGCGCAAAACTGCAGGAAAGCGGATTGACCGGTGAAGGGTTTAAGAATGTTTTATTAAGCGGCAGCTCCTTGTCGTCGGGCACAGTACAGTTGATTGGCAGTTTTGATACGGTTGACGTCAATTCCAGCGCAGTAGTTAAAGGCAGCGGCGGCACTATCAATAAAATGAATGTTAATTCCAAGTTGACGTTGACTTTGCAGGGAGGTAGTATTACTACTTTAAATATCGTCTCAGCGGCTGCCAGTTCATCAATATATTTGGCCTCCGGCGTTACCATCGGTACCGCCAACATCAACGGCAAAGCCGCATTTACCGGTACCGGCATTATTAATACCGCCTACCAAAATGTTTCGGGTATTACATACGAAACAGCGCCCAAAACCATCTTGGGCAGCGGTAGTTCAACGACCGGTACTTTGATCCCCACCGTTACACCTAGCAACGGCAGTACCAATATCGATGTCGATACAACTATTAAACTTGTTTTTAGTGAAGCGGTATATAAAGATAAGAGTAAAACCACATTGACATCGTCTTATATTAAAAGCGACGTAATTGAGCTGCGCAAAGGCAGCGCCACCGGCACGGAAATCAGCTTTAGCGCTTCGATCAGCAGCAACAAGACTATCACAATTACACCGTCGGATGATTTGGACGAAGATACCAAATATTATGTAATAGTTTTGGCTGGCAGCGTTTATAACAGTGACGGTGATAAAAATGACAAGATGACTTCGTATTTTACTACCGAGGGCAATAATACGGAAGGAACCTTTGTTTCCAGCATAACACCGAAAAATAGCGCTACGGATATTGATGTCGATACGACCATTAAAATAGTATTTGATGAGTCGGTATATAAAGATGATGACAAAACCGCCCTAACATCATCTTACATTAAAAGCAGCGTAGTTGAGCTGCGTAAGGGTAGTGCCACGGGTACGGAAGTTAGCTTTAGCGCTTCGATCAGCAATAATAAAACTATCACTATCACGCCGTCGGATGATTTGGATGATGATACCAAATATTATGTGATAGTTTTAGCTGACAGTATCTACAATAGCGATGGTGATGAGAATGATAAATTTACTTCATATTTTACTACCGAATCTTCCGGTACGCTGATGCCCACCATTACTCCGAGCAATGGCAGTACGAATATAGACGTAGGTACTACTATCAAACTTGTGTTCAGCGAATCAGTATATAAAGACGATGATGCAACCGCTCTAACCTCGTCATACATTAAAAGCAGCGTAGTTGAGCTGCGTAAGGGCAGCACCACCGGAACGGAAGTTAGCTTTAGTGCTTCGATCAGCAACAACAAAACTATCACTATTACGCCGTCGGATGATCTGGACGAAAGCACTAAGTATTATGTGATAGTATTGGCTGATAGCGTCTATAACAGCGACGAAGATTCAAACGACAAGAAGACAACATACTTCACTACCGAGGGAGACGATACGTTTGTATCAACTGTTACGCCCAGTAATGCCAGTACCGGTATTGCCGTAGGTACAACAGTTAAAATCGTATTTGATCAATCGGTATATAAAAACGATGATGGAGACTCCCTGACTTCGTCATATATCAAGAGCAGTGTCATTGAGCTTCGTAAAGGCAGTACCAGCGGTACAGAAATCGGTTTTACCGCCAGCGTCAGCAGTAACAAAACAATTACGATTACTCCGACAGATGATCTGGCTACAGGTACCAAATATTATGTAGTAGTACTGGCAGGTAGCGTCTATAACAGCGACGGGGATGAGAACGAAAAATTCACTTCGTATTTTACCACTGGCAGCGGGCTGCCGCAGTTGACAACGTTTTCGGTCAGTAATGTTACCGCTACCACAGCCAAATTAAACCTGCAATCTGATACTGCCGGTACGGCGACTATTACCTTGACGCCAAGCGGCGGCACAGCTATGACCCAGACATTGACATTATCAGCAAATACTGCTGCTTCCACAACCTTTACAGGGCTTACTCCCGCTAAAACATATACCGTGTCGGCTTATGTCACTAGCAGCAGCAAAACATCGGCAACTTCAACAACGACCTTTACGACTTCAACACCGTCACTGACAATTTCGTCGGGTAACGTAGATAAAGAGTCCGCCAGTATTACGGCAACATATAATGTTGTTGGCGAGCTGAATATTACTTATCAGGTTAAAGAAGACGATACGACTTTGACGCCGGTAATTACCGGATTTACCCCCAACAGTTCTTCGACGAGTCACAGTGTTACCATATCCGATCTTGACGAAGGGACAACATATGTTGTTCATGCGACGATGGTCTATAATGGTGTTACCTACCCTGCGTCGGATATCGAATTTACAACCGATGAAACATCACATGACCCAACGCTGTCTTCTGTGCAGGTGATTGTTTCCGGCGGAACATATACGGCTTCCGGAAGCGGATTGTCGTTATCGGCTAATGTCGGTAATGAGACCTCCATTACCATTAGGCCTACCGCTAACGCTGGCAGTAAATCGACGATAGAAATTGATGGTACTACGGTAAGCAGTGGCAGTCAATCATCATCTTATACTTTAAGTAATGGTGATAATGTTTTTACTATTACCGTTACTGCTGAGGATGGTACAACGGAGCTGGAATATACATTGACCGTTACTACCTTGTTACAGCCTTAATCTGATAAGATTAAAACGTAAATAGTAAACAAAGCGCCGGTAACCCGGCGCTTTACTTATTTTATCAGTTAAAAATTTTACCACTGAGGGCGGCGGCAGTTTTGGTTGCCGCCAGTCCGCCGCCGGATGTTTCTTTAAGTGCGGAAGGCAGCATTTTACCGATATTGCTCATAGCCGTAACCGTTTCATCAAAGGGAATATAACTGATAATCCCGGCCAATGCCATATCGGCGGCAATTAAAGCGTTTGTTACTCCGGCCGCGTTTCTTTTAACGCATGGTATTTCCACATAACCGCCTACCGGATCACATACCAAGCCCAAGGAATTCTTAATAGCTATAGCTGCTGCATAAAAACAAACTTCTGGACTGCCTGCGCGCAATTGGCAGACTGCCGCAGCTGCCATGGCCGCAGCGGCACCGGTTTCTGCCTGGCAGCCGCCTTCGGCGCCGGAGATGGTGGCTGACTCGGCTATTAATTTACCAATTAGGCTAGCCGCCATTAAGGCGTCTATTAATTGATCTTGCTTAAGGTTGAAATATTCGCCGCAAGCTAAAATTGCCGCCGGTACGATACCGCTGGAACCGGCGGTGGGGCAGGCAACTATTTTGCCCATCGCGGCGTTTGTTTCGGCTGTTGATAATGCTTTTGTAACCGCATTGGCGGCTAATTCGCCAAGCAGAGAATCTCCGTTTTGTTGATATTGGTGATACTTATAAGCGTTACCGCCGCTGATTTTGCTGACTGAAATAAGCGGTTTATTTGCCGCCGAGCTGGTTGATTGCTTCATCACATCAAGCATTTCTGCAAAGCGGGTTTTAATTTTTTCGGCTGTAGAATCGCCGCGTTTTACCTCGGATTGCAGTGCGTATTGGCCAAGAGTAATATTATTGGCATGGCAGTAGGTGATAATCTCTCTGTAGTCCATATAATCCTTTCATTCCCTTAGTCGTGGTCGAACGGGTTAATAATACGGGCATAATACATGCCGTTGATGGAAGATATCTGTTGTTCTAATAGCTGATCACAGAGGCTGTCGGTTTCCATGTATAAATAAGCGGTTTGGTCCTCTCGGCAGCGTCTAACCTGCATATTGCCGATATTGATCTCTCTTTCGTAAAGCAGGGTGCTAATGGTGGCAATAATGCCGGGCGTGTCATGGTAATGGGCGATAATAATAGGTTTATCGCCGGTGAAGTTCATTTCCATGTCATCGATGGAAGTAATGATTATTCTGCCACCGCCGAGTGAAGAGCCGGTTACGCTATGGTGTTGGCCGTTCGTTAGAGTGATATCAAATTTGACACTGTTGGGATGAACATCACCGAGGTCGGCAGTAATAATCGAATAATGCAACCCTCTTTTTTGAGCAATAGCAGGGGAGTCTTTGATTTGTTCGTCAGAGGGATTAAACCCTAGTATACCCGCCAAAAGAGCTTTATCGGTACCATGGCCTCGATAAGTCGCAGCAAAGGAGCCGTGGAGGTGGATTTTTGCTTCTTTGATAGTGCCGCCGACGAGGTTGGCGGCGATCTTACCCAACCGCACCGCACCGGCGGTATGGGAGCTTGACGGGCCGATCATGATGGGGCCGGTGATATCAAATAATGATAATGATTCCATATTTATTTTCCCCGTAAATTTAAATTAATACATTAATAAGTATGCCATATTCTTGTAAACTATAAACATCAAATACTTGCTATGCTTGTGTTATTAATGCTATAATAAATTTATTAATTTAGAAAAGAGGACTGCCTATGCCCATACGCTTGTACAATACGCGCAGCAAGCAAAAAGAGGATTTTATACCCTATCAGGAGGGCAAAGTAGGCATTTATTGTTGCGGGCCGACTACCTACAATTATATTCATTTAGGTAATGCTCGTCCTCTGGTTGTTTTTGATACCATCCGCCGTTTTTTTATCTGGAAAGGTTTTGATGTCAGATATGTTCAGAACTTTACCGATGTCGACGATAAAATTATCAACCGTAGTCATCAGGAAGACATGACTGCGCAACAGGTGGCTGAAAAATATATTGCTGCCTATTATGAGGATGCTCACGCGCTTAATGTTTTGGATGCCGATATTCATCCCAAAGTTACTACTCATATAGAAGATATTATAAAGATGGTAGAACAGATCATCACCAACGGACATGCTTATGAGGCGGACGGCGATGTCTATTTTGACGTGCGTTCGCTGCCTTCTTACGGAGAATTGTCGGGCCGCGATATTGAGGATATGCGCTCCGGCGCACGCGTGTTGCCTGGCGAGAGTAAACGTGATCCGCTTGATTTTGCTCTTTGGAAAGCCGCCAAACCCGGGGAACCGGCATGGCAAAGTCCCTGGGGCATGGGACGTCCCGGCTGGCACATTGAATGTTCTGCTATGAGCTGTAAATATTTAGGTGACAGTTTTGATATTCACGGCGGCGGCGCTGATTTGATATTCCCTCATCACGAAAATGAAATAGCCCAAAGTAAAGCGGCCAACGGCGGCGAGTTTGCCAGATTTTGGCTGCACAACGGGTTTATTACTATCAATCAGGAAAAGATGAGCAAGAGTCTGGGCAATTTCTTTCTTTTGCGCGATATTTTAGCCAAATTTTCCGGGGACGTGGTACGTTTTTATTTGCTAAATACCCATTACCGCAGCCCCATTGATTTTGCCGATGATAAATTGGAAATGGCTGCCAAAAGTTTGGAACGAATCCGCAACAGCTGGTATCTATTAAATGACGCCGCAAAAAGGGCAAGCGACGGACAGGCTAAGTTTACATCGGCCATAGAAGAGGCCAAGGGAAAATTTATTGCCTCGATGGATGACGATTTTAATACCGCGTTGGCAATCTCAGTGGTTTTTGATTTCTGTCACGAACTTAACAGTTATCTGGTTACAGAACCTTGCAAAGTTGATGTCGAAGACGCAATACGGTTATTTAAAGATTTTGACGCGGTATTAGGTATGATTCTGCCTTGGCAAAAACAGCAAAGCGGTCTCGAAGAAGAACTTTTGCAACTAATCGTTGATATTCGCAACAAGGCGCGTGCTGCCAAAGATTGGGCAACTGCCGATACAATCAGAGACAAGCTCAAAGAGCTGGGAATTGTTATCGAGGATACGCCGCAGGGGGCACGTTGGAAAAAGATATAACTGAAAGTAGGTAGAAATATTGGAGTTTGATGAGCAACAATTGCGGGAAATCCCGGTAGTGGCGCTGGCATATATTGGCGATGCTGTTTATGAATTGGCGGTGCGTCGTTATCTGCTGGAGCGGGGCTTGCGTAAAGTTGACGATCTGCATAAGGAAGCCATCAATCTGGTTTGCGCCGAGCGGCAATCACAGTTATGGACTGAGCTGGAAGGGATTTTAAGCGAAGAAGAGCTTGATATTTGTCGACGGGGCCGCAATGCCAAAAGTGGTCGTCAACCGCATAACGTATCCGTTGGCGCTTACCGGAGGGCGACAGGCATCGAGGCATTGATCGGTCATTTATATTTACGCGACGATCTGAATCGTGTTGATCAAATACTGGCGTTACTATTTGATGAAAAAAAGGGGACGATATCATGGAGGTGAAATTGCTCAGCTTTACTCCGGCGCCGGAAAAGGTGGTAGCGGCTGCGGCGCGGATTTGCTATTCTTCTAAAAGCGGTGCGGCAATTGCCGAGAGTTTTGATGAAGATAAAGCCGAGGAATTCATTGCTAAGCTGATCCAGCTGGGCCATTTTTCTCCATTTGAGCATGCCTCTTTTACTTTTGCTATTGATGGTGTCAGCAGGTCATTATCCCATCAGCTGGTTCGTCATAGGATTGCCTCTTACAGCCAAAAATCACAACGCTATGTCAAAGAGAGCGGATTTGCATATGTTACACCTAAATCAATTGCCGCATCTCCCCAGCAGGAGGCGGAATATAAAAGTTTGATGGAACAGATTCAGCAGGCATATAATGTACTGCTTGCTGCCGGTATTCCTGCCGAGGACGCGCGCTATATATTACCTAATGCTACGGAGACCAATTTAGTTGTGACCATGAATGCGCGATCTTTGCTTAATTTTTTCCAATTACGCTGTTGTCGGCGGGCGCAGACGGAAATTCGCGAGTTAGCCTGGCAGATGTTAAAACAAGTACGCCAGGTAGCGCCGATGTTGTTTGCCAATGCCGGACCTACTTGTTTAACTTTAGGGATTTGTTATGAAGGCGCGATGAGCTGTCGTCCAGATAAGGTTGAGGTAATCACCAGATCATTATATAGCGGGGAGAATGATTTTGAAAAAAGTTAATCAAAAAAGACAACCTACTAAACGTAGACCGGCGTTCGGCAATGCTAAAGCTCCGGTTAATAAAAAGCCCCGGCAAAATGACCGGTTGCCAGAAACGCATAAAGTGGAGCATAGGCCGCAGTCTGAGGATGAGCCGAAACATGTCAATATTATCAGTGGTCGCAATAACGTTATTGAGGCTTTGAAATCCGAGTGTAGTATCAATAAAGTTTATATTGCCGATAATATTATGCATGCTTTTGATGCTCAGATTGTAGAGTTATGCGAGCTGCGCAGCGTACCGTATCAGCGTCTGACGCGGGCAAAATTGGCGCAGTTGGCCGGTGATGATAATAGGGGTATAGCCTGTGAATTGGCAGCGGCGAATTATCTGGAAGTAGAAGACATGATTGCTTTAGCTAAGGGAAAAGATCAACCGCCTTTATTGATAATACTGGATGATATTGAAGACCCTCATAATTTAGGGGCAATTATTCGTACAGCTCTCTGCGTTGGCGCTCATGGCGTAATTATTCCTAAGCGTAGGGCAGCGCAGCTTAATGATACGGCGGCGCGTACTTCTGCCGGTGCGTTTGCGTATATGCCGGTAGCGCGGGTAGCTAATCTGGCGCAGACTATAGAACAATTAAAATCTCAGGGGCTGTGGATTGTCGGTGCTGATATGCAGGGTAAAACCTGTTGGGATTGCGATTTTAGCGGACCACTGGCGGTAGTTTTTGGCAGCGAAGGTAAAGGTATATCCCGATTAATCAAGGAAAAGTGTGATTTTTTGACTTCTATTCCTGTTCGAGGCGCTATAGCTTCATTAAATGTTTCTGCGGCGGCGGCTGTCATACTGTATGAAGTTGCCCATGCGCGGTGCGAATAATATTGACTTGTTTATAATTAATCAGGTATAATAACGACGTAGTGATGAGAAGAGGTGAAACAATGAATGCTCGTCCACAACATGATTGCGAATTAACTTTTTCATTAATGACTGATGAAAGTGTCGTCGAATTAGCGCGAGAAGGTAGTATACCCGCCCAGGAATATTTGATCAATAAATATAAAAATTTTGTCAGAGCCAAAGCTCGTTCCTATTTCTTAATCGGAGCCGATAAAGAAGATATTATTCAGGAAGGCATGATTGGTCTTTATAAGGCAATACGCGATTTTCGCCCGGACAAGCTTTCATCTTTTAGAGCATTTGCAGAGTTATGTATTACTCGTCAGATTATTACCGCTATTAAAACCGCAACCAGACAAAAACATATTCCGCTTAATTCTTACGTATCACTCAATAAACCGATTTATGATGAAGATTCTGACCGTACGCTGTTGGATGTGATTTCTGGTTCACGTATTACCGATCCGGAGGAGCTGATAATCAGCCAGGAAGAATTTGATGATATAGAGATGAAGATGGGCGAGATTTTAAGCTCGTTGGAATGGAAAGTATTAATGTATTATCTGGAAGGCAAAAGCTATCAGGAAATTGCCATTGATTTGGACAGGCATGTCAAATCAATTGATAATGCCTTGCAGCGGGTTAAACGTAAGCTGGAACGTTATTTAGACGCCCGTGAAGCGGAAAAGTAAAATTAGCTACATATCAAAAATAAGCAGACTATAATACAATTCAGTATTATAGTCTGCTTTATTTGTAGGAGGTTGTTAGAGGTAAACATTATCCGGAAGAATTCAAAATCAATACAGTCAAGGATAACTTGCCCGGTGACACTATGCAGTTGAAGGGCCTTTCTAATGTACAAATATATATCCAATCAATAACAATATCAGATAAACCGCCGGTTGATGTAGTACATAGAAAATTAAGGCATGCCGACCGGCAAACAATACCGGCCGCTCCGCTATATAAGCACTGGCTCGTCCGAAAAGGCTACGCTTTTGGTGATAGATCCAAGGACCTAATACCGTACCAATTAAAAAATAACCGACCCACGGCAGCAAGGGGAAATAATCGGCGGAATAAAAGGACTGATTGTGCAAGCCAAGAATTGCCAGCAGATTATTATTTACCGGTGGTGGATAGAGTGAAATGATACTGCCAATAACAATAATCAAAATGCTGCTGACCAGTAACCACTTTTTATCATAGCGTGATAACAGCCAATATAAAAGAATAGCTGCAGCCAACATATGGAGGATGCCAAAAAGAATTATAAAATGGTTGGCTTGTCCCAATATCAAATCAATAGACCAAGTTACCACAGTCAATAAAACAGCTACCGCCGCCAACTTTAAGCCGCGCTTCAAATTTGACCGGCTGAAAGAACAACTGACACCGCACAATAAAACAAATCCCAAAACCACCACGTACCATACTATTTCCCGCGGTTCCCAGGAAAAATAATCGTAACGTGCAAAGCTACACAAAGATAATAATATACCGTGACCATCGGCCCTAAACCAGACGCTTCTGAAAACAAATGCCAAATCAAACATTGTATGATCAAATATCATTAAAAAAACGCACAAGCCTCTTAAGAAATCAACCTCCCAGATTCTTGTGCTATATAGGCCGCTATTTATTTTTTGATTCATCGCTATGCCCTTTTTTACACGTCTATTACCTACTGCGACTATTTTTGATATTTCCCCAATTCCTCAGGGCGCCGTTCATGCCGTCTGTACTCGCCGAGGAAGCCAAATCCCAACATATCCGGCCCGCTGTTGATAGCAATTGCTGAACCGACATCAAAAACCCCCACTGGTTTGTGCCCCAGCTGTGCCGTCAGTAAGCGTTCTAGCTTTTCACTGATGCCCTGATATGTTCCGGCCAAAATTTCATAAACATGCCCTTCTCTGATTCTTTGCGCAGCTAACGTCGAAAAAGCCTTCAATACCGCATTGTCGCCATGCACCTTTTTTATTACATTGAAAGCTCCGTCAATAATACTTAATATTGGTCTAATACTGATCAATTCACCCATTAAAGCTCTGCCGGCGCTGATCCGCCCCGACTGTTTGATATAACGGAAAGAAAAAGCCGTGAAATAACATTCAAAACTGTTAATCCAATCATCAAGGAAATATAAAATATCACTTAATGCCGCTCCGTCACGATGCATGCGCGCTGACTCCATCACCGGATAGCCGTAAGCTATGGAAAATGTTTTGGAATCGATAACCCGGATATCATATGCTTTTATTGCCTCCGGATACTGGTCATAAAACATTTCTCTAGCCTCAACAGCCCGTTCAAATGTTGACGAGGCAGTCGACGCCAATGAAACAAGCATTAACAGATCAAAGCCTTCTTGATAATAGCGCTCAAATACCTGCAGATAGCTATAGGTTGGAATCTGCGCCGTGGTCGGAATCGATTTGGCGTTTTCCATCAATTTATAAAACTCCTGCGGTGTAAAATCTATGTTTTCTTTGTAAATTACACCATCAATTTCAATAGAAAATGGAATGATATCAATATTCAGTTCTTCCGCTAGTTCCAGCGGTATATCCGATGCCGAATCTGTAACAAATTTTATTTTACCCATAATCCGCTCCCCTATTTTATGAGCACTCAACTACTATATCTATATTCAACTTCATTAGAAACGACAACGTATACGACCGGGGTTTTCTACCCTATACCCGCCAAGATCCTGCAGGCGCTGACGAAAAGAAGCAGATGACAATACCTCGATCATTTTCTGTACCATAGGTAAATCCCAAGATTCAGCCGAAACTAAAAAGTCATATTGTTCTTCGCAGACCGGTACAAAGTCTAACCCGTATATTTTAGCCGCGGAATAAATACCCATGCCGGCGTCAGCAGTCTTTCCTGCGATCTGTGCCGCCACCCCGGTGTGAGTAAATTCTTCCCGTTGATAACCGCGCAAATCAGCAATATCAATACCTTGCTGTTTCATTATATAGTCGGTGAGAATACGGGTACCGGCTCCTTTTTGGCGGTTGACGAAATCAAGTTTCAGCCGAGCAACATCACTAAGATCACGAATTCCGTAAGGGTTGCCCATGGCCACCATCAAGCCTTGCTGACGGTAAACGCACTCAACCAAAATCACGCCGCCTTTCGGGAACTGTTTTTGCACATATGGTATATTATATTGATTGCTTGACTCATCCAGCAGATGAGTACCGCACAAATGGGCTTCGCCGCGCTTCACCGCCATCAAGCCGCCCATACTGCCAACATGCGAAGATGCGATACCGGCGTTTCTGTCAGCCTCTACTAAAAGATTGGCCAATTCGTCAATCAAGGGATCATGACTGCCGGTAATAACGATTGTCCGCTTGATTTGCGATAATGGACGCAACAAAGATACTTTAACGCTTTCGCCTGCTTCATAACCTTCGCAATTCTGCGGCACATCAATCATACCATCGGCTTTAACAAAGGAACTGACCACACCCGCACCCCTATTGAGCGGTGTTGCAACCATTTTACCGTTGACATAACCCAAACGAGTACGGATAAATTCTCTATACTTTAAAGAAGTGGTTAACCGTTTGCCTAAAACAGCGTCTACCGTTTGATCGTCAACATCCGAACAGTGAAAATATCTATCTAATAAAGGTTTAACAATTTGATCTAAAATTATTATTCCCGAAACGGGGTAACCTGGAACACCTATTAGCGGTATGGCCTTGGCTTTTCCCAAAACTGCCGGTTTGCCGGGCTTAATAGCCAGACCATGATAGAGCAATTCACCCACCGTAGCAATTGCTTGCGAGCTATAATCTTCGCGACCGGCCGAAGAGCCGGCATTTAGCAACACTATATCGCACTCAGCTGCCGCCTGCCGCACGCTGTTAGTTATCAAATCCAGCTTGTCCTTGACAATAGGATATACTTTAATATCAGCGCCCCATCCTTTTAACATTGCCGAAAAAATCGAAGAATTAAACTCGATAATATCCCCCGGCTCCGGATTGGCACAGGGAGCAATAATCTCATCTCCGGTAGGAATGATACCTACCAACGGCTTTTTTATCACATCTACTTCCAAAACGCCTCCGGCTAACATAGCGCCGATTGCCGATGGAGTGACAGTAGCATATGCCGGTAATATCATATCACTCGCACAAATATCTTCACCAATTTGCCGGATATGCTGCCAAGGTGCGGCAGCGGCAACCAGCTTGACCCCTTCTGCAACGCGCACTACATCTTCGACCATTACCACCGCGTCACAACCTTCCGGCAGGGGATCACCGGTATCTACTACCCAATATTGGCTATCATTTATAATCACCGGCGTCGTTTCCGTAGCACCGAAAGTAATCGCGGCGTCAAGCGCAATGCCATCCATGGCGGCCGCATTATAGTGGGGTGCGCAAATATTGGCATAAACCGGACCATAAAGAACTCTTCCGCAAGCCTCAGTTGCTGCAACCTGCTCCTTTTGAGCAATAAAGCCGTCGGCAACCAAAGCCGCTAAATAATCGGCGGCGGCTTGATCAAGTGGCAGATTGCTTAAATATTGATAACCCATGTTATCACCTCAAAATTTAAAATAAAAACACCCTTACTTCTTGATCACAGGCACGGCCTTCACAGTCCCGCGGGATACAAATATAACCGTTGGCCTTGGTTAAGGTAGTAATTAAACCTGATTTTCCCCGTACTGGCTGCGCAGTCCAAACCCCGTTTTGTCGACTTAAATAAACCGCTATATATTCTGCACGGCCATGGTTCGAGGGTATTGCTTCGCTCAAATGCGCCATTATTCCATACGATGGTGCAGTATAGCTCATCATCATGCCGATCAACGGCATGGCAAAAACACTGAATATAAAATACGCCGAAACAGGGTGACCGGGTAAACCAAATACCGGTTTGCCACCGACTGAGGCCAATATGGTCGGCTTGCCCGGTTTGACGGCGATTCCATGCAATAAAATTTGTGAATCTTCAAGCGCATCAATAACTTTAAGCGTAGCGTCTCTAAACCCAACTGAACTGCCGCCGGAAATCAATAGCATGTCACAATCATCAAGTGCCTCTTTGACAACAGTAAGTAATGTATCAAAATCATCTTTGACTATACCATAGCATACAGCTTCACCGCCGGCGGCTGTGATACCGCCGATCAAAGCATAACTGTTACTGTCTCTGATTTGTGAATAAACAGGGGTGTTTTCTACCGGTATTAATTCGTCACCGGTGGAAATTATTCCTACTCTCGGACGACTAAATACCGGAACCTTGGCGACGCCTATTGCTGCCAATGCCCCCATCGCTGCCGCCGTCAGTTTTGTGCCGGGAGCTAATAATTCCTTGCCGGGGCTGGTATCATCACCTTTGAAAATAATATTTTGACCGGGTGCCGCCGGTTTGTTGATATAAATGAAACCGTCCTGATAATCTTCGGCATATTCCAGCATTACCATAGCATCGGCGCCGTCCGGCAATTCGCCGCCGGTAGGCACATAAACACATTCTCCTGCAGCTATGGTTAATCCTACCGCCTCTCCCATTTCTACCTCGCCAATAAAATGCAGCATCGCCGGAGAGCTTAAAGAACAACCGAAAGTATCGGCGGCATGTAGCGCATAACCATCGACCGTCGAACGGTTAAAACCTGGTATATATTCATGGGCTGCTTGCGGTTTGACCAAGATCCTCCCCCAGGCGGCGGCTAACGGTATTTCTTCGCAATCGGTACGAAAACCAGCAAATGCCTCCGTTATCAATTTCTGTGTTTCTTCCGGAGTCTTGACTGTAAGCAACTGTATGTCCTCCATATAAATAACATAAAATAAACGTTCAAGCTATTATAACACAGTCAAATTGCATATGCAATGCAGGTATAACCAACTTCTGACACGAATATTTGATCAACTAAAATCTTTAAAGACAAGGGTATAACCATGAAACTAATGTTAGTTGCTATCAATAGCCAATACATTCACAGTAATCCGGCGCTTTATTATCTAAAGCAAGCATTAAAAGGTTCGCAACTGCAAGTGGAATTACGCGAATACTCGATTAACATGCCTATTTCCGATCTGCTTAATGATATCTGTAGTCAGCAGCCGGATATCGTCAGTTTTTCAACTTACATCTGGAATATAGAATATACGGTCAAATTAGTCAAAGACACTGCCTTATTATTGCCTGATTGTAAAATAATACTCGGCGGGCCGGAAGCGTCGGCTAGGGCAACAGAATTGATTGCTGAGCTACCTCAGCTTTATGCCGTAATCGTCGGCGAGGGAGAAAACATTTGGCCCAAGTTAGTTTCAGAGTTGCTTGAAAATAAACAAACGACAATGGCCGGTGTTATATTTCAAAATCAACAAGAGTTTACGCCGTCTGGGCAGGTTGATTTCGCAGCGCTGCCATTTATTTATGATGAAGACGATTTAAAAGCCTTGTCAGCCGAAAAAAAAATCATCTATTACGAAAGCAGCCGCGGTTGTCCTTACAGCTGTGTTTTTTGCGCCTCGGCCAGCGAACCTTTGCGGGAAAGACCGCTTGATAAAGTACTGCCGGAATTGCAAATATTATCACAATATGCTGGGCAAATTAAATTTGTTGACCGCACATTCAATGCTTCTCCTCAGCGTGCTGCTAAAATTATTACCGCCCTCCTGGAATTATACCGGCCCGGATTGAGCTGGCATTTCGAAATATCGCCATATATACTAACACCGGAGATAATATCCTTATTCGTCCAGGCACCAGTTGATTATTTTCGACTGGAGGCCGGAGTCCAATCGTTGAACGATGATGTACTGGCTGCTATTCATCGTAGCGGTGACTGGCAAAAAGCAAAAACAGCATTAATGCAAATTATTGCTGCCGATAATATTCATCTCCACCTCGATTTGATAGCAGGGCTGCCCCAGGAAACGCCGGACAGCTTTGCCAGCGCATTTGCGGAAATACACCAGATGGCACCTGATTATTTACAACTGGGCTTTCTTAAAGTTTTGCCGGGGTCATTACTCGCCCAAACTACCAATTCTTGGGGTATAGTTTACTCCGCAACCCCTCCTTACAAAGTACTAGACACGCCAACAATGCCTGCGAATTATTTGTTCGAGCTTAACCGGGCAGAACAGGTGCTTAACGCTTTCTATAACAGCGGCCGTTTTCTGCAAACACTATTCTATGCGGCTAAACTTTGGCCGGGAGGCGCCCTGCAATTTTATTTTGACCTGGCTGCCGCCAAACTGCAAATAACTACCGGTAGCCTTTCATTGCCACGAAAGGCCGAATTGCTGGCAAAACTATTGCTGCCATTAAATGAAAGATTATTTTTTGATCTGCTACGTTTGGATTGGCTGGCTTACGGTGACGGTCAGCCGTTACCTACTATCCTGAGACATCCCCAAGACAGCAAAAACAGCTTCTTTTTTAACCATCAGTGGCAAATAATACCGGGGAAAATTGCTTGGGCAACAAACCAAAATTGTTATTTAAGTTTCGATATAAAGAAAAAAACCGGCGTTAGCGAATTATGTCAAATTTACACTTGTAATTAAATTTATTATAAGTTATGATATCAATGGTTAAAAACCAGTAATCTAATAGTAGGAGGCTGCTTTTATGTCTGTTAACGCATTACCCATAATTGACTTTTCGGCTATTGATTTTAATGATCTCAACAACCAGTATTTGATACCGATTAATGTCTCCAATCGACATCTGCATGTCACAGAGGAAGATTTGGAAAAATTATTCGGTGTAGGTCATAAATTGACTTCCATCAAAGATCTGACCCAGCCCGGGCAATTTGCCTGCGATGAAATGGTCAATATTGTTGGCCCCAAAGGCATACTGGAAAAAGTTCGTATTCTTGGGCCATGCCGTCCCCAAACTCAAATAGAATTGGCGCAAACAGACGCGCGAAAATTAGGTATCAAAGCGCCCCTACGTAATTCCGGTAACGTTGAAGGAACTCCCGGCTGCGTACTAGTCGGCCCTAACGGTTATGTACTGCTTAAGGAAGGCGTAATTCTTGCCGCCCCCCATATTCATATGCATACCAGTGACGGCGAAAGACTTGGTATTGCTGACAAAGAGCTGGTCGATGTTTATACTTCCGGTAAAAAGCATGTTGTTTTCTGTGATATTATGGTAAGAGTACATGCTCAATTTGCATTGGATATGCATGTAGATACCGACGAAGCCAATGCGGCGCTGATATCCGGCGGGCAAAAAGTATTGATTGTAAAAAAGAATAAATAAAAAATAAGATGGGCAGGCTTATCGCCTGCCCATCTTTTTAAATTAATCCCCTAAGTGCTCTCTGTTGCGCCAAAATAGACTGATAGCCCATAATCCGGCTAAACCTACAATCGCATAAATAAGTCTGCTCATCGCAGCTAACTGTCCGCCAAAAAGAGCGGCTATTAAATCATAACGAAAAAATCCAATCAAACCCCAGTTAACTGCACCTATAATAATTAAAATCAAAATCAATTTATCAAAACCGTTCCATCTTCGCACTCTAGTTCCACCTCCTTTTATGGTCTTAAATACATTATTGAAAGCGGGAGTTGTAATTAAAATACCCGAATTGGTTATATATTATACAATTGTCAACATAGCGCTCTTTTTATTAATGATGATCGATAAAATAAAAGCTAAAAAAAAGAGTCGCCGTGTGCCCGAAAAGACGCTATTGCTTTGGGGCATTATCGGCGGTGCTGTCGGCGGTCTGTTAGGTAGCAAAATATTTCATCATAAAACTCAAAAAAAATATTTCGCTTGTGTATATACAATTAGCGTCATTGCTCATATAATTTTACTTATTTATCTATTTTATTTTTGAGGTTGTAAATGAAAGTTTTTGCAATTTCCGATCTACATTTATCGTTTATAGAACCGCCCAACAATGATTGGGACAACATATCTGTCTCAAAACCGATGGATATCTTTGGCGCGGCTTGGCAGGATAGCTACAGGAGACTTTATCAAAACTGGCTGGCAACGGTAGCGGCTGACGACTTTGTTTTAGTGGCAGGAGATATTTCCTGGGCTATGACTTTAGAGGAAGCCTCTGCCGATTTTGCATTTCTTGGCTCTCTGCCAGGACAGATAATTATGATTAAAGGTAATCATGATTACTGGTGGCAAAGCATCGGCCGTGTCCGCCAAAACCTGCCGTCGAATTGTCAAGCTCTACAGAATGACAGTATCATCGTTGGCAGCCGCGTTATTTGCGGTACCCGTGGCTGGATACTGCCGGAAAATAATAATTTTTCGGCTCATGACAGGCAAATTTATGCCCGCGAATTGATTAGATTACGTCTTTCTCTTGAAAATGGTAAGTCAAGCAGCCTTGAACCGGTGGTTTTGACCCATTTCCCTCCTTTAGCCGATAAACCAAAAGACAATGAGTTTTGCCAAATTATGCGTGAATTCGGCGTCAAGCTTTGTATTTACGGACATACTCACAACGCTACAGCCTCAACCAGTTTTACAGGAGAATACCAGGGAATTCGTTTTCTTAACACAACTATTGATTATCTTCAATGTCAACCGCTGTTGTTAAGGGAAGAATAATATTTTTCACAATAAAGAATTTGTCTAAAAGAGGATATGAAATCAAAAAAGCGAAGTATTGAGGGATAGTGGTAAGGAGGATTATTTATGAGATTAGTTACAGCCGAAGAAATGCGGCAAGCTGATGCTGCTGCTACTAATGATTATGGTATCCCCAGTGTAATATTGATGGAAAATGCCGGGCTTGCAGTGGTAAAAGAGGTTGTTAATTTGCTGGGAACGCTTGACGGTAAAAAAGCTGTAATTTTTTGCGGCGGCGGCAACAATGGCGGTGACGGACTCGTTGTAGCCCGCCATTTACATAACGCTGGTTGTGAAGTACGTCTGTATTTTCTTGCCGATCCGGATATTTTCCGCGGCGACGCGCTGCTTAATTTGCAAATATTGAAAAATATGGGCGTTAACGGATATTGGATTACTGAAGGTAGCCGTCTTAATATCGCAAGGATGGCCTTATGGAGTTCTGATATTGTCATTGACGCTATTTTCGGTACCGGCTTGCGCGATGAAGTCAGCAGCACAATATTATCGGTAATTAACATCATCAATGAAAGCCATACTCCGGTAATCGCCTGCGATATTCCATCCGGATTATCATCAGTTACCGGCATGCCTTTAGGCGCTGCCGTTGAAGCTACCAGCACCGTTACATTCGGTTTCTGTAAATTGGGTTTGATTATGCCGGAAGCAAAACCATATGTGGGCAAACTAATCGTCGCCGACATATCACTGCCGACCCAGGTTGAAGAAAACCTCGACAGCCGTCGCGAGCTGCTTGACGCTAAGTTTTGCCGCCGCTGGCTGACAATACGCAACCGTAAAAGCCATAAAGGCGATTACGGACATGTATTGGAAATCGCAGGTTCGCCTAATATGCCCGGAGCAGCTATATTAGCGGCTACCGGCGTTATGAAAACAGGCGCCGGCCTTTTAACAGCGGCAATCCCTTCGGCTTGCCGTACATCGTTCACCGCACGTCTGCCGGAAGCAATGCTGCTTCCACTGTCTGAAAACAGCGACGGTTTATTATCTAGCAGTACTACGGACGAAATCGCTAAATTTGACGCCGATTGTTATCTGGTCGGACCAGGTATGGGCCGCAACCCGGAAACTATATCGTTGATCCACGGTTTATTGAAACATCTTAACAAGCCCACCGTACTGGATGCCGACGGTTTATTTGCCGTATGTGGAAACCTGTGGCTGCTGAAAAATTTCCAAGCGCCTATGGTCGTTACTCCGCACCCAGGCGAAATGGCCAATCTATTGGGAATTAGTCCGGCTGAAGTTCAAGAAAACAGAATTGAGATCGCCTGTAAATTTGCGGCGGAAAATGATGTGATAGTAGTATTAAAAGGCGCGGGAACTGTGGTTGCCACACCTGAGGGGAGACTATTTATCAACAATACCGGTAATCCCGGTATGGCGACCGCCGGCAGCGGCGATGTATTATCCGGTATGATAGCTTCTTTGTTGGCGCAAGGCCTACCGCCGGCAGCAGCGGCTGCCTGCGCAGTCTGGTTACATGGACGAGCGGGTGATATTGCTGCGGCGGCAAGCTCGGAAGCAGGAATTACCGCCAGCGATATCGCGGTAAGCATTCCCTTAGCTTATACTGAAGTAATCTAATAATTTCACTTATAGGAGAATCCCATGGAAGGATTTTATCATCACGCCTGGTCGGAAATAGATTTGGCCGCGATCAGAAACAATATTCACTGTATTCGTAGTTTAGTAGGTGATAACGTTGCTATCATGGCCATTGTCAAAGATAATGCCTACGGACATGGCGTTTTGCCGGTAACAAAGGCAGTGTTGGAAGCAGGTGCCAACCGTCTCGGTGTAACAACCATTGAAGAAGCAATTGAGCTACGCGAAGCAGGTATAACTGCACCGATTATGACGCTCGGCTATATACCCAGCGAACAGTACGCAGACATTTTAAAATACAACGTCATTCAAACGGTTGTTGATTTTCAAAGCGCGCAAGCGCTTTCCGCTTTTGCCCAAAAAAATAATAAAAAAGCAATAATACATATTAAAATAGATAGCGGCATGGGTAGAATAGGCTTTTTGCCAACACAAACTACTATCGACGAAATCAAGCAGATATTTAATTTGCCGTCGTTATATGTGGAAGGAATTTTCAGTCACTTTGCTTGTGCCGACGCTGCCGATAAAACTTATGCCAACCACCAATTAAATCTTTTTAACAATTTTTTAGATCAATGCGCGGACAATAATATCCGTTTCCCTATCAAACATATGGCTAACAGCGCAGCAACCATAGATATACCCGCCAGCCGTCTTGATATGGTGCGGCCGGGAATGATTATCCACGGCAATTATCCATCTGAGCATGTCAGCCATATTCTCTCGCTGCAACCGGCATTATCCCTCAAAACAAATATTTGGCAGATCCGTCATTTACCGGCCGGAAGCTGTATTGGTTACGGATGCCA
This sequence comes from Peptococcaceae bacterium UBA4068, assembly GCA_002382665.1. Lineage (GTDB taxonomy): Bacteria > Bacillota > Dehalobacteriia > UBA4068 > UBA4068 > UBA4068. The sequence goes on along the minus strand of DFZA01000010.1, from coordinate 129,598 downwards.
TTGGCAGGCGTCCAAAGACAGTGTTATTGCCACCATGCCGATTGGTTATGCAGACGGGTTACCGCGCCTGCTGGCCAATAACGCTTCGATACTGATTGCCGGAAAACGTGCCCCGTTGGTCGGTTGTGTTTGCATGGATCATATTATGGCTGATATCAGTCATATTCCTAAAGCCAAAACCGGCGAAGAAGCTGTTTTGATCGGTATACAAGGAGATCAGCAAATCACTCTTGAAGAAGTGGGAACTCACGCGCAAACAATCAGTTATGAAATTTGCACCAGACTCAGCAATCGTTTACCACGTATATATTTAAATAAATAAAAAACGTAAAAATTTACCGCTTTCCAAATAACATTTAATTAGTTATAATAGAACTACCGACAGATATTAATTAAGAGGGGTTAGCGGAGGTGGCCTATGAAAACTTTAGAAAACACACAAGCAATGATTGACGGCTACAAGCAAATGGCGGCGATAAACCTCCAAATAGCCGAAGAATTCGCAGTATGTGAAGACGAGGCGGAGCAAATAATTGAAAAACAATTAAAATCAAAAAATGACGCCTAACGGCGTCATTTAGACTATCAGACTATCAAAGAAGTAGTCAGCGTGCAATTGGAGTCAGTATGTTATGTTCGGTATACCGAACATAAATAAAACAGACTATAATACTAAATTGTATCATAGTCTGTTTTTTTATTTATCGGTTTTTTTAGTAGAACACTACACAACGATGGCCTTTTCTATTTAATGTTCGGTAATGGAGATACCGCCGTTATCCTTATCTTCTATATATAAATTCATCTGTTCGTTTGGTAATAGTGAAAAACTTTGGCTGGTAATTGTTTCACCCGAGGCTAAAGTAACCTCAATGGCAAAAGCAGTCTGTTTATCGATAGGCAGGTCGAATGAAACCTGTTCGCCGCTTTTCAGCGGTGAATTATCACCGTTGGACATGCCTGCAGATTGATCGTCAAAATGAATGCCGATACTAATAATCTGTTGTTGACTGTTGTTTATTACGAATACATTATCGTAGTTGAACATGTTTTCCACTTCTGATGAGGCGGCGGGCAGCTCCATTCCCTGTTTCCAGATCAAAATGCAATCGTCGGGGCTACCGTAATAGACGGCGGTTATGGCAACGTCGATACCCTTTTCTTGTCCGTTAGCATTATATTCGGCGATATCAAACTCATCATAAGTATTATGCAGGCCATTTTGGGTGATCGCCTTGTGTTTAATGACCGGTCTTAGTGGTACAAAATAAAAATTGCCCTTGCCGTCGTTTTCAAACCGTACGTAGTTCAGATCGTAGCCGTCGGTCAGCCTCACATTGTAGGCAATACGGCCGTCGGCCATTTTGCAGACGTTGCTGATTTCGATCACATCGCTTGACACATTAACGATCTGCCAGCAAAATAGCCCATAATAAACGCCAAGGGCGGCGCCGCAAACGGCGGCAGCTATAATAACACCTTTGACAAAGGCCCTTAGTTTTGACTTGCTCCAGTGTAAGGCAATATTTTTAATTGCTGTGCCTTCCTCTTTGGCACTAGGTTGCTGAGGCGGCATCTGAATATCCGCCGCAATTTGCGCCAATTCGGCGCGACAGGTTTCGCACTCTTCCAAGTGCTCTTCTATCAGCTGTTTACTTTGATCACTACAAACGCCGTCGTGATATAAAGGCAGTAAATCCTTGATGATTTCGCAACTGATTTTAGTCATATCTGCTCATCCTTTCTTATCATTTCGCGCAGTTTTTTACTTGCGCGGTGAAATGTGACGCGCGCCCAGCTTTCGGTTTTTCCGAAGAGGTTGCTGATCTGGGCATAAGATAATTCGCCAAAAATACGCAGTGTAAACACTTCTTTGTAGGGTTCCTCAAGGTTATGTAAGGCAATATGAATACTTTGAGCATCTTCTTTTTGCAGGTACAATGTTTCGACGCAATTTGCTTCAACCGAATAAGTTGCCTGTGTCTGATCAAAATTTCGCTGAGCCGTGTAATATGTAAAATAAAAGTTTTTGGCAATTTGGCAGAGCCACACTTTTAATTGGCAATTACCGCGAAAGCTATCGATAGCGGTCAGCGCTTTAAAAAATGTCTGCTGCGTTATTTCTTCTGCTATTACATCATTTTGGCTTAATGATAATGCAAAGCGGTAAACGTCATGGAAATATTCTCTATAGATAGCCTCAAAATCCGTCACAATTTCACCTCCTTAACAATAAGACTAAAAAAAGCCGTTTTTGTTACAGAAACAGTAAATAAATATTTGGACCGCCAATGGCGGTCCTTATTAATTACTTGTATATATTGTGTAACACTGCGCTTTTCCCAAACATATAATAACAAGAGGTACCAGAAATATTTCGGTATCCTTTAACAATCTTGGAGGTAATCTTAATGAATGGATTTAATCAATACTGTTCCCCTTGTATTCCAGGACCTCCTGGCCCTCCCGGTTATCCTGGACGTACCGGCCCTCCCGGCCCTCCCGGCCCTCCCGGTGATATGAATTGTACAACTATATGTTTCTATTATGCCCAGTTGGCACACCTTATTGAACAGCTTATCACTTACTACCCGGATACTACTTTGTATGTGTTTCTTAACGGATTTACTGCCTGGTATGTAACAGGACTTCCATATCAGCTTTATGCATCGGCTGATGCTTCTTATGGCGGCCTGTTTATATTGAAAGATGGCGACCAATATCAGGCGGCCCCGCTTAACGCCATAGTGGCGATGCAATTTGATACCGGCACTGTATATAATCCGGCTATAAATTATTTTTCCAAACCTAAGTTTCAGCCTGGTTGCGACACAAATATCATAACGTCTATTCATGATTATGTAGCGACCATAACAGGCACATTTACAGTTTATTGTGGCACTAGAGTATATAGTGACGGGCCTCTCTATAAAAATGAGTATGGGATCATCGTGCAAGCGGATGCTTTGGGCAATGACCCGTCTTTTATACCGGTGATGAATATTAACTTGATTTTACCGCCGGTAACAGCAACGACAACAGCAACAACGGCAAGCCTTGCCTTTGCGGGGGCAACGGCAAATACCAGCAGAGTAAAAGCTACAACAGATATTTAAATATGAATAATTGCCGCCGAAAAGCCAATTCTTAAAGAAGCATACAATTCAGGTGTATTTTAGGACCGGGCTTTTCGGTTATTTATATCATTATTGTAGAAAATATCTGCTCGAACTAAATCATAAAGAGAGTATTAGTTAGTCTTTTTTGCACGCACATAAATTAGCTTTGCTTTAGAGTTGGGCAGCTTTCTTTCGTCCACTTCGAAGAGTCCTATGGATTTAACCAGCTGAGAGAGCTTTTTATAGCCAAAATTTCGGGAATCAAAGTCCGGTTGTTTTTTTATCAGCAGATTGCCAAGTTCACCCAAAGAGGCATAGCCGTCTTCGTCGGCAATATCCTCCAATGAATTAAGCAGCAGTTTGGTTGCAGAATTGGAGATCTTTTTTGCAGATGGAGAAGCTGCTTTTACTGTGTTGTTTTTGCCGACGCTTTGTTTGTTGGCAGTCGTGTTTGTTCTCTTCTTTTCAGATGTCTCCGTCTTTTTTTCGGTATCATCTGCTGTTGTCTCATCCTTTTCATCAGCATCGGCAGCAGCGCGGATTACTTCGATATAAACAAATTTATCGCAAGCGGCAATAAAAGGCGCCGGCGTTTTTCGCTCGCCGATACCAAAAACCTTCATGCCGGCCTCCCGCAGGCGGATCGCCAGCCGTGTGAAATCACTGTCACTGGATACCAGCACAAACCCATCTATATGACCGGAGTAGAGGATGTCCATTGCATCAATAATCATTGCGGAATCTGTTGAGTTTTTTCCGGTGGTATAGCCGTATTGCTGCATCGGAGTAATGGCATTTTCCAATAAAATTGGTTTCCAGGTGGATAGATTTGGTGTCGTCCAATCACCGTAGATGCGCTTTATCGTCGGTTTGCCGTAGATGGCAATTTCCGACATCACCGCTTTCATAGATGTGCGCGGTGCATTGTCGGCGTCGATTAGTACTGCCAGGCGCAGGTCATTGTTAGTTGTTGACATAAATACCTCCTTATGTCGTTATTAAAACCGGTTTTTATTGTTATTATTATTTAATAAATATGGCATAAAATACACCGTAATATTATTCGGTTACTGTTGAATCTAAAGTTGCTTCGGCAACTTTAATCATTATTGCACATTCGATGCGCTTCTTAAAGAGCCTGCAGCCATATTCATATATTCCGGCAATTGAGCCGGTGGCATGATAAGCGTTGGCGTTGCAGCCGCCGCTGCAATACAGCCGTGCCCAGCAATCCCGACATTCCCCTCGAGCATAAACATTACAGAGTTTGAATTGGTTTTGCATTTCTATATTAGTTACACCTTGCCAGACGTCACCCATACAGTATTTAGGTTCACCAACAAACTGATGGCAGGGATAAAGCTCACCCCAAGGGGTTACCGCCAAATATTCCGTACCGGAACCACAGCCGGAAATGCGTTTATAGATGCAGGGTCCGGCCTCCAGATCGATCATGTAATGATAAAAAGCAAATCCTCGGTTTTGTTCTTTTCTTTTGATCATTTCCTTGGCTAGCAGTTCATATTGTTCGTACAGTTGAGGCAGATCCGACTCCTGCAAAGCATAGGGATCGGTAGGCGCACAGACAACCGGTTCCATGGAAAGTTCGGTGAACCCCAGATCGGCCATATGAAAGATATCGTTGGTAAAGTCGGTATTATTACGAGTAAAAGTACCTCTTACATAGTAATTTTTGCCGCCCCGCTGTTTAACGAATTTTTGAAACTTGGGTACGACCAGATCATAACTGCCGCCGCCGTCGTAAGTTTTCCTGAAAAAGTCATGAACCTCTTTTCTGCCGTCCAGACTCAGTACGACATTGTGCATCTCTTTATTGGCAAATTCAGTAACCTCGTCATTAAGTAATACGCCGTTAGTTGTCAGAGTAAAACGGAAGTTTTTATGATATTCTTTCTCAATTTTACGGGCATAAGCAACGATTTGTTTGACGGTATCCCAATTCATCAGCGGTTCTCCGCCAAAGAAATCTACTTCCAGGTTGGTTCTGGATCCAGAGGCGGAAACTAAAAAATCAAGCGCCTGTTTACCAACCTCAAACGGCATCAGGGCTCGCTCTCCCTGGTATTTGCCCTGGCTGGCAAAGCAGTATTGACAATTAAGATTACAGGTATGAGCGACATGCAGACAAAGCGCTTTGATTTCAGTATTGCGGTTTTTAAAATCAAACGCGCTGTTTTGATAATCATCCGCTGAGAATAGTTTTCCTGTCTTTCTCAAATTTTCGATATCGTCGATAACCGCGGTTATTTCCGCTTCGTCTATTTCGGGTACGTTGGCGTATTTATTAAGCATTTTACTGATAATCAGCGGTTTTTCAGTGGTTTCGTATAAAGATATAATATCGTATGCCAGTTTGTCGACACAGTGTATCGAGCCGCTGTTGATATCAAGCACAATATTATAGCCGTTTAATTGATATTGATGGATCATGTTTTCTCCTATAAAAAGGAAAGCCGTTTATCTCCTTTTGGGCGAAAAACGGCAACCTGTTGCGCTAAAAAATGACTTTACTGGTGTTTATTTGTTGTGGCTGAGCTTCTCGCATTGCTGATTGGCAACACCGCAGGAGGTCTTGCATGCAGACTGGCAAGAAGTTTGGCATTCGCCGCAGCCGTCGGACTTGGCGCTTTGTTTGAGGTCGCGGGTTACTATGGTTTGAATTCTTTTCATGGTTTTTTACTCCCCTATGTTTGGAATTATCTTGGAAATTATATCATATTGCTAGTTTCTTAGCAAGGTTTTACATTAAAACATTTATTCTTTTAATATATTAAGTCTTAAGAATGTTATCAATTAGATATATTTCAAGTATCTAAAAAAGTGTAGCTTCTTAACACATCATCACAATTATTATTTCGTGTAGACAATATTCAAAAACTAATACATACTACAATAGAAATAAATTTAAACATAAATAAAGAAGGAGTAAGGAGAAATGAAAAAACTAGCTTTAATAATGACACTTTTATTGGTTTTTGTTTTTGTACTTGCAGGTTGCAGTAATAGCGATGATAATTCATCAAGTACTGACAAAAACACAGAGCAAACTTTAAAATACCAAGGCCAGAGCTTAACAGTATACAGTGGTGCAGGATTGAGTAAAGCAATGGATGAAATGGGACAAGCATTCGAAGAGAAGTATGGTGCTAAAGTTAATTTTAATTATGCTGGTTGTGCACAGTTACTTGGTCAGATGGAGATTAACAAAACAGGTGACGTCTTTGTGGGAGGTTCAATTGGTGATGGGGATACAGCTGTGCAAAAAGGTTTTACTGACAAATATATTGAAGTTGCCTATCATATCCCGGCCATAGCAGTTCCTAAAGGGAATCCAGCCGGTATTACATCTCTTGCTGATATGGCTAAACCGGGAGTTAAATTGATTTTGGGCGATACACAATCGAATGCAATTGGTAAAAAGGGTGAAAAAATATTTGCAAAGAACAATTTGACAGATGCCATAGCTGATAATGTGGTAGCTAGGGATGCAACTGTAAATGAAATTGTAACTCAGATAGGACTAAAACAGGGCGATGCCGGTCTAATCTGGGAAGATAACGGATATGGTGCCGAGGATATTGAGGTAATAACTATTCCTGAGGATCAAAACGCAATTGATAAGGTACCGGCATGTGTTCTTAGTTTTACAACTAACAAGGAGCTTGCTCAAGCGTTTGTCGATTTTTTAAGTTCAAAAGAAGGTAAGGAAATATTTGTTAAACATGGTTTTAAGACAATATAATTTATAGTTTAACATTTAAGTACGCCAAGTGCAGGCAATCATCAACAGCATGCCTTGGCGTATTTTGATATGTGATTTGGCAGAACAAGGAGAAATTGATGGAAATAAACCGTAATTTATTTACAAATAAACATAAATGTCCGAATATATTAAACAATAAAATTTTCCAAGGTATTATCATATTCTTTGTTATTATTTTATTTGTTTTTTTCCTCGCGGCTTTAGCCAATATAGTATCAAAGGACTCGCCAGTCTATTACAAAGCCTGGCTAGTCAGGAAATTCAGTTTGCCATCCGGCTTAGCTTACTGACTTCAGTTACTTCAACATTGATTTGTTTGTTTTTTGCTTTACCGGTATCTTATGGATTAGAGCGGTTTAAAATTCCGGGACGTAAATTTATAAATGTGATTCTAAATATACCAATATCGCTTCCCCCGTTGGTTTCCGGAGTAGCGTTATTGCTTCTTTTTGCTACTACCCCGTTTGGATCAACCTTGGCTGAACACGGGTTGAGGTTTGTTTTTTCTGTAAATGGAATTATCCTGGCACAATTCTTTATTATTACACCTTATATGACCAGGGTATAAAAGAACACTTTTGCTTATATTGATCCGCGCCTAGAGTTTGTAGCCCGTACTTTGGGATGTTCTCAGTGGCAGGCATTCTATAAAGTAACCTTGCCAATTGCCAAAAACGGCATTATTGCCGGTTTGGTAATAAGCTGGTCCCGAGCTATTGGAGAATTCGGTTGTGCGCTGATGGTTGCCGGTGCAACCCGGATGGTAACAGAAACCTTGCCGGTTGCATTGTATTTAAATATGTCAATCGGCAACCTTGAAACAGCTATGGCAGCGGCTACTTGCCTGATTATTATTTCATTAATATCACTTTTTATATTCGAAATAGTAGGGGGTAAGACGAACCAAGTTTCCCGTATTAACTAAGACCAGGAGTAAAACATGATAAATTTACGTAATGTTTCTAAACGAATTAGTGATTTTAATTTAAAAAATATTAATTTAAGCATAAGTGATAATGAATACTTTGTAATGTTAGGGCCAACAGGGGCTGGGAAAACTGTTGTTCTTGAGCTGATTTCAGGAATGTACAGGCCGGATAAGGGCGAGATTTGGATAAATGGTCGTAATGTAACATCAGAATATCCAGAGGAAACGCCACATAGCCTTTGTTTATCAGGATTATATGTTATTTCCCAATCTTAATGTGCGGGGCAATATTGTTTTTGCTCTAAAGCTTAAAAAGGTCTCTCCCAAAATCATTAAACAAAAACTCGAACAGATAACGTCTCTATTGAACATAGTAGATTTATTGGAACGTCATCCTTCAACATTAAGCGGTGGTGAGCAGCAAAGGGTAGCGCTTGCCAGAGCATTGGTTACGGAACCGGAGGTATTGCTGCTGGACGAACCGTTAAGCGCTTTAGATCCGTGCAGTAAGGAATTATTTCAGCAAGAATTGAAAAATATTCATCAAGAAATAAAAACTACTACTATACATGTAACCCACGATTTTAATGAAGCGTTTATCATGGCTGATCGGGTAGGGATTATGCATGGTGGCGAATTGGTCCAAGCAGGCCGGCCGGAAGAAGTGTTTCAAACCCCCCAATCACAGTTTGTGGCTGAATTCGTTGGCATGGAAAATATTTACAATGGAGTGGCCGCTGATAATGCAGATGGGACAAATATCCGTATTGGTTCTGTATGCTTAAGTGCGGTAACAAATCTTAAAGGAAAAGTGCGGGTAGCTATTCGTCCGGAGAATATAATTATTTCCAGAGAATGTTTCCCCAGTAGTGCTCGAAATTTGTTGAATGCCAGAATTACTAAAATAGTATCACAGGGGCCTTTTATTAAGTTAATCCTTGATGCTGGTATAACCTTCTCGGCTTTGGTTACAAAACACTCTTTGGAAGAAATGAATCTGGAGCCGGGGCAAAATGTTTATGCTATTTTTAGGAGTACAGCAGTTCATGTATTTTAAATACTAAATTGTGTTTTTTAAGATGCTGACAAGGATTTAAAAAAGCAGCTCGCCTCAAATACGAAATCTATGAGGCGAGCTTGTTTTTTTAAAAAATGTTAATGTCACGAAATGTAGTTTACAGACAAAAAGTAAATTCATCCTTAAAAATTTACATAGAGCAAGGGCATATTCTTTTCAGACCCAATAATTTAGCAGTTGCTGATATAGTTGTTCCGAAAAAGAGAACTTCTTTTCCAATATCAATAAAGTTTACAATAGTACCGTTACATAAAGTGCTTCCGGTGCATAGTATTAAATTGGCCCATTCCATTACAGCTTGCTGGAAATCATTTTCTCCGTGCTCTATCTTAATGCCGTATTTGATTTGCCCGACATTATCAGGATTTAAGTCCAATACTCGAAGTCTGAATTCTTTCGAGAGAATGTCAATTATCGCAGGCTGATAACCAATTAATGTGATTTTAGGATCATCATAGTGATCTTTTATAAAAGACACAATTTCATTAGCGCAGATTTCCGGATCCCTATTTTTGCAGTGGATCGTTTTATCAATCAATTCAATTTTTCTCATAACAGCATTCATTGAAGCGATAAACAACCCTATTGAATGATCATCATTAGTAAGATCCAGATTTAATATATCTTTGAGTGTACCGTGAAAAACGGCAGGGGCGTCTGTAAACGCCTGACCTTTTGCTCCAAGATAATCAGCCTGAAGCATTATCTCTTTGCCAAACAGAATAGGGAAATCTTTTCGCTCAGTTATTCCTATGGCTTCCTCCGGCGTCAGTGATTGTGTAGCAATATTGATTTTATCAGATTGTAAATCATACTGATCAATTATTTTAGCAAATTCAAATTTTAGCTTTTTAAAGAGTTCTTGTTTTTCCATTTCTTTTTCTCCTAATAAAAAATAGTAAATCTACTACTTAGAATATTTCATCTTGCTATGCGAGTAAAAATACTTATATATGTGACAACGATACCAATATGTCAACTTTTATTTATTTAATTATGCTATCATAAATCCTGCAAGAAATCTATAACTTCTAATAATATTTGTTCTTATCAGCTTTTTAAAACCATTACCAAAACATTTAAACAGATATCGCTGCTATTTGTCTTGATATTTCACCATCTGTGCTTTTGAGCATAATGCCTGTTGAAACAAATATATTGATTTGCTCAATGATGTTTTCATCAATTATTTCTCCGGGAACAATCAGGGGTATGCCTGGCGGATAGGCCCAAACATATTCTAGCGCAACCATGCCAATAGCATCCGTTAATGGTACAGCAATACTATTTAGTTCTAAAGCATCGCTGATAGACATTACCTGCCGCGGAAGCGTATTTTTATAATTTGGAATTGGATATTTAGGGATTACGGTCTGATCTATTCTATTTAATGCATCAGCTAGCCGCTCGAAATTTTCTTTACTGTCACAGATGCTGGTGATGGCTATGGCATAGTCGGCCGCAGCCATTTCCAGTTCAATTTTATATTGGCCGCGCATAATTTGCGCCAGCTTAATACCTGTTAGATTAGTTCCCCGGGTGCTGATAACGATTTTCCCTGGGTCATAGCCGAAAAAGTGTGGATGGTTATATAAATGATCGCTGCCGTGGCAGACGATATGGATGTTTTCTACTTCTTTAATGGCATTGTCAAAACACCCGATATTGTTTTTAATATCCTTAAACAGCCCGTCTTTATTGTTTTTCAGCAGACGCAGGCAACTATCAATCGAAGCCAACAAAACATAAGAAGGGCTGCTGGTTTCAAATATTGCCAGCTCTTTGGCCATTTTATTTGGGTCGATTAAACTGCCGTTGATATGCGCAAGCGCGCATTGGGTAAGCGCCGGCAGGGTTTTATGTAAACTTTGTACAACCAAATCAGCACCGGAATTATTGGCATTAACCGGAAAATAATCTGAAAATCCCAGATGTGCACCATGTGCCGCATCGATCAAAACAGTAACATCTCTTTGATGCGCGGCAGCGGTGATTTTGCTAATATCACTGATTACGCCTTCGTAAGTCGGCGAGGTGATGACAATTAATTTAGCATCGGGGTTATTAGCTAGCTCTTGTTCAACCTGCAGCGGAGAAATACTACCGCTGATACCGGTTTGTTGGTCAGTTTCCGGCAGCAAATAAACAGTTTGCAGACCATTTAATTCGGCGGCATGATAGACGGAACGATGACAGTTCCGGTCCATGATTATTTTTCCCCCGCGTTTAACTGCAGCGCGTATGCCTGCTAATATACCGCAGCTACTGCCGTTGACCAACAGAAAAGTCTTGTTACTGCCATACAAGGTATTGGCAATTTCAGAAGTTTGTTTGATAATACCTTGCGGGTCATGAAGATCATCGAAACCGCTGATTTCCGAAATATCTATGTTATATGGCAAATCATCGCTCAAGAGCCGGTTGTTTCTTTTGTGCCCGGGCATATGCATAGGACAGGTATTCGTTGCCGAATATCTGGATATTAATTTATAAATAGAATTATTATCATCGGTACAGTTGATGCTTACCACAGCTTCTCCTTTAGAATATATAGTTTTTTTTCTACTATTAATCTTACGATATTATTAAAACGAATGCAATTTTTTAATAATATCTATTTTAATTTTTGTGTCAAGATCTCATGGATCTTGATTTTTTATTTTGAATCAGAATTTTTAGAGCTTTTGATTTTCTTTATCAAGCATAAGATGGAAAATTTAATCATACTTATCACTATAAACTTGACCAAAAATAAAAAAGGAGATGATTATAGTGAGTAGTTCGATATGTAAACGGTTGGAGAATGAACAAAAGTGTATGAATCTTTATGCTAAGCAGGGGGACAAGGTGGAGTTTGTCGCACCTGAACATGACCGTGATGATTATTTCGATGCTGGGAAAAACGCAACAAAGATGCTCATAAAAGGGGGGGTTTATACAGTAAGAGAAATGCATGGCTATGATTTGTTTACTTTTGTCGAGCTTGAGCAATTTCCGGGATACTTATTCTACGCCACTGATTTTATTGATTGCTAGCTTTGGGGGGTGAAAATATATATGGTAGATAGCTATACAAATGTGTCTGTAGATAAAATCATAGCCGAATTCAAAGATGTAAAAAGTGGTTTGCTGCCGGCTCTTCATGCTATTGATGAAAAGTACAAGGTCATCCCTGAAGAAGCGCTGGTAAAATTATCACAGGTTTTTAATATTCCGGTTTCACAAATATATGGAGTTGCGACATTTTATGCTAAATTTGCTGTTAATCAAAGAGGCAAAAATGTTATCCGATTTTGCGAAAGTGCGCCATGTCATATTGCCGGAGCTGCAGAGCTTGTAGCGGCTTTTGAAAAACAATTGGGTATTAAAGCCGGTGAAACGACCTTGGATGGCAAATTTACATTAGAATTCTGTCAATGCGTTGGAATGTGCCAGGAGGCCCCTGTTTTTACTATTAACCAACAACCATACTTTAACGTTTCAATTGAAGAGATTCCGGAAATATTGGCCCGGTTTTAAATAAACTGGAGGGAGGGTAAACTTAATGTCTTTAGCAAAAGAACAAAGAATTGTACTTAATAATTATGACAAGATTAATCCCGCATCAATAGACGAGTACATTGCCCAGGGCGGTTATCAGGCGCTGAAAAAGGCCTTAACTATGAGTTCTGCAGCAATAATCGATGAATTGAAAGCATCAGGTTTGAGGGGTCGCGGCGGCGCCGGGTTCCCTACCTGGTTGAAATGGAGCTTCACAGCGCCTATTGAAGCAGATCAGAAGTATATCGTTTGCAATGCTGATGAGGGCGAACCGGGTACATATAAAGATAGACTGATTATGGACAAAGATCCATATCGTCTTATAGAAGCGTTGACAATTGCCGGCTATACTTTGGGCGCAACCAAAGGCTATATCTATGTCAGAGGCGAGTACCCGCAGTCTCAGCAATCTCTAAATACCGCAATCACTGGCACCAAAGCAGCTGGAATGATGGGTAAAAATATTCTTGGTTCCGGATTTGATTTTGATCTGGAAGTGTTTTCCGGCGCATTTGCTTTTGTCTGCGGCGAAGAGACTGCTATTATTGAGTCCATTGAAGGGAAACGCGGTGAACCGCGGATCAGACCTCCTTATCCCGGAACTGTTGGCTTATGGGGTAAACCTACCGTGATTAATAATGTTGAGACCCTTGCTAATATTCCTGCGATCCTAAACAATGGCGGTAAATGGTTTGCCAGTATTGGGGCGGTCAAATACCCGGGCACTAAAATAATGACTTTAAGCGGTGATGTTGTAAATAAAACCTTTGTCGAGGTTCCTACGGATACTACCCTTTATGATATTATTTATGGTTTCGGCGGCGGGGTAACAGGCGGGGATTTTCTGGCCGTTCAAGTTGGCGGTAATTCGGGCGGTGTCTTACCTGAGTCTTTGCTGAACACGCCGATAGATTTTGATTCGATGATGGCGGCTGGCGGTAGCCTTGGCACAGGTGCGGTGTTTGTAATTAACGATAAACGGGATTTACTCGATGTTGTTAAAAATATGGCGCATTTTTTTACTGAAGAATCCTGCGGCAAATGCACTCCATGCAGAGAAGGATGCCAGCGGCTATATGATTTTATGGTTAAAGTTTGCGATGGCAAGGCTACGGTAAAAGATTTAAAGATAGCAAACGGTTTAGCGCGGGTTATGAACAAATCGGCACTATGCGGATTGGGTCAGGCAGCGCCAACCCCTGTTCAGACAGCCATTAAATTCTTTGGCAATAAGTTTGAAGAAAAACTATTACAAAATAGTTAAAGAGAATTATTTGCTGGAAAAAGGAGTGATTAATATAATGGAAACGGTTACTGCGGTCATTGATGGATGTAAAGTTGAGGTTGCAAAAGGTACAACTATACTTGACGCAGCTAAAACGGTGGGAATTAAAATACCTACTCTTTGCTACCATCCCGATCAGTCAATTAAAGCCAATTGCCGGATATGTGTTGTCGAGGTTGAGGGAGTACAGTTATTGCAGGCAGCTTGTGCTACGGCGGTTGGCAAAGATATGGTTATTAAAACCAATACTATGGCAGTTCGTGAAGCAAGAAAAACGGTCTTAGAGCTGATACTTGCTCATCATCCCCAGGATTGTTTGCAATGTATTCGCAATCAAAATTGTGAATTGCAAACGCTTGCTCATGAATATAATGTACGTGAAAACCGGTTTGAACATATTGATGAGAACCTGCTGCTTGATCTTACCAGTCCCGGCGTGCATCGCGATCCCAACAAGTGCATAAAATGTGGTCGTTGTATTGAAGTATGTGAGAGAGTACAAACTGCGGCTGTTTACAGCAAATACAACAGAGGGTTTAAAGTTGGCGTAGCCCCGGTATTAAATTTAGGATTAGGCGAAGTAGCCTGCATTAATTGTGGTCAATGCGTCCATGCCTGTCCGGTTGGCGCTATTTATGAAAACGACCAACACGAACAAGTCTGGGATGCAATTTGCGATCCCAAGAAGCATGTTGTCTGTCAAATGGCTCCGGCTATCCGTGTTGCTTTAGCTGAAGAATTCGGTTTAAACGCTGGCGAGCTGGAAATGGGCAAAATCGTTGCCGCGTTACGTCAAATCGGTTTTGATAAAGTTTTTCATACCAATTTTACAGCCGACTTAACAATTATTGAAGAGGGCAACGAGTTGCTTCATAGAATTAACAATGGCGGTAAGCTGCCGATGATCACATCCTGCAGCCCCGGCTGGATTAAATACTGTGAACATTTTTATCCTGATTTCCTGGATAACCTTTCGACTTGTAAATCACCGCAGCAAATGTTTGGCGCTTTAGTGAAGACTTATTATGCTGAAAAAGCCAGCATAGATCCTGCTGATATTTACAGCGTTTCCTTTATGCCTTGCACGGCTAAGAAATTTGAATGTATTAGACCGGAAATGAATAGCAGCGGTTATCAGGATGTTGATGTAGTTCTGACCACTCGCGAATTGGCCCGTATGATCAGAGAAGCCGGTATTGATATTGTCAATATTGCTCCGGAAGATTTCGATGCGCCGATGGGCATGTACACCGGCGCTGCTGTGATTTTCGGTGCTACCGGCGGTGTTATGGAAGCTGCTTTGAGGACCGTTTATGAAGTTGTTACAGGTAAGACGCTGCAAGATATCAATTTCACGGCGGTCAGAGGTATGGAGGGTATCAAAGAAGCTACCGTTGATTTGGACGGTCTCGAAGTTAAAGTCGCTGTTGCCCATACCACCGGTAATGCCCGGAAGCTGTTGGATGCCATCCGCGCCGGCGAAAAGTTCTATCACTTCATCGAAGTTATGGCTTGCCCCGGTGGCTGCATCGGTGGTGGCGGCCAGCCTTATGGCACGACCAATGAAATTCGCCAGAAACGTATCGATGCCATTTATGACGAGGATGCAGGTTTACCGATCCGTAAATCGCATGAGAATCCTGCCATAACCCAGCTCTATGAAGAATTTTTAAAAGAGCCGTTAGGCCATAAGTCCCATGAATTGCTGCATACCCACTATACTAAACGTTCGCTTTATCCGTTTAGTAAGGAAGAAAAGTAAATAGAAATGGTTGAGATTATTAATCTCAACCATTTCTATTTATGAAGAGAATTTTCCAGATAATTGTGTAACACTTTATGGCAGGGCCCTAAGACGGATCTGACATTTCTTCGATTAGCATCGCGCCGATTCTTTTAATCCCAAATATATCTATCAAGCGCCTTTTGCTCTTTCTATGCTTTTTTGCAGCGCTTCCATCAAGTCGATAACGTTGGTTTGTGGCTCAGGCTCTTTGGCGACAACTTCTTTACCAGCAATTTTTGTTGCAATCAATTCCCGTAGTTTGAGCTGATATTGATCGTGATACTCTTCTGGGTTAAACGGAGTTTCCATTGAGTTAATCAGCGTTTTAGCCATGGCAATTTCCTGATCGGAAATAGCAGGCTTATTGTAAGTTTTGGGCATTTCCTTAATATCATCGTTGTAATACATAGTCTGAACCAACATGCCGTCCTCGCGGGGAATAATAGCCAACATGGTTTCCCTGGCGCCAAACACCGTTTTACCGATGGCGACCTTTTGTTCTTCCATCAGAGCTATACGCAACAGCTCAAAGGCCTTGTCACCGCCGGCTTGCGGGATACTGTGATAAGTTTTATCGTAATAGATAGGTGAGATCTGATTCAGGCTGGTAAAATGCATTATTTGAATCGTTCTGTCTTTGGCGGTTTTAATCTTTTCCAAATCGTCATCGGTAATTACTACATAGCTGTCTTTGTCATATTCATAACCTTTGACAATATCTTCATTGGTAACTTCTTTACCGCAGTGACCACAGACCTTTTTATAGCGGATGCGCTGAAAATCTACATCATGCAGTTGATTAAAATGTATATCATTGTCACCAATTGCCGTATAGAGATTAACGGGAATTGCCACCAGACCAAATGAAATTACGGTTTTATATGCGATAGCCATAATATCACCCCATTTTTTATCATTTTGATTAGTTTATCCGTAAATTACTGCTATAAACAAAAACGTTGTACTTATTAGTACAACGTTTTTATTTTAGAAATTGGTGCCCAGAGGTTTGCCCTCTACTTTGGAGAAATCGCCTCGTAAATATTTTAATGCTGCTTTTTCATCACAAATCTCATCCGGTGTTCTTATACCCATTCTTCTGATTACCGGTAATGGCGGGCACCAGCCTTGCAGAGCATGCTGCAAGAGAAAACAGCTTACTAATCCGGTTGCCAGAAACCACTTTTTACTGGTAGTAAAGCCTAAAATAGTACTGATTAATATCAATGAAGCGGCTTTTGCTTCCACAACTCTCTCGGTATCCCATTCACAATCCAATCTATCGATTCTATCGCTGATCGTATTAATATCGGTACCGACAAATTTATCGATATTCTCAATAGTTCTATTTTTGATATAATCATTTATTTGTTGATTGGTATGCATTTCTACTCTTTTACTACAGGGTGGGACCTTATCTATTAAAGACATAACATACTCCTTTTTATTAAAAGTCAGTGTATTTATTATGCCTGTTTAAAAAAATATGATACTAAACATTTAAAGTTCACCAAAAAACTTAAATCTGTTCATGCTATTTTCATACTAATAAATTATCATGGCAATATATTCTATTAAACATCAATAAAAAAGGAGTTAGATTTTGGACACAGCTATTATCATCCCGGCGTTAAACCCTGACCAAAGGCTTATTGATCTCGTGCAAAGGTTGCGGAAAATTAGCGGTAGCGCCGTCGTTATTGTTGACGATGGCAGTAATGATAAGTGCCGCAATTTTTTTGAGCAATTAGCAACAACTTATAATTGTGAGATAGTATGCCATAAAGTAAACATGGGCAAAGGCGCGGCGCTAAAAACAGGGATTCGCTATGTATTAAATAAATATCCAGAGCTCTTGGGCATTGTCACTGCTGATGCCGACGGTCAGCATTTGCCTCAAGATATTGTTAAAATTGTCGATGCAATTCCCGGTAATTGCCATAGCTTTATTTTAGGTGTTCGTGATTTTTCGGCAGATGATGTTCCGTTTAAAAGTCGCTGGGGTAATCGCATTACCAGCATTGCTTTTTATCTATACGCGCATATTTACTGTGAAGACACCCAAACAGGCTTGCGGGGGATTCCCAGTCAACTGGCTCATTTTTGTTTATCGGTACCAGGGGACCGTTTTGAATATGAAATGAATGTATTAACGGCTATTGCTAAAAAAAAGGTACCATTTAAAATGATACCGATATCGACAGTTTATTTTGCCAATAATTCTTCTACGCATTTCCATCCGGTCTGGGACTCGCTGCGGATTTATTTAAATATAATCAAGTTTAGTCTCTCATCTCTGATTGGCGCGGCTACCGATCTAACGCTTTTTACGCTGCTGACCTGTAGCATATTTGGCAGAACATCTGCGGGCATATTTGCAGCTACGATTGTTGCCCGTTGTATTGCCGGTATTGTTAATTTTGCTCTAAATAAAAAATGGTCTTTTGGCTGTCATGGCAACGGTTTTAAACAAGCTGTGAAGTATTTTATGCTTTTTGTTACTTTAATATTTTTAAGCTGGGCTGGTGTTACGTTGCTTTCTTATTTGCCCATCAATCTGACATTGCTGAAGATATTAACCGACAGCGGGCTCTTTTTATTTAGTTATTATATTCAAAACAAATACATATTTAAAAAGCAAACGCAAGTTATATAGAATAATTGAAAGGCGTTTCATGTAAATGATCAAGTTTTTTCAAAAACCTTATAGATGGGCAGTAATATATGCAATTATTTTGTCGTTATCTGTTACCTTTGTTTTACTGAATACGTTTGTGATTCCGCAGGCTGAAACTAAGATCGATTCGTCTTCAGATTCGCAAGACAGCGGAAACAACGGTAATTCCTCTGATCAATCAGATGCTACTATTACCGACAATTCCTATAAGGACGATAATATCCAGATTACTATTGATACGGTGCGAGGATACGATACTACCGTATATATTGCCGATATTCAGGTCTCAGATATCAAATACTTAAAAGCTGCATTTGCCGGCAGTACCTATGGCCGCAATATCAAAGAAACAACATCCAACATAGCAGAAGACAATAATGCGATTTTAGCCATTAACGGTGATTATTACGGATTTCGTGATTACGGTTTTGTGCTCAGAAACGGTGTTTTATACAGAGAAACGGCAGATACGACAGGGGATGAAGGCAGCGAGGCTTTAGTTATCGATAGTGACGGCGATTTTTCGATCGTTGACGAGAGTCAAACCGATGTTCAGGATCTGGTTGATCAAAATGTCTGGCAAATTTTATCGTTTGGCCCTACACTGATTAATAATGGAGGTATCACTGTTACCGCTAACAGCGAGGTAGGCAAATCCATGAATTCAAATCCCCGTACTGCTATTGGACAGATATCGTCATTACATTATGTTTTTGTCGTATCAGACGGACGAACAAGCGCAAGTTCCGGTTTAACACTGCTTGAATTAGCACAGATAATGTATGATAAGGGTTGTACTGTAGCATATAATCTTGACGGCGGCGGTTCCTCAACAATCTGGTTTAACGGCGAGGTTATTAATAAACCGACGACCAACGGAGATACAATTTCAGAAAGGAGCGTCAGTGACATTGTATACATCGGATATTAATAAAACAGCTGCCCGGCGATTAAATAAAAAGATATATTCCTATATTGCATTTACTGCCTTCTGTATTGTTTTTGATCGTATTTATGCCTTATTTAGCCACGGCGTTTCCTCCGCCTCCATGTCTTTGATGTTTCTTTATCCTCTGATAGGCGGCGTATTACTGTTTGTATTGATTAGAAATTTGGCGCCGCATGCATGCGGCGCCAAACACTATCGCTTATTTATCAACAGTTATAGTTCAGGCATTATTACACTGACAATTGCCGGTGCCTTGGCCGGCGTATTTGAAATTGCCGGAACTTCTTCGCCATATCTGATTTATTTTATTATTTGTGGTTGGGCAATGATAATTTTGGGCTTGTTTACATTAGCTGTCAGTTTATTTCAATTTTGAACTTATTCGATGTTTTCCAAAGATGCCTGTACCAACCCGATAAATAAGGGGTGGGCCCGGTTGGGACGGCTCTTAAATTCCGGGTGATACTGTACTCCCACGAAAAATGGATTATCCTTGATTTCTACTGTTTCCACCAGCCTGCCGTCGGGAGATGTACCGCTGATTACCAAACCTGACTTTTCCAAGTCGTCGCGGTATTGATTATTGAATTCATAACGGTGACGGTGACGTTCATGAATGATTGTCGCCTGATAACATCTTTCCATAGTGGTGCCGCTAATGATATGACAGGGGTAGCTGCCTAGTCTCAAGGTACCGCCCTTGTCGATTTCGTCATTCTGACCCGGCATAAAGTCAATGACTTTATAATCAGAGTTTTCATTGAACTCCCGGGAATTGGCATGGTCAAATCGCAAAATATTGCGGGCGAATTCAATAACGGCTACCTGCATACCAAGGCAGATACCTAAATAAGGCATGCCTGTTTCCCGGGCGTATTGCGCTGCATATACCATGCCTTCGATACCGCGGTTACCAAAACCGCCGGGAACAATGATGCCGTTAACTTGAGCAAATATATCTTTATAGTTATTTTCGTCGACAGCCTCGGAATCAATCCATTCTATATCAACATTGGCACCAAGAACATAGCCGGCATGTTTCAAGGCTTCGGCAACCGAAAGGTAAGCGTCGTGAAACTGTACGTATTTGCCTACTAGGCCGATCTTAACCGATTTACCGCGAGTTTTGATTCGTTGGATAAGTTCTTGCCATTCGCTGAGATCAGGCGGCGGTGTGGCAATTTGCAGCTCCCGGCAGACAATATCTGAAAAACGCGACTTTTCCAGCATCAACGGCGCCTCGTAGAGAACCGGTATGGTGATATTTTCAAATACACAGTCCGGCTTAACATTGCAGAAATTGGATATCTTACTGAAAATGCTTTGATCCTCAATATGTTCATCGCATCTTAAAACGATAATATCCGGTATAATTCCCATGCCTTGCAGCTCTTTAACCGAATGCTGGGTAGGTTTGGATTTATGCTCGCCGGAAGCCTTGAGATAGGGGACAAGCGTTACATGGATATATAGTGAATTATCACTACCCACTTCGTGGCCAACCTGTCTGATTGCTTCTAAAAACGGCTGGCTTTCGATGTCACCGGTTGTACCGCCGATTTCCGTAATTACCACGTCGGCGTGGGTCTTCTTACCAACGCTGTAAATGAATTCTTTTATTTCATTAGTTACGTGAGGAATTACCTGTACCGTTCTGCCCAGATATACACCGCGGCGTTCTTTGCTGAGCACGTTTTCGTATACTTTTCCGGTGGTCAGGTTGGAATATTTATTTAAGTCTTCGTCAATAAAACGTTCATAGTGACCAAGGTCCAGGTCAGTTTCCGCACCGTCTTCCGTGACATAAACTTCGCCGTGCTGATAAGGGCTCATGGTACCGGGATCAACATTAATGTATGGATCAAGCTTTTGGGCGGCAACTTTAAGACCTCGCGATTTTAAAAGCCGTCCGAGTGAAGCTGCCGTTATACCTTTGCCTAGTCCGGAAATAACTCCGCCTGTCACAAAAATATATTTTGTCATATAAATCCCCTTTCATATCTCCATTTAATGTTGTCATTTAATATCTATAATTAAAAAAATTTACTGTTTCAGAGTGTTGAATCAATTTAGGTTTGTTTCAATAGAAAAACAGCCCCGAGTATTGCTCAAGGGCTGCTAAAAGTTGGCTGGTTGTTGTATAAAAAGAGACTTTTCTCCCAATTGTTGGTAAATTGGTTGCTTGTGGAGAACATTTTTCCCAGTTAGTTTTTTTTTGTTTTTGTATCTCATATCTTCAAACCATATTCAAAAAGTATTTTCCCTAATAAGATAATATTATAGTATGAAAATCAAACATTGTCAATCAGATTAAGATATTCATATGCCTAGATTTATTGTCCTTAAGTTTTTACCTTTTGTTATTATTGTATCCTCAGTATTTGTTTTCATAAGTTTTAATTATATTCTCAGCAATCTCACTACGCTTAAGACAGCGGTCCATTGCACTCTTTTCGATATATCGGTGGGCCTCTGCTTCGCTCATTTTCAACTGATCAATTAATATCAGCTTAGCACGGTTAATCAGGCGGATCTCTTCCATTTTTGTTTGCAGAATTTCTGCTCGTTGTTCAAGCTTTTTTAATTTGATTCTTGTTGCAAAAAGCAATTTAATAGTCTGAAGAAACGTCTTACGGTCAAGCGGTTTCGCAATAGCTAAAATACCGTAGCTTTCCGCTTTAGATGATATTTGCTCATATTGTTCAGCTTTTACAAGCAGCAGAACTACCGTCGTTTCTTTTTGCGAAAGATCAATGGCAAGTTGCATGCCAAAATCATCTGCTAAAGGCGTATTGATAATCACGATATCAATTGGATAGTCGATCACAACACGTTTTGCCTCGTCGGAGCCTGAAACAGTGATTGCAGGTGAAAATTGGTCGGTAGGAAGAAGATCAGTTATTAATTGGTTTGCTCTTTGAGAAACTGATACGAGCATTACTTTTAACCGTTCGCGTTCGATCGCCATCTTCGTTCTCCTTCCACTGTTATATATTGTTTTGCAATCTGCAGTACTCAGCGTGTTATCAGACTAATAAATTGCATGTATAATCATTAGTATATTAATTATATCAAAAAACGTTCACAATGTTAAGAGGGTATTTAGCTCTTAAGATGATGAACGTCTATTATTAGTTTCTAAAATACAATTATAAGGGCTTTTTGTGTATTGTCAATAATTGCAATCTTATGAAAAGTTCTTGACAAATAGCAAATTACCAAGTATAATTCGTAGCAAAGATACGGCAAGGGCGTCGCAGATATAATCTGTGACGCTTTTTCTGTTTAGAAAAGGAGTGGATGAAAATGAGCAATGTATCAGAAATTTTTGGTTCAATGGTATTTACGGATTCTGTTATGAAAGAACGGCTTCCTAAGGAAACATACAATACAATGCAACAGACAATTCGTAATGGCAAACGATTAGACATAAACGTTGCTTCAATTGTGGCAAACGCCATGAAGGATTGGGCGATTGAAAAAGGGGCAACACATTTTACCCACTGGTTCCAGCCAATGACGGGCATTACTGCCGAAAAGCATGATAGCTTCATCTCTCCCACCGACGATGGCAATGTGATTATGGAATTTTCCGGTAAAGAACTGGTTCAGGGCGAGCCTGATGCCTCCAGTTTCCCATCCGGAGGCCTGAGAGTTACCTTTGAAGCAAGAGGTTATACAGCTTGGGATCCCACTTCCTATGCATTTATTAAAGATGGTGTGCTTTATATACCGACTGCTTTTTGTTCTTACAGCGGAGAAGCTCTTGATAAAAAGACACCCTTACTTCGCTCTATGGAAGCTATCAACAGACAAACGCTGAGAATATTAAAGTTATTTGGTCATAATGATGTGACTTCTGTAAAAACTACAGTAGGTGCCGAACAAGAATATTTTCTGGTAGATCGCTCCATGTATGACAAACGCAAAGATTTGATTTTCGCCGGTAGAACTTTATTTGGTTCAAAGGCTCCGAAGGGTCAGGAATTGGACGATCATTATTTTGGTTCTGTAAAACCCAGAGTTTCAGCGTTTATGAGAGAATTGAACGATGAACTATGGAAGCTTGGCGTATATGCAAAGACAGAACATAATGAGGTAGCTCCGGCACAGCATGAGCTTGCTCCCATCTTTACAACGGCTAATATCGCGGCAGACCAGAATCAGCTGACTATGGAAGTTATGCAAAAGATTGCCAAAAAGCATGACATGGTTTGCTTACTTCACGAGAAGCCTTTTGCTGGTGTAAACGGCAGCGGAAAACATGATAATTGGTCGATTTCCACAAACACCGGTGTTAATCTCTTTGATCCGGGTGAATCTCCTAATGAAAACGCTCAGTTTCTACTTTTCCTTTGCTCAGTCATTAAAGCCGTTGATGAATATCAGGATCTGCTGCGCATTTCTGTTGCCAGTGCCGGCAACGACCATCGTCTTGGTGCAAATGAGGCGCCTCCTGCTATTGTATCAATGTTCCTCGGTACCGAACTATCAGCTATTCTTGAAGCATTAGAAAATGATACTGCTTATGATAATAAAGAAAAAGAACAGCTAAAAATCGGAGTTCATGCACTGCCCAGATTACCTAAGGATATGACAGATCGTAATAGGACATCTCCTTTTGCGTTTACAGGTAACAAATTTGAATTCAGGATGCTTGGATCGGCGGCGTCAATTTCAGAGGCCAATATTATGCTGAATACAGCCGTTGCCGAAGAACTGATGCAGTTTGCTGATATACTGGAAGCAGCCGAAGATTTTGAAGTTGCATTGCATGATCTGATTAAGAAAGTAATTTGTGATCACAAACGCATAATATTCAATGGCAATGGTTATGAATCAGCCTGGGTTTATGAAGCGGAAAAAAGAGGGCTTTTAAATCTTAAATCAACTCCTGAATGTGTACCTTATTTGATACATGATAAAAATATCAATCTGCTAACTTCTCACAAAGTGCTCAGTAAATCGGAAATTAATGCCCGGTATGAAATCATGCTGGAAAACTATTGCAAGGTAATTAATATTGAGGCTTTAACCATGATCGATATGGCAATGAAAGAAATTTTGCCTGCGGTAAGTAGTTATTGCCACTATTTATCCGAAGCAGCAAATGCCAAGAAAGCATTTATTGATGATGCAGACTGCACTTTTGAGGCGGAACTTGTTGAAAAGTTATCTGTACTTTTGGCAAGTGCATATAAAACCACAAAAGAACTTGAGAAATCATTATTGTATGCTAAAAATGAATTAAAGATTGAAGACTTGGCCATGTATTACAAAAATGTTGTGTTTGCAACCATGAATGAATTGCGAATTGCAGTTGATGAACTTGAAACGATGACTGCTGAAGAATATTGGCCATATCCGTCATATGGTGAACTGATGTTTGGAGTCAGGTAATTTCAAGCAGCTATTCCTAATGTGACGCGATTATTATTCAAAACAAAAAACCTCTGCTGCATCATACAGCAGAGGTTTTTATGATTGCGAGTAAGAATTATTCTTCACAATAACCAACTACTTTTTCAATGCTTATTGTCGAACAAAAGTTATTAAATATTTTTTGCAATCTATCAAAAGTTTCTTTATTTAAAGAATACATCATCCAGGAGCCCTTGCGTCTACCTTCTACAAGACCGATATCGGTCAATATTTTCATGTGATACGAAAGGGTAGGCTGAGTAATGTCAAGGTTTTCCAATATTTTACATGCGCAGCGTTCTCCGCCTGACAATATCGTGATTATTTCAATACGTGTATCGTCTGCTAATGTTTTAAAAATCTCGACATAATCTTTATAGTTTAATTCCATAGTAATATTTCCTTTTATTAGAAATACATATTTGTTATTACGTTACCGGACAAGAGAGAAGTAAAACTTCTCTCTTGTCCGGTGTTTGTATAAAAGAATTATTTTTTGCAACAGCAATCGATATTTCCGGCAACGATTTTTTCCCATTCGCCAAGAACATCATGTGTCCAGCAATCGTCAGCGCCGGCTGCTTCTCTCATGACTAAAGCAAATATATAAGAAAGCTCTTTTACTGTTGCGCCTGCTTCTAAAGCGCCCTTAAAGTGTTTGATTACGCAAGGCTTGGAACGAGCCTTAATTGATAACGCAAAACATATGAATTGATATGTCTTTTCATCAATCATACGTTTTTCAGCGTATAGCTGGTCAATTTCGTCTAATTTTTGAGTAAATTCCGGAAAAAACTCTGCTAACATTCTCATATTAAATTCCTCCTGTATTTATATTTAATTCCTCATATCAGGGAGACCAAATTATGCATTGAGCTTTCAAGAAGTCGGCAAGCCCAAATATCCATGGCCTTAAATAAGTTTCTCCTCATACATGGCTTATAACTTATGAATAGCACTGCCCATCAGATCTCCGCAAGCTTCCCAAATTGCTTCGTTGAGAGTAGGGTGGGGGTGAATGATATTTGCCAGATCATTTGCTGTTGCCTTAAGAGTAATGGCAAGGGTAAGTTCCGATATCATTTCGGAGGCGTTCGCCCCCAAAATATGCGCGCCGATAATCGTGTTACTTTCATCGGCGATAATTTTTACCATACCTTCGCGTTCGCCCAAAGTCTGAGCGCGGCCATTATTTCTAAAATTAAATCTGCCTAATTTGATGGATATGCCTGCGGCGGCGGCTTCATCTTCCGTTATACCGACAGACGCAATTTCTGGGTGAGTATAGATACATGCAGGGATGGCGTTTTTATTTATTCTACTGTTGATTCCAAGAGCGTTTTCCGCCGCTACCTTGCCTTCCATAAAAGCAAGATGCGCTAGCAGTTTGCCGCCGGTAATATCTCCTGCGGCAAAAACACCGTCAATATTTGTTTCCATGGTATCTTTAACAATTATTGCACCTTTATCAAATTGCAACGGTAAATCTTGAATTGCTGCAGAGTTTAATTTTCTGCCAACTGCGACTAATACTTTTTCACAGTTGAGAGTATAGGCGCTTTCGCCCTGCGAGTAGGTGACAGCAAGTCCATCTTCCGCTTTTTCAATATTTGTTACTTCTGCGGACAATTTTATGGATATGCCCTGACGTTTAATGATTTTCTGCAATTCTGCTGCGATTTCGCTGTCTATTTCCGGTAATATTTTATCGGCTAATTCAATTACAGTTATTTTTACTCCCATCAGGCCAAACATGGTTGCAAATTCAAGTCCGATTACGCCCGCGCCAATGATAACCATGTGTTCAGGTAGAAAATCCATATTTAGGGCATCATTGCTTGTCATAACGCCATCTGAATCAATACCCTTAACGTTAGGCAGAAGCGGTGATGAGCCGGTAGTCAAGATCATTTTTTCACAGATTACATTGATAGTTCCATCTGCTGTTTGGACAATAATCTTTCGATCGGATCTAACTTTGCCCCTGCCTTTAATGACGGTTATGCCTCTGGCTTTGATTAATTGTTCAAGCCCAGCGTTAAGATTCTTGATAATCCGGTTTTTACGGTCCATTGCGGTCTTCCAATTGATGTTTTCAATAGAGCTTTCAATACCAAATTCTTTGGATTTTTTGATGACAGTGTTGGTATCAGATGTTTTTAATAATGCCTTGGTTGGTATGCATCCAACATTCAGACAGACTCCGCCCAGCTCTTTTTCTTCTATAAGAACTACGTCGGCTCCAAGCTGCGCAGCCCTTATAGCTGCAACATATCCGGCGGGTCCTCCCCCGAGAATGGCGAGTTGTGTTTTTAATGAATTGTTTTCTAAATCGGCCACGATATACTCTCCTTTGAGAAAGACTTGTATTATATATATAATAGAAAATAAAGAGTACTAACACATTGGTGACTATCTATATGTTAGCAAACACATAGATAGTTGTCAATATTAGTTAATTAAGCTCGCTAATTATTATGATAATAAAAATAGTAAATTAATACACCGATTTAGTCTAATAATAAAATAATTAGGTTTATCTATTTTAATAGATTAATAGAAAACAGCCCCGATTTTTATTCAAGGGCTGTAGATAGAATACTCTTTTATCTTTGCCAATCTGGATTGTCGCCTCTGGAGGTGTCAATTTCAAATCCAGCTTGCCGAATCCTTTGTTCGATGCATTGCCTGCATTCAGCGGCTTCATCTCCCGTACATATTTTATTGTCATATAATGTGTATTTGTCTCTGACATTGATCGGGGATAGGTTGGGCATAACCACATTGGCACCCGCCTTGAGACCTTGTTCCCGTCCGAAATGATCAATAGTACCCAATGCGGTTGTGGCCGGTATTAAAGCCTTGGGCAGCAGCAGTCTGATGATAGCAATCATAAGCACGGTTTTTTCGGTAGTGCCTTGTTTTTGGTCTTTAAAAATCGTGTCTTTGTGTGGTATAAAAGGCCCGATGCCAACCATATGCGGATTGAGTTTTTTAAGGAACAAGAGGTCATCAACAATGTTTTCGTTTGTTTGGTACGGGGAGCCGACCATGAACCCAGACCCTACTTGAAAACCAATCTGTTTGAGATTAAACAAACATTGTTTTCTGTTGGCCAGACTCATAGATGCGGGATGTAGTTTCCGGTAGTGTTCCTCATCGGCTGTTTCGTGACGCAGCAGATACCTGTCTACCCTGGCCTTAAAGTACTTTTCATAAGATTCGTAAGATTTCTCACCTATGGACAGAGTAACGGCGCAGTCAGGATATCTTTCTTTAATGGATTTAACAATTTCCACTATTTTATCATCATCATAGTAGGTATCTTCACCGCCCTGCAGTACAAATGTCCGGTATCCCAACTTGTATCCCATGTCGCAGCAATTACAAATTTCCTCTTTTGATAAACGGTACCGTTCGATATTTTTATTGCTGTGTCGGATCCCGCAATAATAGCAGTCGTTTTTACAGTAGTTGGTAAACTCGATCAGGCCCCGCGTGAATACTTTTTTGCCATAGTATTTTGCTGCGGTGGCGGCGGCCTTCCCAAACAAATATTCCTTTTCTTCAGGCAAAATATTGTTTATCAAATATAGCAGTTCGTTTTTTTCCAGATTGTGTGTTTGGTCTAATTTATCAATCAGGGTCTTACAGTCCATAAATTATCTCCTAATAATTGGTATGTAAAACAGAAATATATTCTATTTTATTATTTTATCTGGTTGACGTCAAATGGCGTTTCCTGATACGTTGAGTCAATTTTGTGCCAAATAATTGTTTGTCTGTTGAGATTGGATATACCAATTGTGTCAAAACCAATGATACCGCGGGTACCGACTCTAGCTCCGATGGTATCGACAAGTTATGATTAGCTGTTAATCATTATTCAAAAAACATCGGAGTGGAGAGATATCTTTCTCCGGTATCGGGGAGCAGTACTACAATGGTTTTCCCTTTATACTCGGGCCGTTTTGCTATTTGTGTTGCGGCCCAGAGAGCAGCCCCCGATGAAATTCCGACAAGCAAGCCCTCGCTTTCGGCCAGTTCTCTGCCGATGGCGAACGCGTCTTCGTTTTGCACCGCAATAATTTCATCGTATACTTTGGTGTTGAGGACATCAGGTACAAATCCTGCGCCGATGCCTTGTATCTTATGACTGCCGGCGACGCCTTTGGAGAGTACAGGAGATTCGGCAGGTTCAACGGCTACAATTTTAACTTCGGGGTTTTGTGACTTTAGGTATTCACCGACGCCGGTGATTGTGCCGCCGGTGCCGATACCGGAAACAAAAACATCGACTGTTCCATCTGTATCTTCCCAAATTTCCGGACCAGTGGTCTTTTTGTGAATCTGCGGATTAGCAGGATTAACGAATTGACCGGGAATAAAGCTGTTGGCAATAGTTGCGGCAAGCTCATCTGCTTTGTCAATAGCACCTTTCATGCCCTTGGCTCCATCTGTCAAAACAATTTCTGCACCGTAAGCTTTGAGTAAATTTCTTCTTTCAACGCTCATAGTCTCAGGCATTGTAAGAATAATTCTGTAACCTTTGGCTGCCGCGATTGCAGCAAGTCCGATACCAGTATTTCCACTGGTCGGTTCAATGATTACAGAACTTGGTTTCAAAAGACCTCTTTGTTCGGCATCATCGATCATGGCTTTGGCAATCCTGTCTTTGACACTTCCGGCTGGATTAAAGTATTCAAGCTTACCAAGGATTATAGCCTCAATGTTGTTGGCTTTTTGATAATTAGTCAATTTCAACAGCGGCGTTTTACCGATAAGTTCTGTTATGGTTTTATATATTTTCATATGTATCTCTCCTTAACAATACAAGATATCGTTTAAATTATATAATCATTGCCTCTAAATTCGTTTTGTTGTTTTAGTAAATCTTCAATCGTAACACTTTCCAGATAATCATCAATTATTTTGTCGAGTTTTTGCCACATCGGCAATGTTATACAATTTATTGCTCTTGAACATTGATTGATGTCTCCTTCAAGACAAGCCACAGGGGCAAGGCTACCCTCTGTTAATTTTAGAATGGACCCGATAGTGTATTCACCGGGCTTTCTGGCAAGTTTGTAGCCACCGCATTTTCCACGAAGACTTAATACGAAGCCTGCCCTGCATAACATACCAATAATAGATTCCAAGTATTTCAGGGAAATTTCCTGACGCTCCGATATTTCTTTGAGTGATATATATTCATTATTTGTAAATTGCGATAAATCTATCATTACTCTTAACGCATAACGTCCTTTGGTCGAAATTTTCATTGGCAATAACTCCTTTATTCCTATTATACCATATCCGCTGACACGGATATTGCTGGCTTTTCCCTTATCGGGAAAACCTCAGCTATAAAATAGACGCTCAGTCTCGAAATCAAAGATTTCGGCCTGTGCAGCTATTATACCATAGGAATAATAGGGAATAATATTTAACATTAATCATCACAATATATTATTTCAAACTGAAGCAAATTTATTGTGAAAATACTTCTTTAGAAGGGAAATAAAATCCTATAAATTTACTATGAATTATAATTAAATATGTCGTTGCTGTCAATAGACAAATAATATACCTTTTTTAAATAAATACAAAAGCAGCAGGAAATTATTATTCCTGCTGCTTTTGCGTGGTCTATTTCATTTTTTAAAAATATATTTTTGTTGCATTTTATAATTGAAGAAAAACAGGGGTATATCAATGCTGAATTTTGCTAATATACTATGCACATTATGCATTGTCAATAAATCTACCCATGCTGCACCTATTACCATGACAGATATTGCAAGAATATAATATTTTACAATACTGTTTTTTTTACCGTCGCCAAATACGACATGCCGGTTTAATAAATAATTAACTAATGAACTAATTACTCTTGCTAAAAGATAACTTAGCCAGGGACTGACCAGAAATACTAAATTAAAGACAATATAACCGCCGTAGTCGATTAAAAAACAAGTAAATGAGGAGCCAATAAATTTAATTATTTCACTATATATCCGCCAGGAATCGCTTAGCGTATTAAAATGAGAGCTGGCGTTACTTTTAATATAAACCGTTGATATAGGTACTTCGAGATAATCAACGCCCCAATGCTTTAAATTTAATAATACATCCATTTCATAATCATAATGATCGCTTTTCAGTGTAAGTAATTGCGCGAATAATTCTTTGGGTAAACCTCTTAATCCCGACTGAGTATCATTAATATTTAAACTTGTGACGAAATGGAAAACTTTGCGGGTTATCGTGTTACCAATGCGGGACCGCAATGGTACCTTGCCGACAAAAGATCTTGCGCCGATAATCAGTACTCCGGGATGCTTTTTCATTTCTGAAATAACATAACAAATATCATCTATAGTATGCTGTCCATCGGCATCAGCAGTAACGATGCCGCAGAGATCATCCTTGTCCATCAAGTCCTTAAGCCCTGTTTTAATAGCCATACCTTTTCCTTGATTTTTCTCATGATGCAAAACATGGACGCCATAATCTGATACCTGATTAAAAATGCCGGTATAGTTTGGACCGCTTCCGTCGTCAACTACTAGTACATTGATATTGCGCAGGCATAAACTATCAACAAGCCCTACGAGTTTGTTATCCGGCTGAAATGCAGGAATCAACACTGTATATCTTTTCATAATTTATTTCCTTGTATTTATTATAATCCCATATAATAATTGCAAATTCTACTAAAATTATATGATATTAAAATGTTTCGGTAAAGTGCGAACTCATATTTATATTTATTTTTATTAAATATAATAAATAGTATTAAATTATAATAAATAATACTAAATTATAACAAAGGTTGAACCCCATTATAATATTGACAGTATATTGGCTGCGGTGTTATTATATATCAGTAAGAATCCTGAATAAGGGGAAAAGGCTTTTGGTCAGACAATGGCATTTTCAGCCTCTAAAGTACTTGTTAACAGAAATCATAACAGAAAGGAGTATGTCGATGCTTGAGGTTGAAATAAACAAGGAATGTGATGCCATTTTTGTAGGCAGTAAAGTCAATGTTCCCTATAGGGAAGGAATGTTGGTGGAAACACTGATTAAAGAACTCGGCCTTCCTGATTATGAAATTGGCTTAATTGTGGTAAACGGTAAGAGTGAAGTATCGCAATATGCTCTAAAGGATGGAGATAAAGTCGAATTCTTTCCTTTTGCACTTGGTGGCTAATCTTTTTTGCTTAATTTATATTGTAAGCTTTTATAATTAAAAGTAATAATTTAGTTTTAGGATATTCTGCCAGGAATTGTTTTAGTAATATACATTAAGAGCGATAGTATAGTATTAAAACGAGATTTCTAATCCGTATTATTATGAAATGTAAATAAAATTACAGGGGGTAGAGCAATTATGTTAGGTTACAATAACAGATGGCTTGATATTGATATGTCTACAAAGACATACAAAGCTATCACATTCAGTGATGAGGATCTTCGCTTGTATTTAGGCGGGCATGGTTTAGGTACCAAGATCCTTTTTGATCGTGTCGGTCCTGGTGTTGAATGGGATGATCCGGAGAACGTAGTTTTTATCGGTGGTGGCCCGTTGCAAGGCACACATTTTAATGGTACCGGCACTCACTGCCAGGTTTTTAAAGGCCCGCTGTCCAACGGCATTGGTTCGGTTCAGGCTATGGGCTATTTGGGAGTTTATCTCAGCATGTCCGGTGTTGACGGTTTGATTATCAGCGGTAAAGCTGATGATTGGACTTATTTGGTTGTTGATGAGGGTGAAGTGACTTTCCATGATGCCAGAGAATTACTTGGCAAAACCACTGATGACACAGAATTAGCCGTTAAGGAAATCATTGGCGCTCCGAACAAATTGTCCTCAGTTTACTCCATTGGTGAGGCTGGTGAGAACTTGGTTAAATATGCCTGCGTGGTTGGCGACAGAGGCCATGTAGCGGCACATAACGGCGTGGGCGCAGTTTGGGGCAGCAAAAACCTTAAAGCTATTGCCTGCAAAAAAGGTAATCATAAGGTTGATTTCTTTGATGCTGACGCTTTGCCTCAGCTTAATAAAGAATGGCGTGCTCGCTTTACGGGTCACCCATTCTATCTTAATGTACACAAGAAAGGTACCTCAATGCTGCTGGGCATGTATTTTAATGCCGGCATCGTACCTTATAAAAACATCTCCGTTAGCACTATTCCCGAGGATTTTGTTAATCTTAAGGGTGATTATTATCGGAGCCATTTTAAATCCAAAAAAGAACCTTGCTATGCCTGCAGCAGCAGTCACTGCAATAGAATTACGGTCACCGAGGGTAAGTACACCGGTTTTGAAGGCGATGAACCGGAGTATGAGCTGATGGCCGGCATGGGCACCATGATTGCCAATCCGGATCCCGGCGCTGCAATTATGCTGGCCAATCAATGGGATTTTGCCGGTATGGACGGCAACGAAGGCAGTTGGCTGATGGGCATGCTGATGGAATGCTATGAAAACGGTGTTATTACTAAGGAAGACACCGGTGGTATTGAGTTGAACTGGGGTAATGTTGAATCTGTTTATAAGTTAATCTGGCAGATCGCCCGTAAGGAAACTCCTTTTGCCACTATGTGTGCCGAAGGCGTCAAGCATACGGCCGAAGCAATCGGCGGCAAAGCTCTCGATTATGGCGTATATCAGATGCGGGGTTTCGCTCCTCGCGGTCATGACCATCGTGCGCGTTGGATTGAGCTGTTGGATACCGCCGTTTCCAGTTGCGGCACTAACGAATTGTGTCATCCGTTGCTACCTCCGGATAAGGCTTATGATCCCGATGTTATGGCTGAAGAAATGATCAAGGGCAAGACCCGTGTATTTATTGACTCATTAGTTAGTTGTATGTATCCTTGCCAAGCCATGAATCATATTGAGTTCCCTCATATTTACCCGGT
Source organism: Peptococcaceae bacterium UBA4068 (assembly GCA_002382665.1). Lineage (GTDB taxonomy): Bacteria > Bacillota > Dehalobacteriia > UBA4068 > UBA4068 > UBA4068. The sequence goes on along the minus strand of DFZA01000010.1, from coordinate 96,100 downwards.
CATCAAAGCTGCTACCGGTATGGATATGACCCATGAAGATGCCATGGCGCAAGCCATTAGAACCTCTACTTTGGGCAGAGTATTTAACCTCCGTCATGGCTTCACTCCTGATTTGGAGTGTCCTTCTAAAAGATATGGCTCCGCGCCGGTCGATGGTCCGGCCGCTGGTAAATGTATTATGGATCACTGGGATTATATCATGGATAAATATTACAAGATGATGGATTATGACAGAAAGACAGGTTGGCCGTCCATTGAATGTTTGAAGAAGTATAATTTGGACTTTGCCATCCAATATCATCCTGATTATAAAGGATAATATTTTCGAAACAAACTGAAAAGCGGCATAGCATAAGCTATGCCGCTTTTATTAATGTTCGGTATACCGAACATCGAATACCCTCTGCTACGTGTACAGCCCTAGAAATAATGCTCAGGGTTCATAAGGAAGCAACTCCTGAATATTAGATACAACAAGATAGACCACCAGCAGACGGAAAATGTATAACTCAAGAAACACATGTCGAGGGCAAGATTTCACTTTGTTACACGGTTATTTATAATTAGCCTGTTATACAATTTGCTTCGCAAAAAATTTTTTATAACCGCAACGAACCGAGAGAAAAATTGGTTATATAGGTGAAAGGCCTTTTATTTCATCCGAAGGAGGCAGCACATGGATGACGGTGTAATAATTGATTTATATTGGCAACGTGATGAACATGCGATTACTGCTACCGCTGAAAAATACGGAGCATATTGCGGAAGCATTGCAAAGAACATGCTTCTAAACCTTGAAGATGCAGAAGAATGTGTTAATGATACATGGTTTCATGCTTGGAATGCAATACCTCCGCACAAACCGTCCAGATTGTCGGTTTTCTTAGGTAAAATTACTCGTGAACTTTCGCTCAATCGTTATAAAGCGCGGTTTGCTCAAAAACGCGGCAACGGTGAGCTTGCTTTAGCATTGGATGAACTTGACGAAGTAATTTTCACCAAAAGCGATACAGTAGAACAAATGATAGAGTATGAATTGGTTGGAAAGGCTATTAGCAATTTTCTTAGGAAACAGCCTGATAAATCAGCAGATGTTTTCATGAGACGGTATTATCATTTCTGTCCAATAAAACAGATTTCAAGCGAATTTTTCATTAGCGAAAGCAAGGTGAAATCTATACTCTTTAGGATGCGAAAAAAGTTATATGCCTATCTTGAAAGTGAGGACATTATACTATGAAAAATGAAAACCTTGTCAATGCAATGGGACATATTGATGAAGACCTTGTAGCGCGCGCGGAAAGCCATTCAGCAGGCCGCGCAGCTGATAAGCAAAGACATTATAAACACACTTCTTTTCGGTTTGCATTCGCCGCCTGTGTTGCTGTAATTCTTACTATTAGCGTTACTGTTGCCTTTGCAACTGGCTTGATTGATTCATTGATGGCGTATTTCAGCGGAGAAACTGAATTGTATCTGGAGGAGATTTTGTCTGCTGTGGATTCGGCTTCAAACGAGGATGTAGAGCTTCGGATAGATGGAGCTATTGCAGACGAGCATACCTGTCATATTATCGTTTCCTTTATTGGGCTAACGGAAGAAAGCCAGAGAAAAATCGCTGAGGATGACCTTGGAATACAAGATAGCTTTGATACCTACGCAGTATTAGAAAATGGAGAATACTATTACAATTTCATGCGCGAGAGTGCTACTTACACGGAGAAAACAAACCTCGGTAAAAAAGCGAAAACAATGTTTGGAGATGCTGACCAAACCTATATTTATACCTATGAGCTTTATGGCGATGATGGTATCAGCATGAATGATATTAAAACACTTTGCTTTGCTTACGAGGGACTTGTCTTGGAAGTGGACGTTCAGCAGTACGTTTCGGAAGAGCGAAATCTATATGCTGAAAACTCTGATGGCACAGAGCAGATTGTAGACTTTTACGCTTCGCGGATTGGCTTCTACTTCACAGCAATCCTTGACGATGATTTTGATGATACTTTTGACATAAAGCTGATTTATGCAAATGGAACGGTTGACGAATATACTGGACGCGACCTCGGCTATCAACTCAGCTTTGGCTATAATACAGAAGAGGATAAAATAACTTATGTATCGGGCTGCTGGGGAGGAGAGTCCATTGTATCTATAGGAATTATTGACTTGGCTGATTATTGCGGTATACAAGTCAATGGAATAAACTACTACTTTGCAAATGAATAAAAGATGCAGCACCGAATATTCAAATAACCTCCCTAACGGAAATAAAAAAACCGTTGTTTCGGCGGTTGAATGGATGCGTGCAAAATAGCGTAGTGCAGCTAATCGGCGGTTTTGATACAGAGCTAAAGCCGCCGTTTTCCATATGTGCGAAGGGCGTAATAACTGCGCCCGTTTTTAGAAACACGGCGGCATAAGGAGGGGCCACCGTGTTTTGTTTTATCCACAATTCCAGCTTGTATAACGGGCCGCTATGGGAACATAACGGCCTGATTTAACCCGCCGACAATGGCAGCAAACTTCGGATCAAATTGGCCCGAAGTCGGACAATCCACTTCTGGAGAAAATGTACAGAAGTCCGGGGTATCTGTCCCGGCTGTCGCTCCCCGCCATGCCTTATTCGATTTTCAACATTCACTCTCAAAAATCGAATGGAGGTTTACTTATGTTAGTACGGTAGGATTAAATGAGGCAGTAATAAAAAAGTATATACAAGAATGCCGATTTACTACCAGACAAAGTAAGTATTAAGTAATAGGGCAAACTCAGACCCCACCTTGAAGGTGGGGTCATGATTAATCGTAATCACTATTCAGAATTGTTAGCTGTTAATCCAATAAGATCTTTGATGACTTCTGCGGCGATTATTAATCCGGCAACCGAAGGCATATAAGCCACGCTGCCCGGAATGGCTCTGCGTATCGTACAAGTACGTGTTGATTGTTTCGGGCATATACAGTTGCCGTTACAGTCGTTTGATTCATTATATATGGGCGTAATGGGCTTTTCTTTTGAATAAACCACTTTTAAAGATTTAACATCACGCTTAATCAGTTCTCTTCTCATCACCCGCGCCATGGGGCAAACAGAAGTGCTATAAATATCTGCGACCTCCAGGTGGGTAGGGTCAAGCTTATTCCCGACGCCCATGCAGCTAATGATAGGGATACCGGAGTTTTGGGCATTAACAACTAAATCTATCTTTGCTGATATTGTATCAATGGCATCTATTATATAATCCAGTTTATTGTCTTTGGAGTTGTGAAAGTTCATCAGTTCGTCCCAGTATATGGCATTTTCCACAGGTTGCATAGTTGCTTTTGTGCCTTTTTCTTTTGCCATATAGAACCGATTGATTACCACAACTTCAGCTTGAGGGTTGATTTCTAAGATACGGTCTTTCATGATGTCCGTTTTCAGCTTTCCTACCGTCTTTTGTGTGGCATGTAATTGTCGGTTAATATTTGTCAGACAGATAACGTCATCATCCATCAGCAGGAATTTACCGACGCCGGTACGTACAAGTCCCTCCACGGCGTATGAACCTACGCCGCCTATGCCAAAGACGGCAACTCTACAGCTATTCAATTTTTCGATGGATTGACGCCCAAGCAGCAGCTCGGAACGCGAGAAAGCATCTAACAATTGCGTATCCTTCTTCATTTTATTACTTTAGATCCAAGCCTTCATTCATGCTTCCTGTGCGGTATCCTTTTAAATCAAGGGCAATATAGGTGAACCCGATTTTTTTGAATTTTTCATAGACTGATTCTCTGGTTGCTTTGTCAAAAAAACTTTTAAATCCGGCGTCATCCACTTCAATTCTGGCTATACTTCCATGATGCCTGACTCGAACCTGTTTGAAACCAATATCAAATAAAAACTGTTCCGCCATGTCCACCATTTGCAGCTTTTGTTCAGTGATTTTTTCCCCGTAAGGGAATCTTGACGACAAGCAAGCAAAGGATTGCTTGTCCCAGGTATTCAAACCCATCTCTTTTGACAGAAGCCTGATTTCATTCTTGGTAAGACCGACTTCTCTTAAAGGGCTGACGATTCCTAGCTCAGAAATTGCCTGAAGACCGGGACGGAAATCGCTGAGGTCGTCGAAATTTGATCCCTCGGCAACAAATTTATAGCCTTTATCCTCTGCGATATTCTTTAATTTATAAAAAAGTTCTTTTTTACATAAATAACATCTATTGGGAGGATTGTCCGCAAAACCTTCTATCCGAAGCTCCTCAGATTCAACTACCATTTGGGGTATCTGATATTTAGTAGCAAAATCATTCGCTTCCCTATACTCTCGTTCAGGGTAGGTTGATGATCGGGCTGTCACACCAAGTACTTGATCTCCCAGGACATCGTAAGCAACTTTCAGTAAAAACGATGAGTCGACTCCTCCGGAAAATGCAACAACCATGCTTTCCATTTCTTTTATATTTGTTTTTAATTCTTTGAGTTTATCTTTAGTGTTCATTTGTTTTTGTTCCTAATCATATTTATTTATAGATTATAGGTTAAAGGGATTTTCTTGTCAACCAAACCGCAAAACATATTAAAAACACCTTGGAATATTTATACCCCGAGGTGCTTTTTCTTGTGTGTTATCAAATTGAAAACCATCCCCTGCGTTAAAAATTCGTCAATACTAAAGTGTTGTAACAAATCTGACAGAATAAAGATCGCACATAATCATGGCGTGGGATATGTAGTCCTCCAGTACAAAATAGTTGACGCCCACTTCTCGAAGTATCCCTGTCTTATCTATTGTTATAGCGGTGCCTAGTAAGAATTCCGCTCTGACATTTTTGCCGATTTGTCTTCTCAGGTAGCCTGGGATGTAATTTCTATCTGATGCCGGAGGAGGACCTTGTTCGGACAACGGACCCGTATCAGTTGAATTTCTTCTTGTTGTAGGATCACTTGATGAGGAAGAACTGCCGGACATTGTATCTGGGGATTGACGAGAATTTTCAGAGTTTAATACCTTATTTTTTAACCAATTCATATTTTCTTCTTTACTCATATAATAGCCCCCTCGCATTTTAAGTTTCAGCATAAGCTTCTGTTGGATTAAAAAAACAATGCTGGTTAACCCTTGTGAACCAATAACCGGTACCGTTGTAAGGAAAAATATTTGGGCACTGTGGGTTAAATGGATTCATATACCATAATGAAACGTTACCGACGCCGGTATAGATGCCTCCACCCATTGCCCAATCAGCTATCTGATAATGAATTTCCTCAGGCGTAGACACCCAAATGTTCTGAGTATTTTGTTGGCCACCAACTACCGTTTTCATGCATGTAAATTGGCAGATTTGCTCAATTACCCTGCGCAGATCACCCTCGCAGATTCTGTGATATTCCCCATAGTCTACGCGCACCCGATTCATAATCACGGTGGCTACGGCTTTCATTCCGGCCTCTCCCTCTCCGCCGGCCTCGCATTTGAGCAATCGCGCAAGCATTTCTCTGGCATCCATAGCCTTCACCTCAATATAATTTATTCAAGTTATAGAAATTTGCTACACAATTGCGTATATTTGATATAGAGGACAACTTATTATATAAATCTCTTATGGCAATAAATAATATTACCATTCACCCTGAACCACGGCGTTCTGATGGTCCAAGGAGAAGCCTGCCCGGTCGAAATAATTGGTGTTTGTGCTGCCGAATGTAGTATCTACATCGATCCATCGCTTCTCTTGAGGGTAATAAACCTGATTCCAGGAATGATCTCCCCAGTCCTTGCCGCTATAACCTAATCCTGTGATAAACCGGACTTTCAGGCCTACCGCCCGGCACATTGCCACATATAGGCAGGAGTAATCGAAGCATACGCCTTTCTTGGTGGTATAAGCTATATTGGCTCCGGAAGAAATCCCGGTAGAATTTGAATTTATTGCCTCTAACTTGCTATAATCGTATTGAATGTTGTTTGAGATCCATTTATAAATAAGATAGGCTTTTTCTTCGTCATTGGTTTCTTTTCCCACGATTTTTTTCGCGGTATTGTCTATTTGGGAAGTGGATTTGACTGCTTCATTGAGCGTTGTGCCGTTAAAATAGATGGTTATCGGAAATTTCCGGCTCTCGGATTCTATAGCGTCCTTGAAGGAATTATTAAAAAGGACAGGTATAAGTTTTGCGGAACTAATTATGGGACTTAAGATTTGATTATCAACCAGTTGATAAACTGAAGATTGATATGTATTATTCGTAAGGGAATTATCGTAGAAACTACAATAAACATTTAGCAGTAATGCTAAAATTAAAATTAGGCAAATGGATTTTGGCAGTTGCCAGATACCGCTGAAAAAACGTTTAAATGAGCAGTTCATTGAATTGACTGCTTTAGCAATCTTTTTTGCCAAGGGTAAAATGACATATCGGTTAAGAGGTACGGTCAGAATTATATGTAGGAGACCATTGATAACAAACAGTAGGATAAGTATTACAATAGTATAGGACTCAATATTTTTACTGGTGATCCAACCGCTAATGGAAGGGTTTAATTGATACAAGCTGTTTAACAACCAGTTCTCGGAATTAGAAAATACCAGGCTGGTAAAATAAAATGCTAGTATGATTGTGCCGAGACACTCCAGACTATCAAGAAGAGAAATCAGCTCACTCCTTATTTTGTTGCCGGAAAGAGGGTAAAAAATACCCACAAGTATAGGTATGACAAAAATACCGACCATTAATAATGTTATAATATTAATATTATGTAAGAATCCCATAGTCTTTGTGTTTCCTGCTTGCTAAGTATTCATAATTATATTTTTAAACATCAACAGTAGATGTTCCTTTTATGTTTAGCTGGGTATTTATGGTAATTAACAGTCTTATTCAAACATTATAGGTATTTGGTGGGCCTGGAATATGTTGACCATATCATAGACGATTAAAATACGCATTATAAGAGGAGTAAATATGAACTATAATTTTGATGAAATTATTGACCGTCGAAATACTAATTCACTAAAATTTGATTTTGCTGCCCAGAATGGAAGAGCGGCAGATATTCTGCCGCTCTGGGTCGCCGATAGCGATTTCCGTACGCCTCAGGCTGTAATCGAAGCGCTGGCGGAGAAAGTCCGGCACGGGGTATTTGGTTACAGCGATACCAGGGATGATTATATCGAAGTGTTACAAAAATGGTTTTCCCACCGTTTTAATTGGCACATTGATCCCGAGTGGCTGGTTAAAACGCCCGGTGTGGTTTTTGCAACCTGCACTGCTATTCATGCTTTGACCAAGGAGGGAGACGCGGTAATCATCCAACAGCCGGTTTATTATCCCTTTTCCGAAACGGTGAAAATAAATCAACGAAAGCTGGTAATCAACCAACTTGTTTATAAGCATAACAAGTATAGCATCAACTTTGAGGATTTTGAGTACAAGATTATCAAAAATAAAGTAAAGCTTTTTATCCTTTGCAGCCCCCATAATCCTGTTGGTCGGGTTTGGACGGAAAGTGAACTTGTACGTTTGGGTGATATTTGTCTTAAACATGGCGTAACTGTTATAGCCGACGAAATTCACGCCGATTTTATCTATCGGGGGTTCCGGCATCTTGTTTTTGCTAATCTGAAACCGGAATATACAGATATTACCATTACCTGCACGGCGCCGACTAAAACCTTTAATTTAGCCGGTTTGCAGATATCCAATATTTTTATTGCCAATAAGGATTTACGTAACAAATTTAACCAGGCGCTTGCTCAAAGCGGCTATCATCAGCCTAATCTTATGGGAATTACTGCCTGCCAGGCTGCTTACAGAGGCGGTGAGGAATGGCTTGATGCTCTCATAGAATATCTTACAGCTAATATTGTTTTTTTGAGAGGGTTTTTACAGCAAAGGCTGCCGCAGATCAAACTAATCGAGCCGGAGGGCACTTATTTGGTTTGGCTCGATTTCCACGGATTAGGTTTGAATAACCAACAGCTTGAAGACCTGATTGAAAAAAAAGCAGGTCTTTGGCTAGACAGCGGTCCGATTTTTGGTGTCGGTGGACAAGGCTTTCAGCGGATCAATATCGCTTGCCCAAGAGCTATTCTAGAAAGGGCGCTCAAACAATTGGAGCAGGCTATTAATTGAGATAACTGCTTACTGTCCCCTTGCGTACTTCTTGTAGCAAAAAAATAATGCCGCGTAAATAAATGGTTATCCATTTGTTTACGCGGCAAAGTCTTATCTATAAGCTTATTGTTTTTTTCTATCGGCCACATGACGGCAGATAGCGGCGAAGGTTTTTTCGCTGACGTCATGCTCCATCTTACAAGCATCCTCGCGGGCGGTCTTTTCATCAACGCCTAGCCTGACAAGAAATTCGGTCAGCAGTTTGTGGCGCTCATAAATTCGGGAGGCAATTTCCATCCCCGAATCAGTCAGCGTGATGAGACCTTCCTTATCCATCGTGATATAGCCGTTTTCCCTAAGGCGCTTAGTTGCGTAGGATACGCTGGGTTTCGTAACATTCAGCTCGGCGGCTATGTCAATCGAGCGGATAAAACCGTGTTTTTCCTTCATCATCAGCATTGCCTCGAGATAGTCCTCAGACGCTTTTAATATTCGCATGTTTTGCCAACTTTCATTCAGGTATTATATATAGGTTAACACAATCTAACTAAAAAAACAATATTTCTTTAAACCTATTGACAAATACAGTTAGGGGTATTAAACTAATAATTAGTTAGAGGGATCTAACCAATTATTTGAGGCATCGGTTAGAGTGATCTAATCAATGAAATATGAAGGAGACAGTTATGATGCCGCTAACGCTTGCAGCAGTCGGTGAGGATAACATCATCAAAAAAATCGGCGGAAAGGCTGATGTGAAAAAGCATCTGGAAGATCTCGGTTTTGTCGCCGGTGGAAACGTCAGGGTGATTGCCATGATGGGAGGCAATGTCATTGTCAATATCAAGGAGTCCCGCATTGCCATCAGCAAAGAGATTGCCGGCAAAATAATGATATAACAATGGAAGGGAGGAAGCGCTTATGAAAACGCTCAAGGATGCCAAAATTGGCGAAACGGTAACAGTTGTGAAGCTTCACGGCGAAGGCGCAGTTAAGAGCCGTATTATGGACATGGGGATCACCAAAGGTATTGACGTCTACGTCCACAAGGTGGCTCCGTTCGGCGATCCGGTGGAGATAACGGTGCGCGGCTATGAGCTTTCCATCCGTAAGGCAGATACGGAAATGATTGAGGTCGAATGATTTTAAGGGATAACCATTATTTTTTTAACAAGCAGTTAGATGACTCAAACTAAGAAGAGGAGGATTTGGGAAATGGCAATCAAAATTGCCCTGGCGGGCAACCCCAATAGCGGCAAAACGACATTGTTCAACGCGCTGACCGGTTCCAATCAGTACGTCGGCAACTGGCCGGGCGTTACGGTTGATAAAAAGGAAGGCAAACTTAGGAATCATAAAGATATCATCATTATAGACTTGCCGGGTATCTATTCGCTTTCTCCGTATACCCTGGAGGAAGTGGTTGCAAGGGACTATCTGATTAACGAGCGTCCGGGTGCGGTTCTCAACATTGTGGACGGTACCAATCTGGAGCGGAATCTTTATCTTACCACCCAGCTGACGGAAATTGGCATCCCTGTGGTTATCGCTGTCAACATGATGGACGTGGTGAAAAAAAACGGGGATAAAATCAATGTTGAGGAGCTCTCGCATCAGCTTGGATGCAAGGTTGTGGAAATATCCGCTTTAAAGGGTGCAGGCATCATGTAGGCGGCGGAAGCGGCTATCGAGGCAGCGAAATCCACAAAGACCGTTCCAATGCATACGTTCTCCGGAGCGGTCGAGCATGCTCTGGCCCACATCGAGGAGGCGGCGGTTCACGACATGCCGCAGGAACAACAGCGTTGGTACGCCATCAAGATTTTTGAGCGCGATGAAAAAATTTTGAATCAGTTAAAGCTGGATAAATCGGTGCTTGACCATATTGAAGACGACATTAAAGCAGCTGAAAATGAACTCGACGACGACGCTGAAAGCATTATAACGAACGAACGGTATGTGTACATAGCGTCGATAATCAAGAGTTGCTACAGGAAGAAAAACGTCGTCAAGCTTTCCGCATCCGATAAGATCGATAGGGTAATTACCAACCGCTGGCTGGCGTTGCCCATCTTCGCGATAGTCATGTTTATTGTCTACTATGTTTCCGTTACTACTCTGGGCACCATCGTTACCGACTGGGCAAATGACACGCTTTTCGGCGCATGGATACAGCCTGGCGTACAGAGTCTTCTTGAAAACATCGGCGCGGCGGGTTGGGTTGTCTCCCTTGTGGTGGACGGCATTATCGGCGGCTTAGCCGCTCCCATTGGCTTTGCACTGCAGATGGCTGTCGTGTTCATTTTACTGGCGTTTTTGGAGGACTGTGGATATATGGCACGAGTGGCTTTCATCATGGATCGAATTTTTCGCCGCTTCGGTGTTTCGGGTAAAAGCTTCATCCCCTTTCTGATTTCTTCCGGGTGCGGCGTTCCGGGTATCATGGCCAGCCGCACGATTGAAAACGAAAAAGACCGTAGGATGACAATGATGACGACCACTTTTATCCCCTGCGGCGCGAAGCTGCCGGTCATCGCGCTGATCTCTGGTTTTCTGATGGGCGGTGCGTGGTGGATGGCTCCCCTTATGTATTTTTCAGGCATAGCCATTGTTATTATCTCCTGCATTATTATGAAGAAGATGAGAATTTTTGCCGGAGAAGCAGCTCCCTTTGTTATGGAACTGCCTCAGTATCATCTCCCGGCGCTGAGAGGCGTTTTTCTTAGCACTTGGGAACGCGTCTGTGCGTTTCTTAAAAAGGCTGGAACAATCCTGTTTCTTTGTTGTGCAGTTATGTGGTTCCTTGGTAGTTTTGGCATTCAGGACGGTTTCTTTGGCCTCGTGGATACTGAGTACTGCTTGCTGGCGACCATCGGCGGCGCGATTTCCTGGATATTTAAGCCGTTGGGTTTCGGCACCTGGCAGGCCGTGGCCTCCAGCTTAAGCGGCTTTGTCGCGAAAGAGGGCATTGTTTCTACCATGGGAGTTCTGTCTGGTCTTGGATCGGTCAAGGAATATGGCGCTTCCATGCACGCGCAGTTCGCGGCATTCTTTCCTACGGGCATCGCGGCCGTATCCTTCCTGTTTTTCAACCTGTTTGATTCTCCCTGCCTGGCGGCAATTTCCACTCTGTCGAGGGAACTAGGCTCCAGAAAGTTCTTCTGGTTTGCTCTCCTGTTCCAGAACGTGCTGGCCTATTGCATTGCTCTGATGGTCTATCAGATCGGCGGACTGATCGTGGGCGAGGTCGCTTTCAGTATTGCGACGGTAGTTGCTTTCGCGGTACTGGCATTAATTCTCTATCTCCTGTTCCGGCGCGATCCGAATAAGCAGTCCTTAAGACTAGTTGAGCATTCGGAAAATCGGATGGCTGCGTAATTACTGTGGCAATCAACATTGAGTTTGGAACAGCCGATATCATGGTCCTTTCATTCTGGCGATATTGCTGATCGTGGTTGTAAAAAATCATCATCCGACTTTTCAAAAATGGAAAATAGTAAACATATCATATCATCGGCCATAAGGAGGGAGAAATATGCTGATCTGGATTACGGAAAATTTAGCTTCCATCGCCGTTTGCGCGGTTCTGCTCGTTATTGTGGTTCTGATTATCGTTCACATGGTCAAAGATAAAAAGAAAGGTAAGACCTCCTGTGGCTGTAACTGCGCGGGCTGCCCTATGAGTGGTGATTGCCGCCAACATGAGAAATAGACCTATGGCAGCGCGCACGAAACGCGCGCTGCCCCATAGGGTTTTAAGTAGGAAAGGATACTTCATAGCGACCGTGGCGTACACTATACAAAGACCCTTATAGTGTAAAATCACAGCCGCCGGTTTTACCGGCGGCTGTGATTTATGTCCGTACTGTTGATATAAACGAACAGTTTGTGATATAAGGATTTACCTAGCTGCTTTGTTTTAATGTTAGTTTCGAATGATAGTTTTATAACCATTTAATTATTTTCTGCGTAGTATCATGGCAATAAAATTCATATATTTGCCTGCACCTGCATTCATAGCCTTTCTATCGTTTACCGCATATTCGTTGTCGCTTTCGAGCCAGTCGTCCCAACATTCGTCAAAGCTTTCCATTTCTTCAAATGATACGATTTCAACATTTTCTGTCGCTGTAATAATCTGTTGCCAGTATGCGATGTCATGGAGGGTTTGTATATCCTCGGCGCGCCAGGATTGCAGCATCTCCACAGGAATATTGTCGTGAATATCCTTCTTTAACCCGGGAACAACGATGAGAAGATAGCCGCCATGTTTAATCAGTGGAAGCAGATGCTTTCCTAAATAGTCTTTATCCAGTCCGAAAAAATGATAAGAATCTACGCAGATCACTGTGTCAAAGAATTCTTCAGCAAAGGGCAGATCATGGGCTTCCACCTTGATTGGTATTATCTGTTGCGAAGTTAGTCCCATTTCATCAAATCGTTTTTTATTATCGGTGGGGGATATCCATAAGTCAGCGGCGAATATTCTGGCGTGGTATTCCCTTGCCGCAAAAACTGAAGTAACACCGCGGCCGCAGCCGAGGTCTAGAACGGTATCTGTCGTTGAAAGCGGATGGAGTAAAAGCAGTTCTTCCAATAATTTAGCGGGGTTAGGCCCCATGATATTGTTTTTAATAAAATTCTTATCGTATTTTACTGATTTAATATATTTCATAATGTATGTTCCTTTCAATATATATTTTTAGTTAAATAACGCTGATTAGGAACACGCTTTGATACAGAAAAAGGGCATAGTATCAAACTATGCCCAAACAGTCACTTTTACATATCGAGTGCTATCTGTCACAGTTCTGTATCAAACAAAATTACATAATAAACCAAAGCGGTTATTTATCGCCTTAAAATTAATATGCAATTACGTGTTCCTTACAGAACAATATCCAAAAAGACACATCCTTATCAATAATACAGTTATCATAACATTCGTATATTATCTTGTCAATTATGTTGTGCTTCCCGTTGCTCTTTTTATTGTAATACATATTTTGGGGAGAGAGTTGCGTAATGTATTTATAAAGAAAGACTTATGTCTGAGGGCGGCAAAGAATTAATCCGTGAAATAAGTGATTTCACGGATCAATTCTTCGGAGAAGATTTTTGGTGAAGGATAATAAGCATTCAAATTATTATTTTGTTGCTTTAGGGGTATAGAAAAGCAGAGAGCAGTAAATCTTGCCGTTCGCGTTTTTATAATAGCCAACGCTTACATATTTAAAATTCGCATTCAATATATTGCTGCGATGTGATTCCGAGTTCATCCAGGCAGTTACAAGGCGTTCAGGCGTACTAAACCCAAACCCGAGATTTTCACCGGCATAACTGTAGGTAATGGAATAATCTGCGAAAATTGAACAAAATCTGGTTCCGTTTGTTCTGGTATGGGAAAAACTCGTCGCCGATTCTTTAGCTCTAATATCGGCCAGTGGCTGAAGTGCTTTCATTTCAATTAAACCTGTAACTCCTGCATTTGCACGCTCAATATTAACAAGTCTTAAAACCTCCGCCCTGTATTCCATGTCTGGGGATAGTACAGTTGACGAATTAATTGTTGCGTTATTAGCAGTTGATTCGTCCACGGCCAATGCGTAAGGGGATATCGCAGCGCAAAGCACAATTGCAAGTAAAATTATTATAACACTCGATATTGTTTTCCTCATTTGTATGTACCTCCATTTACTTGTATTTTTCCGAAATGGTGCAAGTAAAAAGGAGTTCTCACACAACAATTTCGGCAACCGGCTGTCATAGTCTGGCGACCTTAGACCCTTGGCTTTGCGTCCCCGCTTTTCAACGGGTTTGCCTTTTCGTTTTGATTTAAATGAATAAAAAAGTTCTATTCGGTTGTCGAATAGAACTCATCTTAAAAGGATGAATATTTTCGGCAACCGGCTGTCATAGTCTGGCGACCTTAGACCCTTGGCTTTGCGTCCCCGCTTTTCAACGGGTTTGCCTTTTCGTTTTAGAAAATAAAAAATGTTCTATTCGGTTGTCGAATAGAACTCATCTTAAAAGGATGAATGTTTCGGCAACCGGCTGTCATAATCTAGCGACCTTAGACCCTTGGCTTTGCGTCCCCATCTTTCGATGAGTTTGCTATTATCGTATTATTATTTTACAATCTTTGGAATAAATTGTCAATATAAATATAAAAATAAATTTTTTATTTATTAGAGTATGGGTTTTATCGATTTTAAGAGGGTTCATGTTATTTTTGTTTAGGTCAACAAAAGCTAAGTCGGTTCCAACTATTATTGCAAAGGTTCGTCATTTATTTTTAACAAACGGGCGCGCACGACTAAACGGTGAGTTGATGCAGGATATGGCGTACAGGTCAGCAATGTCAGCACATAGTCCTCGTCCTTTACATTTTCAAGTACCCAAACCTCTTGGGGTTGTACGGTGAAGCTATCATATACTGTATAAGTATAAGTGTTTTGGGGAGTTTTAATTATAACATTGTCTCCCTTCTTAAGAAGATTAAGATGACGGAAGGGATGATAGTTGTGTCCTGCAATTACACAATTGCCTTTCTCACCAATCGCATCAGTACCAATAACATGTCCAACGCCGTATTTTAGCTGTTTTTGCGTACCCTCAAATATGTAAGCCGAAACGTTTATAACCGGTATTTTAAGTATCCCCAGCTGTTCAAAAACAGACGGTGCGGTAGAGGTAGAATTCTCATCTATTTGTCCTGGGAGCACAGTACCTTCATATGTGTCCTCGGCAGGTTCTTGATTATCATCACTAACGATAGTTTCTCCATCTTCAAGATTAATGGGTTTGGGGTCAGCAACGTCGCTCCAATTTTGGTTGCTTCTGCTAAATAAAGCATCCCATGGGAAGTCTTGATATTCAAGAATAGCCGCCGTTATTATCAAAATAGTTCCGGCCGAAACCAGAAGTATTGTTGCAATTCGTCTTTTATTCATGTTTTCCGGCCCTCCTTTCAAAATCATACCATATATAAAACAATTTTCAATATAATTTGTATCACGACAGCACGGTAGTGGTCTTCTGCGGATTCAGTATAGAGATCATTATAATTGGGATTGTAAAAAAAAATAATGACAATTTTAGATAATTATGATATTATTACTTAATATAAATTAAAGGTTATTAATGAATGATACTTTAATTTATTAAAGAATAATTTGGGTTGGGAAAAGTTCGGATGGATGAAAAGTCTTTAAAGATAAAAATGTTCGGCAGTTTTTCTATTACTGCCGGTGGGAAATCCATTGTGTTTAAAAAATACAATGGTAGCAGGACGTCCTTTTTGCTCCAGTACCTGATTCAGAATAGCGGCAAAAGCATTACCAAGGAAAAGCTGATCGACGTGTTATACGGTGATGAAGAGATCGATAATCCCGTTAAGGCGCTTCAGGTGTTAGTGACACGTTTGAGAAAGGTTCTGCTGGATTTGGGACTGCCAAAACAGGAATATATATACTGCAGCGACGGTATGTATGGATGGAATGCAACTATACCATGTGAAATCGATTCCCACCAATTCGAAACAACGGTTAATCAAGCCAAGCAACCTGGGCAGACTTATCAAAGAAAGATTGAGCTTTATACCTGCGCAATTGATCTTTATGATGGTGATTTTCTGCCAAATCTTGCCGGAAATGATTGGGCGACAGTTGTTTCCGCTTACTATTCTAATCTCTATCTGCAATGTTTTAAGAGAGCTTGGGAACTGTTAAGGGAAAATGAAGATTATCAGACAATGCTGAAGCTTTGTTCAAAAGGCATGAGGATTTACCCATTTGAGGAAGAGCTCCATATAATATACATAAGATGTCTTATTGCTGAAGGCCGTATTAAAGATGCATTTATTGCCTACAATTTTGCAACAGAGATGCTTCTTGATGATTGGAACACTACTCCATCGGCGGAGCTAAAAGCGCTTTTCGGCGAGATATCAGATAAACTCAAGGATGAAAGATTGCCGATCAAAGAGATTAGAGATGAAATCAAGGAGGAATCGGAGCTAAGAGGCGCCTACTATTGTACATCGATGAGCTTTATTGACAGCTATCGTTTTGTTTCAAGGATGATGGAGCGCAGCGGTCAGTCAGTTTATTTAATGCTCTGCAACCTGGCTAATAAAAGCGGCGACTTGCCCAAGTCTGATAACCGGCTTTCATATGCAGCACAATGCCTGTCAGATTCTATAAAAAATTCTTTACGGCGTGGAGATATGTATACCAGATACAATGTTACTCAGTTTCTTGTGCTTTTGATCGGAACAAATATGGAAAATTGCAACTTAATATCCGATCGTATAACCGCTAATTATCGCAAGTCATATAATGGAAGAGGAATTCATTTGAAGTGCAGTGTTTTGCCTGCGGCTGAATTTAATTTTAATGGCGATGCAATAAAGTTTAATAATGATCGTTCTTTATGGGGATAATGTTTCAGATTTTCGGAATTAATAATTAACGGCGTATCAATATTGATACGCCTTTTATAATTATCAACAGATAATTACACATGTTGTCTGTTTTTTTGATCCAATTGATTACAATTAGGATCTTTTTTGTTGAATAAAACAATAATATTGAATTTATCCATCTATTTATCTGGGCAATGTTTAACCTTAGACCTTAGGAACAAAAATTGTAATATTTTTACATATTTTGGGGTTTTGTAGCCAAATCGTAGATGAGCGATGTTATTATGAATTCATCAAAAGGGGAGAGACCAAAGGATGGTTAATTCAAAATCCACTACTCGCGCTTCGAGCGTATTTACGATTTGTGTTGATCAGGTAGATCAATCAGGGTTTTCGGGAAGAATATTCCATTGCTTGAGTACTGCTGCGGTTCCGTTTGTGGGACCACAAAAAATATTTTTGGAAATGGAAGAGGTATTTGACCGTATTGGATACCCTCAGTCATCAACAAAATCAAGAACTTTCAGTGCCAAAAAACAACTGAGGTCTCCGGTGAAAGAGGTGATTGCGAATTTTATGAATGAAAATGATATTACTTCTCAGCAAGGTGATAAAGGGACGTTTGTAGTGCATATACAATACAGGCAAAATGCTACCTGGCAGGGAAAGGTAACATGGGCCGAAAAGAACTGTACGCTGAATTTTCGCAGTGCACTTGAGCTTCTGAAGATGATTGACAGCGCTCTGGACGGAGACGGAGTGATGAACAATAAATTAGCAGCGGACACTAAGTAAAGTAATCAGACATTTAAACACGACAGAACAGCAATCCCGACCAAATAATTAGATTTAAGAAAACATTAGGCGAAAGAGATATGAGGAGGCGAATGAAATTTTATGATTAAAAAAGTTAAAGGAAAAGTATTCAGTATTATTTTTATTTTAGTAATCGTTTTATGTGTCTGTGCAGCGGCATTGGCGGCCGACACGACTGGAAGCTATAAATTAGATGGACAGATCTTTAATGCACTGGGGACTTATGACTACGGCGACTCGAATATTATTGTGATAAAGCAGTCTACTTCTGCTTTTATCTGGGTTGACGATACTATCACCGATGATAATGACACAATTAAAAGTGTAATAGGAAAAGATTATAATCAGGATAAAGACTATTTGGACCCGAGTGTTGATCCAGCAAATAGTTATGTAACCACATCGACAAGTTTTAAACTATATGATTTTATAGCAGGTAACCAGTATAATTATCAAATAGAAATAAATACTGCAAACAAAACGGTCACAGTAAGCAAAATTAATAGTCCTGATCCTGCTACTTGTTGTCATGATGAAGGTGTCAGCCATATTGATCTGATTTCCTACGAACCGCCGGTAGATCCTGAATACGGTTCATTGAAAGTAACGAAGGATGTAACTGGCGACGATGCATCCACGACAGAGGAATTTGCTATCACGGTAGCATTTTCAGGGGACAATTTAAGCGGAATCCAATGCAGTGGTGGGACATGGAATGATGACACAGACACATATGATCTCTCGCTTGCTGACGGAGAATTCGCTACCTTTACAAATATCCCGCTGGAAACGTCCTATACCATAACCGAAACACTTACGGGTGATCAGGAAGACGCAGGCTGGGAAGGCCCGGCTGATGATTTGGAAGGCGAAATAAACGACGAAACAACAGATGTTGAAGAAACAGTTGAGAATACATATGATCCGGGAACGCCGCCGGGAGATCCTGAATACGGTTCATTGAAGGTGACGAAAAATGTAACTGGTGACAATGCATCCTCGACAGAGGAATTTGCTATCACAGTACAGTTTTCAGGAACAACCGATAATCTTAATGATATAGAATTCAGCGGCGGGACTACAAGCCCGAACGGCACATATATTCTGTCATTGTGTGATGATGAGTTCGCGGAATTTACAAATATCCCAATGGGAATAGGCTATACCATAACGGAGAACCTAACTCCTGCGCAAACCTCAGCAGGTTGGGAAGGCCCGGTGAATGAGGCGAATGATTTAAACGGTACAATAAACAGCACAGCAGAGGTTGAAGAAACAGTTGAGAATACATATGATCCGGGAACGCCGCCGGGAGATCCTGAATACGGTTCATTGAAGGTGACGAAAAATGTAACTGGTGACAATGCATCCTCGACAGAGGAATTTGCTATCACAGTACAGTTTTCAGGAACAACCGATAATCTTAATGATATAGAATTCAGCGGCGGGACTACAAGCCCGAACGGCACATATATTCTGTCATTGTGTGATGATGAGTTCGCGGAATTTACAAATATCCCAATGGGAATAGGCTATACCATAACGGAGAACCTAACTCCTGCGCAAACCTCAGCAGGTTGGGAAGGCCCGGTGAATGAGGCGAATGATTTAAACGGTACAATAAACAGCACAACAGAGGTTGATAAAACAGTTGAGAATACATATGATCCGGGAACGCCACCTGGAGATCCTGAATACGGTTCATTGAAGGTAACCAAGGACGTATTGACAACAGGTGCACCCGATGCAGATTTCGCTATCACAGTTCAGTTTAATATCGGAGAAAACGGTAGTGGTAGTCTTGAAGATATCGACTTCAGCGGCGGGGATACAGACTCGAACGGTACATACACTCTGTCCTTGAGTGATGCCGAGTTTGCGACATTTACAAATATCCCGCTGGGAACAACCTATACCGTAATAGAAAAACTGACCAGTACGCAAATAAGCAAGGGATGGTTCAGAGCAAGCAGCGACGCATCCGGTACAATCAGTGATTCTCAGCAGAACGACATCATAGTAAAGAATAAATATGACAAAGATACGCCGTCTGATCCGGATGAATACGGTTCATTAATTGTTACGAAAAATGTCACTGGCGACGGTGCGTCCACAATAGAGAAATTTGATATTACGGTTCAGTTTACAGGAAGCGATTTGAGCGGAATCAAATGCAACGGAGGAACATTGAGTGATGGCAAATATACCCTTTCGCTTGCTAACGGAGAATCAGCTACCTTCACAAAAATTCCTTTAGGCGCAGAATATACCGTAACCGAAACACTTACAGATGATCAGAAAGATGCCGGCTGGACGGGACCGGATAGTAGCTCTACTGGAAAAATAACCGGTACATCCCGGGTAGGCGTTGTTATTGAGAATATATTCGAGGAATCCGGAGTATTAGGCGATATTGACGTAGATAACGGAGATCAACCTGTAGTCCAACCCGAAGAAGAATCTGGAGTATTAGGCGATATCGATGTACTACCTGATACAGGTGGAATGGCGACCGCTACTATTATTGGTATCTTAGGCATTGTGCTTATCGCGTCCGCCCTGTTATTGAACTCGAAAGCTAAGCGCAAGAGTAAATAAGTATATCTATAGTCAGTCAATGTTTAAATAATAAAAAGAGAAGAGAAGCGGGACGGCTGATAAAGCCTACCGCTTCTCTTATTTATTTGTAACGGTACTAATAACTGAATTGCCGTAATCTATTTTGCCTAGCTTTTATGATATCGTTATTACTACCCTTTAAATAATCACCTTGTAAAACATTTTCATATATTATATTTTCTTATATAAAGCCACTCTAATTTTGGGTTGATGTTGTATGACAAATTAATAAATCCCCTGTTATCTTTCATGATAAAAGGGGATTTGCTTGCAAAACAACCTTAATTTTAAACAAATATGGAGAAAGTGTAACTCTAAAAATTTTTCTAAACCGCCTTATGGATTCCATAGTTCGGCGGAAATTCGTTGTTATTTTTTCACTGCTATATCTTGTTTATTATTGCAACCAACGTTAATCGATAAGCTTGACAGGCTCTAGGCCCCAATCATCATGTGACTCTTTTTGGGATTCTGACCAAGTAGTGTCATATAAGAAATTAGCTGTGATATAACCTTGTTGATCAACAGACTTCAGATATATGGCTGCAAAACCGATAACCTTATTACTATTCGTCGGATCTACTTTGGGTATTATAATAACACGTGAATCACCTTTTGTTGCTTTAGTATAATCGCCTTCAGTATCGCCTGATTCCGTCATAAGATCATTAATTACATTTTTTACATTTTTGTTACCCGGGCCGTCTTTTATAATATCGCCAATCTTGACGATACCATCGTATCCATTAGTTATATTGTCTTTATACACATCGGCGGAACTAGCATTCTGATCTCCAAAAGCAGCAACCCCGTAATAACCATTGGAACCTCCGCCACCGCCTTCTTTCAGTTCAAATTCAAGTCCATATGAATAGGTATAATCCAGCCAATTTCCAGTCCAGGTATCACCCTTTTTACCACCCATCTCCTTATACTTTGACTGCACAGCCCAGGGCCTCAGTCCTGATTCACCGGAAGATGTTCCAGTGTTACTAGCTACCGCCCGGGCACTTACCGTTGTATTGTTAAACCCCAAAACACGGGCAAATGTGTATTCTACTGGTCTAGAACATACGACCTCAATTTTTTTTGAATCTCCGTTATATGGAGCAGTGGCTGTTGTCTCAGAAGATTGGACACCGTTATCCTCGGCATAACTGATCGCTGTATTCTCAGCAGTAGCTGTGCTTGGCAAATCCTGTGCCCCGGCTAACGCTGCGGCATCGGCGGTATTTTGCAGCTGATTTTTCTCTATAGCGACTCTTCCCCAATCAATGGCAACAGCTGTAAAGCCGAATAATACGACACACATTAATGAAACTAGAACCATAGCCTGGCCGGATTCGTTCTTAAGTAATTTGATTTTTGAAATCATAAAAACATTTCCTCCTAATAGATTACCATTTTACCATCAGACATATAACCTATATACACTACTATAAATTCCAATATCAATTGTTAACTTATAGAAATTGCACATACAATAACCCACTTTATTATACTAATATATTTATTAAAAGTAAAGAGATATTAAGCTTATAAGTGAAAATTATTATCAATTTATATGTACGTTATGAATATAAATGATTGTTTTCCCATTATACTGGTGATATAATTCTATGAAAGAAGTATATATTCATATTTAGGGAGATATGAAAATGCAAGCCGGTATGATACGTATGGTTGCTGTATGTTTGCTATTAATACCAATGGCATTGCTGAACGGTTGTGATAAAAACCGGGACGCCGACAGCCAAATGGTAATTATCGAAGAGGGTCAGGAAGAACAGTCTACTGACAATGTTAAACCGGATCACGACCAATTTACTGATAATGGCCGCGAGACTACGGTTGATGACCTATTGACAGCGCGTTCAAAAATCGAATCTTATTATTATGAGCAAACGATTGCTTATGCTTCCGGTAGTGCCAATATTAAAACCTGGTATATGGGCGGTAAAGTTAAAATCATTTCATCGGTTGGTGACGCCGGCGAAGATATTTCCTATTATGATTGCGCTGATCATACTGTTGTTTCTTATTCGCCGGATAATGATTATCATGCGGTTCAGACGTCGTTTGATGATCAAGATCTGGATATTTTGATTGATGAAGAGGATTATGATTACAGAGATTGGGAAGCCAGCGGTTTTGATACTATAGAAGATCAGTGTTGTATGATATTAGAAAATTCAAATGGTAATAAATATTGGGTCAGCACTAAGTATGGCATACCACTGCAAGTTGAGTTTACCGATTCTTTTACCGGAGAACGGTTAAAGGTAGGATACCAAAACTTCCGCATTAATTCTCTTGATCAATCCGAAGTAGAAATACCCGATGATCTGCAGGTTTAATAACGATAATTTTATCGCAATATGAAGGAGTAGCAGTTTGTGGGTAGCATTATCCGAGCGGCGGGCGCGGTTTTTATAATAAATATTGTCGTTAAGCTCTTAGGTTTTTTGCGGGAGATGTTTATTGCTTCAGGATTTGGCGCCTCATATTTGACAGACGCCTACCTTGTTGCTTATACGTTGCCTTATAGCCTGCAATCCGTTTTGGGCTATGCGTTAGTTGTAGCGGTAATACCGGCATTGGCGCGTTATTGGCCCGAAGAGGATCAGCTATGCAATCAAGAAGCGAGTATTGTCGGCAGCTCTTTAATTAATATTACGGTGTTGGTATTATTAATTGTCAGTATTGCCGGCATTATCTTTGCCCGGTTTTTAGTGAAATTGACGGCGCCCGGACTTGATCCGGTGACCAGCCAACTGGCTATAAATTTGATGCGGGTTATCTTCCCTTCAGTATTATTTATGGGCGTAGGCATGGTAATATCGGGCATTCTTAATTGCCGCCGCCGTTTTGCGGTTGCCGCCATTGCTCCCGGTGTTGGCAGTTTGATTATTATTGGCGGCATCATCTGTTTCGCGGGAAATAATATTCATGTATTGGCCTGGGCGACTTTAGTCAGTTTCTTGGGTTTTTTGCTTATACAAATACCTGCGCTCAAACGCTGCGGTTTTGTATATCTTCCGGTATGCGATTTCCATCATCCGGCGCTGCGGCAAGCCGCTAAAAACATAGCGCCGATTGTCATTGGCATTGCTGTTAATCAAATTTATACGATAATCAACAGGATATTTGCCTCTGGTTTGGCTGAGGGCAGTATTTCGGCGCTTAATTACGCCAGCAAGCTGATGAATATGCCACTGGGCATTTTTGTTGCCGCGATTGCCACCGTTATTTATCCTTTAATGACCCAAAAAGCATTGGAAGATGATAAACCGTCTTTAAAGGCGGCCGTCGATAAAGGTTTGGATATGGTTGCTTTCTTAGCTTTACCGGCCACGGTAGGGTTGATGGTTTTAAGCGAACCGATCATCCGCGTATTATTTGAAAGTGGCAGTTTTGATGCCGAGGCTACGAGAATTACAGCCTATGCTTTGTTTTATATCAGCCCCAGTATAGTTTTTATGGGGTTTAATATGTTGCTGACCAGAGCATTTTACGCGATGAATGAAGTCAAGCAACCGTTGATTGCCGGTTTAATTTCCATTGCGGTCAATATTGGCGCCAGCTTGTTGTTAATGCCGTATATGGCGCATGGCGGGCTTGCTTTAGCCAATTCTTTGGCTGCTGCCGTCAATACTTTGTTTCATGTTTTGTATTTACGTAAGAGTTTAGACGGCGGCATCAATATCAAACAAATATTAAAAATGACTGTTGCGGCTATATTAATGGGTGTGTTAATTTTTATTTCGCTAAAGATTGTACCGATGGCGTTAATGCGCTCAGTTCTTGCCTTGCAAGTTCTAGTATTAATTATTATTGGTTGCGGCCTATATTTTATTTTTACTCGAATAATGGGGATAACTATTTTAAAAGAAATTTACTACAGTTTGCGAAATAAAACACAAAAAGATTGACAAAAGCTAATTAATAGTGAGAAAATATAAATTAGGGAAGTTTAGAAATATGGTTGTGTATTGCGGATAACCATAGGAGATAAGAAATGTATTTATTTGCCACTGTTTTATTAACTCTAATAGTAGCCTTGGTTGCGACGCCGATTAGCATTCGCGTTGCGGACAAGCTGCATATTGTAGACCAACCGAATGCACGCAAGGTTCATCAATCATCCATACCTCGCATGGGCGGCGTGGCTATTTATATCGCTTTTGTTGCCGGTACAATGTTTTTAGGGGTATATACGCGGCAAGTTGCGGCGTTGTTGGTATCCGGCACGATTGTCATGCTGTTTGGTTTGATAGATGATGCTCGCGGAATATCGCCAAAAGTCAAATTGTTGGGACAAGTATTTGCTTCTTTAGTGTTGATTCAGGGCGGATTCTGTATTCGTTTTATCACCAATCCCTTTGACGGCGGTTTAATTTCTTTGGGTATCTTTGCTGTCCCGGTAACTGTTATTTGGTTAACCGGCGTTTCTAATGCGGTCAATTTAATCGACGGTTTGGACGGTCTGTCTGCCGGAGTATCAGCGATAGCCGCTTTGACCATGACCATCGTTTGTTTTACCCAGGGCGACGTAGTAACGGCAGCTTTGGCGGCTATATTAGCAGCGGCTGCTTTTGGCTTTTTGCGCTACAACTTTCATCCGGCAAAGACGTTTATGGGTGATTGCGGCTCGCTTTTCCTTGGATTTATCCTCGGCGCTTTGGCGGTAATGGGTCTGTCCAAGGGAGCTACGGTTATTTCGATTTTTATTCCGCTGATTATTATGGGCATACCGGTATTTGATACTTTTTTTGCGATTGTGCGGCGGATGTTTTTACACCGACCGATTTTCCAAGCCGATAATGGCCATTTGCATCATAGTTTACTGTCGCTGGGTTTATCGCATATGCAAACAGTATTGATTATTTATGCAATCAGCATTGTGCTTGGTTTTTGTGCGGTATTGATGGCATTATTGACTAGTTCGCAAGCAGTCATGGTCTTAATTATTATCACGATTGTTACTTTTGTTGGTGCCGATAGATTGGGCGTCTTGCGGGGGAACCGCAGACAAATCATTTCTGCCTCAGACAAAAGAGAGCGTAATTCTGTTTAAGGGAGTGTTGAGATGAAAAAGAGCGGTTTGATTTTATTGGTGATTGTAGCTGTTGCGGCCTTGGCGATAGGTTTTGTTATCGGCCAGGTGGTGCAATCAACTGTCAGCACCGGTACGAAAGATGATCCTTTAGTATCGAAAAGTTATGTGGATAAGCTGATCGGTGAACGTTTATCTTCTATGCAAACTCAGATTGAAGAATTACAGGCTGATGTAACGCAATTACAAACGTTAGCCGGTGTTCAGGATACCGATAATGAATCAGATACCACTAGCAGTGATACCACCAGCAATAGCAGCAACGAAAGCAATAATTCCAATAACTCCACAGAGACACCTACAAAAGTCAAAGTTACTTCCAACGGTGTTAATATACGTACATCCGCTTCGACCGATGCCGAAAAGGTAGGCACTGCTACTGCCGGTGATATACTCACTTATCTTGATAAGAAAGAAGACAGTTCCGGTAAAGTCTGGTATAAAGTTGAATTAAGTAACGGCACACAAGGTTGGGTAGCCGGATGGCTTTGTGGTACTCCTTATTAATATGAAGGCAGATTATTTACCGGCCGATTGGGCAGATTTACTGGTAACAGGTTCTTGCGAACAGAAATTGCGCTTGTTATCAATGATTGAAGGGTGTGCTATTAATGAAGCGGCTGTTTTTCAGCCGCTTTTAGATTTATTATCATCACTGGCTGCTGATACTGATGATGATGGTGTTTTTGCAGTGCGGCTGAAGACATTGATTGTCATTGGCCGTAGCAAGCGAGCAGATTATTTTCAGCCGTTAGCCGCGATGTTAACTGAAATAAAAGCCACCCATTGGCGGCTGGCCATACTAGATGCCTTATTACAGTTGCAGGTATCCGATAAAATAACAGCGACAGCGTCGTTGCTGCAAGATAATGACTGGGTTTTTGTCAGGGGTCTGGTTTGGTTTCTCCGGCATCAGGGTAGACAAGCGTTAGAGCCTTTAAACAGCTACTTATTCGAAACTGGACGTTATTGCGCTATTCATGATGGGTTGCTTGCCGAATCATTATGGCTGGCAATTGGTTGCGACCGACAAGCGGCTATAAAGTTGGCAGACGAAGATACTGCGCTTGGCCGTTTTTGTCGCCATCTGATTTGGCCGACGGATAACATTTGCCGCTATGGTATTTATCCGTATCCCGATTATTTATGGAAAATCGCCAAACTTACTGGCGTTCCGGCTGCGGTATTTAAAAGTCTATATTATCACCCGCGGCCTAAGCATAGTTTTGGCGATAAGCATATCCAGGAAGGGGAGAATAGCGATGAAAATTGAGCTTACCAGCCGGGAAATAGATCGCTTGCAGCAAGTATTACAAAAGTCGATTAGAAATAATAAAGACGATTTACAACGACGGATCAGTAACGAGGATGATCCGATGATTGAAACTATTGAAAGAGCTATGATCGAAAAAAAAGTAATCTTGGCTAAGTTGCGTAATGTGCTTAAAGAACAGCAAAAATAACATATTAAAAAACCAACTGCTACATTATGTGCCAGTTGGTTTTTAATATGTTTGCGATTGATTATGATAATTATTTTGAGATTTTAGTAAGTAATACGCTTAATATTTTTGCAACTTCCGCTCTGGAAGCGGTATCGCAAGGCCGAAAACTATTGTCTGTATAACCGTTGATGATACCGGCTTGCTGCATTTGTAAGACTGCAGATCTGGCATAATCGTTGATTAAATCACTATCGCTTAAAGTATTGGTATCGTTTTGCGATGTGATTTGGTATTGCATATGAGCGATAAAACGGGCAAGCATCACAGCCATATCCTGACGGCTGATCGGGGTATCGGGAGAAAAGTGTTTGCTGTCGATGCCGTTTGTGATTCCTGTGCCAACGGCCCAGGCAACATCAGCAGCATACCAACTATTTGAGGATACATCAGCGAATGTATTGTTATATTCCGGCAGTGTCTCTCCGCTTATGCGCGCCAACAGGGCGATAAATTCGCTACGGCTGATATTTTGTTCGGGACGGAAACTGCCGTCCGGATATCCGCCGAAAATATTACGGCTGCTCAAATCGTTAATATATGCGGCGGCCCAATATTCTGAGTTAACATCATTAAATTGTTTGCCGTCAACGGTGTCGGTGGTTGTTGTCGTACCGCTCCAGTTTGAAGAGCCTTGATCGTTAGTATAATTATATGTGTAATACCAATATACAATATCACCGGATTGCAGTGCGTAAGAAGCGGCCGGTACCGTTGGGTAAAGCATTTTACCGCCGCGTTTGACTTTATAGAGCCAGCCGCTGTTGGCGCCGCCGTCACCGGCGCTCCAGCCGTCAATTGACACAACATAGCTGCTACCTTGAAGTACTACATTTTCTTTATATTGCAGTAATAGCGACAATGGCGTCTGTTGGGAGTTATAGATAATACTGTCATTATTATAATTATTGATATGTCCACCGCTATCACTGACATTGAGTGTAATATATTGGCTGCTGTCGTTGTTTTGGGGGATTACAGTAATGGTTAATGTTGGAGTGATATAACCTGTTGTGGCGGAGGTGATATTATAGCTGCCGCTACTGTTGCTGCTGAAAGAAAAATGGCCGTTGGCGTCGGTAGTGATATCATTACTGAGAGCGATGTTGGCGCTGGTAGTTTCTGTCTGGGTGGCGTCATCAACCGCTATACTTTTAAGAATGAAATTGGCTGTATGTCCGACTTCAATAGTGGCGGATGTAGTTTTTGTGCTGCCTTGATAAAATTGGCCGATATGGGTAATACCCTCCGGAGCCAGGGTAAGATAACTTTCGCCGGTTATTGTAGTACTCAAATCAGTAATTGTACTGCCGTTGAAGTAACATTTCAATCCGCTGGGATCAATACCGGCGGCGCTTAACGCATTGCTAAGCGAATTGCCATGAGGAACGGATAATGATTTTTGACTGATGCCGCTGCCGTCATAGACCAGCAAATGCACGGGGTGGAGCATGTCTTGGTTAAGGGATAGGGTATTAAATATTGAGCAGTCTTTTATTTGTTCAGGAGAGGGGCTGCTGAGCTTGTTTAAGGCAGTTACCTCGGTTACGGCAATTAGAGCTTGTTTGGAACAAAAATAGTCTGCTGCACCGTAATCGCCGAAACCGCCGCCGCTGATATAAGAATTGGTGATTAGAGCGGAAACAGGGGTATCACCGCCTTCGGTCGTCCACTCCGCAGCTGTGGGATTGCCGCCATTGGCAATGATTGCCCAGATTACCACTGCTGTAGAGTTGCCGCTGTAGCTCGAAAACAGTTGGTCATCATAAGTATATGAATAGTTGAAACCGCCGTTTGCCGCTTGTACAGTCTGAAGATAAGCCAGTCCGGAGGTGATTGCCTGGGACACGTTGGGTGAACAATCAGGGGCGTCGCTGTCCTGGTAAAGCGAAAGCGCGATCAAAGCCATTGCAGTATTGTCAACATCACTGCTACCACTGCTGTAGACTCCGTAGCCGAATCCGCCGTCACTTTCCATTGTATCAATCAAAGCTGATATAGCTGTATCTTTATCATATGGTAGCGGCTGATAATCAGATGTTTCGGCAGCAGCACGGTTATAAGCCTCTATTGCGATCATTGAGTATGCGTCAGTGTAGGCATAGCCGGCGCTGATCAAGGTAGTGCCGTCTACCAAATCAGCTGCATAAGTTGAAGCATCGGCCATATTACCGTTGATTAAAGAGTCTATTACTGCAGTGCTGTCTGAAGAATAAGTGATCTGCTGATCAAAAGCAGCTAAGTCAATATCACTGCCGCCGATTGTCTGGGCGGTATAGAGCGCAAGCAGTTCCTCCCAATCTCCCATAGTCCGGTCTCTGGCTGTAATGTAGTAATTATTTACGGTGTCATCCATTGCTACCTGCGGACTGACGGTTGCCGCCAATACCGTTGTGGTTGCCGCCAGCAACAATAGAAGTGCCAGCAGCAATAAAACAAAGACATTTTTACAGTTACTTTTTTTGTTGAACATTCTCTAAACCCCTTCCATATTAAAAATCAATAATTAAAAGTATAAACCCATTCGATAACGTCGCCGTCGCTGACTTTATATAACGAACAGCCACAACCGGGAAAAGTACCGTTAACTTTGTATTTCCAGCCGGTAAAGTCGCCGCCGTCAAATTCGTAAATATTATCAATAGCTTCAACGTAATTGGTATTGTAGACCGGCGTGGTGGAAAATTCAAAGTGAATCTCGGCAGCTAACAGTTCTCGTTTTAAAACGTCAAATACGCTCTCGCCTTTGGTAAATTCGCAATCTTTTTTATAGAATACTATGCCATCTTCCGGCACTAGCTCTAATTTGTCGCTGTTAAAGCTGTCGAGATGGTCAAAAATACTGGCACAGGAAACACTAAGCGTACAGGTTAATTTGTCTGTTTTAGCACTAGAGGTCTTTGTTGTCGTTGTTGTTTGATTGGTCTGCTGCTGCGTTTTGTTATTACTTGTAGTCGTCTGCTTTATTGGTTGCTGTTCCGCATTCTGATTTTGTTGTTGATTATCTATTGTTTTTTGATCAGTATTGGCAGTTTGTTCCTGCTGCGAAACAGTTGCGGTGCTTTCTTTGGTACTGGCGGCTTTCCCGGAACCGTTATGACAGCAGCATAATATTAATGCTGAAAATACCACTAAAATAATTATTGATATTAAAATTTTTCGTTGCATCGGTACTCCTCCAATAAAACAAGCTCCCATTGGGGAGCTTGTTTTAACAATAAAAAAAGCCGCTATCCCCCACGCCAGGAATAATGTTCGTGCAAGCAATAGGGCAGGTCTCCTGACTCATGCTTCAACCTTGAGAACGCCTTCTCATCATAAATCAAGACAATGGCGTGTTGTTCTCGCGTCGGCAATTACAGTAATGGCTGTTGTGGGGGATTTTCACCCCTCTTCCCTTATACCATATCGCAAAGTATTCACTTTTCTCTTGAAGTATAATACGATTCTAGAAAATTGGCAAGGATTAATTTGCCAAAAATGCAACTAATCTATCTTTAATTTTGTCTTTATCATCGTCCGTATAATCGGTTAAGATATTAAGAGTCGGTATTTGTTTATGATCATACGCAATCTGGCAAACAGAACAGCAGCTAAGGCCGACATTGATCAGTGCCTGGGCATTTGTGTCTGCAATCAATTTGGCTATAGAATCGTTTTGACGTTGCAGACAGTTGATATTGTTGTATTTTTTTGCCAATGCTTGCCAGGGGTTAGTCTGGGCAATATTCTCGTCGCACAAGGGCGACAGGCCCCAGCGGCAATTGTCAAAAGCTACAATATGTGCGCCTAAATCTTCGACAGGCTTGATTATTTTATCGATTAATCCGTTTAACCCGCATCCGCTGACGACAACGCGCTTTTCGCTACTGTTAGGTGCTACCGAGGCTTGGTCTATTACCGAATTAAGTTTTTGTAATTTGTCCTGTTGGTCAAATATAAATTCGGCGCCGTCAAGTATTTTTGCTAAATTATATCCGCCGAGACGCGGCGGGTTGGCGCGGCAAAGCATCGCCAATTCATTCTGCAGCCGCATTTGTTGATTGCTCTTGATTATTTGCTGCCTTAACGCTTGATCATCTATCCGGCAATTAAAACGGTCTGTTAAAAAGGAAGCTAACTTACGTAATTCTGCTTCCATTTCAGCATCGGCATTACTGCCTTGGGGCAGTTGGATAATATAAACGTTTTTTAATTTTTTAAAAAGTTGATAAATTTGCATCCGTCCCGGGCAGATGTCTTCGCCAATTAATATATCTGAAAAATGGATATAAGGGCATCTATCGGTTAACGCTAAACCGTAGGTAGCTTTTACAGCCGAACAGATGCCTGGGGGTATTTGATCAGCAATGGCTGCTAATTCATTTTCTTTGGCAGCGTTACAGATATTGACCGTAGTAAATCCGGCGGCAGCTAGCAGCTCCCGTGGTGCGAAAGCACAAAAACATCCGGCGATCAGACCGCCATTATCTTTGATTTTTTTGGCATGGAGGAAACCCAGCTGACGGGCTTCGGTAAATTCGGCAAAGAGTTTTTTGGCGATATGTCATCCCTCCATCTTAGGTAACAACATAAATATTAACATGGTCGGCATATAATATGCAAATAAAAATTATTATTTTTCGTCTATTACCTATTGACATAAAATATTATAGCACATATAATATTACTAAACTAATAACAAAAGCAAAAGGGGTGAGGATATGTCTTTTAACAGCAGCGCGGCATTACTTGACGCCTTAGTCTTAGCCGTTGTTGCCGGTGAGGATATTTATGGCTATCGTATAACTCAGCAGATTCGCCAAGCAGTCGATGTTTCGGAATCTACACTTTATCCGGTATTACGCCGGTTGCAAAAAGATAATTGCCTGAAAATTTACGATCAGGAATTCTCAGGACGCAACCGTCGCTATTACAAAATAACAGAACGGGGTAAAATTCAACTTGCGTTATACCGGGAGCAATGGAAGGATTATCGCACCAGTGTAGAAAATATATTATTCGTCGAAAACAAGGCAGATCAAGGAGGTGAATCGGATGGAATATCATAGCGATAGAGAGCATTATCTGGCAATATTAAAGAAACGTTTGCTGGTATTGCCGGAGAATGAACGCGAAGCGGCTATCAAATTTTATGAAGAGTATTTTGCGGATGCCGGGGAAGAGAATGAGGACGCGGTTATCAGCGAACTGGGAGATCCGATTTCACTGGCGGATACGATTATTGCCGATTACCGAAATACCGGTGATAAAAAAGAACGGACTGCTCCGATAAATGATCATATGAGGGAAAAAACAGAGGAAGAAAACAAAAACAAAACAGGTTGGTATTGGCTGACCGGAGTCTTTGTCTTACTGATGATTTTCGCTCTTGTTGCCTCGGGAGGTTCGTTGATGCCAATCTTAGCTATAATTTGTGTGGTTATTGCCGTAATGATAGTTATATTTGGTAAAGATGGTTATACAAAAGTAAAAGAAAACGGAGGACCAAGCATGGACACTGATACTAAACCCCATACCCTCTACCGGGCTGAAGATAATAAAAAGATCTTCGGTGTCTGCGGGGGTTTTGGTGAGTATTTTGGCATTGATGCAACAATAATCCGCTTATTATGGGTTGTTTTGATATTTGTCTACGGCGCGGGTATTTTGGCCTATTTAATTGCGGCTATCATTATGCCGACCAAAAGCAGAGTAATCAATAAATAGTGTTGCATGTAAAATTTAAACGAAAATGACCGAGCCTTATTATAAGGCTCAGTCATTTTTTTACGACCCGATTAAGGCATTTAATTAATACTGGAAAAAAAATATCATTGTGATATAATGATTTGGTTATAATGTGTTAAAAAAGAGGGGAGCTGCAAATTGTCTAAGGACAATAAACAATCGGTATTTCAAGCTGCCGGCTTTTTAATGGCTACAATGGTTATCTCCCGCATCCTTGGTTATCTCCGTGATGTGGTTCTTTATAATATGTTTGGCCAAAATCGTATAACCGATGCCTATAACGCCGCCTTTTCTATCCCGGATTTTCTTTACAGTATTTTGGTGGGCGGGGCTTTAAGCTCGGCATTTATACCGATTTTTTCATATTATATAGCACGCGGTGAAGAGGAAGAGGCCTGGACGGTAGCAAGTATAGTTATTAGTTGGATAACGGTGCTGCTTGGTATTGGGCTGGTAATCTGTTATGCGTTTACACCTCAATTGATTGGGCTGCTGGTTCCCGGATTTGACGCTAAATCGGCTGCTCTGACAGTGACGCTGACGCGAATCATGCTGGTACAGGTAGTATTTATGGGACTATGCGGCGTGTCAATGGGCATCCTCCATTCATTTAAGCATTTTACAACTCCGGCGATTGGTTCTGTTTTTTATAATCTTGGCATTGTTTTAGGCGGCTCTCTGCTGGCAGCACCGATTGAAGCAAGGTGGCCAGGTTATGGTATTGCCGCTTTTTCGGTCGGTGTTGTTTTAGGCGCTATCGCCAATTTTATGGTGCAAGCTCCGGTACTGTATAAAAAAGGTATTAACTTTCATTTTAATCTCGATTATCATCATCCCGGTTTCAGACAATTAATCTATTTAATGATTCCCATTTTTATCGGTCTTTCCGTAAGCCAAATAAATCTTTTTGTTACCCAAAATCTTGCCTCGTCTTTAAGCGACGGTATGATTGCCGCTCTGCGCATGGGACAGCGATTTATG
This sequence comes from Peptococcaceae bacterium UBA4068, assembly GCA_002382665.1. GTDB lineage: Bacteria > Bacillota > Dehalobacteriia > UBA4068 > UBA4068 > UBA4068. The sequence goes on along the minus strand of DFZA01000010.1, from coordinate 62,805 downwards.
CAGTTGCCGATTGGCATTTTCGCCATTGCCATTGCCATGGCGGTATTTCCGACATTGACTTCACATGCCGCGCTTAATGAAATGGACGAGTTTAAAAAACACATGTCGCTGGGCGTGCGCTCGGTAATTTTTATTACTTTGCCTTCGGCGGTTGGTTTAGCCGTTTTACGGGAGCCGATTATCCGCCTGATGTTTGAATTTAAAGGCGGCGAATTTACTGCTGCTGCGACTACTGCTGCCGGTAATGCGCTGCTGTTTTATTCGATCGGTCTTGTTGGCTACAGCGTAGTTCATGTGCTGATTCGCAGTTTTTATGCCTTGAAGGATACCCGTACTTCGGTGATCATAGGAATTGTCTCTATTGGTATCAATATCGTCTGCAGTTTACTGCTGATCGGCCCGCTTGAGCATCGTGGCTTGGCTTTGGCGTATTCTATCGCCGGTATATCGCAGGCTTTGCTGCTGCTTTATTTTCTCCGCCGCAAGATTGGCCATATCGATATTAGGAATATGGCAAATTCATTGCTTAAAACGGCAGGCATTTGTGCTGTTATGGGTATTGTATCCTTGAAGGTTTGCGATGTCGCGGCCAATTATGTTGATATTGGCAGCAAATTTGGCCAAGTTGCTCAGTTAGGGGTTGCAATGGTCATAGCTATTGCTATATACTTCGGTTTAGCCTATGTGATTAAAATGGAAGAAGCACGGATAGTTTTTGGTATGTTCGGTAGCCGCTTAAAGTTTCTCAATCGATTTCGTAAAAAGTTTAGTTGATATCGGAGTATAATAATGACTGATCAACATTTGATTCGTAATTTTTCAATTATTGCTCATATTGACCACGGTAAAAGCACACTGGCTGACCGTTTGCTTGAATATACAGGTACGGTTGCGGCGCGCGATATGTCGAAGCAGCTTCTTGATTCGATGGATTTGGAGCAGGAGCGAGGCATTACAATTAAGTTGCAGGCTGTTCGCCTGCATTATCATGCTGAGGATGGGCAGGAGTATCAGCTGAATCTGATTGATACTCCAGGACATGTCGATTTTAATTATGAGGTTTCCCGCAGCTTGGCTGCTTGTGAGGGGGCGCTGCTGGTTGTTGACGCCGTGCAGGGTATAGAGGCGCAGACTCTGGCCAACGTTTATTTGGCCTTGGAACATGATTTGGAAATCATTCCGGTGATCAACAAGATCGATTTACCCGGCGCCGATCCCGAAGGCGTATGTAAACAGATAGAGGATATTATCGGTTTATCGACTGAAAATGTTATTTTTGCCTCGGCTAAAACAGGCGAAGGTACGCTGCAGATACTGGAGTCAATAATAAAACTGATTCCGCCGCCTCAAGGTGATTTGCAGAAACCGCTGACCGCTTTGATATTTGATTCTCACTTCGATAGCTACCGGGGGGTAATTCCTTATATCCGTGTTTTTGACGGTTTTATCGAAAAAGGCATGAAAATCCAGATGATCAACAGCGGCAAAAGCATGGAAGTAACCGAGACAGGTATTTTCACGCCGACAGCCAAACAGGTGGAGCGGTTAAACGCCGGAGAGGTTGGCTATATTGCCGCGGCGATCAAAAATGTCAAGGATTCACAAGTTGGCGATACGATTACAGCTGCCGATAATCCTTGCCCGTTTCCCTTACCCGGTTATCGTCCGGCGGTCAGCATGGTTTATTGCGGTCTCTATCCGGTTGAAAACAATGATTATAACGATTTAAAAGACGCTTTGGAAAAACTTCAACTTAATGATGCGGCACTGCATTTTGAGCCCGAAACCTCGGTAGCTTTGGGCTTTGGTTTTCGTTGCGGTTTTTTGGGCTTGCTGCACATGGAGATCGTCAAGGAGCGTTTGGAGCGTGAATACAACCTCAGTTTATTGATCACTGCGCCCTCGGTCAGTTACCGCGCCAGCTGTATCGACGGCAACGTCATCTATGTAGATAATCCTGTTAAATTGCCCTCAGCCAATGAATTGGCTTTGATTGAAGAGCCTTTTGTTAAATCAACAATTATGATTCCCAGCGATTATGTCGGCAGCGTTATGGAACTGGCTAACGAACGGCGGGGAACATTTATTAATATGGAATATATCACGCCGACGCGGGTAATGATGATCTACGATTTACCGTTGGCGGAAATCATTTTCGATTTTTTTGATAATCTTAAGTCGCGTACCCGTGGTTATGCTTCGCTGGATTATGAGTTTGCCGGTTATCGCCAGGCAGATTTGGTTAAGCTGGATATTCTTGTCAATGAGCAGGTTGTCGATGCGCTTTCCTGCATTGTCCATAAGGATAGTGCCTATCAGCGCGGCCGCGCGCTTGTAACCAAGCTGCGCAGCCTGATTCCCCGCCAGTTGTTTGAGGTACCGGTGCAGGCTGCCCTCGGCAATAAAGTAATTGCTCGCGAATCGGTAAAGCCTCTGCGTAAAGATGTTTTGGAAAAATGTTACGGCGGCGATATATCCCGCAAACGTAAGTTATTGGAAAAACAAAAAGAAGGCAAAAAACGCATGAAGCAGGTAGGCAATGTTGAGATACCTCAGGAAGCGTTCATGGCTGTATTGAAAATAAAGGAATAAATGATGAAATTTACATCTATATATGTTCACATTCCTTTTTGTCGTCGCAAATGTAATTACTGTGATTTTGTCTCTTACCCGGTGGAGGAACAGCAGCAGTATTTTAGTGTTTACGGCGACTTGCTTTTAAAGGAATTAAATTTGTGGCAGCAGCAAGAATGTGACTTTTCGCAGCTGGAAAGTATCTACTTCGGCGGTGGTACGCCGTCGTTGCTGCCGGTCGAAACTATTTCTAAGATATTATCTGATTTGCCACAAGCTGCGGAAATAACGCTGGAAGCCAATCCGGAAACGGTCGATCTTGTATATTTGCAGCAGTTGCGCAAGACAGGTGTTAATCGTCTTTCGCTAGGCGCTCAAAGCTTTAATGATCAGGCGCTGCAGTCTATGGGCCGTTGCCATACGGCGGAGCAAATAAAAGCAGCATTTGCCGCTGCCCGTCAAGCGGGGTTTACAAATATCAATCTTGATTTGATTTATGGCTGGCCGTATCAGGATAAATCAATATTACAAGCTGATTTGCAGGCTGCCCTGGTCCTTGGCTCGGAACATCTTTCTCTTTATGGTATAAGTCTCTCTGAGCAAAGCCCTTGGGGGCAAAAGAAATTGGCCGGTCAACTGGCGATAGCCGACAGTGATTTATCTGCAGATATGCAAGAGATAGCCATGGAAACGTTGGAGTCGGCCGGTCTGATGCAATATGAGATTGCTAATTACGCTAAAGAGGGGTTCGCTAGCCGTCATAACTGCGCATATTGGCGGCGGCAAAATTATCTGGGTATCGGCTGCGCCGCCGCTTCCTGTTATATAGATAAACGCTGGAGCAATCTTAGAAGTCTCTGTGATTATACTGTTAACGTTGAGCAAGGCAGGTTGCCTGTTTGCGAACAGGAGACGTTGTCTATTGATGAGATTATTGCCGAGGCGATTTTTTTAGGGTTACGCCTGCGGCAGGGCATCAATTTTAATCAATTTGCCGAGCAATACGGACTCAAGCCCGAAAACCGTTTTGCCAAACAGATACGACAATTAGTCAATAACGGACTGTTGGTCGTTGAAGACGGATCAATGCGGCTGAGTAAAAAAGGCATTTTACTTGGTAACGAAGTTTTTTATAAATTCGTTTAAATTATATAAGAATTTTTTTAATCAATCACTTGACAAAAAAAGTTAAAAGTTGTAAATTTATTTTAGCACTCACCGGCCGAGAGTGCTATCAAAAAGGAAGGACGAGAGCTATGGATGCGCGCAAAAAACAAATTCTCAACGCGATCATAAAGGATTATATTGCCAACGGCGAGCCGGTAGGTTCTCGTGCGGTGGCTAAGAAGTATGGTCTGGGCGTATCGCCGGCCACAATCAGAAATGAAATGTCTGATTTGGAAGAGCTGGGATATATCGAACAGCCGCATACTTCAGCCGGACGTGTTCCTTCCGATAAAGGTTATCATTATTATGTTGATTATTTGATGCAAAAAGAGCAAATCGGCCAGCAGGAGGCGTATTTAATACGCGAGTCGCTGTCAAACCATCTCAATGAGATGGAAGCTTATTTACGATCCTGCTGCTCAATGATTTCTCATTTAACAAATTACACTACCATGATTGCCCTTCCTGAGCAAGGTCAGGGCAAGCTGGAAAAAATCCAATTGCTACCGCTCGATAATTATCGGGTGATGGCGGTTTTGTATACGTCAATCGGTACGATCCGTCATAAAGTTATTTCATTAAGTCATCCTATTGCAGCGCAGCAATTATCGCAAATAGAATCTATGCTGGCAGACAGACTGACCGGTATGGATATCGGACGTTTTTCGTACGGGTTGCTGAAGCGGATTATCAGTGAGTTTGACCGCCGCCAGCGTTTGTTGGATGAGGCATTCGGCCTGTTGGATCAAGCATTTACCGATGATCTCAGTCAACGTGTATTTACAGACGGCGCGCTGCATATGCTTTCACAGCCGGAGTTTCGCGATGTTGATAAACTACGCGGTGTTTTTGAAGTGTTGGAAGCGGAAGATAAAATACAAAACTTGCTAGCAAAATCCGAGGAAGCGCCTGTTTCGGTAGCAATTGGCGGCGAAATGCCCGACGAAAGTCTCAAGAACTGCAGTATAGTTTTGGCAAATTATTATATTAATGGTAAAAAAGCCGGTACAATCGGTGTTATGGGACCGACGCGTATGAGTTATCCCAAAACTATATCTTTGGTTGAATTCATCGCTAAAGAATTGTCCAACTCGTTAACGCAATTAAATAAACGCCGTTAAATATAATTTAGAGGTGAAAAAATGAGCGATCAAGTAAAGGATCAAGATTTACAACAGAATCAAGAACAACAGCAAGCTGCAGACGAGCAGCCGCAAGAGCAACAAATACCACCGCTTGGCGAAGAAGAAGCCAAACAACAATTTGAGCAGTTTATGGAAGCAGTCGCCAAATTGGCGACGGAAAAAGAGGATATTGAACAAAAATTTTTACGTCTGCAGGCTGACTTTGATAATTTCCGCAAACGCAGCCGTCAGGAAAAAGATGATACCGTTAAATCTGCTAACAGCCGCTTGGTCGGTGTTTTGCTGCCGGTGCTTGATAATTTTGCCCGCGCTTTGACATCGTTGGCGGATAGTTCCGAAAAAGAAGGCGTGGAGCTGATTTATAGACAATTACTATATTTACTGGAACAGGAGGGATTAAAAGCGATTGCATGCGAAGGCGTTGATTTTGACCCAAATGTTCATGATGCTGTAACACAGGAGAATGCCGGCGAAGAAAGCCGCGGTAAAGTCATAGCCGAGGTGCAAAAAGGTTATACTTTTAATGGAAAATTACTCAGACCCGCCATGGTACGGGTTGGTAAATAAATTTATATTTCATTTAATTCTAAGGAGGAAAAAACAATGGGAAAAGTTATCGGTATTGATTTGGGAACAACAAATTCCTGCGTTGCCGTTATGGAAGGCGGAGAGGCAGTCGTCATTCCAAATCCGGAGGGAGCACGCACAACGCCTTCGGTAGTAGCCTTTGCCAACGGCGAAAGACTTGTCGGCCAGGTGGCTAAAAGGCAGGCGGTGACCAATCCTGATAATACTGTTTCATCAATCAAACGCTCAATGGGGCAAAAAAAGACTGTTAAACTGGCCGGTAAAGAATATCAGCCGCCGGAAATTTCAGCGTTTATCTTGCAAAAACTAAAAGCAGACGCCGAAGCTTATCTTGGCGAGACGGTAACACAGGCAGTTATTACTGTGCCGGCCTATTTTTCCGATGCGCAGCGCCAGGCGACCAAGGACGCCGGCAAAATTGCCGGTTTGGAAGTACTAAGAATTATCAACGAACCGACGGCGGCTGCCTTGGCTTATGGGCTTGATAAAGCCGATGCGCAAACGATATTAGTTTTTGACTTGGGCGGCGGCACTTTTGATGTCTCGATTCTTGAGATAGACGACGGTACCTTTGAGGTAAAAGCGACCTCCGGCAATAACTTCCTTGGCGGCGATGATTTTGATAAACGTATTGTCGATTATTTAGTCAACGACTTCCGACAAAAAGAAGGTATCGATCTGGCAGCTGATAAAATGGCTTTGCAGCGCTTGATAGAAGCTGCTGAAAAGGCCAAGACAGAGCTCTCTGGTATGATGACTGCTAATATCAATTTACCGTTTATTACCGCCACAGCCAATGGCCCCAAACACTTGGATGTCACTTTGACCAGAGCTAAATTTAACGAATTGACCGCTGACTTAGTGGAAAAAACTATGGGCCCGACGCGTCAGGCCCTGAAGGATTCCGGCCTTTCGGTTAACGATATTGACAAAATTTTATTAGTTGGCGGCTCGACCCGTATTCCCGCGGTGCAGGATGCGGTCAAGAATATATTAGGAAAAGAACCGCATAAAGGTATCAATCCTGACGAATGCGTAGCTTTAGGCGCTGCTATTCAGGGTGCTATCCTTAATAAAGAGATCAAGGACGTATTGTTGCTTGATGTTACGCCGCTGTCGCTGGGCATTGAAACTATGGGCGGTATCTTTACCCGCATCATTGATCGCAATACTACGATTCCTGTCGGCAAAAGCCAGATTTTTTCTACGGCTTCTGATAATCAGCCGTCGGTTGAAATTCATGTTTTGCAAGGCGAACGACAAATGGCTGGCGACAACAAGACATTGGGACGTTTCAATCTGACCGGTATTCCTCCGGCGCCGCGCGGCGTTCCGCAAATCGAAGTCAGATTTGATATTGATGCCAACGGTATCGTTCACGTTAATGCCAAGGATTTGGGTACCGGCAAACAACAGAGTGTAACCATTACCGCTTCTTCCGGATTGAGCGATGCGGAAATCGACCGGATGATGGCCGATGCCGATGTTTACAAAGAAGAGGACGAGAAGAAAAAGAAGCAGGTCGAGGTTCGCAATCAGGGCGACAGTCTGCTTTATCAAGTTGACCGTTCTTTGAAAGACTTAGAGGGCAAAGTTAAGCCCGATGAGATGAGCAACATTGAAGCTGCCAAGAAAGAGCTAGCTGACGCTTTGGCCGGCGATGATATCGATTTAATTGAGGCTAAAACTAAAGATTTAAGCGAGGCTCTCTATAAGGTTACCCAACGCATTTACGGCGAATCTGCGGCGCAACAGCAACAAGAGCAACAGCAACAAGATGGCGCAAACTATACCGGCGGCCAACCCAATACCGGTGGAGACGATTATGTTGATGCCGATTATAATGTTGTTGACGATGACAAAAATAAATAATTCAACTAATTATGATAGGGTAAGAGCCTAGCCCTTGCCCTATTATGATATAACATAGTTAACGAAAGGTTTGGATATGGTTAACAAAAGGGATTACTATGAGGTATTGGGCGTCAGCCGTAATGCCACTCCCGAAGAAATAAAAAAAGCGTTTAAAAAACTAGCCAAACAATACCATCCGGATTTGAATCCTGACAGCAAAACCGCCGAAGAGAAATTTAAGGAAATCAACGAAGCATATGAAGTTTTATCGGATGAAAACGGCCGAGCGCGTTATGATCAGTTCGGGCATAACGACCCCGGCGCTGCCGGCGGTGGTTATGGTGGTTTTGGTAGTGGTGGATTCGGCGGCGGCGGTTTTAGCGGCAGCGGCGGATTTGGTTCGGTTAACGACATCTTTGAATCGTTTTTCGGCGGTGGCGGATTTGGCGGTCAGGTTGATCCGACAGCTCCGGTGCGCGGTTCCGATTTACGCGCTGATGTATTGATTAGTTTCGAAGAAGCGGCAACCGGCGTAGATAAGGAACTTAATCTTAGCCGCATGGAAAACTGCCCCAAGTGCGGGGGTAGCGGTGCAGCGCCGGGTACTAACCGTAAAACCTGCCCGACCTGCGGCGGCACCGGTAAAACACGTGTAACGCAAAATACGCCGTTTGGCCAATTTCAGACAGTACGTTCCTGCAATAACTGTAACGGCAGAGGTACCATAGTGGATTCGCCCTGCCGTGAATGCGGCGGTACCGGACGCAAACGTCAGGAGCGGACGATCAAAGTTAAAATCCCCCCCGGAGTTGATAACGGTTCACGTTTGCGCATGGCCGGCGAAGGCGAAGGCGGCGTCAATAACGGACCGCCTGGCGACCTTTATATCTATATTGGCGTAAAACCGCATAAATATTTCCGCCGCGAGGAGGATAATGTCTTATGCGAATTCCCTATTTCTTTCTCACAAGCCGCTTTGGGCGCCGAAGTCGAAGTGCCGACACTTGACGGCAAAGTAAAATTAACCATACCCGAGGGCACTCAGACCGGCACCACATTCCGTATGCGCGGACGAGGCTTTCCTAAACTGCGCGGTTACGGACGCGGCGATCAACATGTAAAAGTCAAAATTAATACGCCGACGCATTTGAGTGAAGAGCAAAAAGAGCTTTTACGTCAACTGGGTGATCTGCCGTTAGATGATGGCGACGACAAAAAAGGCTTCTTTGGTAAAATATTTAAATAATAGCGGGTGTGAAATGGCCAAAGAAAAAACATTTGCCACTTATACTTTTGGTTGCAAGGTAAATCAAGAAGAGACCGCTGGCATCAGCGGTCTCTTTGTCGCGCATGGCTGGCAGGAACTAAAATTCGGCGAGGCAGCGGCGCTCTATATTATCAATACCTGTACCGTCACACAATTGGCAGAGCGCAAAGCGCGATCGCTGATCAGGCGGATTATCCGTGAGCACCCGCAGACAAAAGTTGTCGTCTGCGGCTGTTATGCGCAGATTGAGTCAGAGGAAATAAGAAAAATTCCAGGGGTTGCGATCATCGCCGGTGTAGAAGAACGCTCAAGACTGCCGCAGATCGTTGATGAATATATGAGCCGACAAATCGATGTCCCTTATGTTGATGTTGCCGACCTCAGTAACCCCCGGCCTTTTACAACAATTAATGATCAAAGCAACCAGCGGCGGGCGCGCGCTTATCTGAAGATTGAGGACGGTTGCAATTGTTTTTGTCATTATTGTATTGTACCTTATGCCCGTGGGCGCGTGCGCAGCCTGCCTTGGCAGCAAGCACTGGAACAGGGGAAAAAACTGATTGCCCAAGGCCATAAAGAAATTGTTTTAACCGGGATTCATATCGGCGCCTATGGCAGCGATTTAGATGACGGCAGCAGTTTACCGCGTATAACTAAGGCATTGACAGCCGAAAATGGCCTGGTAAGGCTACGGTTCGGCTCAATTGAGCCGCAGCAGGTTGATGATCAGATGTTGCAACTATTGCAAGAAGAAAAAAAACTCTGCCCGCATCTGCATATTCCATTGCAAAGTGGTTGTGATAAGACGTTGGCAGCAATGGGCAGACGTTATGATAGTCGGTTTTATGCCGACTTATTGCGGCGATTACGGCAGATCATCCCTGATATAGCCATTACAACCGATATGATTGTTGGTTTCCCCGGTGAAAGCGATGAGGACTTTAATCAAAGTCTTGATTTCGCCACTCAAATGTGTTTTGCTAAAATTCATGTGTTTCCTTATTCGCGGCGCAAGGGGACAGTAGCCGCTGCTTTGCCGGAACAGCTCCCCAGAAAAATTAAAGAAGAAAGAGCCGCACAGCTTGCTGATGTCGGTGAAAAATCAGCACGGCAATACGCAGAACTCTATATTGGCCGTAGATTGCAGATGTTGGTTGAACAGCCAGTCGAATACGAGGGTAAAAACTGTTACAACGGTACTTCGGAAAACTATTTATCGTTGATTTTGCCGGAAATAGCGAAAAAAAGTGAAATAATCAGCGTTTTTGGAAAAAAATATTCGGCGGGAAGCTTAATTGTGGCAGGAATTGATAAAAAAGATGGTGAATGTTAATAGTTATGCATTATGTGAATAGGCTATAGTTTATTTTAGGAGAGAAAAACTATGGAGGATTGTCTTTTTTGTAAAATAGCAAACAGCGAGATATCCTGCGACTTTGTATATGAAGATGAAGATATCGTAGCTTTTAAGGATATCCACCCGCGGGCGCCGGTTCATCTATTGTTGCTGCCAAAAAAACATATCGCCTCTCTGGCGGAGACTACCGAGGCCGATATTGCTTTGCTCGGTAAAATAAATTTTGTCGCCCAAAAGCTGGCGGAGCAATTCAATATTGATCAAAGCGGCTATCGATTGCTTACTAACTGCCGAGGGGATAGCGGTCAGGAAGTGCCCCATATCCATTATCATTTGATTGGCGGTCATTTTTTAGGTGCTTTTACAGAAGAATAGTTGACTGAGCAAAAATTTTGTTATATAATCATCACATATTCGCATTTTTGCGTGTGATATGGCTATATATAGGAGCTTAATTGCAGACAGAATCACTCCATTAATAGGAACAGGCCATATGGAGGGAGGGATGGTAGTGAGTGAAGTAAAAGTTGGTAAGAATGAATCATTGGACAGTGCTTTAAGGCGCTTTAAACGGACATGCCAAAAATCAGGTGTAATGGCAGAAATTCGCAAGCATGAACATTATGAAAAGCCCAGCGTAAAGAGAAAAAAGAAAGCTGAGGCTGCAAGAAAGCGTAAATGGAATTAATAATTAACAATTAATAATTAAAATTCAAGAGTCGGCAAAAGTCGGCTCTTTTATTATAATATTAGAGAAACAGACAAATAGTATTTTTAATTTTATGTAAAAATGTTATAATACTATCAAAGGAGGTGCCAAATGGATAAACGGATGATACAATTATTATGTTCAATAATAATTGCAATGATGATATTAATGATCAATCCGGTGCTGGCTTTCGGTGTTGCCGCTAATGCAATAACTATAAATGGCAATTATGATCAAGCTAACCGGCAGTTTGTCGAACAGCCTTATACTGATGTATTGGCTGGCGATCAGTTGGTATTGCATACTTCCTCATTGATCAGCTTTAGCGAACCGCAGATCAACGGCGGTAATTTCGAGAATAAGACGGTCAATATAGGTTTAGGGACGATCTTGCTTTTTATTACCGGACTGATATTGTTGGTTGTGGAGATATTTGTTATACCAGGTTTTGGCGTGGCTGGTATATCAGGAATAATATTGTTGTTTTTAGGTATCGCCTCAGCTTCGCCGAGTTTAGAATATGCGCTTATTTCCATATTGATAGCTTTGGTGATTTTAGTACTGATCTTTATTTTTCTTTTAAAGAATAATAAAACACGTAAGATTTGGGGACGATTAATTCTTGCGCAAAAGCAGGAGAATAAAGACGGATATGTTGCTCCCGATGTCTCATTGGCGATTTATCTGGGCGCACGTGGTAAGGCAATTTCCCAACTGCGTCCGGCCGGTGTAATTGAAATAGAAGGCAAACGCATTGATGTCGTTACATCAGGTGAATTTATTGATGCCGGTTCAGTAGTTGAGGTGATTCTCATTGAAGGTTCACGGGTGGTTGTAAGAGAAATATAAAACGGAGGGAAAAATATGTTAATACAGGGTTATATTCTATTATTTGTTTTGATTATCGTAATTATCATTATCTTAAGTCTTGTTCCGATTGGGTTATGGATTTCCGCTTTGGCTGCGGGAGCGAAAGTTGGTATTATCGATTTGATTGGTATGCGTTTACGCAGAGTATCTCCGGCGAAAATTGTTAACCCGTTAATTAAATCAGAGAAGGCCGGTTTAGCAGTACCTGTGGTAAAATTGGAAGCGCATTATTTAGCCGGAGGTAACGTAGACAGGGTAGTAAATGCTTTAATAGCCGCCGAGCGGGCTAATATCCCTCTTTCGTTTGAACGGGCTGCCGCCATTGATTTGGCGGGCCGCAACGTTTTGGAAGCGGTGCAGATGAGCGTTAATCCAAAAGTTATCGAAACGCCGATTATATCTGCGATGGCGATCAATGGTATCGAATTGAAAGCCAAAGCAAAGGTTACAGTACGCGCCAACATTGACCGTTTGGTCGGCGGAGCCGGCGAAGAAACAATCATCGCCCGTGTCGGTGAAGGTATAGTTACTACAGTAGGTTCAAGTGCTACCCATAAAGAAGTATTGGAAAACCCCGATAAAATCTCTAAAACAGTTTTAGGTAAAGGGCTTGATTCCGGTACAGCTTTTGAGATCCTTTCCATCGATATTGCCGATGTTGACGTTGGCCGGAATATCGGCGCCGCGCTACAGACCGATCAGGCTGAAGCAGATAAAAGAATTGCGCAGGCGAAGGCCGAAGAAAGACGCGCCATGGCGGTAGCACGTGAACAGGAAATGGTCGCATCCGTACAAGAAATGCGCGCTAAAGTCGTTGAGGCGGAAGCCGAAGTGCCACGGGCCATGGCCGAGGCCTTCCGTAGCGGTAATCTGGGCGTAATGGATTATTATAACATGATGAATATTGTTTCTGATACCAAGATGCGGGAAAACATTGCCGGTGTCAAAAATCAAACTGACGGTAAAAAAGACAAATAATATAGCTTAGGCAAGTCAGGAGTGATGCTATGGAAGGTTTATTAATATTTCTTGTGATCATGATTATTAGCTCAGTGATCGGCAATGCTTCCAAAAAAAAGCAAAAAGAGGCTATAGCAGAACAACGCCGTCGGCGGCAAGAATACGATTCCAGACAACAGCAACAAACAAACCCAACGGAAGACCAGATGCAGGACTACAGGCAGGAGGAGCAAATTCCCGACATCAGGGAGTTGTTTGGCGAGCTGTTTGGTTCGCCGGTATCCCACCAATCGCCACCCCGCCGCATGTCACAGCCGGCAACAACCAGACCGCCGATTACGATAACGAGAAAAGAGCCGGAACGACCGCAACCATTTATTAAAGAACGGCTGGCAACGCAGCCGGTTGTTGAGCAAACAAAATCACCGAGTATGGAACGACGGCAGCAAAATATTACAACCCCTTTATTTGCGGATAGAGATGCGTTGGTACAAGGAATTATTATGGCTGAGGTCTTAGGTGAGCCGCGTTGCCGCCACCACAGGATACGGGTATAGTATGATTGAACAAAGATTATCACGATTATGGCAGCATTTGCATGACGACCAGCTGCAGGCATTGTTAGTCAATAACGATAGCAATGTTCGCTATTTAAGCGGATATCGCGGCAGTGAATCATGTTTGTTGGTTGACAGACAACAGTTGCGACTACTATTAACTGATTCACGTTATACCGAACAGGCAAAACGTGAAGCGCCCGGATATACGGTAATTTGCTGTGGCGGCTCGCAATTGTCTTTATCACAAATGCTGCGACAATTGTCTGAAAAATACGCTATCAAGCATCTGGGCTTTGAGGATGAGCAATGGAGTGTTGCGGATTTTAACAAGTTGCAGACAGAAGTCGAAGATCTGCAATGGCAACCACTTGGTAATCTGATTATGCAGGTACGGGCTAAGAAAGACGAACAGGAAATTGTTTTACTGCAACAAGCGGCTAAAGCTACCGATCTGGTCTTTGCGGCAATTGCTGAAAAGATCAAACCGGGAATAAGCGAAAAAGATATTGCTAAAGAGCTTGCCTATTTAATAGCCGATCAAGGCTGTGAAAGCAGTTTTCCAATCATAGTTGCGTCCGGTATTAACGGTGCATTGCCGCATGCCCAACCGCAAGCCGATAAGCCGGTGCAAAAGGGAGATCTAATCACTCTTGATTTTGGCTGTGCTTATGATGGCTATCGGGCGGATACGACTCGTACTCTAATATTAGGGCAGCCTACAGCAAAACAACGGCAGATATATGATATAGTTTTAGAAGCGCACAGATTGGCTGCATCTGCATTGCGTTCCGGCATAAAGGCCTGCCAAATTGACGCTCTGGCGCGTGATTATATAACTGAGGTCGGTTTTGGTGAAAATTTCGGTCACGGATTAGGTCATGGCATCGGGCTTGACGTTCATGAATTGCCGCTGCTTAATCGCATATCACAACAAATTTTAGAAGAAGATATGGTAGCGACCATAGAACCGGGCATATATATTCCCGGTTGGGGAGGAATAAGGATAGAGAACGATTATCTACTAACCGCAGTAGGTTGCCAACGTTTGCTTGATTCCTCGCAAGAACTCATCTGCCTCTAATTTAAATTAATACATCTAGTCCCGCTCAAGTTCTGGCGGGGCTTTTTGTTGTTCGCGTCATAATAAGCTCTGTCGCAAAATAAATTATAGCGGAGGTGAGGCGGTTTGAAAAACAATGTGCGAAAAAGTATCGCCGGCGCTTTGCAATTACCGTCCGAAGTTGCCTTGGACCAAGTGCGGATTATCTTGACCGGCCAAAATAATATGCTGGCTGAAAACCATAAGGGTATTATCGAATATGGTAGGAGTAAAATTGTATTCCGAATTAACAGCGGTTTTGTTGAAGTTCTTGGTGAAGGATTGACTATTTCTTCACTGCAAAGTGAGGAACTGGCAATTTCCGGAGAAATCATTGCAATATGTTTTGTTGGGGAGGATGGCCGATGAGCAGCATATTAACGCGTTTTGTTAACGGCAATTTAAGAATAGAGATACGCGGCGAGTATGCGGAAAAATTCTTAAATCTATCATTGATGCAGGGGATAGGTTTGAGTAATATCGTTCGCTATGATGAACGGCGGATTGCTGCCGATATAATTTTAGCGGATATTTATCGACTGCGGCCAATTGCTCGTGCCAGTCATTGCCGTTTTATTATTAAACGCCGTCAGGGGTTGCCGTTTATTCTGGAACGTTGCCGCCGCCGCAAATTGTTGCTAATTGGAGCCGTGGCATTTTGTGTTTTTCTCTATCTAGCTTCTTCGTTGGTTTTGTCTCTGACTGTTACCAGTCCTTATAGTCTTAGTCAGTCGGAAAAAGCACGGATTGTCGCTTTGGCGCGCGAAGCGGGCGTTGTCGAAGGCAAGCTGAAATTTACTATGGATTTGGAGGCGGCACAGGAACATATCAGCGGAGAGCTGCCGCAGTTAAGCTTTGTTGAAGTCTCCATTATCGGTAATAATGTAATAATCAATGTTGTCAAACGTGTTGATGTTAGTGAAGAAGACAAAATAATTGCTTGCGGCGATATTGTGGCTGCCAAAGACGGAGTTATAGAACAAATACTGGTGCGAAAAGGTACGGCATGCGTAAAGGCCGGAGATACAGTAACGGCTGGTACCGTTTTAGTGCGTGGATATAATCAAAGCGGTCTAGTGGCAGCTTCAGCTATTGTCAGCGCTCATGTTTGGTATAGCGGTTATGGCGAGTGCGCCTTGGAAAATACTGTAGTAAAAAATACCGGGGAACAATATATGACGGTGGAATTGTCATGGCCAAAACAAATAAAAGCTTATGTTTGGGGAGATAATACACCTGAATTTCAGTATTACTATCAGCAGCAAAAGAGCATGCCTCTGGTCATTTGGAGGAATATCCGCCTGCCTGTAGAATTAATTATTACCTATTATCAAGAACAACAGCAAAATATTATTAGTTTTACACCGGAGCAAGCATGGCAACAGGCAGCGAAGGCGGCGGAAAAAAATGCCAGGATTGCTTTGGCGGATGGCACCAAAATTGTGTCAAGCGATTTAAAAGAGATTGATGCCGGCGACAGTATCAAGCGGGCGCGGTTTACAATTGAGACGATTGAGGATATCGGGGATTTCGTTAAGGTTGACGAGCAAACGCAGCAGCAATATCAATCTTTGCTCAATAAAGATAATAATAGCACGGAATAAGCGAGGGGAGGTCCGTATTTGCCGGATAAACTAGGCGTAACATCGGAAGCGATCATTAAGTTCGATTCCATAGCCGAAGCAGCAAATGTGCTTGGCTATCAGGACAAGCATTTACGTTTGCTAGAACAAAATCTTTCTGCATCTTTATTGGTGCAGGGCGATCAGTTGATGATCAGCGGCAATCCCGAGGAGGTAGCTGATGCATATAATGTAATTTCCCAGTTACAGAGACAAGCCGCCAAAGGTATTGATATTTCAATTATGGCGGTTAATTATGCGCTGGCATCCAAAGAACAGATGGATACGGCGCTTGCTGATAAGTTAACGGAAACGATTTATGTGACTCCGCGCGGTAAGCAAATCAAAGCAAAAACAGTCGGTCAATATAAGTATTTACAAGCCATAGAAGATAATGATTTGGTGTTTTCTATCGGTCCCGCCGGTACCGGCAAAACATTCCTTGCGGTAGTTAGGGCGATTAGCGCGCTTAAAAAACGCAGAGTGTCCAAGATAGTATTGGCACGACCGGCAGTGGAAGCCGGGGAGAAGCTCGGCTTTTTGCCTGGAGATTTACAGGACAAGGTTAATCCTTATCTACGTCCTGTTTACGATGCTCTTGATGATATTCTCGGTGTTGAGGCGGCGCGTAAATATATGGAGCATAACACTATCGAAGTGGTGCCGCTGGCATATATGCGGGGTCGTACTCTCGACGACGCTTTTATCATACTTGATGAGGCGCAGAATACCACGCCACAGCAAATGAAAATGTTTTTAACCAGACTTGGCGCCGGATCAAAAGCGGTAATTACGGGAGATATCACGCAAATAGATTTACCGCCTGGACAAAGCTGCGGTTTAATTGAGGCGGAGCGGCGCTTGAAAGATATTAATGAGATAGTATTTTGTTATTTAACTCGTATTGATGTGGTACGTCACCCGTTGGTGCAGAAAATAATCGACGCTTACGATCGCAAATGGGTCTAACGGTCGGGGAGGAATATCATGACTGAAAAAGCCCATAGAAAAATAAAACAATTGCTTAATCGAGGTAGCATTATTTGGTGGCAGCGAGGCGTTACCGCTTTTTGTATTATTGTGGCAACGCTGATTTTATCGATTAACTTATTACCGTTACAGGTTTCGCTGAAGGCCGGAGATATAGCCCCCTCCGATGTTTATTACGACGGCACGGCCACTACTTATATCAGTACTTTGCAGACCGAGGCGGCTAAAAATAAAGCGGCTGATGAAGTCGGGCAGATTTTAAAATTTGACAAAACAGTTTTGGGCGCAGTAATGATTGATATTGATAAGGATTTTGCCGCTATTACCCAAACAGTTGACGATCAGACATTAAGTGACGAAGCGCGGCTTTATGTGTTACGTGAAACGTTGCCCGGTACTTATAGCGATGAAGTCCTGCGCTATATTTTATCATACAATCAGCAAGATTTGGCGAAGCTTAAGGAGAGTTTTAAAACCATTGTTGCCGCCGCTTATGACGGTGGCTTAAGCAGCGATGATATTCCGGCCGCTAAAGATCAAGTGGCTGCTGCCATTGGAAATCTTAATTACAGCGATAATTGCATTAAATTTTTACTCTATTATAACGAGGGTAAAGAGTGGCCACCCAGCAAAGTTTATGATGCAGTAGCGACTGCTGGCGCTGTTGAAAAGGCTATGAATAAGGTTTCTTCTGTTCAGGTTACCGTTCAGTCTGGTGAAAAGATTATCAGCAAGGGATCAATAGTTACTCCCGAGCAGGTAGAATCATTGGAAATGCTGGGCATGAAGAAAGAATCGCTGCAGATATTACCATATTTCGGTTTGTTTTTGATTGTTGCGATTTGTTTTTGGTTATTGCATTTGTATATGCGTTATTATCAAAAACGCGATTATGAAAACCGTTCATCATGGATATTGATGACGGTTGTTGTTTTACTGGTATTACTGTTGTGTAAGCTATTATCATTACCTGATATATCCGATAATACGGAAGTTGCTAAACAAATCGGTTATTTATTGCCCGTACCGGCAGCGGCAATTTTGTTAGCAGTACTACTACGTAGGGGAATTGCCATTTTTTGTACTATTATTCTTAGTGTATTCATGGGGATTATCTGTGGTGGTGATTTAGCTTTTACGATTGTAGCAATCGGTGGTAGCCTGGCCGGTATTTTATCTACCCATAATCTCAATCAACGTAGCCAGTTTATCAGCTCCAGCTTCTATATTATGGTTACTAATGCAATACTGATAGCATCATGGGGTTTATTATGGAGCCAAAGTTCAGAAGCAATACTGTCCGGAGTGATCATTGGCGCTATCAACGGTTTTCTTTCGACTATATTGGTCATGGGTACGCTGCCTTATTTAGAAGGCGCTTCCGGTGTTACCACAGTAGTCAAATTACTGGAATTATCCAATTCTAATCAACCGTTACTGAAACGGTTGATGATAGAAGCGCCCGGAACATATAATCACAGTATTCTTGTCGGCAATCTTGCCGAATCGGCAGCCGACGAAGTTGGCGCTGATCCTCTGCTGGTACGGGTAGCATCGTATTATCATGATATTGGTAAACTTAAACGCCCCTATTTCTTTATTGAAAATCAAAGTTCTCCTGATAATCCTCATGATAATCTGCAAGTATCCCTGAGCGCTATGATACTTACTTCCCATGTCAAAGATGGTATTGAGTTGTTAAAAGAGAACCATTTTCCATGGGAAATTATCGATATTGTTGAGCAGCATCATGGAACTAGTGTATTATCATTCTTTTATAAAAAGGCTTTGGAAAACGCCGAGAATGCCAGCAGTGTTCGCCAAGATGATTTCAGATATCCGGGACGTAAACCTCAGACCAAAGAAGCAGCGCTGGTATTGCTTGCTGATGTTGTTCAAGCGGCGGTTCAGTCATTGGTAGGCGACGAAAGAAATAAAATTGAGGCCAAGGTACGCGAGGTAATCAAAAGTAAAGTCGATGACGGCCAGTTGCAGGAATGTCCTTTAACATTTAAGGATATTGGAATAATTGCCAATGCTTTTTTAATGGTTTTAAGCGGATTTAACCATCAACGGATTGAATATCCCGAAGATGTAGCAAAAGAAGTAGGTGCAGTGATAGATGAGGATAAATATAAGGATAACCAACAACCTAACAACGATGGCGATCAGCAAGGAAATCAGGAGCCTGTGGCGGAAACTGGCCAAGCTGACGATCAATCTGGCGGCGCCGAAAATTGAACAGGATTGCGAAATTAGTTTAATGGTTACCGGCAATCAGCAGATCCAAGAATTAAATGCGGCATACCGCAATATAGACATGGTTACAGATGTATTATCATTTCCCCAGGGAGATGATGATTTTGTTGTACCCGGTGAACCGTTGATATTAGGCGATATTGTAATTTGTTGGCCACGCGCCTCAGAGCAAGCAGAACAATTCGGACACAGTATTGAGCGTGAAGCAGGATTTCTTTTTATTCATGGCCTTCTGCATTTGCTGGGTTACGATCATATTGAAACAAAACAAGAGGAACAAATGCGGTCGCTGCAACGTCAGATAATTGAGTGCGCCGGGTTAGCAATAGCGGAATAATTTCCGATAAGTAAGCATAAGGAGAGAGTATGGAAAACAAGCTGCTGCGTTCATTTTATTATGCATGCCAGGGTATCAAACATGCATTTGTCAGCGAACGCAATATGAAAATTCATGGGGCAGTAGCGGTTTTTGTTATTGCTGCCGCTTTTTACTTTGATATTAGTCATACAGAGTATTTGATAATACTTTTAACTATTGCAGCGGTCATCGGTTTGGAAATGACCAACACGGCGATTGAATCATTGGTTAATTCCATGACCAAAGATCACTGTCCCTGGGCGGCCACTGCTAAAAATGTAGCGGCGGGAGCGGTATTATTTGCCGCTGCATTTGCCATTATTATTGGTTTGGTTATCTTTGTACCGTATATTGTTCAGTATTGGTAATGGAGTGTTGGTTATTGGTAACGGAGGATATATATGAAAAAGATTATCTTAGTCGTAGTCATGCTGATTATGACAGCACTGTTCGTTACATCTTGTTCCAAGACAGATAATCAAGAAAAGACCCAAACCACTGAGCCTATTTATAATCCGCTTACCCATGAGCAGGTCAGCAGCAGTCAGGATTTAGAGCGGCGAGTATTTATTGTCAGTATTGACAATTCGTCTACCGCGCGTCCGCAAAGCGGGATAAGCAGCGCGGATATTATGTATGAAGTTCCTGCCGAGGGCGGCATCAGCCGCTATTTGGCGTTATTTTATGTCGGCAGCGCTGATACCATTGGGCCGGTGCGCAGCGCCAGGCCATATATGGTAGATGTCGCCCGTGAATGGAACGCTGTTTTTGTGCATTGCGGCTGGAGCGAGGATGCCAAAGCTTATCTGCAAAAGGGCTATGTCGATTATATCAATGAGTTTGGTTACGGTAGTTCGTTTTGGCGTGATAAGAGCCGTAAAGCACCGCACAATCTTTATACTTCAACTGAAAATCTCTACGCTATATTGGACAAAAAAGGCTGGGATAGTGTAAGTCAGGTAAGGGAATTTCCCTTTTATTCCAGTGACGACGTGTTGGTAGGCGATAAGGCGGATTTGGTAGATATTAATTATCCTGCCGCTAAAAACAGGTATAAATATGATGTGGAAAGCGGGCTATATTTGCGGTATATCAACAGTGAGGCGCAAATTGACCCCAGTAATGACAAACAAATTGAAGTAGCCAACGTCATAGTGCAAAAGGTCAGCTCCAAAGTTTTGGACAGCGCAGGCCGATTGAGTATTAATCTGACCGGCAGCGGTGAGGCGATATTATTTTCTAAAGGAACGGTACGCATTGGCACCTGGAAGCGGGATGATTTAAACAGCCCTACATATTTTTGCGATGATGCCGGCGATGAATGGCAACTTGCTCCGGGAAAGACCTGGATTCAGGTTTGCAATCAATACGTGAAAATATCATATCAGGATACGACAGCAACAACAGATAAAGAATAAGGAGTAATATGGATACAGAATACAAATCCGGCATAGTTGCCATGATTGGCCGTCCTAATGCCGGTAAATCTACTTTGCTTAATCAGTTAATGGGACAAAAACTGGCGATTACTTCCGATAAACCGCAGACAACGCGTAATAGCATCCGCGGTATTTATACTACCGAAAAAATGCAGGCAGTATTTATTGATACGCCCGGAGTACAAAAGCCCAAAGACGCTTTGAATCAACGCATGATGCGTGCGGTCAGAGATTCGCTGGAAGGCAGCGATTTGTTGCTCTATTTGGTTGACGGAGCTGCGGAATTTGGCGGCGGAGAGGAATTTATATTAAATATTTTATCTAGCCAGAAATCACCGATTTTTTTAATTATTAATAAGATCGATTTATTAAAGCCGGAACAACTATTACCATTAATTTCTTTATATAATCAGAAATTTCAATTTGCCGAAACAATACCTTTATCAGCTTTGACAGGTGACGGCAGCGAAATATTAAAACAGTTAATATATCAATATTTACCGGCGGGGCCGCAGCTTTATCCGCCTGATTTACTGTCTGAAGATACGGAGGAACAATTATTTGCCGAGTTAATTCGTGAGCAGATTTTGCGCAAGACAGAGGATGAGATACCTCATTCGGTCGCTGTAAAGGTAGAACGGGTTCAAGAGCGCGCCAGCGGGCGCTTGTATATTGACGCTGTCATATATGTGGAACGTGATAGCCAGAAGGGTATCATCATCGGTAAAAGAGGGGACAAGCTCAAGAGTATTGCCTCGTCTGCGCGGCGGGAGATAGAAAGGTTGTTGGGCTGCGGTGTTTATTTAGATTTATTAGTCAAACAAAAAAAGAATTGGCGTAATGACGAAAGGATATTACGTGATCTTGACAGCGGCAATGAGTAGTTTTTGTTTGGTTGTTATTAACCTTAAACAGGAAGGATAAAAAAATGGAGGAACGCAATTACCGCCTACAGGCGGTAATACTGCATAATAGAGATTTCAAGGAAAACGATAAATTAGTCAGCTTTTTCAGCAGTGAAAGAGGCAAAGAGACGGCTCTGGCTAAAGGCGCACGTAAACCCAATAGCAGTTTACGCGGTATAGTACAGCCGTTTTGCGAGGTAGAGATTGATTTTGCCAAAGGCAGAGGTAGTCTTGATATCATTACGCAGGGACAAATGCGTAATGCTTATCTGCATTTGCATAATGATTTGGACAAGATTGCTTATGCATCATATATTGCGGAACTGACCGATTTGGCATTGCCGGAAAAAAAAGCGGCGCCGACGGTCTTTTATCTTTTGTTGGCAACACTGGCCATGATTGATTTATCCGATCAATTATTTTTAGCTGCACGTTTCTTTGAGCTGCGTTTATTGACGGCTTTGGGGATTTTCCCGCTGCTTAATTGCTGCAGCGGCTGTGGTCACAGCATTAGCGGCAGTTCTTTTTATCTATCGCCTTATCGCGGAGGACTACTTTGCTCATCTTGCTCTGTTGAACAACCGCGGATCAGCGCCGGTACGGTACGCTTAATGCAATATTTAGCAACCGCAGATTTAAAGAAGGTATTAAATTTGAAGATTAATGATCAAATGGGCCAGGAGATGGAAAAGGCTTTAGAGATATATCTTAATTACTATCTGGAAAAAGTTTCGCAAGCCAAGCGGTTCATTAATCAATTGGAAAAAGGCAGTCTAAACTATTAATCAGGCTTTTGATGGCCGCAGACGAATGGTGATGAGCAATTATCTGAAATTAACTGTAAATTGCGTATTTTAAAACAGTATTGACTATTTATTATCAAATTGACAGTAGATGATTATTTTTGTATAATAATCTGTAATTGTATTTTGTGGAGTATCAGAAAACGCAGATAAGCGGCATAATAATATAGAAATAGGAGCATTGCCAATGAATTTTCAGCAAATGATACTGACCCTTAATGAATTTTGGGGTAAACAGGGTTGTTTGATATTGCAGCCTTATGATATGGAAAAAGGAGCAGGTACTATGAATCCTGCGACTTTTTTGCATGCGTTGGGTCCTGAACCCTGGAATGTTGCTTATGTCGAGCCTTCCCGCCGCCCCACCGACGGTCGTTATGGGGAAAACCCCAACCGTCTGCAGCATTACTATCAATATCAGGTAATATTAAAACCTTCCCCTGATAATGTACAGGAATTGTATTTGCAGTCTTTAGCGGCTATCGGTATTCCTGCTGAAGAACACGATATCCGTTTTGTTGAGGATAACTGGGAAAGTCCCACATTAGGAGCTTGGGGGTTAGGCTGGGAAGTCTGGCTGGATGGTATGGAGATCACGCAATTTACCTATTTTCAGCAATGCGGTGGTATTGATTGCAAACCGGTCTGCGCGGAGCTGACTTATGGTATAGAGCGTCTGGCAATGTATATTCAAAAGGTTGACAGTATTTTTGATATTAACTGGGTAGATGATATCAGCTACGGTGATGTACACCATCAGAATGAAGTCGACTACTCTCATTATAATTTTGAAGCCGCTGATATCGATATGCTGTTCGCCTTATTCGAGATGTATGAAAAAGAATGCGAACGGACCATTGCGTTGAGGTTAGTGCAGCCGGCTTATGATTATGCCTTGAAGTGTTCGCATACATTTAATTTGCTTGACGCTCGTAGCGCAATCAGCGTTACCGAGCGGCAATCTTTTGTGGCGCGCGTTCGTCACTTGGCCAACGCTTGCGCCGAAGGTTATTTAGCGCAGAGAGCTAAAATGAATTATCCTCTGATTAAAGACCCTGCCTTACGCAGTCAACTTGGTTTAGACATTGTAAAGGAGGCTGAATAATGAGCGAGAGAAAAGATTTTCTTTTAGAAATCGGTACTGAAGAAATACCGGCGCGTTTTCTGCCGCCGGCTTTAAAACAAATGCGTACGCTGGCCTCCGAGGCTTTTGCCTCTAAAACGCTTGATTATCAGCAGATAGAAGTATATGCCACTCCGCGTAGATTGACTTTGCTTGTCAAAGGCCTAATAATAAAGCAACCAGACAGTAAGACAGAGATCAAAGGCCCCGCTTTAAAATCCTCATATGACGCTGACGGCGCTCCGACTAAGGCGCTGCTTGGTTTTTGCAAAGGTCACGGCCTGGAACCGGATAGTTTACGGCAAAAAGAAATTTCCGGCAATATTTATCTTTTCGCGGATAAAGAAATAAATGGACAGCCTACTGTGGCTGTGTTGCCGGAATTGGTTAATAATTTTATATCAAAAATATATTTCCCCAAACCGATGCGCTGGGGTTATCAGGAAATGCGTTTTGCCAGACCCTTGCGCTGGCTGATCGTATTGTTTGGCGATGACGTTGTCGATATGGAGATTGCCGGTATTAAAGCGGACCGTATCAGCCGCGGTCATCGTACGCTCGGTTCACAGCAGATCGTTATTGATAATCCCGACAGCTATCTGCCGCAATTGGCCGAGAATTTCGTTATCTGCGATCAGCAGCAGCGTCGGCAAATTATCTGGCAGCAAATTAATCATGTTGCCGCTTCAGTTGGCGGTCATGTCGAAAATGACGAGGAATTGCTTACCGAAGTAGTATTCATTGTTGAGTTACCGACGGCTTTAGTCGGCAAATTTGAGCAAAAGTATTTACAGTTGCCGCAAGAGCTGATTATTACACCGATGCGTGAACATCAGCGTTATTTCCCTGTTTACGATCAGGGTGGAAAGCTATTGCCGCTTTTTATTACCGTGCGCAACGGCGACGATAATTATCTGGAAACAGTGGCCGCCGGTAATGAAAAAGTTTTACGCTCACGTCTTGCAGACGCCGAGTTTTTCTGGCATGAAGATCTGGCTGCCGATAGGGAAGCTAATATTGAGAGACTTTCCAGTGTTGTTTTTCATGAAAAACTGGGTACGCTACGGCAAAAGGTTACGCGTGTCGGTGAATTGGCAACTTTGATTGCTACCAAACTAAACTATGATGATAAAGATTTATGGCAAACACAGAGAGCCGCGCTGTTGGCTAAAGCTGATTTAGTATCTAATGTCGTTTACGAGTTTCCGGAATTACAGGGGATAATCGGCGAGTACTATGCTTTAGCCGCCGGTGAGGAAAAGCTGGTAGCGCAGGCCATACGCGAGCATTATTTACCGCGCTTTGCCGGTGATCTGTTACCCCAATGCAACTCTGGCATCGCTGTGTCACTGGCTGATAAGCTTGACAGCCTCATCTGCTTCTTTGCTATCGGTATGCAACCAACCGGTTCACAGGATCCTTATGCGCTGCGTAGAGCGGCAGCCGGCTGCACACAGATAATTATTAAAAACAACCTTGATATTTCTCTCAAAGAAATAATTGAATTTGACTATCAGTTGTTACCGAAAGATGTTGCTTCTGCCAGTATGGAAGAATGTTGCAGCAATCTTTCAGATTTTTTCCGTCAGCGTGTTGAAAATTATCTTGACGAAGAAAAGGTAACCTATGACATTATTAATGCTGTTACCGCCAAATTTGGCGATAATATATTAGATGTTTTACGCAGGGTAGAAGCATTACGTACTTTCCGCCAGCAACCGGGTTTTGCGCCGCTGATGGCCGGATTTACCCGCGCGGCAAATCTTTTGCGTTCTGCAAAAAGCAGCCAATTACCTGCCGACATCGATGATCAATTGCTTAAGGAGGAGGCGGAAAAGCAACTTTATAAACAATTACTGCTCGTTGAGACCGATGTTAAAAGTGCTTTTGAACAAAAGAATTATTTATCGGTATTAAATCATATTGGCGAACTTACACCATTTATCGATGGGTTTTTCACTGATCTGATGGTACTGACGGATGATTTAGCATTGCGTAACAACAGAGTAGCATTGCTAAAGCGGATTATCGCTTTAAGCGCTAGTTTTGGAGATCTAACAAAAATAGTTATATAAAATCATATTGCATGTAATTTAAGGAGGTTTTTTTTTCAATGGGTAAAAAGTTCGTGTATCTTTTTAAAGAAGGAAACGCCGGTATGAAGAATCTGCTTGGCGGTAAGGGAGCCAATTTGGCGGAAATGACCAGATTGGGCCTGCCTATTCCTCAGGGTTTTACGGTTACAACTGAGGCTTGCACCGATTATTATGAAAAAGGCAAGCGTATCGATGATGCTATCGTGGCAGAAATCGAAGAGGCAATGTTGGAATTAGAAGCTATTTCCGGCAAGAAATTCGGCGACGTCGAAAATCCTTTCCTGGTTTCCGTCCGTTCCGGCGCCCGTGCTTCCATGCCCGGGATGATGGACACCATTCTTAACCTTGGTCTTAATGATGCTACGGTAGAGGGTGTAGCCCGCCGTACCAACAATCCTAAATTTGCCTATGACTCTTATCGGCGTTTTATTCAGATGTTTTCTGACGTCGTTATGGATATACCCAAATCGCGTTTTGAAAGAGAACTTGATGTAATTAAAGAAGCCAAGGGTATAAAACATGACTATGAGCTTTCCGCTGACGATTTGAAAGAAATTATTTCTAAATTTAAAGCAATTTACAAAGAAGCAATTGGTGCAGATTTTCCGTCTGATCCCCGCAAACAGTTAATGGAATCTGTTACGGCGGTTTTCCGTTCCTGGAATAATCCGCGCGCCATCGTCTATCGCCGTATGAACGATATTCCTGGCGACTGGGGCACAGCAGTCAATGTCCAGATGATGGTATTCGGCAATATGGGCGATACATCAGGAACAGGTGTTGCTTTCACCAGAAACCCGGCAACCGGTGAGAAAAAGATCTTTGGCGAATACCTGATCAATGCTCAGGGCGAAGATGTTGTTGCTGGTATCCGCACACCCAAGCCGATCAGCGTTCTTGAACAGGATATGCCGGAAGTTTACAAACAGTTTATGGAAATTTCCACCAATCTGGAAAACCACTACCGCGATATGCAGGATATGGAATTCACCATTGAAGACAGCAAACTGTATTTCCTGCAAACCAGAAACGGTAAGAGAACAGCTGCTGCTGCTTTGCAGATTGCTGTTGATCTGGTTGACGAAGGTATGATCGATGAAAAGAATGCAGTTATGATGGTTGATCCTAAGCAATTAGACAATTTGCTGCATCCGATGTTTGATGGCGAAGCTTTAGCTAAAGCCAAAAGTATCGGTCAAGGTTTAGCCGCCAGCCCCGGTTCTGCTGCCGGTCGTCTCTATTTTACCGCTGAAGACGCAAAAGTAGCTCATGCGGACAAAGGCGAGAGAGTTATCCTTGGTCGTTTGGAAACCTCTCCTGAAGATATTGAAGGTATGGTCGCTGCTGAAGGTATTATCACAGTTCGCGGCGGCATGACTTCGCATGCGGCAGTTGTTGCCCGCGGCATGGGTACTTGTTGTGTTGCCGGCTGCGGCGAAGCCAAGATTGACGAAGCTACCAAAACATTGGTCTTAGGTGGCATGACATTCCATGAAGGCGATTTCATTTCTTTGGACGGTTCTACCGGTAAAGTTTATGCCGGTGATCTTCCGACCGTTGATCCGACCATTTCCGGTAATTTTGGCCGCTTTATGAGCTGGGCCGATAAATACCGCACCCTGAAAGTTCGTACTAATGCCGATACTCCGGAAGATGCGGCGAACGCTGTCAGCTTCGGCGCCGAGGGCATCGGCCTGACCCGTACCGAGCATATGTTCTTCAAGGAAGAACGTATTCCGCGTATGCGTCAAATGATTTTGGCCGAGACGGAAGAAGAACGCAGAAAAGCATTATCCTACTTGCTGCCGATGCAAAGAGAAGACTTCATCGGTATCTACAAAGCAATGGGTGGCAGACCTGTTACTGTTCGTTTACTGGATCCGCCGCTGCATGAATTTCTGCCTCATACCGATGAGGATATGCAAGCCTTAGCCAAAGAGTTGGGTATGGATTTTGGCAAGATCAAAGCCCGTACCGCCCAACTGCATGAATTCAATCCGATGATGGGTCACCGCGGCTGCCGTTTGGCCGTTACCTATCCGGAAATTGCTGAAATGCAAACACAGGCAATTATTGAAGCCGCTATCTATGTCAACAAGGAAGATAAGTTAAATGTTGTGCCGGAAATCATGATCCCGTTGGTAGGCGCCAGCAAAGAATTCAACTATGTCCGTGATATAGTTGTTGCGACAGCCGATAAAATCATTACTGAAAACAAAGTTGATATGAAATATTTGGTCGGCACCATGATCGAGATTCCGCGTGCTTGCGTTGTGGCCGATGAAATCGCCAAAACAGCGCAATTCTTCTCCTTCGGCACCAATGACCTGACCCAGATGACATTTGGTTTCTCCCGTGACGATGCGGGCAACTTCCTTGACGAATATTACAAGAAACAGATTTATGAAAGCGATCCATTTGCCCGTCTCGATGCCAGCGGCGTTGGTGAATTAATCAAAATGGCTGTTAAGAAGGGCAAGAGCACCCGTCCCGATATCAAACTCGGTGTCTGCGGTGAACATGGCGGCGATCCGGCTTCCGTCGAATTCTGCCATAATGCCGGCTTACAGTATGTTAGCTGCTCGCCTTTCCGTGTGCCGATTGCTCGTCTTGCGGCAGCCCAGGCTGCGATCAAAGCAGAGCAAAAATAGTCGCATGATTAAAGCAGAAAGCAGGACACAATTTTGTGTCCTGCTTTTTATATATTGAAAATATTTTTTTATTTATGATATAATAATTCATATTAATTAAACAAGCATAGGAGTGATTTTGATGAAGTTATGTTATGAGGGACATGCCTGTTTTCAGTTGGAAAATGCGCAGGGTGTTAAAATATTAATCGACCCTTTTATTACACATAATCCCAGTTGCAAAAAATCATGGAAGGACTTTAATCCTGAAATAATCCTTGTCACTCACGGTCACATGGATCATATGGAAGATACACTGACTATTGCCCGTAACAGTGGTGCGACTCTTGTCAGCATTTCCGATCTTATTTATTCGCTTGATTGTGACGGTATAAAAACCGAAGGCATCAATATGGGCGGAACAGTTGTTGTTAAATCTGTTGCCATTACCATGGTGCCGGCCTGGCATGGCAGTTCCTCTTTCAGCAAAGGCGGAGTATATGGTGGCTTGGCCTGCGGTTTTGTTATTCGTACGGATGGCTTGTGCATATATCACGCTGGTGATACGGCGCTTTTTGGCGATATGAATGCAGTGATATCACGATATAATATTGATTATGCGCTGCTACCGATCGGCGATTACTTTACAATGGGACCTGAGGATGCCGTTGTTGCCGCCGAGTGGCTGAAAGCAAAGACAGTAATTCCTATGCATTATAATACTTTCCCGGTTATAAAACAGGATGTCAATCAATTTAAAGAAAATTTAGAAAATAATACCCAAAGTAAATGTTTGATTTTAAATTCAAACGATACTATTGAGATTTAAAAATTTTTATTAAATGCAAATTTTATCCTCTTTTTGGGCAAGATATAAATCGATTAACTGAACTTGACAAAAGGAGGTGAAAACATGCCTGATATTAAATGTCTTGTAGAGGAATGCAAATATAACAAATCTAATAATTGCCATGCCAGTGAAATCGAGGTTCGTTCATCCAACACCTTGCAGCCGTCTTGCGCTGATGAGACTGCTTGTGAAACCTTCGATATGAGCAGTTCTTCTTCGGGTTCAAGTGTAAAGTGAACCGGTAACAATAGCTTTTGATAAGCTTATAAAATGCAAGAGCGCCATCTTAGATGGCGCTCTTGTCCGACAAAGGACAAAAGAAACCTTTACCAAATTTATAAGTGCGTCCAATCCGCTGCTATTTGTAGCGGATTGGACATATTATTTTAATAGTAGAGAGAAGCAGAGGTATAATAATCTACATGCAAGAGCGCCATCTTAGATGGCGCTCTTGTCATATCAAAAGGGAAAAATCTAATTAAAACGAATATATATTTATTACTTTTTTCTATAATATGACAATTATTTTATAAAGTCTGGTGAAAAAAATGACTTGCCGACTCATCTTAGGCCGCGCCGGTAGCGGTAAAACATATCAATGTCTGGAAGAGATTAGCCGCCTAGCTGCTGAAGCGCCGCAGGGCCAGCTGATAATTTTTATCGTACCGGAACAGGCAACTTTTATCCATGAAAAAATACTGGCAACAGAGCACGGCTTGAATGGCTTTAGCCGGGTGCAAGTAACAGGTTTTAGGCGTTTGATCAGAAATGCTCATGCCGCGCTAAACAAATCGCTTTTACCGCCGTTGTCTGAGGCCGGAAAACGGCTGTTGATGAGTAAGTTGTTGACCGAGAACCGTGAATCGCTGCAGGTCTTTACATCGCCGCAATTACAAAGCGGATTTGCCGAACTGTTGGTAGCTACAGCTGAAGAAATTGCTGTCTGGGACATCGACCAACGGCAGTTGCAGGATGCAGCCGCACAGTTTGACGCTGATCCCGCGCGAACACATTTAAGTAAAAAACTGACGGATATCACAATTTTGGCAGGTCAATATAATCAATTTATAAATAATCGTTACGAGAATTTTCCCGACGGTATGGATTTTTTAGCCAAAGCCATTCGTGAAAAGGGATTTCTATCTGATGCAATTATCTATATCGACGGTTACAGTGAATTTACACCTAAAGAGCTGGCAGTAATCAACGCTTTATTTACCAATGCCGCTGATGTCAATATTGCTTTGCCGCTTGATCCCCGGCTCAGAGATCAAATAATCAATGAAACAAATCCTTTTTATCCGGCACAGTGTTGTTATCGGCGCTTGTTGGAAATTGCTCGTAATCACAAGCTTACTTTAAATGAAACGCTGCTGACAGATAAGAATTATCGTTTTGTAGAAAATATAGAACTGACATTTTTGGAGCAGCACTTATTCCCCTTTAATGATACTGCTGAGTTTGATGGGGAGATTCAACATATCCGCATCAATAGTGCCACCAATCCGCGTTTGGAGTTGCAGAGCATTGCCCGTCAAATCCGCAGCCTGGTGCGAGATCAAGGTTTACGGTATCGGGAAATTGGTATTATTAGCCGCGATATCACGCCTTATGCCCAATTGCTTTTAACAGTTTTTAATGAATATCAAATACCTTTTTTTATAGACAGCAAAAAAACATTGTTAACCCATCCGTTGATCGAAATGATCCGTGCCGCTCTTGAATGTTGGGTTTATCAACCACGGCATGCGACAATTTTTCGTTATCTTAAGACCGGGCTAATACCGCTTGCTAGTAATCAGTTGGATCGGCTGGAAAATTATTGTTTAGCCAACGGTATCAATCATTGGGATTGGCTGGCTGATGAGGATTGGATAAAATGGCGTGGTGGAAGCAATGATAATCCTACCGATAAGATAAAGCTACAGCAAATTAACGAGTGGCGCCGCCTTAGCAGCGCCGCCTTACGACAATTTATTTCATCATTAGCTGATAACGCTACTGTTGCAGATGTTTGCAATGCTCTAAAACAGTTGATGACACAGCTTAATGTCTATCAAACGCTTGATAAATGGCAGTGGCAGGAAAGTACCGATGGCCAAGGTGTTGATTCGGCAATTGATCGGCAGATTTATCAACTGGCGGTTTCTTTTCTTGAGGAAGCGCAGTATCTGTTGGCTGATACGATTCTGCCGCCGGAACATCTGCTGAATATATTTGATAACGGCATTAGCGGTCTAACATTATCGTTGACACCACCCGGTCTTGATGAAGTATTTATCTCCACATTGGAACGAAGCCGCAATCCGGAGTTAAAAGCGGCCTTTGTGATCGGCGTTAATGAAGGTTTAATGCCGCGAAAAATCACAGATAACGCCGTCTTCAATGACCGTGAACGCCGGCAATTGCTTTCCTGCGGTATTGAACTGGCTGCCGGTTCTACCTCGCGTCAGTTAGCGGAGAATTATCTGGTCTATGTGGCTCTAACCCGTTCCTCACAAGAACTGTTTCTTAGCTATCCGTTGGCCGATGAGCAGGGCGGAGTTTTGTCGCCTTCCGCGGTGATCCGCCGTCTTAAGGCGATCTTCCCAACACTGACCATCCAAGCTGCGGAGTCGCAAGGTATCCAGGAACTCGGCAATAGCCAGCATACTTTGTCTATACTGGCATATCAATTGCGTCAGGTTGCGGCTGGGCAAGAGATTGACGATTATTGGTGGGATGTTTACAATTGGTATTTAGATAACGAACAGATGCAGCCATTGCTGCGGCAGATGTTGCAAGGCTTATTCTATCGGCCCAATCACCAGCGGCTTTCTTCAGCAAATATTGCTCGCCTTTACGGTCATACTTTGCGTAGCAGTGTTTCACGGATTGAGAAATTCCGTGCTTGTCCCTTTTCCTATTTTGCCGGCTACGGCCTGAAGCTCAAGCCTCGTCCTGTTTATCGGATTACGGCTCTCGATAGGGGCTCGTTATTCCACGATGTATTGGCGCAAATTGGCAGAACTATCCATCAGCGTCAGCTTGCATGGGAGGATATTGATGATGCAATTGCTACTCAACTGATTGGGGAAAGCATGGAGACAGTTTTACCGCGCTTTTTAGGTAATATCCTTAGCTCCAGCGCCCGTTATCAATATATTACCTCACGGATTAAAAGCACATTAAAAACTGCAGTTTTAATCATGGCCGAACATATGCGGCGCGGTTATTTTGTGCCGGTTGCCTGGGAGCTGCCTTTTGGTCAGGATAGCCCTGATTCATTACCGGCATTGACTATTGATCTGGAAAATGGCAACAAATTAGTGCTTAATGGTGTTATCGACCGTGTCGATATGGCACGCGATGATAGCGGACGAAGTTGGTTCCGGATTATTGATTATAAAACAGGCAATGTTTCTCTTAATATCAATGAGATCATGGAGGGACTGCGGCTGCAGTTGATCGTTTATTTACAGGTGGTGCTGACCAACAGTATTTATTTTACTGGTGCCGACGAGAACGCGCGGGCTGCCGGTATTTATTACGCGCCTGTGCGCGATACTTTTGAGGATTACACACCCAGAGATGATGAAGATCAGTCGGTTAGCGGTAATATCCGTCTTAATGGCATTAGCGTGCTTGATGAAACGGCGGTGCGTTTGGCCGATCCGGCGATCAGCGGTTATTCACAACTGATTCCTGTCGCTTACGGTAAAAAAGGCTTTTGGGATAAATCCCCAGGTATTACCGAAGAGCAAATGGATGATTTAAGACAACGATTAATTACACTGCTTCAGTCTTCGGCTGCTGAAATGCTCTCCGGCCTGATAGAGGCACTACCGGTAAAAAGACGCAGCTTTGACGCCTGTGAATATTGTGATTTTAAAACCATCTGCGGTTTTGAGCGTGAATTTGCTTTGACCAAGGGAGGGCGCAACGATGGCTAAGATAGCGTTTAACCAACAGCAACTAGCTGCCATCGAAACCAGTGGTAGCAACATATTGGTTGCCGCGGGTGCAGGAAGCGGTAAGACGGCGGCGTTGGTCGAGCGGATCATCAGCAAAATCAGCCGCGATGACGATCCGGTAGATATTGACTGTTTACTGGCATTGACTTTTACCAATGCCGCTGCCAACGAAATGCGCCAACGCATAGATGAGTCGTTGACGGCGCGGCTTAAAGAAAAAGGCGGGGAAGATGGTTGGCTGCTGCGCCAATTAGCATTGTTGCCACAAGCCCGTATATCGACCATTCATTCATTTTGTCTCGATATCGTACGCCAGAATTTTTATCGGGTGGGTCTTGATAACGGCTTCCGTATCCCCTCGGAAACGGAAAATTTACTGCTGCGCGATGAAGCGATTGATAGTTTTTTCGAGACGGAGTTTGCCCGCGAGGATAGTTGTCTGCCTTTGGTTTTTGATACCTACGGCTGCGGTAATGATCAAAATAAACTGGCTAAACTGGTGATCGATCTGCATACGTTTAGCAGTAGCCAACCTCATCCGCGCCTGTGGTTAGAAAACGCGGCAGCTATTTATACAACTGCCAAATCTTATGAAGACTATCCGTTTGCTGATTATGCATTTTCTGAATTAAAAAGAAATATCGAACAAGCGCATAGTTATTTTAGGTTGGCGCTTTCTACCCCCAATATAGCTGAACGCTGCAGGCAACAACTGTTAGGTGAAGACGAAGTGATTGTTTCTTTGTTACAGATCGGCAGTTGGCAGCAACTGTTGATTAATCTTGCTAACTGCAAGTTTGACAGAATGTCGCCTATGGATAAACAAACCCCGATAAATGATAAAGAGCGCTTTGCTTCTTTACGAAAAACCGGCAAGGAGATTATTACGGGACTCCAAAAAAAGTATTGCCGTCGTTCTCCCCAAAGACAATTAGCCGATCTGCGCGAAGCGGCTGTGCTGATATCCGGTCTTTGTCAACTGACTATAGCTTATGACAGGGCCTTAACCCAGGAAAAACGCCGCCGCAATTTGGTAGATTTTAGTGATATGGAACATTTTTGCCTGCAAGTTTTAGAAGACGAAGAAAACGGTGTGGCGGAAGGCCTAAGAAGCCAATTTGCAGAAATCTTGATAGACGAATATCAGGACATCAATCCGGTGCAGGAACAAATATTACAACTGTTGCAAAACAATAATAATTGTTTTGCGGTCGGCGATGTCAAACAGAGCATCTACCGCTTTCGTATGGCGGAGCCCGGCCTTTTCTTAGGCAAGTATCAACAGTATGCTGCCAATCAGGGTGGTATCCGCATCGATTTAAACCTCAATTATCGCAGCAGTTGTAATATCATTAACTGCGTCAATTACATTTTCCGCCGCCTGTTTAGTGAAGAAACGGCGGAGATTGATTATAACCAACAAGCTGAGCTTTCTGCCGGTAGTGATATCCAGGGGGATCCTTGTGAATTATGGATGCTTAACCGTCCTCGGGAAGACCAGAACGGAAACAATGAAGATGATACAGCGGAGATAAACGAAAACGACGACCTGACCGAAAGCGCCGGTATCAAAGACGCGCGCCGGGAAGCGGAATTAATTGGTCAACGCGTTCGTCAATTAATAGATAAATATAATTACCATTACCGTGATTTTGCCGTATTGCTGCGTTCCCCGCGTAATATCGATCAGGAAATAGTTAAAAAGCTGTTAGCAATGGGCATACCTGCGGTTGCCGATAAATCACCTTCCTATCTTGACCGGCCCGAAGTGGCTTTAATCGTGTCCTGTTTGAAAATCATTGATAATCCTCTGCAGGATATACCTTTTACTGCCGTGCTTTATTCGCCAATAGCCGGTTTTGCCAGTGAGGAATTGGTGCAGATACGTTTAATGGATAAGCAGCAAAGCTTTTATGATTGCCTGCTGCAGACATCGGCTGGCGATGACGCCTTATCAGTTAAAGCCGCTGCCTTTTTAGAACAGTTGACAGTCTGGCGTAGGCAAGCAGGTAAAGGTCATTTAGCCGATTTGGTTTGGCAGCTTTGTCAGACTCGTGGTTTTTATCAATTAAGTGGCGCCTTGCCGGGCGGGCAGGAGAGACAAGCCAACTTACGGGCGCTGCATCAACAAGCCTGCGAATATGAGCGAAGCAGTTTCAGCGGGTTATCCCGTTTTATTAACCTGCTTGATGACGCTTTAGAGAAAAACTCTACCAATGAGAGTGAACGGCTGCTTAGTGAAAGCGCCGATGTGGTTAGGGTCATGAGCATCCACAAAAGCAAAGGCCTGCAATTTTCTGTGGTTTTTGTGGCGTCGCTGGGCCGCAAATTGCAGTTTCCTCAAGCTAAAGCCGATGTAGTATGGCATAAAGATTTTGGTGTCGGCTCTAAAAATATCGACGTTGAACGGAGAATAAAATTTGATTCTCTGACACGTGCCGCTATTGTAGATAAATTGCATCAGGAAGCGATCGCTGAAGATTTGCGTACCTTATATGTGGCGGTAACTCGTGCTGCCCGCCAATTGATATTAATTGGCACAATTAGCAAACCGCCGGATAAATTAGAAGAATACTTTAAAGACTTGCTGGTGTCTGCAGATCAACAAATTTTCAGCCGTTACGTTTTACAATGCAAAGACAGTTATTTGCAATGGCTGCTGATGGTGCTGCTGTATCATCCTGATGCCACAGAGATCAGGGCAAGTTTTGATTGTCATTGTCAATCTGTAGTTACCGATAACAGTTGCTGGCAGATTCGTTTTGGTCAGCAGCTTATAGGTGATCAACAAAGTGAAGATTCCGATGTTATGGATAATCGTTTGCAAGCTGTTGCGGCTCAGACAGCATTATCTCCAACAAAACATGCGGATGTCATCAAGCAAATTATGGATTACCGTTATCCTTATGCCGATTTATGCAACTATCCGATTAAATGGACAGTCAGCGAATTAAATAAGACAGCAATCATTGCCGATGACCGGCAAGATAGCTGCCTGATTGAAGAAATAGCGTTGGAAGAAAGCGATACGTTATCATTAGCCGCTAACCAACGCGGTACTGTTTATCATTTACTATTGGAGAAAATCAATATTACCAATTGTCAAAGTGTTACTGCTGTTACAGATCAGATCAAAGCGTTTGCCCAACAGGGCATATTGAAGCCGGAGGAGGCCCAAATCACAGATCCAGCCACTATTTTCGCTTTATTTGCCTCGCCGTTGGGCAAACGGATGATTGCTGCAGAGCAAATTTACAGGGAAGTGCCTTTCACCTATGCGCTACCCGGGAGAGAGCAGCTTGTGGGTGCTGCTGCAGATGATATGCTGATTGTACAAGGCATGATCGACGCTGTGTTTAGGGAAGACGACGGGCTGGTATTGGTTGATTATAAAACCGGCAGCCGCGGCAAAAGCGAACAGCAGATAGTGGAAACATATTATAGACAATTAGCCTATTACCGCCGCGCCATCGCCGATATCTGGCAGTTGCCGGTCAAAGAGACATATCTTTATATGATTGATACGCAGCAAATTATTATTGTACCGGCAATTATTTAAACGGTACTTGCTTAAGTTGACGGTGCTCAAATAGACTTATATATTTGAACCCCGCTTCTTCGATCAGACCGTAAGCGTCTTTGATTCGGTAAAACAGACTGCGCGGTACATGCGAATCGGAGCCGCAGGTGATGATCTCTCCGCCTAATTTCCTGTAACGGCGTAGTATTTCCGGCGCCGGATGGGGCTCGTAGCAGCCGCAGCGCCAGCCGCCGGTATTGACCTCCAGTCCTTTGCCGCGCTCAATCAACTGTTTAAGCAGGGGATCAAGATAATCGGCATAATCGTTGTA
Organism: Peptococcaceae bacterium UBA4068; assembly: GCA_002382665.1. GTDB lineage: Bacteria > Bacillota > Dehalobacteriia > UBA4068 > UBA4068 > UBA4068. The sequence goes on along the minus strand of DFZA01000010.1, from coordinate 25,776 downwards.
AATGAAGTCTACTTTAGGTAGTTGTTCGTCACGGCGGATTAAGTCAATGTGTGCCAGTACATCGAAGTCCACCATTTCCGATACCGCCGCCAGCAGAACTGCGAAGTATTCACTGTAAGCTTGCTTTAAAGTTTTACCCTCTGAAAAAGCGCCGTTGTAAATCGGCAGATCGTCTATATAATGCAATGACCCCAATACAAAATCATAATTTCCGGCTTTGACGGCGGCTTCCGTTTGCGGCTGCATCAACGGCTGCCAACCAGCCTCAACCCCCATGCCGACTGAAAAGTCGGGAAACATTTTGCGCGCTTGTTCAATTTCACTGTGATATTGCTGCCAGTCTAGCAGCCCTCCGTGCGGAAAATCCTGAGCGCACTCAATATGTTCGGTAAAAGTGACTCCGCTGCCCCCGGCTTTAATTACAGAAGCGCAAATTTCGGCAATCGGTGTGCGTCCGTCGAATGAAATATTGCTGTGACAATGATAATCATAATATTTCATGCTATTCTCCTGTTAATTGTGACCTTATTCCTTGCCTCGTTAATTGACCCAAAAGCCGGCGCGGTATCTCCGCGCTGATTTTTATTCCCTGTTCTGTATATTCAACTTGCTTAACTTTGCCCTCCGCATAGCAGGCGGCCACCACTGCGTTGCCGTCAAGCGGCAACAAATACTCTATGGCAACCAACCGTTCCGCCATTTGTGCGGCAATGATTGTTTTTAAACTTTGTAATCCATCCCCGCTGGTGGCGGAAATCGCCACAGCCGGTTCAAAGATGTTCAACAGCCGTTGCAGAGCCTCGGAGCTTTCCAGCAGATCAACTTTATTGATGACATTGATCTGCAGTTTGTCGGCTGCGCCTAATTTTACTATTACATTCATAACAGCGCTGGCTTGTTCCTCAATATCATTAGCCGATCCGTCCATGACATGCAGCAGCAGATCAGCTTCAGCAACTTCCTCTAAAGTAGCGGAAAAAGCCGCTATTAAATGGTGGGGCAGGCGGCGGATAAAACCGACAGTATCGCTTAAAAGTATTTCTTGACCTTGTGCTAATTCTACGCGTCTGGTCAGCGGATCAAGCGTAGCAAATAATTTGTCCTCTGCGACGGTATCGGCAGCAGACAAAGCGTTGAGCAATGAGCTTTTACCGGCATTGGTATAACCGACTAAAGCTACCTTGAAAAGCTGTTCTTTTGTCCGCCGCTGACGTTGAATGCTGCGCCCGCGGCAAATATTGTCCAAAGCTTTTTGCAGGTCATCTATACGTCCGTGGATCTTGCGCCGGTCCATTTCCAACATCGTTTCGCCGGGGCCGCGGGTACCGATACCGCCGCCGAGTCGGGAAAGCTGAGTACCCTGTCCGTTTAAGCGCGGCAGTAAATAATGAAGTTGCGCCAGTTCTACCTGTAATTTACCTTCGTAACTAATAGCTCTTGAAGCAAATATGTCTAATATCAACATGGTGCGGTCGATGATTTTACGGTCAATTATTTGCGCCAAGGTAGCTATTGCCGACGGCGACAGTTCATCATCGAAAATAATCAGATCAGCTTGCTTGATCTGGGCTAACATGGCAATTTCTTTAGCTTTGCCAATACCGATATAAGTCGCCGTCTCCGGTCGGTTTCTTTTTTGCCAGAGCGAGCCGACAACTTCTATTCCCGCTGTTTTGGCTAATTGAGCAAGCTCGTCCAGGGAGCGTTGCGTTTTCTCGCTTCCCGCGCCGCAATCAAGCGCAACTAATATCGCCTTTTCTATAGATGCTGTTTGTTCGTCTTCAGCAACTTGTTTACGCAAAGGCAGATGGCTGCGCCAATCAAGATCGACTACTTTAGACCAATCCATAATCATTGGCTGTTGCGGATCAAAAGCGATACCTACTGTAGTAATTGCTGCATCATCGTCAATCCCCAGCGCCACGATGCAATCTAACCCGGATGCCTTGAGCGCCGATAAATCGGCGTTGCTTAATACGCCGCTGCCCAAAGGGTGGGTATGCACGCAACGAAGCCCGGCCAATGGCGATGATGCCCGCCGTGATTGCTGTAACTCAGGTAAAGTTATGTCGCCGCTGTTACCTATGGCAATTGCTGCAATCTGACCGCGACGATCCAAGTATACAGCTACTTCTCTGTTAATCCGACGGCTGATTGATGCCATTTCCTCAGCCAACTGTTGACTGATCAGATTATCCGAAGTAATTTCCAGCAGAGGCCAATTTTCCATCTGTTGCAGAACAACTTTGCCGATTCCATCAGTATTTCCGGATATTTTCATAAAACTCCTAATTTTAAATATTTTATATAATACATACCAAAGTAATATTATTTTAATCATATTATAAATGATTTATTGATCCGAAGCTATCAATTTGAAAATAAATATTTGATCTGATTTATAATATAAAGAAAAGAAGCTGTTTGTAACAGCTTCTTTTCATATTTCAGTTGTATTATTGTGAATAGTAATCAATATAAACCGACTTTGTTTTCGCTCATACTGATAAAAATATTTTTCATTTGGGTATAGTGATCAAGTATTACTTTATGCGTTTCACGGCCAATGCCGGATTTTTTATATCCGCCAAACGGAGCATGAGCCGGCAAATTGTTGTAATTGTTAATCCACATCCTGCCTGTTTCCACTTCTCTGGCTACACGGAATGCCCGGTTAATATCCTTAGTCCATACGGCGCCGCCTAGTCCGTATTCGCTGTCATTTGCCATTTTGATAGCTTCTTCTTCATCTTTAAATTTAATGATACAAACAACAGGGCCAAATATTTCCTCCTGTGCTACGCGCATCTTATTGTTAACGTTCGAAAGAATCGTCGGCTTCATGAAGCAACCTTTGTCAAGACCTTTTTCAGTGATTCTGTAGCCGCCTGTGGCAACTTTAGCGCCCTCCTGTTTGCCAATTTCCACATAATCTAAGATCTGCTTTATCTGGTGTTCGTTGACCTGTGATCCCATTTGCGTATCTTTCTCCCAGGGTAGACCGACTTTGACTTTTTCGAAGGCCGCAACCGCGGCGTCCATAAATTTATCGTAGATATCTTCGTGAACAAATGCTCTCGAGCCTGCACAGCATACCTGACCCTGATTAAATAAAATACCTATTTGCAGTCCTTCAATTACTTTCTCCCAAGGGGCGTCCGGGAAGTAGATATTGGCGGATTTCCCACCCAATTCCAGTGTGGCCGGTATAATCTTTTTCGCCGCGGCAGCGGCAACAGTATAACCAATATCGGTTGAGCCTGTAAAAGCGAGTTTTCTGAACCCTTCATGCTCGAGCATATAGTTGCCTGATTCTGAACCTTTGCCGGTAATAATATTGACAACACCTGCAGGCAAAACTTCACTCATCAATTTCATAAGCTCAAGAACACTTAACGAAGTGGTTGATGACGGTTTAAAAACGATGCAGTTGCCTGCTGCCAGCGCCGGTGCCAGTTTCCAGGCAGCCATTAGCAACGGAAAATTCCAGGGAACAATTTGACCGACGACACCAAGCGGCTCTCTTAATATAATACTCATGGTGTCTTTATCAATCATAACAGCTTCGCCTTCCGCTGTTCTGATTGCTCCGGCAAAATAACGAAAATGATCCGAACTGAGCGGGACATCGATACTTAATGTTTCTCTGATCGGCTTACCGTTATCAAGAGTTTCAACCATGGCAATTTTTTCTGCGTTTTCATCAATCAGGTCGGCAATTTTCAAAAGCATACGCGAACGTTCCTGGGGGCTAACATTTTTCCAACTGTCATAAGCCTTCCATGCGGCTTTTACAGCCAGGTCTACATCTTCTTTTGTTGCATTGATACAGGTTGCAAGCGATTCACCGTTTGAGGGATTATAGGCATTAAAGGTTTTCCCCTCGCTGCCATTGACCCATTTGCCATCAATGAATAGTTGGTAGCTCTTATCAACATACTTTGTCATGTTATCATCCTCCTTTGTTTAATTTAAAGCTTATAATTTTCAGATACTTTGAAGTTTTGCCAAAAGTAAAAAATATTATTAAAATGCTGTTAGTACACCTTAATAATATCATTTGATAAATTTAAATCTAACCGTTTTTTATAAAAAAATAGTCAAATATTAATAATTGTAATCATTAAATAAAAGTGGTATATTGTCAGTAGGGGTGCCTAATTATGAAATATTAGATGGAAAGAGGTGCCTTAATAATGAAAGATTTTAACCGAGAACATGAAATGCTGGGGAGGTTGGAAACCGATTATTTAAGAATACTCTATTATGAATTTCCGGAAAAATTTGTGGGGGTATATAAATCATATGAATATACCAGATTATGTACGATTTTAGAAGGGGAAAAAACAGTCTTCATAAATAATGGTGATAGTTTAAATTACAACAGTGGAGAATTTTTACTGATGCCTCAGGAATCGTACGTAAACATGTTGATTAATACGCCAACAAAGGCGCTGGTATTTGAGCTGAACGACACGCTAATTAAAAAGGTCAGCGAAAATGTCAGCATGGATTTTAAAATTGATTATGATGTCTTAATTGGAGACAAATTCTTGTTTTCAAAACTTAGCCCGCAGCTAAAAAATACTGTTGCAAAAATAAGTAAAATGATGTCATCTAACGAACGTGATACTAAATATATATTGGATATATTAGCACAGGAGCTTGTATATTATCTTATTAAAATTAAAGGTACAAACCAAGTTCTGAGTTATGAAATAGCCAATCCGATTAATCAGGCGATTAAATTAATGAAAGAAGAATATATGTCACCAATAAGTATCAAAAAAGTAGCCAATGAATTGGGAATGTCGGAGGCGAATTTTTCCCAATATTTTAAGAAAATTATCGGTATTAGTCCCAAGGCATATTTAACTCATTTAAAAATGGAAAAAGCTAAAGAAATCATTGAACATCAAAGTGTAACGGATGTGGCCTTTGACTTGGGATATGAAAATATTTCTAATTTTATCAATGCGTTTAGGAAAACCTACGGTATTACTCCCAAACAATATCAAATGAAGATTAGTTAGCAATTAGATGAGTGAAAATTACTCGATATTTAAAAGCGCCACACGCTTTAGATAAAGCGTGTGGCGCTTTTATGATACAAAAGTAGAATTTAGTTTTGCTTGTCCGTAAACATTTTGCGCAAAGCCTCCCCCAAAATGATGATATCTCCGGGCTGGCTATCTCCCATGGCATAGGCTGCTGCCAACCGCAAATATTCAATATTATTGGGATCAGCGTCGGCAAGTGTTGCCAATACGATATCAATCGCCAGCAAATCGCGTCCGATCAGCAGCGCGCTTTGCGGTAATTGCTGATAACCTTTATCGCCTTTTAAACAATCAACTATTGTCAAATCCGGTTCACGCAGGTCATATAGATCAACCAATGCCCGCTGATATTGCGGCAGCGGCATCAGTGCCAAATCGGGGGAACCTTTGGCGATATTAATAAAACCGCCGCCAAATAAATTACCATTTTCCGACTTAAGTTTGGGAATATTAATTATAGTATCAGCTTGCAGTAAACATTGATATATCTGCATGTTGTCTTGTGCCAAGTTATTGGTTGTTGGTCTTGTTGCTGTTGGCATCATTGAAAGATCAATAAAATCGATCTCCAGATCCTCGCAGAGTTGGGCATAGCCGCTGATTTGCAGTGCCTGGTCAAAATCAAACCCGTCGGCGGCTTGTCCGGCCATTGAGACCATGCCGCAGCCAGCTTCCCGTGCCAGGTTAACAACCGCAGCAATTACAGCGGGCATAGTGTTAATACCTGTCTCAGGCGCAACCGGCAACCCCCAATCAGGCAAAATTACTATATTATCACCACTGCTGACAAAAAGCTCGATTCCTTCGAAAGCCGTCAACATTTTAGTTATGGTATCCTCAATCTCACTGGCTGAAGGCTGTTGCCGGAATGCCCACGATGCAATAATAGACATCTACGTACCTCCGTATATGTGTGGTTAGTTTATTTAATTATACCACAACAGAGGTATAAGACAAAAGCCTTGGCAAATAAAAAATATTAGCAAAGCAGCGCCCAGATGAAGAGCAGGAATAAAGCAAATCCGGTTAAAAAACCTGGGCAAGCTAACATTGATATCAGCAGAGTAGCAATAGCTATAATCAATAAGATATCGCTTGCACAATGGCCGCCAAAGAGCCGTTCACAGTATTTGCGAAATTTATAATACATACCGCTCATTCTCCTAAGTCTTTTTCATATTATATGGTGTGAGGTTTGCTGTTGTGAATTATATTGCCTTATTGATGGTTTTACGCTATTATGTGAAATATGGGTAAGCAAGAACAGCAACAAATATTAAAAATATTAGAAGAAACCTACCGGGGAAGCGAAACGGCACTCAAATTCGGTTCGCTGTTTCAGCTTTTGGTTGCGGTAATGCTTTCGGCGCAGACCAACGATAATCAGGTCAACGCTATTACCGGACAGCTATTTGCGCGGTATGCAACGGCAGCTGATTTTGCCTCTTTGACACCGGCAGAGCTTGAGCCGTTGATCAGTTCATGCGGACTATACAAAAATAAAGCCAAAAATATTATCGCGGCAGCGCGGATGATCTGCGAAAAATATGGCGGAGAGGTGCCGGCTGATAAAGAAGCTCTGGTCAAATTACCTGGCGTTGGTGGCAAAACAGCCAATGTCATATTAAGTGTCGGTTTCGGCATACCGGCGCTGGCTGTCGATACCCATGTTTTTCGTGTTGCCAACCGCTTGGGTTTAGCCGCAGCCAAAACCCCGGAGCAAACCGAGACTCAATTGTGCGCATTGATACCCAAGCAACAGTGGGGAGATGCTCATCATTGGTTGATCTGGCATGGCCGCAAGGTCTGCAAAGCGCAACATCCTCAATGCAATCAATGCCCGTTAGAAAATTTGTGTCCTTCAAACCAAGGACAGAGCAATTAGGAGATAATAAATGAATATTAATAACAAGAAATTATTTAGTTGTTTTTTAATAATAGTTATATTGGTGTTGACTTTTTCTTCCATAGCGGTTGCAGCAGAGATCGATAGTACCACATCTAGTGTTAGTGATGAAACAGCAGCGCTGCTTTACCTGCAATATAATTCATACTATGATTTGTCCGACGAAGTAACAGCGGCGAAAACAGTGCCGGATATGATTGCAGCACTGCAAAAGCAAGATATTTGGGCCAGCTATATGACCCCGGAACAATTTGACCAAGTCAATCTTATTGTTTCCGGTGATATTATTGGTATTGGCGTCCAGATGGAAGTGCAATCCGGCAAGGTAGTAATTCTAAATACAATTGCCGGTACCTCGGCAGCAAAAGCCGGTTTCCAAAAAGGAGATGTTATTGTTAAGGTTGACGGCACTTCCACGGAGGGTATGACGGCAGCGGAGGTTAAGCAACTATTAACAGGGGAGCTTTGGTCACTGGTTGATGTGACTATCGAAAGGAACGGATACCAAGTCACCAAGACATTATCGAGGGTGCTGGTTGAAACACAAAGTGTTGCCTGCTGGATGCTCGAAGATGATATTGGCTATTTACGTATTTATCAATTTACCGATCATACATATAATCAGGTTTACAATGAAATAACAGCCATGCAAAAAAAAGGCATGAAAAAGCTTGTTCTGGATCTGCGTGATTGTCCGGGGGGAGTTGTTGATACCGCTGTTGACATCTGCGGCCTTTTGGCTAAAACCGGTCCGGAAGCTTTTGTGGTTACAAAAAACGGATATCGAAGTTTTTATGTGTCAGATAAAGATGTAAAATCAATTAATATTCCCTTGGCGGTACTGATTAACGGTTCGACAGCCAGTGCTGCGGAATTTTTATCGGCTGATATCCAGGATGAGGGTGCAGGAGTGCTGATTGGCGAGCAAACATATGGTAAGGGCTTTATCCAGACTATGGTGGAATTACCCAGCGGCGCGGGTATAAAATTTACAATTGCCAAATATATCTCACGCGGTTATCAGGATATTGATGAATCGGGCGGCGTGATGCCTGATATTTACCTGACTGATAGTGACGCCCAATTAGCAAAGGCTATCAGTTATTTAGAAGATACTAAAGTGACCCCGCAGCGTATTTCGGTATTTATCGACAAAGCAAATGTTGCAGCGGATGGCGTCTGGAATACATTGCCGGGTATTTCCTTTATTAAAAGTGGTAAATCCTATGCCGCAGCTGCATCGTTATTGACCGACTTTGGTTGGGATGTCAGTTATAATGATGGATGTATTTATTGTTATGACGGCAAAAACCGCTTGGTTATCGATACTGCTGCCAAAAAAGTAATTGGCGGCGGTACAACTGCCGATATAATTATCAAAAATGGTATCGCTTATATGCCGCTGGCTTTCTTTAAAGAATTAGGCTATACTGTTAATTGGGATGGCGTAGGCCGGGTTGTAAGAATATATCGTAATTAACAATGCTTGTATCATAAAAATCATCTGCTTGACATATAAATTATAAAAAACTTAAAGCAGGTGATAATATGGGCAGTATTAATGATTATAATTGGGATTATCAGGAAAAACCAAAAAAGAGCCGTCGGCCTTTTATCTTCCGCATTGGGCGGCAGATATTAGTTGCGGCTGCTTTTTTTGCCGTAGTTGCAGCTTTTATCAATGCTGATAATATTATCGGCAGTGCAGCGCGCTATGTGATGGGAGAAGGTCTTAATATGGATAGCAGCTGGGTTAATTTTGATTCTTCCAAGGTTACTACTAAAGATAATGCAGATCTAGCCGTCATGGCCGATGCCGCTGCCCCGGAGGCATTTTTAGCTCCTGCATCCGGCGTTGTTGTTCGAGACATCACTGTAAGCAAAGACGGCGTAGCTACTGAAAAAGGCATTATCATCCGCGGCGAGGCCGGGCAAAATATCAAAGCGGCTGCTGCCGGAGAAATATTGTATCTTGGCGAAAGCAGTGACGGGATGATTGTGCAGATAGAGCATAGTGGTGGGTATTATAGCGTTTATCAGAAATTAAGTGAGATTAAAGTCAAGAGTAACGATACCGTTGCCGCCGGCGATATTATTGGCAGCAGTAAATCCGGCGAAATCATCTTTTCTGTTTTTAATAAAGATGGAGAACTAAATCCCTTAGATTTACTTTTTGGCGATACGACGACTTCAACAAATACAGCAGGTGAATAAAGTATCGGCGAAGAAGATATTATACATAAAACAGTTTTTTAGGGAGAGTGTTAGCAATTAATATATGGCCGCAAATAAAGAATAATCTGCCGAATGTTCAAAAACCAGCGCAATATATCGGCGGGGAATATAATCAGATCAGTAAAGATCCAGCAAAAGTAGCGGCGAGTATGGCCTTTTGTTTTCCCGATACCTATGAGATAGGTATGTCCCATTTAGGTTTAAGAATTATCTACGAGGCGATTAACGCGGAAGATGATCTGCTTTGCGAACGTGTATTTGCTCCCCAGGCTGATATGGAGGCGAAACTGCGGCAACAGCATCTGCCGCTGTTTTCGCTGGAAAATCATCGTCCGCTGGCAGAATTTGATTTGATCGGTTTTACGCTGCAGTATGAAATGAGCTATAGTAATGTTCTGAATATGCTCGAGTTGGCGGAAATGCCCTTGCTATCTGATCAGCGCAATAGCTGGCCGTTGGTGATTGCCGGCGGGCCTTGCGTTTATAATCCTGAGCCGCTTAGCGATTTTATAGATATTTTTGTTATCGGCGAAGGCGAGCAGGTAGTCATTGAATTAATGCGCCTGGTTAAAGAAGTAAAAATCGCCAATGGCGATAAGCAGGAATTATTAAACAGAGCATTAAAAATAGAAGGTTTATATATTCCCTGCTTTTACAAAAAAGTTGCCACAAAAAATGGCATAATTATCAGGGAACCGCAAAGCGGACAAGCCTCCGCAGTGGTAAAGAAACGTCTTTGTGCTGATTTGGACAAGTCTATTTTCCCGCTCAAAGCTTTGTTGCCAAATATCCAGGCCGTACATGATCGGCTGATGTTGGAAATTATGCGCGGTTGCGGCCGCGGTTGCCGTTTTTGTCAGGCGGGTGTTATTTATCGGCCGATCCGGGAGCGAAATTTGAATCTTTTGCGTGAGCAGGCGCGGCAGCTTGTTGCAGCTACCGGTTATGAAGATATCGGATTACTGTCATTATCCTCGGCTGATTATTCTTGTATCAGTGAGTTAATTGATATGTTGATTGCTGACCATAGCTGTAGTAATGTGGGAGTTGCATTACCCTCTTTAAGGGTAGACGCTTTTTCAGTGGATTTAGCTGCCAAAGTTCAACAAGTACGTAAAAGCGGCTTAACATTTGCGCCGGAGGCGGGTAGCCAGCGTATGCGTAATATCATAAATAAGGGCGTTAGTGAAGAAGATATTTTCGCCGCGACCGAGGCGGCGTTTTCGCAAGGATATACTGCAATTAAACTCTATTTTATGATTGGTTTGCCATACGAAAACAATGAGGATGTGGCAGCTATTGCCGATTTGACGCAAAGAATTTTGTATGCCGGTAAAAATGTCAAACCGGCGGAAATCCGTAAGCCCTTAAAATTGACGCTGGGTGTTGCTTCTTTTGTACCCAAACCGCATACGCCGTTTCAATGGCACGGCGCAGACGGTGAAGATGTTTTAAAAGAAAAGCAGGAGTTGCTTAAGAAGCAACTAAGGCCGATTAAAAGTATCACTATGAATTATCATGATATTACTACCAGCCTTCTGGAAGCTGCATTTGCCCGCGGTGATTGCCGCCTGGGTAAAGTGTTATTGCGCGCCCATGCTAAAGGCTGTCGTTTTGACGGTTGGAAAGAATTTTTTCGAGCTGATTTATGGGAGCAGGCCTTTGAGGAAGAGGGACTTGATTATCGGCAAATTGCAGCGCAAACTTTTAATCACGAAGACGCACTGCCTTGGCAACATATCAGCAGTTGTGTGGATAGCGACTGGCTGTGGCAGGAAAACGTTAAAGCGGCTGACGGTCAACCAACAGTTGACTGCCGGAATGGCGAATGTAATTGTTGCGGAGTATGTTCTAATTTAGATGCGGCCAATGTATTGGCACAAAAAGCAGGTGACGATCATGAATAAATGGCGATTGTCACTTTCTCTTAGCGGTAAAATGGTTTACTTGTCGCATCTTGATTTGTTAGCCTCTTTTGAGAGAGCACTGCGGCGTAGCGGATTACCCGTGTCCTATTCGTCAGGTTTTAATCCTCATATGCTAATTTCTTGGGGACCTGCTCATCCTGTTGGCGTCGGCGGCGATAACGAGTGTTGCGACCTGGTATTTACCGAACCGGTTGATCAGCAGTGGCCGCAAAAGCTCAACACTGTGCTGCCGGATGGTATGCGTATCAATAAGGCGCGGCCGTTGGAAGATGGTGCTGTTTCATTAATGGCGGCGATAAATTATGCTCAATATATCATAGAATTAGAAAACATTGTCAATACTGTAGCCTTTGATGCCGCTATTGAGCGGTTGCTGGATGCGGATAGTTATGTTATTGAACGTATCAGTCCTAAAGGACGTAAGCGTCTGGATATCCGTAGCGCCATAGATACGCTGAAACTTGATGATAATCTTCTTTATTTTGGTTGCCGGCTTGGCGGCGGGCCAACACCTAAAATCAGCGAACTGGCTGATATATTGGGGGTTACGGTTTGCTCTGCTCGGCGCACAGGACTATTTATTGATGGTAATAACGGCAGAATGCTGCCGTGATATAAAGTTTATTGGCAGGTGAATGGTATGTACAGAGAGTTATTGATAATTATCGAGGAAGAGGATACAACAATAGCCCTGATGGATAACCGGCAATTGTCGGAGATCTATTTTCAACAATCACCGAGCAAACATTTAATCGGCAATATTTATAAAGGTGTTGTGGAGAATGTTTTGCCGGGAATGCAGGCTGCTTTTGTTGATATCGGGTTGGAAAAGAACAGTTTTCTCTATGTCGATGATGTAATGCCGCCTACACGTTTGGCTGAAGAAGAATCTTATCAAAAGCGTAGTATTGACGAGCTTTTGAAAGCTGGGCAGGAGATATTGGTACAGGTATTTAAAGAACCGTATGGCAGCAAGGGAGCCAGAGTGACTATGCAGTATACTCTGCCGGGACGATACTTGGTTTTGTTGCCTAATGATAGCTATATTGCGATTTCCCGGCGGATCGAGGATAGCGGCGAAAGAGAACGCTTGAAAGATTTAGTCAAAGAAATATTGCCTAAAGATATGGGCGTGATTATCCGTACCGTTGCAGAAAATGTGGGTCAGGATGAACTGGCGGGCGATTTAAAACTACTGATAAAACAATGGCGGCGCATTCAGGGAAAGGCTGTGAAAAGCCCTCCCCTGGCATTAATTCACAGAGACCTGGATTTAATAAAAAGAATTATCCGTGATACCAATGCCGCCGATATAGATCGGATCGTTGTCAATTCTCAAGAGACAGCAGAAAAAGTTAACGAATTTATTAGTTCCTTAGCGCCTACTTTGCATCAAGAAGTAATTGTTAGGAATGATGTTGATTTATTTGATGAATATGATATATTTGGCCAATTGGAAAAAGCACTGAGACGGAAGGTTTGGCTCAAGAGCGGCGGATATATTGTTATTGATCAAATGGAGGCTTTAACGGCTATCGATGTCAATACCGGCAAATACGTAGGATCCAATGATTTGGCTGAAACTATTTACAAAACCAATGCCGAGGCGGCAGTCGAAGTCGCACGTCAGTTAAGATTACGCAATATCGGCGGTATTATTATTGTTGATTTTATTGATATGGAAGATCTTGCCGATAAGCAAAAATTGCTGGAATTAATGGAGTCTGAGCTGAAAAAAGACCGAACGCGAGTCACTTTGATGGGAATGACACAATTAGGTTTAATAGAGATGACGCGCAAAAAAATCGGTCATGATATTTCGCATGACGCAGAGAAGGAATGTCCTTTTTGCTCCGGTAAAGGTAGGGTTTTTTCTGAGGAGACAATGGTGCGCTTTTTAAAACACCAAATAATAAAACAATCAAAGCAAACCGAGGCTGATACGATTTATGTTGAGACAAATCCATTAGTAGAATCGTATTTATCAGGCATGCGTGGGCGTTTTTTACATGCTTTGGAAAAAAAAATAAACAAAAAAATAATCTTCAAATCTAATGAAGATCAAAGCTATGAGCAAAGCATCGTCCGGCCGCAATTTGATGAATAATAAAAAATATGCTTGACGCAAAATCAAGCTTGTGGTAGAATTGATCTGTTATGTTGCCAAACCGCTCCAAACAGGTTTTGTAAGTGCAGTTTTGCCACCTGGTTTGGGCGAGACTATTATGTAGGGGAGGTGCAACAATGTTTGCAATTATTGAATCAGGCGGCAAGCAATATAAAGTCGCCGAAGGTGAGACTCTGCGCGTGGAATTGCTTAAAGACGAGCCCGAGAGCAGCATCAGTATTGATAAAGTTTTAGCGGTATTCGATGGAGATAATCTGCAGGTCGGCAAACCGTATTTAGAGGGCGCTTCGGTATCCTGTAAAGTCGTAGAGCATGGCAAGGCCAAAAAAGTTGTGGTATTTCATTATAAAGCAAAGAAAAATATCCGCAAGAAAAATGGCCATCGTCAACCTTTTACCAAATTAGTTGTTGAAAAAATTGTTACTGCTTAAGTGATCTAATCAATATTGTTGAGATTTTTCTTCTGTATTTAGGAGGTGTTATATATGGCTCATAAGAAAGCAGGCGGTAGTTCACGTAACGGACGCGACAGCGCGTCTCAGCGACTGGGTTTAAAATGCGGTGACGGTCAATATGTTACAGCTGGCAGCATCATTGTTCGTCAGCGTGGTACTAAATTCCATCCCGGTAATAATGTAGGCATTGGTAAGGATGATACTCTATTCGCCATTGTCAATGGTAAAGTGCGTTTCGAAAGAAAAGATAAAACCAGAAAGCAAGTTAGCGTTTATGCCGAAGAGGCAATTTAATTTGTAAAAATAGTTATCTTTGCGCCCGGTTGTTGTACAACCGGGCGTTTTTGATTGACGCGCTTGTTAATTATGATATAATGAGAGATAATATATGTAGGTTTATGAGGTGAAAAAGAGGAATAATAACTATGTTTCATGATTATGTGCAAATATATATAAAAGCCGGTGATGGCGGCAACGGTATCGTTGCTTTTCGGCGCGAAAAGTATGTACCGATGGGCGGTCCTGCCGGCGGTGACGGTGGTCATGGTGGTCATGTGATATTCGTTGGCGATAATAGCTTGCATACGTTGATTGATTTTAAATACCGGCAGCATTATAAAGCAGACAGAGGCGCTAACGGACAAAATAAAAATATGCATGGCGCCGCAGGCGAAGATTTACGCCTGCAAGTACCACTCGGTACTTTGATTCGTAATGATCAAGGTCAAATAATAGCCGATATAGTTGACGATGGACAGGAAGTAATTGTTGCCCGCGGCGGGCGCGGTGGCAGAGGAAATAGCCGTTTCGCATCTAACCGGCAAAAGGCGCCGACGATTGCTGAAAACGGTGAACCAGGTGAAGAATTAAAACTGGTTTTAGAATTAAAATTGCTGGCAGATGTTGGTTTAATTGGTTTGCCCAATGCTGGAAAATCTACGTTGCTGGCCAAGGTGACTGCAGCCACTCCCAAAATTGCTAATTATCCGTTTACTACTCTTTCCCCTAATCTTGGTGTTGTTGATCTGGATGGTGAAGCAAGTTTTGTGATTGCTGATTTACCAGGATTGATCGAAGGCGCCGCAACAGGCATTGGTTTGGGACACCGTTTTCTTCGTCATGCCGAGCGTACACGGCTTTTATTGCATGTTCTGGATATGTCGCCTTCCGAACAAAGAACACCGCTGCAAGCATTAGATATTATTAATCAAGAGCTGTGTCTTTACCGTGAAGACTTCTTGAGTCGGCCGATGCTGATAGTTGCCAATAAAATGGATATGCCGGGCGCTGATGAGAATTTGCTGGAACTCAAACAAAAAATTGCCGACAAATATGAGATCTTTCCTATTTCGGCTTTAACCGGAGACGGTTTGCAGCCGTTGCTCTGGCGTACAGCGCAAATTCTTGCGCAGTTGCCTAAAACTGAGCCACAGCATGACCAGGGCGAACAATTGCGCCATACAGTAGTTAGCGCCGAAGAACCGTTTGTTATAACTCCTGACGAAAATGGTGTTTGGGTTGTCAGCGGCACTAGAGTGGAGAAGTTAGTAGCCATGACCGATCTGGCTAATGATGACGCGGTGCGGCGAATGCAGCATATATTTATCAAAATGGGTTTAGAACAAGCTTTGATCAAAGCTGGTGTTGCCGCCGGAGATACGGTGCGGATTGGCAGCCGCGAATTTGAGTACGCCGAATAGAGGTAGATGTAATGGCCGAAAAGTATAATCGCATCGGTATAATGGGCGGTACTTTTGACCCGATCCATTTTGGGCATCTGGTTACAGCAGAGGCGGTGCGGATTGGTTTTTCACTGGATAAGGTCATATTTATACCCTCCGGTACTCCTCCTCATAAACAATCACAAGCAAACAAAAATGCTCAGCACCGTTTAATGATGACGTTGCTAGCGACAATTGATAACCCTTATTTTGATGTTTCCAGTATCGAAATCGACCGTGGCGGTTATTCGTATACCTTTGATACCATTGGTGAATTGAAAAAGATATATGGTGAGGAAACGCAAATTTATTTTATTACCGGCGCAGATGCGATATTGGATATATGTAATTGGAAAAATGCGCAGCAGTTGATTGAACGATGCGTTTTTATAGCCGCGACCCGTCCCGGTTTTAACCTCAAAAATGTAGAATCATTGCCGCAGGCTTTTGTACGCAATATAAAATTAATAGAAGTGCCCGCTTTAAGTATTTCATCAACAGATATTCGCTCAAGAGTTGCCGCAGGCGCTTCAATTCGTTATTTATTACCGGAAATTGTCGAGCAATATATAATCAAACACAAGCTTTATCAAAACCCATAAAGGAAGTGCTTTTGATTAATGGATAATATCAACGGCTTACGCAGTCGTTTGCAGTTATTACTCAATCAACGTCGTTTTGCCCATTCGCTGCGTGTTGAGCAGCAATCAATAGATTTAGCTTGTAAACATGGAGTAGATCAGCATCGCGCCTCATTAGCAGGATTGCTGCATGATGTGGCGCGCAACCTCAATGCGGAACAATTGATTACTGCAGCGAGGCAGGCGCGGTTACCTCTTTGTGAAGAAGATATCAAAACGCCGCTTTTGTTACATGCGCCGGTGGGGGCAATTATATTAAAAAATGACTGGGATATCGATGATCAAGAAATATTGGAGGCGGTAAGTCAGCATACTGTAGCTGCAGCCAATATGAGTAATTTGTCCAAAGTTATATATCTGGCGGATATGATTGAGCCGGGACGTGATCATTGGAGCGGTTTAGAACAGTTACGCGAAATGTCTGACAAAGATTTAAATGCGGCAATGTTGTTGGCGTTGGAAAATGTTTTTGATTATTTACGCAAAAAGAATCGACATATCCACCCTAATTCCTATGCGGCATATGAGTATTTTAAGCGCTTACAGTCAAGCGCGAATTAGAACGGAGGTAATATAATATTGGATGCTAAACAATTGTTAGATTTATCTGTGGCAAAAATTCAGGAGAAAAAAGGTACAAATCTAGCGGTTTTACAACTAACAGAAGTAACGACGATCTGCGATTATTTTTTACTGGCTACTGCTTCTAACAGCAAACAAGCGCAAGCTATTTGCGATAATGTTATCGAAGCAGTCAAAGCTCAGGGTATTATACCCGCTCATATTGAAGGATATCAAAACGGCCGGTGGATATTGATTGATATGGGAACGGTTGTTTTGCACATATTCCAAGAAGAAGAGCGACAATATTACAACCTTGAAAAATTATGGGGACAAGCTCCTTGCCAAAAACTATAATTGCCGACATATTATTTTAGTATCTGTAAAGAAAATATTTAGTAAATAACACACTAATAATTATACATTAAAATTAATAAAATATGTGGATAAAAAGTGCACAATATTAATAGATAATTATTATTAACAACATAATGCCAGCTAAAGGCGGTTGTATTTTCTTCCTTCCTGGTGTGGAAAAAAAAAGTATAAAAAATCTTCCCATACCCGCTTATCTAGACAATTTTTATTTACTCACAGGCAGAGAGGTTAATGTCTAAAGCGTAAATATTCTGTCTATTATTAAGAAGCAGCTAATCGCTTTATCGACAAATATGTTAATATTTTTACATAATATTCATATGCTAATTTTCATATGATATTTAGTAGCGACAAATTTAAATTCGCTATTTGCCGGATATTAGCTTGTCATAAAATTTTGGGGTGATAGTATTGAAAAAAAGGCGGCGGAATTCATCGTTGCTTTTATTTATAATAATATTGTTGATTTTTGGTTACTGGCAAGACAAAGATTTGGTTCTTTCGCAAGTTGAATACAGTAATGAGAGTATTGACCAAGCTTTTGACGGTTATAGAATATTACAGGTTAGCGATTTACATAATAGCTATTTTGGCAGCCACCAACAGCGCTTGATTGAGATGGTGAAAAAAAGTCGACCTGATATGATTATTATTACCGGTGATTTGCTTGATTGTCGACAGGAAAATATTGATGCGGCAATGGACTTTGCTTGCGCGGCAGTTGAAATTGCTCCCACTTATTTTGTAACAGGCAACCATGAGGCAGCCTCGGATCAATATCAGTTGTTAAAAAAGCAGCTTACGGAAATAGGAGTAATTATCCTTGATAATCGACAAATGCTTATAGAACGAGGTAACTCTCGGTTATCACTTATGGGAGTGGCCGATCCTTTGTTTGCTACTGTCGAGCAATTGGCGCAAGAAGGAAATTATTATCAGCAAACACTTGAAAGTTTAATATCACAAGGTGATGGTACGTTTAATATATTGTTGGCTCATCGGCCGGAGGATTTTGCTCTTTATGTAAATTGTGGCGCTGATTTAGTTTTTTGCGGCCATGCTCATGGCGGGCAGATTCGTATTCCCCTGATAGGTGGGGTTTATGCACCTGGTCAGGGTTATTGGCCCAAGTATACGAGCGGCTTTTATTACGAGGGTAATACAACAATGGTTGTCAGTCGCGGTCTTGGCAACAGTCTTTTCCCGATACGTGTGTTTAATCGGCCGCAACTGTTATTATTGACTTTACATAGTAAGAATAGTGAGGGATAATAAATGATCTGGGGCAAAAAAAAGAAACTATTAAAAATAATTTTGTCCGCTGATACTTTTGGCGATGAAATGTTGGTACAGAAGCTAGAAATAGCCGACAACATGTTTGCAATGGGAATGGGGCTAAAAGTAAACGATGGTTTTGCCGCAGTATTTTATAAGCATGGCAAAGTATGCGATGTATTACACGCTGGTGAGTATCGCCTATCTGCCAGATTATTGCCGCAGCTTACATCTGAATTGGAACTCAAAGAAGGGCAAAATTCGTTGTTTTATGCTCAACTGTTGTTTGTGCGACTGGAGAGGATGTTAGTTGGTTGGCATACACCTTTGCCGTTGTTGGTACGCGATGACCATTATGGATTGATGCGGGTTTTAGCAGAGGGTAATGTTGTGGTTAAAATTGCCGATCCGCAGATATTTTGCGATAATGTGGCATTCAAATATGCTCTTAGCAAAAGACAACAATTGCAGCCGTTATTAAATGAAATCGTTATTGCTGAGCTTGATGCATTATGGGATCGGCAACGGATTGATATAACAGAGCGTTTGCATGAGAAGGCTCGTATGGCGTCTTTGTTATGGCAAGAAGTAAATAACAAACTGAAACTACAAGGATTAATTGCCGAGGAATTGAAGATTGCTTACTTAAGGTTAGATGGCCCATTAGAGGAATATCTGGCTACTGGTGGAGATATAGATCAATATAATCAACAATATCATGTTAATCAGCTGTTGAAAACGGTGGCTGCAAATCAAAATGCAAACCGCCTCGCTATTCCAAACACAAAGTTAAACACCGTAAACAGGATCATTGAGAGGTGAACGCTTTTGCTTAATTGGTAAAAGTTGGCAGCGATGGTTGATGACTTATCTATTGCACTCAAGGATGATATGATCCACGGAGTGCAAACTGATGGCTGGCGTGATGCCTTATTGATAACCCCCATACCCGCTTATTGGCGTTGTGCTACTAGTTTTTGTAAGGAGGGTTTATATTGGAGATATTATTACTTACCGGTAGTCCGCGTAAAGATGGTAATTCATCTGCGTTGGCTGCGGCTTTTACTAACGGTGCCAAATCTGTAGGTCATCAAGTCGTAACTGTTGATACGGCTCAGCTGAATATAGGCGCTTGCCGTGCCTGTGGTTATTGCCGTGACCATGATGGTATCTGTCTGCAGCATGATGATATGGAACAAATATACGGCCATTGGCAGAGTGCGGAAATGATTGTATTTGCAACTCCTCTATATTATTTCAATTTTTCGGCGCAAATTAAAACCGTTATTGACCGTTTTTATGCCCGTGGTGGTTCGCTAAAAAAGAGAACTTCCATTAATAGAGCAGCTCTTTTGGTGTGTTGCGGTGCTGCAACCCCTGTCTCTGCCGCTTTAGTATCTACTTACAATGCAATTCTTAAGTACTTGGAATGGCAAAATTGCGGTATAGTAATTGCCGATAATGTTCATGATATCGGAGAAATTGAAAATCACCCGGCATTGTTATCTGCCGAACAATTAGGTAAAAGCCTATAATAAAAAGAGACTGTCCTTAAAAGGACAGTCTCTTAGTTTTCAAATGCTATTTAACAAATGCTTCATCAATTTCCGCGATAATCTGCCGCAGGGCTGCTGTTGGAGTCATTTCCCCTTTTGCCACGCTGTTTTCCGTGTCGGTAATTTTCCCGGCAATTTGGTGATTTTGCAATAGCAGGGTACGTATATATTGATCAACCATTTCTTTGACCCAGGTTAAATTCTGTTCCTGTCGGCGATGCTGCAAAAGACCGCTGATGCGCATCTGTTCTACAAAGGCTGTGACTACATCCCAGATTTCCCAGACTCCTTCACCTGTTAATGATGAACAGGTAAAAGCCTGTGTGCGCCAGCCCTCAGTGGCAGGGCGGATATAATGGAGTATTTGCTCATAATCAGCTCTTGTTACAAGTGCTTTTTGTTTATTGGCTCCGTCAGCCTTATTAACAATAATTGCATCAGCCAATTCAAGGATGCCTTTTTTTAAGCCTTGCAAATCATCGCCGGCGCCGGTTATTACAACAGTGAGGAAAAAGTCAACCATTGAACGGACTGTTGTCTCACTCTGACCGACACCCACAGTTTCAACCAGTATTACTTCATAACCGGCCGCTTCGCAAAGAAGCAGTGTCTCACGGCTTTTTCGGGTGACTCCGCCCAAAGTTCCTCCGGAAGGAGAGGGCCGGATAAAGGCGTTTTTATCCCGTGATAATTGTTCCATGCGAGTTTTATCACCGAGGATACTTCCATGAGATAAACTGCTGCTGGGATCAACGGCCAGTACGGCAACTTTTTTGCCAGAAGTACACAGTCGCGTGCCTAATGCTTCGATAAAGGTACTCTTGCCAGCCCCGGGTACTCCAGTGATACCTACTCTAATTGCCTTGCCAGTGTAAGGAAGTATCCGCTGTACTATTTCTTGTCCTATTTCAAAATGCTTTGAAGCATTACTTTCAACCTTAGTAATAGCTCTAGACAATACCATCCTATTGCCAGCCAAAATACCCTCCACGTAATCGTCAATGGTTAATTTCGGTGGCTTTTTAACCGCATCTGAGTTTTGAACATTGGCGTAAGGATCTTCTACGCCAGTCATAACGCGGCAGGCAAATTTATCGCTATCCTGATCATCTTGATCGGGAGCCCATTCGGGCTTATAGGTATCGTATGGCATAAAAACCTCTTGTTAGTAAATATTGCCCACCGCTCACGCAGTATGCATGGGCGGTGGGCTTGCGAGAAGTAGGCAAAATTATTCGGTGGCTGCCAGACGTGCGTTGAGTTTTTCCAACATATCTTTGGCGCAGGTAGGAATGACAGAACCCGGGCCATAGATGGCGGCAGCACCATGGTCTCTTAAGAATTGATAATCCTGTGCAGGAATAACGCCGCCAACGATAATCATGATATCTTCACGGCCGCGTTTCTTTAATTCTTCAACTAATTGCGGCAACAGCGTTTTGTGTCCGGCGGCTAATGAACTCATGCCAATGATATGAACATCGTTATCAACGGCATCTTGAGCTGTTTCTTCAGGAGTTTGGAAAAGCGGACCCATGTCGACGTCGAATCCCATATCGGCATAGGCGGTGGCCACAACCTTAGCTCCGCGGTCGTGACCGTCTTGGCCCATCTTAGCAACCATGACACGAGGACGACGACCTTCTCTTTGTTCAAATTCATCGGTCATTTTTCTTACTTCTGCGATCATAGATTCATCGCTGTATTCAGAACTGTAAACTCCTGAGATAGAACGGATAATTGCCTTATGCCGTCCGGAAACTTTTTCGACAGCATCTGAAATTTCTCCGAGGCTGGCGCGCGCGCGAGCGGCCTGAACGGCCAAATCAAGCAGGTTGCCTTCGCCGGTTTCTACGGATTTTGTAATAGCATTCAAGCATTGTTCGACTTTAGCGCTATCGCGGTTGGCACGCAGTTTGGCAAGTCTGTCAATCTGGGCCTGCCGCACAGCAGCGTTATCTACCTCAAGAATATCAATAGGATCTTCCTGATCTAATTGTTGGTAATTCAAGCCGATAATCTTTTCATCGGTAGAATCGATATGGGCTTGCCGACGAGCAGATGCTTCTTCGATTCTCATCTTGGGCAAGCCTGTTTCTATTGCTTTACTCATGCCGCCAAGTTCTTCAATTTCTTGAATATGGGCCCAAGCGCGGCGAATCAGCTCATCGGTAAGGGCTTCGACATAATAGGAGCCGCCCCACGGATCAACGACTTTGCAGACATTGGTCTCATCCTGAATGTAGAGCTGCGTATTACGCGCGATACGAGCCGAGAAATCGGTAGGTAAGGCGATTGCTTCGTCAAGAGCATTGGTATGCAGCGATTGGGTATGTCCGAGAGCAGCTGCCATAGCTTCAACGCAGGTGCGTGCAACATTGTTGAACGGATCCTGAGCAGTAAGGCTCCAGCCTGAGGTTTGGCAATGGGTGCGCAGAGCCATCGATTTGTTGCTCTTAGGATTGTATTGTTTGATGATCTTGGCCCAGAGCACTCTGGCGGCACGCATTTTGGCAACTTCCATGAAATAATTTTTGCCGATGCCCCAGAAGAAGGAGAGCCGCGGCGCGAAGTCGTCGATTGCCAGACCGGCGGCAAGACCTGTACGGATGTATTCCCAACCATCGGCCAGAGTATAGCCCATTTCGATATCAGCGGTAGCTCCGGCTTCCTGCATATGATAGCCAGAAATACTGATGCTGTTGAACTTAGGCATATTCTTGGATGTGTAGGCGAAAATATCGCCGATAATTCTCATTGAGGCGGCCGGCGGGTAGATGTAAGTGTTACGTACCATAAATTCTTTTAAGATATCGTTTTGGATGGTGCCGGAAAGGACTTTTTTGTCAACGCCCTGTTCTTCGGCAGCGACGATATAAAACGCCATGATGGGTAATACAGCGCCGTTCATTGTCATGGAAACCGACATCTGATCGAGCGGTATACCGGAGAAGAGTATCTCCATATCAAGGATCGAGTCAACGGCCACTCCTGCTTTACCAACGTCGCCAACTACACGCGGATGATCTGAGTCGTAACCGCGGTGGGTAGCTAAGTCAAAGGCAATCGAAAGGCCTTTTTGTCCGGCGGCCAGATTGCGGCGATAGAAAGCATTACTTTCTTCTGCGGTAGAGAAACCTGCGTATTGACGTACTGTCCAAGGACGGACAACATACATTGTCGGGTATGGTCCGCGCAGGAACGGCGGCACGCCAGCCATGTATTCGAGATGAGTGGCATCGGCATAGTCAGCTTCAGTATAGAGCGGTTTAAGATCGATTTGTTCCATGGTGCGATAGTAAAGCTCTTCGAAGGATTTACCGGTTTCTTTTTCCACTTGTGCCTTCCATTGTTCAAAGTTGCTCGCTTGGGGAGCAGCGCTATTGAAGGCTATTTTGCTAAAATCAATTTTCTTATTCATTAGCATATCCCCCTTGCTTCTTGGATTTTGCTTAAGATTTTTAAGCAATTAGCCTTAACGTGAATAAAATCGTCAACGCCGACTTTTATCCAAGCGTCTTTAAATTCAGGCGCAGGTGCTCCGGCGACGATTATCTTCATGGCGGGACAGGCAGCTTTGATTTGTGTGGCCAGTGCCGGTACAATTTCCGGATAGGTGTCGTCGGTGGAGCAAATGATAGTTACATCGGCTCCGCTGGCTTTGGCTGCGGCAGCTGCTTCGTCGACGGTGGCAAAACCGTCATTTTTCAAAACTTCGAAGCCAGCGACTTCCATGAAACCGGTGGAGAAATCGGCGCGGGCTTTGTGTTGGGGAATCGGCCCCATGTTGGCGAGGAAGACTTTGATGTCTTTGCCATTGGCTGCTTTATATGCTTCGGTCCTGCTACGCAGGGTCTCGAACTGTTCAGTCCAGCGGTGGGCGGGAATTTCTTTGACGCTTAAACCGGCTCCGGACAGTTTTGCGGCGATATCATTGACCGTGGCGCCGGCGGCAATGGCTTTTACTGCACTGCCGATGCATTTATCGATATTTGTCAGAGCTTTGTCGATATCGGCTTTGTTGTAAAGAGCGGCATGTTTAGCGGCTGCGGCTTTACGGGCTGCTTGCTGTTTATCGCATTCACAGGAGCCTTGCAGCTTTTCTTCGAGCATATTGGCATACATGTTGGTACCGACTGCTTTATCGACACGGGTAGCTAGTTTGTTAAATCTTTCGTTTAGTGTGGCAGCAATCTGATCTTGCAGTGTGCCGGCTTGCAATACGGCAAATATGCCGCCGTCTGCCTCGATCTTTTGCATCGCAGCCCAGATAGCTTCGGCTAATTGACCGGTCAGCGTTTCAATATACCAGGAACCGCCGGCAGGATCAACCGGTGAAAGCAGATTGAATTCGTTCTGCATCATTACTTGAATGTTGCGGGCGATGCGGCGTGAAAGTTCGTCGCTGGGACGGACAGCTTCATCGAATGGTTTAACCTGTAGGGCGTCAACACCGCCGACTACACCGGAAAACGCTTGAGTAGTGCTACGCAGAATATTTACATAGGGATCATAAACGGTTGAGGTAAACGAGGAAGTACTGGCAGCGATACTAATCTTGGCCGCTTCATCATTACCGCCGTAAGCTTTAATAATTTGTGCCCAGATCAAACGAGCTGCACGGATCTTGGCAATTTCCATAAAGAAATTGGCGCCAAGAGAAAATTCAAAACGGATTGTTTTGGCAATATCATTGATCTTATAACCGTCTTTTAACAGCGCTTCAATATAAGCAATGGCGCTTGACATGCAAGCAGCAACTTCCTGTACCGCGTTGGCACCACCGTTATGATATACGGAACCTTGAATATATATGGTCTTGAGCTGCGGTGCATTGTTGAGACTCCATTTTAAAGCTGTTGATAATTGCGCCAGTAATTGTTCTATTGAATTGGCGATTTTACCGGTAGCTGCCAGCGAGCCAGCCGGGTCTGCACCGACGCAGCCGCTAAGTTTGGCGCTGTCAATGCCTTTTTTGTCCGCATAAGCTTTAATTAAAGCGAGCAGAGCGTAGGCGCTTTCACCGGCATATAAATTGAGCGGATATATGCTAAGGTCGATACCGTCAAACAGTGCCTCGGCATCTTCCAATGTTTCCAATATCAACTGAGGTCCGAAAGCAACAGCGTTAGCGCCTTTGCTTAATTCTTTTTTAATTATCGCATTGGCTTCTTCCGGTAATACCGCGTCGCTGGCTTGAGCGATAGCCCAAGGCTGAGCGATGTAGCCAGCGGCATTTGTGCCGCGTAAAAAATCTTTGGCTCCAGGGAATGTCAGCCGTTGTCTGAACTCTTCTGAGCTTTGACGGGTATAAATCGGCTGAATGGTAATGCCCTCATAAGTTTTACTGAGCAGCTTTTTGTCAAAAGGCGCTCCTTTGAGAGCTGCCTCCGCAGCTTCCCTCCATTGCTCATATGAGGTAGAAGCAAATTCATCGAAGGAAACAGCTGGTATAGCGGAGGAATTGTTTTCTCTTTCCATAAATGACATCCTTTCTTAGTGATCTTTGAATTATATTTATGTAAAAACAATACTGAAATCAAGCAATTGGGTTCCAACCCCACTTAAATATAATATAATGTATAGATAGCAATGTCAATTTTTGAGCCGATTTATGGAATTAACTGAATAATGAGTCAAAGTCTGCTCAAACGCATTGCCGGTTACTGAATTTTACTGCGGGAGATAAAAGAATTATAATAATAAGGAAGTAAGTGCATGACTTTTTATAGGCAAAGCTTAGTTTTTTGTTAATTGTCTGGAAGATTAATAATTGTTTCTCAAATTAGGATAGATATTCCTGTAAATTTTACTATTTATATTTGCGCACTTAAAGCATAATATTTTTTATAAAAAATCATATAAAAATAAAAGTCAAATTTACGAAAATAATGTTGACAAAGCAAATTAGATATGGTACATTATTTAGGCA
>DFZA01000003.1 GCA_002382665.1 Peptococcaceae bacterium UBA4068 | reverse complement strand
TTTCCCGCTGTCCGTTACCGCTGGTTCAGTCCAAAAAACATCCGGCCTTTCTTATTATTTTATCCGCCAATAGTATTCATTCCGCGCAACTGTTTACCAAAACTATGTTCCGGCGGCTTTTCTTCGACCGCTTGTTCTATCAATTGTAAAAGCTCGGCATCGGTCGCACCATGCCGCAGCGGCGTCAGTAAATCAAAACTGCTATCACTGTGCAGGCAGGGGAATATCTTTCCGTCTGCCGTCAACCGTAGCCTGTTACAGCGACGGCAAAAGTGACCGCTGATAGCATTGATAAAGCCGACAGTACCGCAAAAGCCATCAATACTAAACACTTCCGCTGGCCCGTTGCCGTTTATCACCGTTGTTGGCCGCAAGAGACCCAACACAGCCAGTTTGTCCTTGATTTCATCGGTAGAAACAAAATTTTCTTCGCTCCAGATATTAAACTCTCCGACCGGCATCAGCTCAATAAAGCGAACCGATAACGGCCTGTCTTTGGCCAGCAGCGCCAGATCAACCACTTCATCATCATTAAACCCGCGTACCACAACCGTATTGACCTTGACCGGATTAAAACCGGCAGTTAAGGCCGCATTAATACCGTCAAGCGTCTTTTGTAGCACACCGCCGCGGCTGATCCAGTCAAAACGCTGTGGATTTAGCGTATCAAGACTGATATTAAGCCTCTTTACGCCGGCAGCCAGCAATTGGTCCGCCATCTGCGACAGCAATTGGCCGTTGGTTGTCAAAGCAATATCGGTTAAAGACAGCGATTTTATCGACTCCAACAGCGGCATCAGAATTTTGCTGACCAGCGGCTCACCGCCAGTAATCCGCAGCTTACGGATTCCGGCCTCGACAAAAACGCCGACCAGCCGGCGCATCTCTTCAGCACGCATCAGCTCGGTGTGGGATTGCCTGCTTATACCCTCCTCCGGCATACAATAACGACAGCGCAAATTGCATTTATCGGTTATTGACAGGCGCAAATAGTCAATTGGCCGACCATGTGAAATCAGTTTTGGTTCATTCATCAGCTAAAACAACCCAGTCCGCAATTTTTGATTTTGATACCCATACGGTCAGCTGCATCACCGATCACGCGATAGGAGACACCAAGCTGTTCCGCCAACGCCCGCGCGTCGGGACAGTCGATGCGGTTATTGTTGCAGGCGTTACGCAAGGCGTCCTTTATTTTTTCATCGATATCCATGTCTTCCATTCTTGGTTTATCCGCTTCCATATCTGACCCTACTTTCTCTTTTATACTATTTTGCGCCGGATTTAAAAAATTTACTATTGATTTATTATAACAAACAAAAGAAAACTTACATATATTTAAAAACAATAGAAATCAAGAGATATCAAGAGATATCGTGAGATATTATGCTATATTTACCTATTTTTGCCAAAATACGCGATTTGCCTCCGGAGCTGATGTTTATTACTATATAGACTATGGTTAGCACTCATCGCAAGAGAGTGCTATTAAAAAGTTTATTAAACAATTCTTTAAGGAGGAAACGCCATGAATATCAAACCGTTAGGTGATCGTGTTGTTATTCAACTGCTCGAATCGCAGGAAGTCACAAAAGGCGGCATCTACATTCCCGACACCGCCAAAGAAAAACCCCAGGAAGGCAAAGTGTTAGCCATCGGCCCCGGCCGTTTAATGGATGACGGAAAAAGAGCTCCGCTCGAAGTCAAAGTCGGCGATACAGTTCTTTTTGCAAAATATTCCGGAACCGAAGTCAAATTAGATGGTGAACAATATTTGATTCTCAATTCCGAACGCGATATTTTGGCCATCATTGGCAAGAATAATAAATAGGAGGAAAAATATCAATGGCTAAACAAATTGTTTTTGATACAGCAGCCCGCTCCGCTTTGGAACGCGGCGTTAACGCTTTAAGCGATGCAGTTAAAGTAACACTCGGCCCCAAAGGCCGCAATGTTGTACTGGATAAGAAATTCGGTTCGCCGCTAATCACCAACGACGGCGTAACCATCGCCAGAGAAATTGAGCTCGAAGACCCGCTCGAAAACATGGGTGCTCAATTAGTCAAAGAAGTCGCCACCAAGACCAACGACGTCGCAGGCGACGGCACCACTACCGCTACTTTGCTGGCGCAAGCCATCATCCGCGAAGGTCTGAAGAATGTCGCCGCCGGCGCCAATCCGATGATCTTAAAGAAAGGTATTGAAATGGCCGTCGACACCGCCGTGGCGGAATTAAAGAAAAATTCCCAACCGGTCAAAAATAAAACCGCTATTTCACAGGTAGCCTCCATTTCCGCTAACGATACGACTATCGGCAACCTGATCGCCGATGCCATGGAGAAAGTCGGCAACGACGGCGTTATCACCGTTGAGGAAAGCCAAAGCTTGGAAACTTCGCTGGAAACAGTCGAAGGCATGCAGTTTGACCGCGGCTATATCTCCCCTTATATGGTCACCGATACCGACAAGATGGAAGCGCTGCTTGACAAACCCTATATTTTAATAACCGACAAAAAGATCTCGGTCATCAGCGACCTGCTGCCGGTTTTAGAAAAAGTCGTACAAAACGGACGTCAAATGCTGATCATCGCCGAAGATATCGAAGGCGAAGCTCAGGCAACATTAATCCTTAACAAACTGCGCGGCACCTTCACCTGCGTTGCCGTCAAAGCCCCCGGCTTCGGCGACAGAAGAAAAGCCATGCTGCAGGATATCGCCATTTTGACCGGCGCTACCGTAATCACCGAAGACGTCGGCCTCAAACTGGAAAATACTTCTATCGAAATGCTCGGCGGCGCTCGCCAGATCAAGATCACCAAAGATAATACAGTAATTATCGACGGCGACGGCGACAGCACCGAGATCAAAAACCGTGTCCAACAGCTGAAAAAGCAATACGATGACACCACCTCTGATTTTGACAAAGAAAAGCTTCAAGAGAGAATGGCCAAATTGGCAGGCGGCGTTGCTGTTATTAAAGTCGGTGCCGCTACCGAAACCGAGCTCAAAGAAAAGAAATTACGCTTCGAAGACGCTTTGTCCGCAACCCGCGCCGCTGTTGAAGAAGGTATTGTGGCCGGCGGTGGTTTAGCATTGATCGAAGTAATCGGAGCAGTTGCCAAGCTCACAGCAGAAGGCGACGTCATGACCGGTATCAACATTATCAAAAAAGCTCTTGAAGAACCCTTGAAACAAATCGCTAATAACGCCGGTTTAGAAGGCGCTGTCGTGGTAGAAAAAGTCAAAGAATCCAAGAAGGGTATTGGTTTCAACGCCGCGACCGAAGAGTACGAGGATATGGTCAAAGCCGGTATCGTTGATCCGGCTAAAGTCACCCGTTCCGCTCTCCAGCATGCCGCTTCAATAGCCGCATTGCTGTTGACTACCGAAACCATCATTACCGATATCCCCAAAGATGAACCCCCTATGGCGATGCCTCCCGGAGGCGGCTACGGCGGCATGATGTAATAGCTAGCAAAACTAAAGCCAACAAAATTAAAGAAGGTGCGAATTTCAATTCGCACCTTCTTTTTAGCGTGCCGATAAACTTCGTGATACGTCGTTGCGGCCATCCCCCGTCTCCTCGACGTATCTTTTATACGCCTGCGTCGCCGGTTTCGTCCGCGCCTAGTCTCGCTCGTTTCTCAGCACGCTGACCACTTCTTTGACTACCTACTTTTAATATTCCGTTTAGCTGATTTTTTTTACAAAGTCCGCCAGCCGCTTCATAGCCTCCGCTAGAGTTTCCATGCTATAAGCATAAGAAATGCGCACAAACCCCTCGCCCGCAGGCCCAAACCCTGTTCCCGGCACCACGGCTACTTTCGCTTCGTCCAACAACCTATCGGCAAACTCTTCCGAGGACAAACCCGTACTCTTAATAGAGGGGAAGATATAAAATGCGCCCTGCGGTTCATAGCAGTCAAGCCCCATCTCAATCAACTGCCGATAGACAAAACGCCTGCGCTTGTCATATTCGCTGACCATCGCTTTAACGTCGTTATCGCATTGCCGCAGCGCCGCGATTGCCGCGTATTGCGCAACTGACGGCGCGCTCATCACGGCAAACTGATGGACTTTGCTGATTTGCGTCAGCAACGGCTGCGGCGCCGCCACATAACCGAGCCGCCAGCCGGTCATCGCGTACGCCTTGGAAAAACCGCTGAGATAAATCGACCGCTCACGCATATCCGCAATATTGGCCAGACAGCTATGTTTGCCGCTATAAGATAACTCGGCATAGATTTCATCACAAAGCACCAGAATATCGGTACCCCTTAAAACCTCGGCAATTTCCAGATAATCTTCTGCAGACATATCAGCGCCGGTCGGATTATTGGGATAGGAGAGCAGCAGTATTTTTGTTTTGGCGGTAATAGCCTTTTTTAAGGCCTCCCCCCGCAGCTTAAACCCATCTTTGGCATAAGTGTTAATATTTACCGGCACGCCGCCCGCCAGACTGACAATCGGAATATAGCAGGAAAAAGACGGGGAAGGTATAATCACTTCGTCGCCGTTTTCGATAAAAGCGCGGATAATACTATCCAATCCTTCGGAAGCGCCCACCGTCAGCAGCACTTCTTCCGCCGCATAATCAAGCGCAAACCGCCGCTGCAGATACTTAGATATTTCCTGCCGCAGCTCGCCAACACCCATGGTAGGCGCATAGGCTGTTTTCCCGGCCAGCAGCGAATCAATGCCGCCCTGACAAGCTGTCATCGGCGTAGCAAAGTCCGGTTCACCGATACCCAGCGACACTATCTCTGGCCCGACCGCAAAAAATTTGCCGATAGCCAACGGCTTGATCGCATCAAGTTTGCGGGAATAGATTTTATCGTAATCAAGCATTATTTTCACTTCTTTCATTGTGTATGAAAATAATTATATCCGACACTTCTTAATAAGTAAAGAGCCGCCGCCCTCCCAATTTGCATTAAATATCGAAATCATTTATACTTTATTTAGATCTGCAAATAATAACCAAGGAGGTAACCATGCACCTACCCACACTGATATCTGATCTAGCATTGATATTAATCGTTGCCGGTATTACCACGTTGCTGTTTAAGAAAATCAAACAGCCTCTGGTTCTGGGCTATATCGTTGCGGGCATGATTACCGGCCCTTATTTCAGCATGTTCCCCAATGTCGGCGATATAGCCAATATCAATGTCTGGAGCAACATCGGCATTATCATCCTGATGTTTGCGCTCGGTCTGGAGTTTAACCTCCACAAACTGGCGCGCATCGGCGGCACCGCTATTATTACCACGATTACCGAAGTAACAGGCATGGGCGCAATCGGCTTTTTTACCGGGCAGATGCTCGGCTGGTCGTTTATGAACAGCCTGTTTTTTGGCGGCATTATCGCCATTTCCTCGACAACCATCATCATCAAAGCCTTTGATGACCTGAGACTTAAAAAAGAAAAATTCGCGCAAATGGTCTTCGGCATTCTCGTGATGGAAGATATCGTCGCCATCTTTTTGATGATCATCCTTTCCACGATTGCCGTCAGCCAGAGCATTGACGGTGGCACTTTGCTGTTTAATATATTAAAGATGGTCTTTTATCTGGCATTGTGGCTGATCCTCGGTATTTACCTGGTTCCTACATTACTCAAAAAAACCTACAAACTGATGAATAACGAGACATTACTGATCGTCTCGTTAGGCATGTGCTTAGGCATGGTATTGCTGGCCAACTATCTGGGCTTTTCCTCCGCCTTGGGCGCATTTTTAGCAGGTTCGCTGCTGGCCGGTACCATTCACGGCAACCGCGTCGAGCATCTGATCACGCCGGTCAAAGACCTGTTTGGAGCCGTCTTTTTTATCTCCGTCGGCATGATGGTCGACCCAATTTTAATATATCATTATTTACCGTCGATATTGCTAATCACCGCGCTGGTAATTATCGGCAAACTGATTTTCCCCGCTTTGGGATTGATGCTCAGCGGCCAGTCATTGCATATAGCGATCCGCAGCAGCTTTTGCTTGCCGCAAATAGGCGAGTTTGCTTTTATCATTGCCTCGCTGGGTTTAACGCTCGGCGTTACTGCCGATTATATTTATCCGATCGTTGTTGCCGTCTCGGTGATTACCACTTTTACCACGCCGTTTTTTATCAGCCATGCGGAAGATTTTTACCAGTGGCTGCAAAAACGCCTGCCGGAAAAATGGCTAAACAAACTCAACCGCTATACCTCGGAGGAACAAAGCGAAACCGAAAAAGACAGCGACTGGCAGAATTATATCAAACAGTGTTTTTCCCGCATTTTTATCTATATCGTGATCATTCTCGGCATCAACGCCGTAGGCACTACATGGCTTTTACCGCTGGCCGGTCAATACCTGCCGCATCCTTGGGACAGGTTTGCCACCACGGCAGTAATATTGATTGCCATGGCTCCCTTCTTAAAACCGATGCTTTTCTATAACCGTAATTATTATTTCGTTTCTTTGTGGGTCAAGAACAAAACCAACCATCTGCCTTTAATAGTGCTGATCATTATCCGTTTTGCAATCACCATCGGCTTGGTGTTGCTACCCTTATTTACTATCCTCTCTTTGCCTCCGCTGTTATTACTGGTAATTGCAGCAACAATCGTGCTGCTGGTTTACCGTTCCGACTGGCTGATTGGCCGCTATCTGCAGTTCGAAGCTAAATTCCTGGCCAATCTCAACGAACTGCATTTGCATCAGCGGGAAGATGAAAACGCCCATGATTGGCTTGACCAGCAACTGCGGGTAGCAAATTTCCGCTGCGAACAAAGTTACGAATGTGTCGATAAAACTCTGGCCGAATTAAGCTGGGGCGCTATCTTTAAAGTGCATGTGATCAAAATCATCCGCGGCAAAAAGCATATCAACAATCCCGAAGGTTACGAGAAACTTCTGGACGGCGACAAGGTTTTTCTCGTCAGCAGCGAAGAAGGTATCGCCAATATCCACATGGCGTTGCCGTATCTCTGCACCGAAGATAATTGCGCTATCTTTCCTACACTTTATCAGTTTATCACCTCACAGGATCAATATGAGCAAGAAGATCAGCTACTTTGTTACGCGGTAAAAGTCCACAAGGACTCTGGTCTGGCCGGAGTCAGCATCAAAGATTCACAAATCAAAAAACGCTGGAACTGCTATCTGCTGGGATTAGAAAGAAATTTATATCCGATACTCAACCCCAACCCCAATATGCAGCTGAATATCGGCGACCTGCTCTGGGTGCTCGGCACACAAAAAATGGCCAAATCGCTTGTACAAGCCGATTTGATTTAATAAGTAAACCAATTAGCCCCATTACAAATAACCGCTGGATTAACAATAATTAGTTAACCGGCGGTTTTTTCTGTTTAGTAGTAACAATACAAATACTTTCAAATTATAACAAATCTTCGGGCTGAACTCCTAATGCGTTAGCAATCAAAACAAGCTCTTTGTCGGTTACCATCCGCGTTTGCCCCTCGATTTTTGAAAGGCAGGATTCAGATATTTCCATCCCCAGAGATTGAATCCTCGCCAGTAAGTCTTTTTGTTTGATGCCTTTATCTAATCTTATCTTCGTTACGTTCGCCCCGATAATATTCATATCTCCCAGCGGTAATCTCCTCGGCTTCATTTCACTATCACCTCAATATATAATTCTTTAAAAAGAATTATATATCCAAACCATCTTGACATAATTCCGCTAGTGGAATTATAATAATTATATTTCCATCAGCAGAATTATGGAGGTGTAGTCATGCCTAATCATAAAGAACTTTTTTTAACTCTTTATCGGGAGGCAACTTCTATATTACAGGAAACAAAACAAATAACAGAGGAAATGTTTACTTCGGATATACCTTCCTCTGATAGTAAGATAATTTTTCTAAATACTGATGAGGCAAACAGGGATGAATAATTACTATCGACCTCAAGTTGGTTTCTACCTACTGCGCTACCTTCGCAATGCTCTCTGGCATGCTTGGGCATTATTAAACTAAACACCTATATTTACTTCACAGGCAAGATGCAGCAGGAGTAGGTGAAGATAATTAGAAGGTTTATAAAAATTGAGATATAAGAAAACCAAATGGTAACTTATTTTGAGTCGTGATTATGAGTAAATTCAAAAGATCTGTGGCCACAGTTTCCCTGCTTGCCAGTTAATGGAGTCTTAAAAGAATATAGCTTATAGTTGATTTCTTTATTGACCTTTTAGGTAAACAGCGATATAATTGACCTATCAGGTAAATACAAGGCATTGTTTAAGGAGGAATGGTATAATATGCCTACAAAACTATTGGATTTAGAACCTCCAAGGCGTAACGCTATCTTGAATGCAGCGTTAAAAGAATTTACATTGAGAGGATTTGACAACGCTTCAACAAATGTAATTGCGAAAGAAGCAGGGATTTCTAAAGCCCTAATGTTTCATTATATAAACAGCAAACAAGAACTTTTCCTGCTTGTGTATAACTACTTTGCCGAACTTCTTGATAAAGAATATTTTACGAAAATGAATTTTTCGGAAAAAGATGTTTTTGCTAGGTTGCGCCAATCCTATCTACTTCAAATTGATTTGATAATGCAATATCCTTGGATTTTTGAGTTTAACAAACTTTCTACTGTAACAAGCTCTGATGAAATCAACAAAGCACTTGAGAAAAGGGCTAACAAAAAACAATCATCATGCGACCATCAAATATTCGATAAGATTGATGTTTCTAAGTTTAGAGTTGGTTTGAATATTGACAAATGCAAACAGTTTATTTTTTGGTCTAATATGGGTTTTACTAATCAAATATTAGACGATATTAGAAATTCACAAACTTCAAAATTGGATTATAAACATATCATTACAACACTTGACGAATACTTTGACGAACTTAGAAAAATTTTCTATACATCAAGTAATGAATAAGGATGGTGAAAATGCGAGTTATGATGTGGAATGAGAAAAAGCACATGCCTGCACGTTTCAGCATCGTACTTGCATGTGCCATTGTAGCACTAGTCATTTTCAATAATGCGGATAGGAGGCATGAGATGATTAAAGAGCATGAGCCGATAATTGTCGAGTTTCCTTTGAGGGGAGAATGGCTCTCTCCCAACACTCCAGGGACAAAAATTCCGAGCCACGGAACAGACCAGTTAGGAACAAGATATGCTTATGACTTTATACAAGTGGATTGGGAAAGAAAGGGCTGGCCTGCCTATCGTGCTAGCTTGCCGAAATATCTCCTTTTTGGAGTTCCCTTAAATGAATATTATTGTTGGGGCCAGGAAGTATATGCACCTTGTGACGGGATCATTGTCCAAGCAGAAGACGGTTATGAGGAACGAGAACGAACGAATTTACTTTCAGATATGTATAACGCTTATAAAAATGCTCATTATTTCGACCCGAAAAAAGATGACATACAATCAGTTGCCGGCAACTACATCATTATGGAATGTGGCGACCAAATATATATTGCGCTAGTTCATCTTAATACAGGGTCTATTCAGGTTTCAGTTGGTCAGAGTGTAATAAAAGGTGAAGTTATTGGTAGAGTGGGTCATTCGGGCAATTCTTTTACTCCACATTTGCATTTTCAGCTTATGGATAGCAGTGACATATCTACTGCAAACGGATTGCCTTGTGCTTTTGAACAATATGAAGTGTTCCAAGATGGTGAGTGGCAAAAAGTAGTTAACGGTATTCCCACAGAAAAAGATAGGATAAGGTTTGGTTACTAATCCATCTGAATATCTGGTTAGTAGAAATATACTCCTTTATTGGAAAATGCAAATCAAAAGTGACCGGCCCACCGTTTCCGTTATTTTCATAGGATATCTCCATATCATTTCCCCTGTTCCTATACAAAACTTAAATAACTAAATAGCATTGTTTTACTATCCCTGCTATATGGCACACGCGCGGCTGGTACATATGGCGCGGCCTGATTAGTATGTAGCAATTGATCGTCAAAGAAAATATCTGCGTCGAAGGCTTTTAAGATCGCGCTTTCCATACCACCGGGGAAAAACGTCTCGTCGACGTCAATATTCCATTCTCTTAAAGTCAATATCACCCGCTCATGGGCAGGCGCGTTACGAGCCTAACCCCCATGCGGCACGTTTCTGTTTGCCCATTTTATATTGTCTGTAAAATCATTTTACACCAATCAAACAGTAACGAATATGCCTCCTCAAAATCGTATTCTTCTTGAGTCTTTAGCCACAATGAGGTCGCCAAAACTTTCTTGTCAATGCCTTCCAAACGGGAAAGCAGCTCTTTTTGCGTCCTAATAAATTCACCGTT
This sequence comes from Peptococcaceae bacterium UBA4068, assembly GCA_002382665.1. Lineage (GTDB taxonomy): Bacteria > Bacillota > Dehalobacteriia > UBA4068 > UBA4068 > UBA4068. Next base: position 50,658 of record DFZA01000003.1, on the reverse strand, counting down.
ACACAGATAATAAACGTTCTGTAGAATGAAAAAGACAGACTTATAGGAAGCTCTTAACCCCTCCTTATCGTTCCGGTTCGGGGAATGGATATAGCTGTGGCAAATTTCGTGATATAAATTACCGGCACTGATTTTTATGTACGTTCTTTCGTCCTCCGTCGTATATGAAGGAACGAGAGTTGCCAGCGTACCGAAATAATCCTTGGTCGTATGCACCAGCTGGCAGATTTCACAGGCGTTCCAGTTGGCAAGCTCGCTGCCCCCGCAAATAAACCCGCAGGATTTGTCTCCGTGCTCCAGCGACAGTATGATTTGCCGGTATTTATCCATGTCCGTCATGTGCAGATCATCAAGTACGACCATGATATCGATATCACTGTTACCATTGGCCTCGCCCCTGCTGTAGCTACCCTGTAATCCGACATATAATAGACGCTTGCCAAATCCCTCTTGCAATATCTGTACGAGCTTTCCCATATAATCTGCTATTTCTACCACTGAATGTTTCATGCTTCACCTCGCAAACATATCCGGCATGCGCTGTCTTGCCAATCACCGCACCCTGCTAAATAAATTACTCACGCTGCAAAATAATCTGCGCGCCACCCATCAGGCTTGTATGCTTGGTTTTCCAGATGGCGCCTCCGGCAGACCTTCCATTACATCCTGCAGCGTTTTTGCCCGTTCCAGCATTTCCATGGTCGGCTTGTCGGGCTCCGCGTATATTCCTTCAAAAAAGCACTCGTTATAATGCTCTCTGTTGGCAAACGCCAAAACAGGCTCGTCCAAGGAAAATTGCGCGCTTATTCCGTTGGTATTTCCTCTGGCGTCAACTCTGATCCATCTGCCGTTAATATAAATTGCATTATAACAATGCAGGCAATACCCTAGTGAATCATCGTCAGCAAGCGTCAGGTGCTGAAAACAAAATCCTACCGGAATTCCCTGAGAGCGCAGCAATGCCGTTAATAAATTTGCCTTGGCGTGACAGATACCAGTATTATATTTCAGCACATCGGAAGCGACGGCTGTAATTATCTCAGCGTTACAGTCAAATGAATGTGGTATCTCATCCCGTACAAAAAGATACGCAACCTGCGCCTTTTCCGTATCAGTCATTTTATCACCAAACAATTCTCTTGCTTTTACAATAATCAAAGGCGAATCGTAGTTAATATATTTACTTTTTACTAAAAACTCCCGCATATAATTCTCCACTGAACACCACCGCCATTAAGAGGAGGTGTATTTTTACCCCTGCTTATAGGGCACACGCGCGGCAGGTACATATGGCGCGGCCTGATTAGTATGTAGCGATTGATCGTCAAAAAATATATCGGCGCCGAAGGCTTTCAGGATCGCGCTTTTTTCCATACCGCCGAGGAAAAATGTCTCATCGACATCGATATTCCATTCTCTTAAAGTAAATATCACCCGTTCATGAGCAGGCGCATTACGAGCTGTAACCAGAGCGGTACGTATCGGCGCACCCTGAGAGGCAAATTGCTGCTGCAAATAAGACATCGATTTAAGCAGCGGCGCAAAAGGGCCAGCAGCCAGCGGCGTATGAGCGTTTTCCCGTTCGTGCTGTAAAAATGCTTCCTTGCCTTGCTCTTGGAATATCCGCTCCGACTCCGGCGCAAACAGCACCGCGTCTCCGTCAAAGGCAATGCGCAGCTGCGTAATTTCCCGGTTAACATCAATCTGCGGATGAGACTCGGTACAAATAATACCGGCGGCAATATTGGCGTTGATCGCCTCCTGCACATCGGCAGCGTCAGCAGAAAGAAATAGGTCGGTATTAAAGGCCGCCAGATAGGATGATAAACCGCTACCGCCTGTCAGCGCCGCCCGCGATATATCCAGACCATAATGTTCAATCGAATTGAAAATCCGCAGGCTGGTGGAGGCGGCGTTTTTCGACATGACTATGATCTCGGTTTTACGCTGGCCGGGGATCAACTGATTGAGCCGTAGCAGCGCTTTCACCAGCGGAAATCCCGCGCCGGGCTTTAAAACATCCTGCTCGTGTTCTTGCTGATACTCACAATAAGCTTTCAGGCCCTGTTCATTATAAATCCGGTTTTCTTCCTCTAAATCAAACAGCGCCCGCGATGAAATACCAACAACCAGATAATCCTCAAATTGATGGGGCATATTAAACCTCCGTTATTAAACAATCAACATATCAGCGTGACGATAAACTTCGCGATACGGCGTTGCAGTCATCCCCGTCTCCTCGACGTATCTTTAATACGACGCGAAGCTGCGAAACAGCGCAGCAAGTGCATTAGCTGTGGTTTTACCGCTAGGCAAAAGCCAGCTAGGTCGCCTACGTCGCCGGTTACGACCACGCCTGGTCTCACTCGTTTCTCGCCCCGCTGACTCTTTTTTACAATCTTACATATCATTAATTTATTTAATTATATATCAGCAACCGCTACTTGTAAATTATGGATATACTTTAGAAACTCAAACTGACGGTATCGGAATAAAAGTCGTCATACCAGTTTTCGTTGTTAAAGACGACAAAATTAAACTGCAACGTCTCAATCTTGCCAATCCCATACTGGTCCAGTTTCAACTGACTGATGACAATATCGTCGGTCAACCTTTGACCGGGTGCGATTTCGCAGGAAAAAATCGGTGAGATTGCTTTGCCGTTGACCATCATATCTTCTGCCTGAATGATATAATTGTGGTCGCTGTTATTCTCGATCAGCAGCCCCGCTTCAGGTCCGACAACACCATCATAATCCAAACCCGTAAAACTGATAACAATATTATTTTTATCCATAATCTCTTGACTCTCCTCCGAACAAGCAGCATTATCATTCGTCGCCAGTACCGAACCGGCGAAAATTATAACAATTACCACCCCTATAAACAAAGCTACACGCAAAAGGCGGATATTTTTTAACCTGCTCATACTTTAAAACTCCTTTATTAACCGATTATTGCTTTCTCAACCCTATACTTGCATTATATGCTGCAGCCTGTCCAATAAAACGGTCTTTGTAATCCATAATTCGACAAAAACACACATATATCCTAATACTGAAATATCATCGATACTGCGCTGCATCTCTTTTGAACTTTAGCATCCTTTAACCCCATATCTTCTTAATGTAAGGCAACCCGTCCAATAAAATAGCCTCTATCATGCCTTTTCCCGATGAAAAAACACCCTCGTTAAAAAAACGAGGGTGTTCGCAAATCTACTTTATGCTATTTTTATGCCTTCCCACTACTACCGAAAATGCGAATCTTTTGCCGGATTATTTCTATGGCCGCTTCTCTGGCCGGTCCCAGCATCTTACGCGGGTCGATTTCATTGGGATTAGCCATAATAACTTTTTTGGCTGCTTCCATAAAAGCTTCGCGGATATTAGTGTCGATATTAACTTTGCGGATGCCACGCTTAATCGCTTCTGTGATCGTATCATCGGGCACGCCCGAAGACCCATGCAGTACCAACGGCACTTCGACCAGCTTATCGATTTCCGACAAGCGGTCAAGATCCAATTTCGGCTCGCCCTTATATTGACCGTGAGCCGTACCAATGGCTATCGCCAGCGCGTCAACATTGGTATGCTCAACAAAATAAAGCGCTTCCTTGGGATCGGTATACATCGATTCTTTTTCGTGGACAAAAACATCATCCTCTGTACCGGTTATTTTTCCCAGCTCCGCTTCAACGCTGATACCGCAAGGAATCGCCACATCGAGCACCTTATTGGTAACCTGAATATTCTCTTCCAGGCTGTATTTCGAACCGTCAATCATCACCGAGGTAAAGCCCTTGCCAATACACTGCATGACCTGGTTAAAGTTAGTACCATGATCCAGATGCAGCGCTACTGGCACCGGCGACAGTTCCGCCGCCAGCCTCGTCAACCCCACGATGTAATCGATACCGGCGTATTTGATTGCTCCCTGACTGGCCTGAATGATAACTGGTGAATTTTCGGCAGTAGCTGCAGCGATAATCGCCTGCACTATCTCCATATTATTGCAGTTAAACGCACCGATTGCATACCGGCCTTCTTCCGCTTGAGACAAAAGTGATTTCATTGATACGAGAGGCATAATGATCCCCCTTTTAGATTATTTTTTCTTCGTTTCGTTGAATCCGATTGTTTTATTTTTGGTCACAAAATGCATAGCCACACCTTGCGCCCGCATGGTAATTCTATCAACTTTGCGGAACAAATGCAAATCCAGCGGCCTTTTGGCAAAAATCCGTGTGTATTGCTTACAATGCGCACAAGTAATATTTAAACAGTCATTAAATATTTCAATATCAAAATCGCTGCTACCGCAAGCCTCGCAATTTATTTTTCGTTGGGCAAACAAATGGTTGATGTGCATAAGAATCTTGGCCATCAATGAAGGCTGGTCGAAATATTCTCGCAACATGTCCTGATAACAAATGATTTGTTCCCCTTCGGCATTAAGCTCTGTCAACACCTCGTCACGGTCGCCGATATAGGCCAGATGAAGATTTGTTTCCTCGCACTCCAGCATCATCGCCTGATCTGACAATAATTCTTTATTGGATATTATGTATTGATGCTCTTCCTGACAGCACGGACAAAAGCAGGATATATATATATTTTTTGCCGCCGCGTGGATTTTAAGCACATCGGCGCCACAACTGCAAGTTAGAGTAGTACCTTCTGCCATTTTAAAACGCGAGATATTTCGGTAAAGCATTTGCCGCTGGCAAAACGGACAGCGAATTACTACCAGTGTCTCGGGGAAAACGATCATCTCATATCCTCTTTCATATATACACCGTCAATCTTTCTGACCGCGCACATTTGTCCGCCTTGATAATATACTCTCGGCAAACGCGCATCGGAAGTAGTACGCCGCATCGCTATCTCTAATGTATCGCCGACATTTAATGAATAATCGGTAATATCAACCGCGCAGGTCTGCATCGCAACCCGACCGACAACAGCTAGCCTTTTGCCTTCAAACAGCGCATAGTGAGCAGGTTTATTGGTTAATTGACCGGCAATATTTCTGGCAGCCTTTTTGAAAACCGCAGCCGTACCGCTGCGGGCGTCGGTCTCCACCGCAAATCCATCTGCATAACCGATCGGCAGCATAGCCAACGTTAAATCATGATCGGCCTTGCTATCGCCGCCATAACCGATCAATTCGCCTTTTTTGACTTTGCGAATGACGCTGATTCTACAATCCACCTGCCAAGGATTAGCCAGATGCCAATCATACGGTAGCTGCACCGGGCTTTGTCCATAAAGCAAAGTACCTACCCTAACCATATCAAATGCAGCTTTTTCTAAAGTCACAGTTGCAATACTATTGGCTATATGCGCCTTCCCGTAAACAATACCCATTTCCTTGAATGCTTCGATCACATGACGGAATACGGATATTTGTTGCTCGGCACTGTTTTTATCGGCGGCCTCAGCAAAATGGGAATAAATACCTGTCAGTTGCAACGATGACGATTTGGTTACCGCAGCCCCCAATGCTGCAGCTGTCTCCGGCGAACAACCAAAACGATTCATCCCGGTATTTACTTTAATCTGACATGGAGCAGGCTCGTCCCCGCTGGCAGCCATTGCTTCCAGACTCTCCATGCTATCGATAGTTGCAGTCAGCCGATATTGGCGCAAAAAAGCAGCAGTATGAGCACGCCCAGGTAAAAAAACCAAAATCGGCTTATCAATACCAGCCTGACGCAACTCAATTCCCTCGTGCAAATACGTCACCGCAAACGCATCAACGTCGTCTTGAATAGCTTCAGCAACCGCAACCGCACCAAGGCCGTAAGCATCAGCTTTTACAACAGCCATCAGTAAACAACCATCTTTTAAATGACTGCGTATTTCCCTGGCATTAGCGCTAACAGCATCCAAGTCTATTCTAATATAACGATCGAAACTTTCAATTGTGTTACCAACCATCGTTAACCTCTGCCCCGCAATCTTTTCTTAGCATGAATTAACTTTCGTACCCATTTTTGGTAAAGCGGCTCAAAAGTATTATACATTTTATAAACTACAGGCCGATATATAAGATCATACTCTCCGATAAATTTGATATAATCGCCGCCGAAACCTCTTTTAAACTTTACGAGGCCATAAAGCGGATGGTCCTCATCAACATCACCCGGTACACCGCGAAAATCATACATAGTGCAGCCATGTTGTTTGGCCCACTGAATCATTCGCCACTGCATCAGATAGTTGGGCATAACATTACGGTATTCGTTGGCAGATGCGCCATATATATACCAGGCTTTATCGCCGAGTTTAAACGCTAGTGAACCGGCAATTGCCTTATCCTGATAATATACAAGAAACATCTGGGCCAAACCTTGCGGCACCAGTAATTCATAGAAATCCTGATAATATGCAAAAGGACGAATCAGAAAATTATCCCTTTGAGCTGTCTCCTGCAACAATTGATAAAACACCGGCAACTCAGTCTGCGGAACAGCGGGTACAACCGTAACTCCCTTACGCTCCGCCAGCCGTAGATTATAGCGGGTCTTTTGATGAAAATTAGCAAGTAACGTTTCTTGATCAGGACTAATATCAAGCCGAAATACGTACCGCGGCTGAACACCTTCAAACCCCTCGCCATTGTCTGTAGCAACAAATCCGCCGGCCTTTATTCGTTGTTGCCATAAAATATCGTCATCGGCAACATCAGGATCAATTTTGCAAAAAATCGCTTTATGTTTCGCCGCAAGATCACGGCAACCCTGCCAAAGAGTATCCCAGGCAGTACTATCGTTAATATCAAGTACCGGACCGCGCGGAGCATAAAACAAACATCCCGCACCGGCAGGTAATTGACGTTTAAGCAAAGATATTGCAGCGTAAATAGAGCCCTGATCTTCAACAATCATCCTGATAGGCTGCCAACCGCTGCGCTTTTTTAGTTCGCCCCATTCCCAAGTTTGCAGTATATGGCCCTTGGGATGATTTGTTATAAAACTGTTAAAACAATCCTTCTCTTCTTCACTGATGACACGAGCAAGCACTGCTATTCCTCCAATATTGTATTCTGTTTAATATTCTCGCAGCAAGTATTCTTCTCCTGCCTCAAACAATGCCCATCTATTTATGCTGCAAATATTTGCGTATGCTATCGGCAGCAATCGCACCATCCGCGGCCGCAGTAATTACTTGACGCAAGTTTTTGGAGCGTACATCCCCGGCCGCAAAAATATTTTCTACGGATGTCGCCATATTTTCGTCGGTAATAATATAACCTTTATCATCAGTGTTTACAACAGAAGCATATAATGCCGATGCGGCATCACTAGCCTGAATAAAAAACACTCCATCAGTCGCAAGCCTTTGTTCGTTATCAAGGATAACCTCTTTTACATTATCGTCCCCCTCAATTTTCACAACATGCCGTTGCCAAACCCAACTGATATTAGATGTAGATTTTACCTTGCTCAATACTTCCATATCCAGATTTAGTGCGCCTTCTTTAGCATCTGCTACCAGATAAACTTTCTCAGCCATTTGCGCCAAAAACAATGCTTCCTCCAAGGCCGTATCATCGACACCAGCTACCACTACCGTCTTGCCGCGAAAAAAGGCGCCGTCACAAGTTGCACAATAAGAAACACCATGGCCGATAAAACGCTCCTCCCCGGAAATCGGCGGCCTTTTAGGCGATTTACCAGAAGCAATCAGTAGCGTTTTACTTTGAAAAAAGTTGCCGGAAGAACAAAAGACAATAATCTTATCTTTTTCTTTGATAATATTTTGGGCCCGCTCTTTTGCAAAAGCAGCCCCGAATTTAACCGCCTGCTCTTGCATAGCGCGCGTTAATTCTGCTCCCTCCTGAGATGTTACAAATCCTGGATAATTTACTAAATGATCAATGCGCGCGGTATTACCGCCAACCTCTGACTTTTCAAGCACCAGTGTTTGTAATCCGCTCCTTGCCGTATATAGCGATGCGGTCAATCCGGCAGGCCCACTACCAATAACCAGTAAATCATATAATATATCTGCCATTAAACGAACCACCTTTCAGAAAAATACGATTTTATATGGGCAATGTTTTTTATCACAATTTTCTTGTCGGCAATATCCGCAATCAGTTTGCGAATCATCTTTGCTTGTAAAAAAAATCCCTGATAAACTTTGGTTCGGCGTCATATAAAAGTCATCAGTCAAAGCTATCCGCAGTTTAGTAACCGCCGGAGCCATCAAAGAAAATATTTTTTTTTGCTCCTGCAGTGGCCAAGCAGGCATTGCCCCAGGGCAAATATGGCGTAAAAACGGCAAATTATAGTATTCCTTTAGATATTGTTCCGCAGCATCAAAAACGCTATACAGCGCCGCCTCTGCAATCTTATCAGCCCAAAACCGCTCAAGTATTGTTGTCTGCTGCTTAGCCCACTCAGAAATGTCTTGACCACAAGTAGCCAAAAAAATAAATATTTGCTGTCCGCTTTCCATGGTATCAAAAAATTGACCACTAAACAATGTTTCGTTTACCTCAATTTTTTCTACGGCAGCTTCCGGACGTGCCAAATGCAGTGCTTGATCAATTAACAACTTGCAATTATTAGTCAATGCACTTTGATTTATTAAATGCATTTGTTTTAAAAACTGGTCTTTATTGATATATAATTTCTTTTTTAGATAAATAATATTATTCATAAATTAATTATAACATAAAACAATCAATTATATAAATACATGTTTAAAATGATGCATATTAAATATTAAGATAATATTAATAAAAACCTTCTTGTTTATTGAAAAAATATACAAATTATTTACACTTTCGACTTTTTATTCAAACATATAAATATTATATAGTAATAATATTTATACATAAATAATATTTAAATACATTGATTAACATATTTCTAGTTAGAATTTTCCAAATATTGGGACTATAAAAAGCAAGCAGGTTTTAAGTTTTATATCAAGAAATGAATGAATAGGCAGTTTTATCCACTAAACAAACAATTATCTTAAAATTTTAACAATAAAAATTAGTTATTATTTTTATTAATTTTCAAAATTTAATTCTTTCTATTTTTTATTTTTAAACGGCTTTTTTAACAAAATTATTTTTATACAGAATATATTTGGAGGTAGGCATGTAATATCGACATAATAAGTGGAAATCTCCCTGTGGATATTGTGGATAACTATGTTAATAACTACTTTTAAATGGGGTTTTTTCTGTGGGTAAAAAATATTTGATCAGCACATAGCAATAAATATCTTCACCATTAACAAAAATAGCTATCTCAATCATTTATTTTTTGTCGCATAACAACGACAATTGATGATAAATACTTATGTCAAACAAAAAGGTTAAAATCCTTATTACACCGAAATATTTGACTATAATAATTACGAAGAGAGAAGCTGTTATGGGCAATACCGCTAAAGAAGTGCCAGTAGTGAAGCCGCCAAATAAACTGCTATCGTCATCAGAATCAAATGTTGTATTTACAAAAGAAGAACTACGGGAAAGTGTTCTAGCTACATTGGGAGTTAATGCAGCAGCAATTATCCACGAAGCTAAACAACCGTTGCAAAGCATCAGGGCGCATTTACAATTACTGGAAAGACAATTATCAAAATCGAATTTTGATTCTCTTCAGCAACAGCAGAGGTTTGCTTTGCTGTACGATGAAATAGGCAGAATTAATTCTTTATTATCGCAGTTTATGTTGATGGCAGCCGAACGCAAAGAACATCGTCAAAGAATTGAGCTGTCACAGATAGGCACCGATATGTCTATGTTATTGCGTAGCGTCGCTATATTGCGAAATGTTGAGATTGTCGAAAATTATAAGCAGGGTGTTTATTGTCTTTGCGACGGGCAACAAATCCGTCAAATAGTATTAAACTTACTTTCAAATGCTATAGACGCTAGTAATGAAAATGGTAGAATTATAATATCAGTAAATCAAACAGATAATTGGGCAGAATTATCTGTGCAAGATAACGGTTGCGGCATAGCCCCGGAAAATATTGAAAAATTGTTTAAACCGTTTTTTACTACTAAAGAAAATGGCAATGGTATTGGTTTACCAATGTCTTTACAAATAGCCAAAGAACATGGTGGAGATATTAAGATCAGCAGCAAATTAGGCCAAGGAAGCATCTTTAAACTACTGTTACCTTTAGATTAAAAACACATTTACATAAAGATAAAATTACGCGAAAAATTGACGATAAGCAAAAGCTTATCGTCTTTATTGTTTTGAGATTTTTATCTATTTTACTGATAACTAACAGCAAATTTTTACAATGGTTTTTATAACAAAGGTACCATCACAATTAAAATCAAATGCCGGTGGATTGCAAAATATCGCAATCGGTGGTCTCTTACAGCAAGGCCTGGGGAATTTGCAGAATATTCTGGTGAATGTTTCACAAAAAACCTGCATTTCACCTTGGCAATTGATAAATTTAATAAATATTTTAAATACCAACTTAACGCATTCTTCACCACATATTTTGATATGTTTAACCTCAACAACTTTAAATTCCGCATGAATGATTTGATCAATCCCCGGGATCTCCAAAAATTGACAGATACAGCTACAGATACAATTCTGTGGCCACGGCGGAGGAGGTGGACAAGGATGCGGCGGACAAGGATGGGGTTTGTGCTTTTTGTTGGTGTTTAAGTCTGATTCAACTTCTGTTAACAGATCAATATCTGATTCGGCAGGTTCAGTATGTTCAGTGGGGTTTTTATGTTGGGGCACAAGATCATCTCCTTACATTTGGCAATCATAAACAGATTGTCTTCACTACAGTATATGCCCGACCCTATAAATTTGTCCCACTATCAGATCTATAAATATACCAGATTAACTTGCGCCCACTAATTGCTAGTCTTGTTTTTTGTAGATTAACTGCAAAAATTATATTTTAAATATTCTAATGCCTGTACATATCCGGCAATACCTTGACCGAAAATTGTTTTAACACAGGCTAAAGAAACATAAGAAAAGTGTCGAAATTCCTCTCTTTCCATGATATTGGAAATATGTACTTCCACCACAGGCAAAGATATTGATAAGATCGCATCCATGATTGCAATGCTCGTATGAGCATAAGCTCCCGGGTTAATGACAATACCGTCTTTTCTGCGGTATGCATCATGGATTTTATCAATAATTGCTCCTTCGTGGTTGCTTTGGAAGCATTCGACAATAATATCAAGTTTAGCCGCGGCGGTTTCAATATAATGGACCAGATCTTCATAGGTCGCACTACCGTAAATTTCCGGCTCGCGAAGCCCCAACAAATTAAGATTAGGCCCGTTAATTACTAATATTCTCATAAAAGTCCTCCATTATTTTATTGGCAACAGATTCAATATTACTATCATTGTCAATAGAGACATCGGCAAAATGGCGATAAAACGGTAATCTTTGCTGATAAAGCTGTTCTATGCCGACACTGGCAGATAACGGCCGATCATTGCTATCAAGCAAGCTCAGCTCTCTTTCAATAAAGTAAATCCTGCCGTTACAAGCTAATGAAAAGTGGTTTTGCTCTTTTAATACGGCGCCGCCGCCGGTAGCGATAATTAACCCATGTTCTTGTCCTGCCGAAGCCAACGCTGCCATTTCTAATGAACGAAAGCTTTCTTCCCCACTATTGATAATTAATTCCGCTGTGGTTTTACCTGTACTTTCGGCTATCATCTGGTCACTGTCTACTATCTCGCGTCCCATCAATCGCGCCAATTCAGCGCCAATGGCACTTTTACCGCAACCGGGCATGCCTATTAATACAATATTACTGATCTTATGTCTTAGGTCATTAATAATTTGTTCAATCCGTTCATCAGCAATCGGCAAACCGATGAATAACTCTGCTGTTTTTTTAGCTTGAGCCACCAGCATAGACAGTCCGCTGGCATGAGGAATACCCATTTCCCGCGCGTCAAATAATAGACGGCTGCATAAAGGATTATAAATCAGATCAACTACCGCTTCAACAGCCGGGAAAGCGTTTATATCAATCAGCTTGCCATCGCTGTAAGGATACATGCCGACCGGAGTAGTGTTGATAATAATCTCGGCATCTTTTTGTTCGTTAATATTTTGATAATTAAATTCACCGCTACGCGATACTTTTACTATTTTACAAGCACCACAGTCTTCGACAGCGGCACTAATAGTAGCAGCAGTAGCGCCGTTTCCTAAAATAAGTATTTTTTTGTCTGCTACTTTAATATGGTTGGCATTAAGTAAATAAATAAACCCCTGATAATCACAATTATCTCCGTAAAGGTGGCCTTCAGAATCCCGGACAATAACATTAATGCAACCAATTCTTTTCGCCAACGGCGAAAGATGGTCACAATAACGCATGACCTTCCTTTTGTATGGTATAGTAATATTAATACCGTCAAACCGCTGATCAGCAAAAAAGTCATCCAAATCGCTTGGCTTGACACTAAACATTTGGTAATCATAGCGGCCAAGTTGCTGATGAATTATTTGCGAATAACTATGCCCTAATTTTTCACCCAAAAGTCCGCAGATCATGATTAACCTCCTTAAAAATACCTTATAACAAATTATATTATCTTTTGGCGCCTATTAATAATTTTATATCAATCATCAAATCTGCAAATGCAGCGGGAGATAAGGACTGATTTCCATCGCACAATGCCGCAGCAGGGTCGTTATGAACCTCAATCAACAGACCGTCAGCGCCGGCTGCAACCGATGCCAACGCCAACGGTTTAATCAAATTGGCATCACCGCAAGCATGGCTGGGATCTACAATCACCGGTAATTGGCTTAATCGTTTCAATAACGGTACGGCTGCAATGTCAAGCGTATTTCGCGTCTCCGTTTCAAATGTCCTAATACCGCGCTCACAAAGCACTATTTGCTGGTTGCCTCCTGCCATAATATATTCGGCGCTCAATAACAACTCTCGAATCGTTGCTGATTGTCCACGTTTTAGCAGTACCGGTTTTGGTTGACAGCCCAACTCTCTCAGCAACTCAAAATTCTGCATATTACGCGCGCCCACTTGGATCATATCAACTTGATCAAATAATGGTAACTGGCGAATATCGGTTATCTCGGTAATCACCGGCAGACCGCTTAATTGCTTTGCCTTAATAAGCAGCTCAATGCCATTCTTGCGTAGACCCTGGAACACATAAGGAGAGCTGCGTGGCTTAAACGCACCGCCGCGCAGCATCACCGCTCCGGCTTGAGCAACAGCCACGGCAGTAGAGGTAATTTGCTGCTCCGATTCAATAGCACACGGCCCGGCAATCACAGTAAATTTGCCGCCGCCAAACTTAATCTGATCTACCTGTACGCCACTTTCCGGCTGCAGATGAAGCAAAGTAGCGGCATTATCATAAAATATTTTCGCTTTTTCTTCATCGGAGAGCCCCAACGCACGGAGATAGTCAATGGTAGCCGCTCCGGTGCACCAAGGACAATCGCTGGCAAATAATATCTTGTCCGCTCCATGAGTGTCAATTATCCGTTTGGCCTGCTCCTTTGGCATATCCATAGCCATGAATCCAGTATCAAAATAAATATTTTTACCAACCAAATACCGTTCTACATCATCCCAGAGCAGATAACCGCCCATATGCGCCGCTATTAAGCGAGGAAAAGGATTAACACCAGCCAGTTTTGATAATAATCTGGCAGTTGCTTGGGGCGTTGCATATAGCGGCGGTGCGATTCCCGGGTCAACGCCGGCGTGAAATACAATCGGCAAATCAAGTCGTCCGGCTTCGATTGCCAGTTCAACTATACAATCATCGTCAATGTTAACATGTTGATATTGGGGATGAATTTTGATCCCGTGCAACCCCAAGGATTTGATCTTACGCAACTGCTCAATCATATCGGCGGCGCCGGGAAATACCGAACCAAAAGCAATAATCTTACCGCCGTTAATTGCCGCAGCACCGATATTGATTTTTTTCTGCTGTTCGGGCTTGGTAGCTACAGGTAACACACAAGCATAATCTATACCCCATTGTTCCATGCTTCTCCATAATCCTGTTAAACTGCCGTCGGTTACCGCTTTAAGCCCGCTGTTTTTTTCCAGTTTGGCGATAGCTTTGGCCGCAATTGGCTCTGGAAACACATGACAATGACAATCAATAATCATAAACTAAAGCTCCTTTGTAATAGTTTATTATATACCGTAGCGATAAATAATACAATAAACTGATTGTAATACAACTTCTCTGTTGATAAATTCAGTATTATATTGTTTAATTATCTTAGTTTTAATATTAAAATGTGCGGCAATTTTTTATAAAAAATTATTGCATAACAGGAAAAAACCATATATAATATAACATAGTAATTTGGTAGGAATTTAAAGGGTGGGTGAAAATGTCATTATTATCAGATGCCCGCAATATAGCCAGTAAAGATCCCGCTGCTAAAAGCACTTTAGAAGTAATATTACTATATTCGGGATTTCATGCTTTAATCTGGCATAAAATGGCGCACTGGTGTTACCAACACCGTTTGCTCTTCTTGGCTAGATTGATTTCGCAGACCGGAAGATTCTGTACCGGCATAGAAATTCATCCCGGTGCTAAAATAGGAAACTATCTCTTTATTGACCATGGCATGGGTATTGTAATAGGAGAAACTGCTGAAATTGGCGATAATTGTACAATCTATCATGGCGTTACCCTTGGCGGTACCGGCAAAGATAAAGGTAAGCGTCATCCAACAGTAGGGAACAATGTCTTAATAGGCGCCGGGGCCAAAGTATTAGGACCGTTTTCTATCGGAGATAATTCAATGGTAGGGGCAAATTCGGTAGTTTTGAAAGAAATCCCCTCCAACACAACTGTAACCGGTATTCCGGCACGAATAGTAAAACAAAACACACACCGTATCCCGTCGCTTGATCTTGATCAGGTGCATATACCCGACCCAATAATGCAGGAATTATGTAAAATCAATGACAGTATTGAAGGATTAAAAGCCCTATATCAGGAAATAGATCAAAAAAACAAAGCAACCAGTAATTGATGTTACAATAAAAAATCCAGCAATAATAATTGCTGGATTTTTTAACATTAGTTATTTTCGATTCAAAATACCTAACAAATTACTCTTATAATGCTTCCTTCTCTTCGGCTGCCTTTAAAGCTGTACTATCGGGTTGTTCATATGATAACCAGGTAAGAAAAGCCGCATGTACTTCTTTGGCTAGCGAATCAGCTTTTTGAGTGTCTTCAGCATACTTGGCGGCTAACAACAATTCAGTAGCAGCCTGCTCACGGTCAAGAAAATTAGCTGTATCAAACAAATTTTCAACTTGTTGATATAGACATGAAAGAGCCAAATCTAAACGATATGTTGCCAGTCCCGCGTCGGTCAAACTCTCACTGCCAGACTTTAAGAGTTCCTGAAGCATTTCTGAAGGCAAAATTCTGTATGGTTTATTATTCTTGAACAATTTGAAAATAACACCTGTCTCTTTTGATATTTTAGCAATTGGGTCTTAATTAATGTCTGGGAAATCGATTGTTTTGATATAAGGCGCACAAGTTTATCTGTATATTTGCGCCTTATCCATAAGATAACTAGATAGTAATTAATGTTCCGATTATCAGTTATAGATAATTTGCCGGATAATGAATTATTGCTAATACACCGCTGTCATGAGTTACCTGTACTTTATCTATAGTCATAATATTACTGAGACATCGGCTGCTGCCGACCGGTAACTCAAAATTGTCCAATGGATACTTTACGCCTTGCCAACAGAGGTTAGAAACGGGAGTAAGCGCCACCATACTAATAATATCGCCTTCATTGCCCTTGATCTCGGTTTCACCGTTACTGTAACTGATGACGCAATCTTCATTAAATATTTGCAGAGAATTTATTTTGGACATGTATAATACGGGAAGAGCCAAATTGAGCCACATATGGTCAAGACGACCGCCGCAATTACCAAAAATTACTATATCCTTAAATCCCCGTTGCAAAGCGGTAAATAAAGCCGCTTCGCCATCACCAAAATTTTTTTCCTTGGGAAAGCTAATAAACTCAATAAACATTCGTTGATAGTTTTCCATTACTTCCGTATCAATAGAATCAAAATCGCCGATTATCAAATCCACCGGCATTCCGTATTGATAAGCATAATTTGCGCCTTTATCAGCGGCAATAGTAAAAGGGAATGTGCCGGCGGATGCGAGTTGATCCAATTGTTTCCTCGCCCCTCCTGCCGGAGCCTCCCCACCTAAAAATATCAAAGCCAACGAAGGGCTAACTTTAATAAGATTCATAATATAATCCTCTCACTAGATTGTCAATAAATTGTCAAGATATTAGCAAATTATTTCCGGCCGCAAATGATTTCCCCAGCCACGGGCATTTTTATCAACTTGTCCATGATCCATCACAACACGTCCGCGTACTATCGTATAGACCGGCATACCTGTTGTTTCCATACCTTCAAACATGATGTTAATATCCCGCGCTTTCGTATACATCTTTTCCCTCGATATTTTCTGGCGGCTACCGGTATCAACAATCGTAAAATCGCCGTCGCTGCCCAGATCAATACAGCCCTTACGCGGGTATAAACCATGAGCTTTTGCAGTATTTTCGGAAAACAAACGGGCTATGTCCGCCAGCTTCAGCCGACCTTGAGCAACCTGATCCAACATTAAAGGTAACATTACTTCAATCGCCGGAATTCCGGAAGGAGCTTGCCAAATTCCTTGTTTGGGATCAATCGCCTTTTCAGTCACCGTAAATGGTGCATGATCAGAGCCAATCATATCGATTGTACCATCAAACAAGTAATGCCAAAGACCTTCCCTGGCCGCTTGATCGCGTAACGGGGGATTACATTTGGCATAAGGACCAAAACGATCAATATAACTATTGTCAAACAGCAGATAATGAAAACAAGTTTCGGTTACAACATCGACTCCCTGCCCCCGCGCTTGTTTAATTAGCTCACAGGATTCAGGTAAAGTAATGTGGACAAACCCTATTTTGCAACCGGTAGCTTTAGCAAAGTTCAACACGGTAGCAACGCTCTCGATTTCAGCAACTGCAGCGTGGCTTTGATAATGAAAACTGTTATCTTCCTGTCCAGTTACATGTAAATATTTTTCAAGAGCCTTGATTAATTGGTGATTTTCCGCATGGAAATAGAAGCGCCCATTGCTTGCAGCACCTGCTTGCAACATCAAAAACAACTCACCATCATCTGCTGCAGTTAAACCGAAAAATTCCTGTTCTTTACCGACAGGCGGCGGCTGTAAAAAAGTTTTAAAACCAACCACACCAGCGTTTAATAATTGGCTAAAATTTTGTTTGTTATCAAACCCTGCCGCTGCTAAGATCATAAAATCTA
The DNA here is from genome assembly GCA_002382665.1 of Peptococcaceae bacterium UBA4068. GTDB lineage: Bacteria > Bacillota > Dehalobacteriia > UBA4068 > UBA4068 > UBA4068. Next base: position 33,271 of record DFZA01000003.1, on the reverse strand, counting down.
CAATAGATTTTTGCTCAGCCAAAATAACGCAGTCATTAAGATGCGCAGTATCAAAAGGCGGTGGATTTACATTGGGCATTACCCGATATGCCGTGAACCCCCCAGCCGCTGCCGCGCAACTGCCGGAAAAGAAGTCCTCCCGTTCGGTATGCCCAGGCTCCCTGAAATGCACATGAGAGTCAATCAGTCCGGGTAATACGGTGTAACCGCTGGCGTCAATAACTCTCTCGGCAATAAAATTGCCACTATATCTGCCGGAAGCGATGATGGCGACAATCTTTCCATCAACAATAACGATGTCGCCTTGTAAAAAGGTGCCGGCAGTATAATAGTTGGCATTTTTAATAACCAATTGTGCGCATTCCATCAACTGTTACCTTTTAATGCTATATTTTTAATATTTTCTTTTATGTTAATTAAATCCTCAGACTTAGGGGTAAAATTAATCTTAATCAAATCAAGCGGCAATTGCCAATTCAAAGATTTCATTATTTCGGCAATTTGCCCGATACTTTGACCGCCCCAGCCATAAGAGCCAAAAGCAATACCAATGCGGTTTTGGGGAGCCAAACCTTTCATATATGCTAGAAAAGCAGCTACGGTTGGCAACATATTATTGTTAATTGTTGGGGACCCGATAGCAACATATTTTGCTTCAAGCACCGCTACCATAATATCAGATATATGGTTCGCCTGCAAGCTCATTTGCTCGACAAATATCCCCTTTTCGACAAAGCCGTCAGTAATCGCATCCGCCATTGTTTCGGTGGCATGCCACATCGTATCATAAACAATAACCGCTTTATCATCGACTTTTTGCGCCCCCCAATCAGCATATTTAGCAATAATATCGGCTAACTGCGAACGCCAAATAAGCCCATGTGCGGGAGCAATTATTTTAATATCTAACTTAGAGGCAGCAGCCAAAGCTTTGAGAGTTTGACTGCCATAAGGCAATACGATATTGGCATAATATTTTGCCGCTTCAAAGAACAATTTTTCCGTTGGCACCTGATCATTAAACCTCTGGCTTGAAGCATAATGTTGGCCAAAAGCATCAGAAGAAAAAAGGATCTGCTCCTCCGGCATATAGGCAAGCGTGTTATCAGGCCAATGCAGCATCGGCGTCTGCAGAAATTGCAGGCTGCGTTTACCCAAATTAAGTGTATCGCCGGTTTTAACTGTCAGTGCATTAAGCTCGCCGAAATGAGCCTGCAATCCCTTGATCCCCGCCGGAGTACTGGTAACCAGCTCAGCATTGGGACATTGCTGCAGCACATATGGGATAGAACCACTATGATCCATTTCAACATGCAACGATACTAAATAGTCGATCTTCGACGGATCAATAATAGCTCTAACATTTTCCATTAATGTCTTGGCAAACGGCGCTTTGACCGTATCAATTAATGCAACCTTCTCGTCAATTATCAAATATGCGTTATAACTCGAACCTTTTTGAGTTGTATAACCATGAAAATATCTTAAACTCCAATCAATTGCTCCAACCCAATAAATGCCTTTTGCTAATTCGCATTTGCCCACTATTCGACCTCCTCAAAAGAATCCTTATCAACGCCGCATATTGGGCAAACCCAATCATCGGGCAATTCTTCAAAAGGCATACCGTCATTTTCCATAGGATCAAATACAAACCCGCAAACCGTGCATACGTATTTCTTCATATCTTGCATAATTAATATCCTCCCCATTAATTAGATTAAGGTCAATGCTTCCGCTTTATTCATGCCGTTTGCGATTGCCTTTTTCAGTGTGACCGACTTTCCTGTTTCACCAATCAGTATCGCTCCTGCCAATTGCCCATCATCATTAAAAAACAATTTTGAGAATTTGCCCTCGGAGGGAAACGAACGAGTAAAGCTTTCCTGCAACGTAATATTACCGCCTGACCAAATACTTGTACCCATGGCGTTCATCATATACGGCGGTTCTTCCGGGATATAAGATTCTCTGCCGCCAACAGCGTTTTTACCTGCAACCATACCCTGGGCCATCGATACTGTCCATAATCCGGGAACCGAACCGTTAAATTCAGCACAATCTCCACAAGCAAATATATCAACTGCCGAGGTTGCCATAATCTCATCAACGATAATCGCGCGATTACATTGCAATCCGGCAGCCTGCGCCAAAGCAATTTGCGGCTTGATACCGGCCGCAAAAATCGTCACTGCCGCCGGATAGCCTCTGCTGTCGCTCAATATTACTTGTCCATTCCGAATTGCTTCCAAACTACCGTTTAATGCAACCCTGATACCGGCATTCTCCACAATATGAAGAAAAAAATGACTGGCTTCTTCATCGAGCTGACGCAGCAACAATCTTTCGCCCCGCTCAATAATCACTACTTGCCTACCTTCACATGACAAATGCCAAGCTGCTTCTAAACCTAAAAGCCCACCGCCAACTACTACAACCGGACCAGGATAACGACGGACACGATCGATATCCGCCAAAAACCGCAAGGCCAAGACATTATCGGCATCAGTGCCTTCAGCAGCGGGACGGTTGCCACCCGCACCGGTTGCAATAATAAGTTTATCATAGTTAAACGGTTGTTCTTCGCCAATAAATCGTAATTGTTTTTCTTGAGCGTTAATTTCTTGTACGGTTTGATAAATTAATTCAATTCTATTATCAATAAACCATTGTTCACTATGAACATTTAGTTTTTCAATATCAAGACCGGAAAACACTTCACAAATACGGGGCCGATAATATGGTAATCTTTTTTCCCCGCAAATCAAAAATACTGCCGCTTCTTTATCAGAAGCAGCTGCCGTCTGGGCTGCCGAAAGACCGGCTATGCCGCCACCGACTACTACTACTCTCTTTTCCATAGTATTCCCCCGTTATTTTTGATAATTATTTACTACAGATTTTCTTAATAGCAACTACTATTATTATATCACATTGCCAATAAATTACAATACTTAAACCCTACATATTAATAGTAAGATAATTGATCAAAAAAACTTACGCCTGCAATAATAAAAATAATAATATAAATTGCCGTCACAATCAGCATCCAAATCAAAATAGCACGCGAATAGTTGCGTTGATTGGGATTGGTATTTTTACTAAAGCTCCAAACCAAAACTAATACTATATTAGCAATAGGAATACACATTAAAAATGTAATTAGCATCCAATGACCCATAGAAATTACCGGCGCTAATTCCTCACCATAATACCGAGGATTTTGATAAGCAGGCGGCTGAACCGGATAATGGGGTGGCGGCGTTTGATTAAAGGACGGGGGAGCCTGATATGAATCCGGAGGGGGTTGATACGATACCGGCGGGGTTTGATCCGGTGCTGTTGGCGGTTCAACTGTTGCCGCCGTCTCCGGCGTAATATTCGTCTTCTCCAACTTTGCACCACAATTATCACAAAAATCGTATGACTCCGGTATCTCACGTCCACAGTAATTGCATTTCATTTTGATAATCATCCTCTCTGATAATAGTTTCGAATCATTTTTCCGGATAAATTGTACCTGAGACAAATTGTACACCTTCAGCGGCAAATAACTGATCAATAGTAACAAATTTATAACCTTTAGCCGACAAAATGTCTATCGCTTTAATTGCTCCCAGAACACTGGTAGAAAAAGTATCATGTAATAATATTATGCTACCATCTTTGGCATGTGAAACTATATGATTGGCTACCTTATCAGCATTGCGTGATGCCCAATCACGGGTATCCACATTCCACAGCACGCAAGGAATATCAATTTTTGCAGCCGTAGTGATATTTATTGCTCCATAAGGAGGACGAACTGCATTAGGCCGCTGACCGGTAATATTTTCAACAATATCCTCTGTGTTATCAACTTGCCATAATAAATCTTTGTCACTAAGCGTCGTAAACTTATATTTATGATCATAGCCATGAATAGCAATCTGGTTACCATCCTGATAAGCTTCAAGAATAATATTGCTGTATTTTTCCGCCCGGTTACCTAAGACAAAAAATGTTACCACAACACCTCTCTTGCGTAATTCGTTAAGCAACACCGGTGTCACCGTCTTACTGGGGCCGTCATCAAATGTCAGCGCAATCAACGGGCCGTCCGAAACCTGTTTAGTCGTTTTGGCAAGACTTGCTTCAGCTGTTTTAATCTCAGTCTTAGGCCTGGTTGTTGTATCTACCTTTGCTTCAGTATCGGCTTGTGTATAGGGCAAAAAACTTTGTCCAACTAAATAATTTCCCATAACAAGAAAAAAAGCCAAAGAAACAATAATAATTAACAATGCTATTTTTTTATCCGGCAATCTGTTTTTCATATTATCACCTGACCGGTCATATATAACTTTGGCAAATAGTTACATCACTTAGATTAATCTCGAGTAAAGTAATATTTTAGCAAAATGTTCTACCGTCTCCATTTTAAATAAAGATTGCCAAATATCTTCACCCCAGCATACTACACCGTGGCGAGCCAACAACAGCGCTCGATGACCACGGCAAACTTCCGCTACATTGGCGGCCAGCTGTTTGCTGCCGGCAGGCGCATACGCAACCAGCGGAACCTCTCCCAAACTAATGCGCGCTTCCTCTACCTGTAAGCCTGTAAGTTTTTGTTCTTTGCAGGCAAATGCGGTGGCGCCCTGCGGATGAGCATGAACAACCGCCTGTGCCTCGGCATTTTGCTGATATATCACCAAATGCACGGCATTTTCACTGGAAGGTTTATGTGTTCCTGTTAAAACATTACCGGCAAGGTCAACTTTGATTAACATTGATTGATCAAGAAAACCCTTTGACACCCCGGTTGGCGTTATCCACAAGGTGTCGTCACTGACCCGGCAGGAAATATTACCGTCATTGGCGGCAACCAAACCCCTTTGATAAAGCCGTCTGCCAACTTCTATTATGGCACTGCACGCCTCCTGATCACTTAAATACTGCATAACATTCTCCTGTTATTTGAATTTATCATCCGCTGCAAAAGCATAGGGCGGCTGGATTATGCCCCTTTCGGTTACAAAAGCGGCAATTAATTCCGCCGGCGTTACATCAAAAGCCGGATTATATATTTTTACACTGGCCGGTGCCATACGATTGGCATACCACAACTCGCTAACTTCTTCGGGCGAGCGCTGCTCAATCGGTATATCTTTACCGCTGGCACAGTTTTTATCAATCGAAGAAAACGGCGCACAGACATAAAAAGGAATACCATAATATTTGGCTACGATCGCCACCGCCGAAGTACCAATTTTATTGGCGGCGTCACCATTGGCGGCCACTCGGTCACAGCCGACAAAAACCGCTTGTACCCAACCTTGAGACATAACAGAAGCCGCCATGTTATCACAAATAAGAGTTGTATCAACCCCGGCGGTTGTCAATTCATAAGCTGTCAAACGAGCGCCTTGCAGCAACGGACGTGTTTCATCACAATATAAGTTAAAACGCATCCCCCGCTCCATACCAACATAAACCGGAGCTAGCGCGGTTCCGTAAACCGATGTGGCCAATTGTCCGGCATTGCAATGCGTTAAAATGCCGTCGCCATCTTTAATTAGTGTCAGTCCATTCTCGCCGATACTGCGGCAAACAGCTTTATCTTCAGCTTCAATCCGCAGCGCTTCTTCTTTAAGCAGTTCTTTTAATACAGCCACGCTTTTATCCTGATTGGCAATGATTACCTGCTCCATCCGTTGTAAAGCCCAGCATAAATTAACTGCCGTCGGCCTTGCCGCCGCCAATTCATCTTTGGCGCAAGAAAAGTGTTTGATAAAACCCTGCCTATCATCGCCGTTATATTGTTTGGCCGCCAAATACGCGCCGAATGCGGCAGCTATACCAATAGCAGGCGCTCCACGCACCTGTAATATTTTTATTGCCTGCCTAATCTCGGATTGCTCCTTAAGCCGCAGGACTTGCGTAGTATTCGGCAAAAGTGTTTGATCTAAAACCAATAATTGCGAATTTTCATCATCCAGCGTTACCGCCTGCGGCAGGGCCGTCAGTCCAGTTGCAACAGTCATCGTCGATACTCTCCTCCGACATTTTCTTCTATTATTATTCCCTGCCCGACTATTTTCTCCTGTTTTTAAAGCTTATATTAACTAAATCGCAAAGCAATACGGCGCAATAATTTCACTGTTTCGACAATCGGAATAATCATCAAAGATAACCCAAGAGAAATTACTAATTCATTAATCGATAAGGGAGTCAGAGAAAATAGGCTGTTTAATATCGGAATGTAAAGTAAGGTCAAACTTAACACTAAAGATATTATCGTTGAAAACACCAGGTAGATGTTGCGCCTGCCTAGCTTGAATATCGAACGATGACGTGACCGCATGTTCAGTGAGTGAAAAATTTCAGTTAAAGACAAAGTAACAAACGCCATAGTTGTCGCCACGCCGTATCCATACCTCAACCCATACAAAAAAGCCGCTAAAGTTAGAATGGCAACAACCGTTCCCTGCCAAAAGATGGCGATACCCATACCGTCGGCAAATATGCTCTGATTAGCCCGACGCGGTTTACGGCGCATCAAATCAACCTCGGCCATTTCATAGCCGAGCGCAATCGCCGGGAAACAGTCGGTTATCAAATTGATCCATAACAAATGAACCGGCAGAAACAGTTTAAACCCTAATAGAGTCGCCACAAAGATAATCAGCACCTCGGCAAGATTAGATGAGAGCAAAAATTGAATGGCTTTGGTAATATTATCATAAACGCGACGGCCTTCCCGTATGGCTGCAATAATCGTGGCAAAATTATCATTGGCTAATACCATATCGGATACCGACTTGCTGACCTCGCTGCCGTTAATACCCATGCCAATACCGATATCGGCAACCTTCAGCGCTGGGGCGTCGTTAACTCCGTCACCGGTCATAGCCGTTACCCTGCCTTTTTTTCGCCATGCTGTTACTATACGCATTTTGTGGTCAGGTTGAACGCGAGCATAAACCCGGTAGCACTCAATATTGCTCTGCAATTCTTCATCGCTCATGGCATCAAGCATATGACCTTCGATAGCCTGCGAACGGTCATTGGCAATGCCCAGTTCAGAGGCAACGGCAAAAGCTGTATCAATATGATCGCCGCTGATCATAACGGTTTTAATTCCCGCGGCAGCGGCAGCCGCCACCGCCGCAGCCGCCTCCGGACGCGGTGGGTCAGACATACCGACCAAGCCGATAAAAACTAAATCCTTTTCGTATTCAGCAGCCAAAGGCAAGTCATTATGACAGCGTTCAGCTGCCGCCAACACCCTCAGCGCCCGGCAAGCCATATCATTATTCTTATTTAAAATCCGCTCCCGCTCAACTTCCGTAAGCGGAACGACCTTGCCGTTTTCATTATAATAACAATTGCATTGGCAAATTAATCTATCGGGCGCACCCTTACAAAACTGCCAAAAGTTACCGCCTTGACCAATATGCACCGTAGTCATCATTTTACGGTCACTGTCAAAAGGAAGTTCGGCAACCCGTGACATTTGACGTGACAATTTTTCTACATCTAAACTTTGACTTTTAGCAAATTCAACTAAGGCGACTTCCGTTGGATCGCCAAACAACTCGGCATCAGATAGCAGGCGAACATCATTACAAAGTGCAAAAACAAGCCCCATACGCTGCAAATTACCTGTTGCATCCACTACCTTCATCGTGTTTTGCGTTAATGTGCCTGTTTTATCGGCACAGATAATTTCGGTACAACCCAGCGTCTCTACCGCCGGTATTTTACGAATAATCGCCTCTTGGCGGCTCATTTTACTAACGCCGATTGACAAAACAAGAGTTACAACCACTACTATACCTTCTGGGATAGCGGCAACGGCCAGACTAACCGCCAACATAAACGTATCTAATACGCTTGCCAAAGTAGCATCGTTACTGGTAACAATACTAAAAACAAATATAAAGGCGGCAATAATTGATACAGCGATTGATAATATCCGTGATAACTCCGCCAAACGTTTTTGCAGCGGTGTCTTTTCCTGCTTTGTCTCGTTGAGCATGCTGGCAATCTTACCCATTTGCGTACGCATACCGCAAGCTACAGCCACTCCTTCACCGCGGCCATAAACAATACTACAGCCCATAAACAACATGTTTTTGCGGTCGCCTAAGGCAATATCATGACCGGATCTTTTGATCGCGGTTGCTATCTTTTCTATCGGATGGGATTCGCCGGTCAGTGAAGATTCATCGGATTTAAGATTGATTGCCTCAATTATTCTTAAATCGGCAGGAGCAATATCGCCCGCTTCAACTAATACAATATCGCCTTCTACAACTTCACTGGCTTTGATTTTTCTTACTTTGCCCTCGCGCCGCACCATTGCTGTCGGCGCAGTCAGATGTGTCAGCCTGTCTATAGCCCGTTCGGCTTTGCCTTCCTGGAATAAACCTAAAATGGCATTCAGCAAAACAACAACCATAATGATCAGCATATCCGCTAATCCGCCAAAAGCCACAGAAAAAGCAGCTGCTACCAATAAGACAATAACCATCGGATCATTAATTTGCGTAATAAATCGGCGAAGCAAGTTTGGCCGTTTTTGCTCTCTTAATATATTGGGCCCGTTTTGCCTGAGCCGTTTTGTAGCCTTTAACCTGCTCAACCCCTCCGGGGAGCTTTGTTTTTCTTTTAACACAGCGTCTACATCGGCAAAATGATACTTCATGATTGGTTCAGCTCCGTTTATCTGTATTAACTGCAAATGCAGCTTTTACACTTTATGTGATATAGATGCTAAAAATGCAAATGACCCCGCTTTAAAGCGGGGTCATTGAAACATCTTTTATTTATTTACTGGCAATATAACCTCTTTTAGCAATAGCTGCTATCGCTTTAGCAGCAGTCTCTATATCAGAAGCAGTGTTAAACCAACCGACGGAAAAACGCAGGGAACCTGATTCAAAAGTACCGAGAGATTTATGAGCCAACGGCGTACAATGCAGGCCGGAACGTACCGCAATCTGATAATCGCTATCAAGTATAAATGCCGCTTCAGCGCAATCAACATTATCAATAGTTAATGACAATACCGGCGCTCGCGGCCGCTTTTCGGGCGGCAAATACAAATGCACACCACGTATAGCTGCTAGTTTCTCCGCCAACAAATCGGATAATTCCATTGTATGACCATATATTTCAGCAATGCTCTTATCACAAACAAAACCCAGTGACGCTTTAAGAGCGGATATACCAACCGTATTGATACTGCCAGACTCCAGATGATCGGGATAATATTCCGGCTGCTGCCATTGATCGCTATGACTGCCTGTGCCGCCCAAAACCAAGGGTTTTATGCTAATAGCTTCCGACACATACAAGCCGCCGATTCCTGCCGGACCATACAAAGACTTATGACCGGCAAAAGCCAGCAGAGAAATATTCATTTGCTGTACGTCTATATCAAATAAGCCGGCGCTTTGGGCACAGTCAACTAAAAAGGGAATCTGATGAGCCGCCGCAATAGCACCGATTTGCGCAATCGGCTGGACACTGCCGCAGACGTTACTGGCGTGAACACAAACAATCAAACGCGTCTTGGGCGTTATCAGAGCCTCAAAGTCTTCTGGTTTTAGATAGCCGTATTTATCAGCATTGACCCTGCTTAAAGTAATAGTACCAATAGACTCAAGATAGACTAAAGGCCGCCAAACGGCATTATGCTCCATGCTCGAATAAATAACGTGATCACCTTTATTCAGAAAACCAAATATTGCTGTATTAGCACTTTCAGTAGCTCCGGAACTGAAAGTAATCCGCTCGATCGCTGGAACATTAAAGAATTCCGCCAAGGCAGTACGGCATTCCAATACCATTCTTGAAGTATCAAAAGACATGCGATAAGCTCCTCGCCCCGGATTGGCGCCATATTTTTCAGGGGCAAGCGCCAATGCTTCTTTTACCTGGGGCGGTTTGGGCCAGCTCCCTGCTGCATTATCTAAAAAAATCATGGTATTATTCCTTTCTTTTAAAAAATCGGAAGACAACTTCCTCTTCTTCAGTTTATGTCACTATTACTGATATTGTGTCTCGTTTACTCACTTAATAAACTATCTAAAATCCGCTGCAAATCATCTTCGCAATAATAATCCATCACCAATTGTCCCCTGCCGCCTTTATCATGCAAAAACACTTTAACGCCCCATCTTTGCTTTAATTTTAAAGCTATCTCCTGCAAAACCGGATCTGTCGCTTTTTTATTGTTTGTTTTTGTTAATACCGCTGTTTCGTTCAGTTGTTTTGCTAACATTTCCGTTTGTCTGACAGACAATTGATCAGCACAGATCTTCTTGACCAAGACAGCCTGTTTAACCGGGCTTTTTATGCTCAGTACTGCGCGCGCATGGCCCGCGGTAAATTTGCCCTGGGCAAGCAATTGCTGATATTGCGGAGCTAGATTAAGCAACCTTAGGCTGTTTGCAATATAGGACCGGCTCTTGCCTAATTTATCGGCTAAGGCCTCTTGAGTATATCCGCAACTGTTGATTAATTGCTGTAGGGCCGTGGCTTCCTCCAACGGCTGCAAATCCTGCCGCTGTATATTTTCAACCAATGACAACTCTTCCACCTGGGCAGAAGACAATTCTCTGATAATACAGGGAATTTGCTGCAGCCCAACCGTTTGCGCAGCGCGCCATCGCCGCTCTCCGGCAACAATCATATATTGTTCTCCTTGCAGCGGCTTTTGCACAATAATTGGCTGGACAATACCATATTCTTTAATGGAAGCAGCCAGTTCCGAGAGCTTTTCCTGATCAAATTCCCGTCGCGGTTGCTGAGGGTTGGCCGTCACCTGCGACAGTGGCAATAATGTTACCTTCTCCCTGTTTTCGTCAATATATATAGGTTTATCCGGTAATAAAGCTGATAATCCCTTTCCCAAGCCTTTTTTAGTAGCCATTAAGCAATAACTCCTTTCTTCTTTGCAGATTGCCCGTTTTGCTTTAAGAATTCATCTGTTAGCTGCCAATATTGCTCCGAGCCCTTAGATTTGGCGTCATAGTAAATGATCGGCATGCCATGGCTGGGAGCTTCGGAAAGACGGACGCTGCGGGGAATTATTGCCTCAAATACTTTATCCGGAAAATAACGGCGAGCTTCATCCGCAACTTGCATAGCTAGGTTAGTACGACCATCATACATTGTCAGCAAAATACCTTCGATTGCCAGTACCGGATTGAGGTTCTTTTGTACCAGGTCATAAGTTGCCAGCAATTGACCTAACCCCTCCAAGGCATAATATTCGCATTGAAGCGGAACAAGAATGCTATCTGCTGCACAAAGTGCGTTAATTGTCAACAACCCCAATGATGGCGGACAATCAAAAAGCACAAAGTCATATTCTGTTACCAATGTTTTTATCGCCCTGGACAGTTTTGTTTCGCGGGCAATAGCGCTTACCAGCTCAACTTCAGCACCGGCTAATTGAATTGTAGCAGGTAAGATATCAAGATTGGTATAATCAGTTGCTATCAATACTGCGACAGCAGGAGCGCTGTTAATTAATACGTCGTATATACAATGCTCAATCTGAGCTCTGTTAATTCCTAATCCGCTGGTAGCGTTGCCCTGGGGATCGACATCAACCAGCAAAACCTTATATCCGCGCTGCGCTAAGCAGGCGCTGAGATTAATTGAAGTTGTTGTTTTGGCAACGCCGCCTTTTTGATTTGCTATTGCCACACACTTGGCCATAAACTCACCGCATTTCCTTTGTTTTCCTTATCATATCATTACCAATCTGTTTGCGCAAGCAAAAGCCGTTGTTTCACGTGAAACAACGGCTTTATTACTATATTTATGTTTCACGTGAAACATTATATCTATAACGGTTTTTTAACGGCCATGCCTTCACGGCGAGGGTACTTATCTGGCGTTTCGCTGGTCTTTTCAATTAATACTAACGAACGGCTTTCACCACTATAAGGCAGATTTAAATTTATTACATCGACAATTTGCCCGCCTAAAATATCAAGAGCATTAGCCGCCTGCTCAATCTCCACTACTGCATCAGGTCCTTTATAGGCAATAAAACGACCGCCGATTTTTAATAACGGTACGGCATATTCCAATAGTGAAGCAAGACCGGCAACGGCGCGGGCAGTTGCCAAATCAAACTTTCCTCTGAAGGCTGCTTGACGGCCAAGTGTCTCGGCACGAGAGGTGATAACAGTCACATTGCCTAAAATTAATTGAGAGGCTGCCTGCCGTAAGAATTCAGCTTTTTTATTAACCGATTCCACCAGCGTCCATGATACTTGCGTTTGAGCGATAGCCAGCACCAGTCCTGGAAAACCGCCGCCACTGCCGATATCCAGCGCAAGGCCTTCTGCAGGTAAATATGGCAAGGCTAATAAACAATCCAGATAATGCTTGCTGATAGCTGCCTTTTGCTCGGTAATCGCAGTCAAATTAACCTCTGTATTTTTGTCTATCAACAATTGCCAATGCTGCTCCAACATGGCAATTTTATGCTGATCAAGATTAATGTTGACATCAGTCAAGGCCTTGTTCAGATCATCGGCAAAAACAGTCATAATCAAACATCCTCCTTAATAATGCGCTGAGGATGGCTTTTGAGATAAATCAGTAAGACATTGATATCGGCAGGGGAGACTCCGCTGATACGACTGGCCTGCCCTAAAGAGCGCGGCTGCAATTTTGCCAGCTTTTGCTGCGCTTCTTTTGATAAACCACCAATTAACTGGTAATCAAGATCAGTCGGCAGCGGTTTTTGCTCCAGATGACGGAATCTTTCTACCTGCTGTAACTGCTTCTTTATATAACCTTCATATTTAATACTTATTTCCACCTGATCAGCGTCCTGCTTATATAAAGTTTCAGATGGAGGAAAATTCTCCGCAATAAAATCATATGCAATTTCCGGTCTTTTTAACAAAGTTGCCAAAGTTACCTCGCTGCTGGCGGTGATATTTAAATCCTCTAGCTGTGCTTGAGTTGGATGATAATGTTCCAAACGCTTGGTTTCTGCGGCAATGGCCGCTTTTTTATTGGCAAATTTTGTAGACCGCTCCAGGTCAATCAATCCATAGCCTAGAGCCTTTTCGGTCAGTCTTAAGTCTGCATTGTCTTGGCGCAATAACAGCCGGTATTCGGAACGGGAGGTAAAAACCCGATATGGTTCGTTAACACCCTTGGTAACCAGATCATCAGCTAAAACGCCGATATAAGCCTCGTCCCGTCCTAAAACCAACGGCGGCAATGCCAAAGAACGGGCTGCGGCATTGATTCCGGCCAACAATCCTTGCGCCGCCGCTTCCTCATAGCCGGAGGTACCGTTGATTTGACCGGCAGTAAACAAACCGGCGATTTGTTTCATTTCCAAAGTCGTTTTTAATTCAGTTGGGTCAAGACAATCATATTCAATTGCATAGGCCGGACGAATTAACGTAACATTTTGCAGACCGGCGATCGTACGTAAAAACTGTAGTTGGATATACTCCGGCAGACTGGTGCTCATGCCCTGTACATAATATTCGCGTCCGTTTTCCGCCTCCGGTTCCAAAAATAATTGGTGCGCTTCGCGATCAGCAAAACGTACTACTTTATCTTCAATCGAAGGACAATAACGCGGCCCAACACCGTTGATCCGTCCCGAATAAAGCGGCGCCAAATGAAGATTATCGCGGATAATCTGATGGGTTTTAGCATTGGTATATCCAAGCCAGCAGGGGATATTGGGTCGGATATTGTTGGTAGGATCGGTCATAAAAGAAAAACAAAGATCTGGATCTCCTTTTTGTTGCTCGAGGCAGGAAAAATCAATGCTGCGCTTGTCCACGCGCGCCGGCGTACCGGTTTTAAAACGCATCATCGGTAGCCCTAATTGATGAAGATATAAACCTAAAGCGGTTGATGGGGGATAACCGGTTGGACCGGAAGCATATTCATAATCACCGATAATTATTTTGCCGTTGAGATAGGTGCCGCTGCAAATAACAATATTATCCGCAGCAAAACTTGCGCCGCTGGCACATTTACAGCCATAAACCGCGCCGTTGTCCAACAATAATTCGCTGACTTCCCCTTGTCTTAAGTCAAGATTAGGCTGTTGTTCCAGCCGCTGGCGCATCAAGGCCTGATAACGTGCTTTATCAATTTGTGCCCGCAATGCCTGCACAGCAGGCCCTTTAGTAGTATTGAGCAGGCGAATCTGAATTTGCGCCAGATCGGTAATCTCGGCCATCGCCCCGCCCATAGCATCGATTTCCCGCACTAAAATGCTTTTGGCCGGGCCGCCGATCGAAGGGTTACAGGGAGCCATGGCTATCGCTTCCGGGTTCATTGTAATTAGTAATGTATGTGCGCCCATACGCGCCGCGGCCAATGCAGCTTCGCAACCGGCGTGACCGCCACCTATTATAATTACCTGATATGAATTTACGATTGTCCCTTTATTAACCATGCGGCCCTCCCGAAAACTACTTGCCTAAACAAAATTGAGAAAATATTGTATTTAACAATTCTTCCGACGCTGTTTTACCGCTAATTAAACCAAGCTCCTGCCAGGCGTTTTCTAAATCAATAGCTGCGATGTCGACCGGCATGCCTGCCGCTAAAGTAACGACAGCGTCTTCTAAATATTGGTTGGTTTTAATTAACGCTTGCTGATGGCGAATATTGCTGATCAAACAGCTCTGGAGCTGCAGATCGGCGGTCAATGCTTTATCTTTGAGCGCCGTTAAAACATCCGCTAATCCTGCTCCGGTTTTTGCGGAAGCATAAACGATATCTTTGTTGTCAACACCCATATTCAGCACTTTATCAATAATATCATTAATATTATCGTTTAAATCTATTTTATTGATAACAACCAAGCGCTTTTTTTCTTCTGACGCTGTTATAAGATTGCGCGCCTGACTATCAATACCGTTTTGAGCGTCGATAATAATTATAATAATTTGACTGGCTGCAGCAGCCGCTTGCGTTCGGCTGATGCCGATCACCTCCGCCTCGTCAACGGTATCGCGCAATCCGGCAGTATCGCTGATAATCACTGGCACACCCTCAATATTGAGACACTCTTCGATAATATCACGGGTTGTACCGGGGGCAGAACTGACAATCGCTCTTTCGTTTTGTAAAAGAGCATTGAGCAGGCTTGACTTGCCGACATTGACAGCACCACATAACGAGACGTGAATACCTTCGCGATAAACGCGGCCATTAGCGGCACTATTAATCAGTTTAGCAATCTTTTGCTTTAGAGCGTTAATACGTTGAATTATCGACTCAGATTCAGGAGCATCAGCATCATCGGGAAAGTCTACAGCTACTGTTATAGCAGCCATGATATTCAACAATTCTGCCTCGATTTTGTCCATTTCATTGGATAAGCTACCCGCCAACTGTACCGCTGCCACTGACGCCGAAGCCGCAGTTTTAGCGTCAACAATATCGCATATTGCTTCCGCTTCGCTTAAGTCCATTGCTCCATTGACAAAAGCTCGCATGGAAAATTCTCCAGGCTCGGACATGCGGGCCCCGGCGTCCAGTACGGCTTGCAACAGCAAGCGCGGTACCATCGAACCACCATGACACTGCAGCTCAACAACATCTTCACCGGTGAAAGAAGCAGGGGAGCGAAATAAAACCGCCAAACACTTGTCCAATATTTGACCATCTCTCGGGCTCCTGATTTCTCCGTAATAAAGCTGGTGACTCTGCCAATCATCTCTTGGCGGATAAAACAACCGCTCAAGAATAGCCGCCGCCTGATTTCCGCTAATGCGCACGATCGCCACTCCGCCGCGTCCGGGCGCGGTAGCAATCGCCGCAATTGTATCGTTAAATGATTGATCCATTAATTTCTCCTCAATAAACTAAAAAACATGTTTGGCGTTGCACGCCTTATATTTCTCTCCGATAACCAACAAAGCCCCGCAGCAGCGGGGCTTAAACCAAACTTATTGATGTTCCGATACTCTAGCCTTTTTATCATAATATCGTCTGCTAATAATTACCCTGCGGTAAGGTTCTTCACCTTTGCTTGTAGTGTCGACCCGCCTATCGTTTTGTAAAGCAATATGAACAATGCGCCGTTCATGGGGATTCATCGGTTCCAATTCAACCTGGCGTCCTGAACGTACGGCCTTATCCGCCATTTTATGTGCTAAACCGGCTAATGTTTCCTCGCGGCTTCTGCGGTAACCCTCAACATCAAGCACAAGGTGTAGATGTTTGCTTAGTTTTCTGTTTAATACCAGATTAGTCAGATATTGCAGTGAATTAAGCGTCTCACCACGACGACCAATCAAAGAACCAAGATTTTCGCCGGAGAAATTAAGCCATAACAAACCTTCTTTTGTTTCAAAATTCATCGTAGGATTAATATTCATCTTGACAAATACTTCGGCAAGAAAGGCTTTTGTGATCTCGATTGCCTCATCAATAACAGCTTGTTCTGGAAGTTCATTATGACGTTCGTGTTCCTCATTAATCTTTTTTGGGCTTTCATTGCTCTTATAATCTTCTAATGTAGGAATAATAGATTCTTGTTGTTCTTTTTGAGATTTATATTTATTAAGTTCTGGCTCTTCTATATTATTAACTTTCTTATTATCAATTTTCTTTTCAGCTTGTTTCGGTTCATTTTTAGACGTATATCTCTTATCAACCGCTTGTGGTTGTGTATAGGCAGGCTTTTGTTTAGTTTCCGCACGAAATACTGCCGGTTTAACAGTAGACGGCTCTGTTTCTTCAACAGTAACCCGTACTCTGGCATCTCTTTGACCTATTCCTAAAAATCCCCGTCCACCTAATTCTAAAACATCTATGGTTGCGTCTTCAATGCCAACTCCGGCTATCATACAAGCTTTTTCTATCGCTTCTTCAACAGTTTTTGCACTGGCTTCATAAATCTTTACCATCTATGATAAGCCTCCTTAGGGGTTATTTTTTCTTGTGTAAATTTTTCTTTTTCGGTGTTTTTTGAGACTTATCCTCTAATTTTTCTGATAAAGGACGGCCGTCACTATCCACCAGTTTTTCTTCGACAATTGTCACCATTTCATCAGAATATGGGTGCTTACGTACTTGTTTTTCAACTTTAATTAATTGCGGTCCCTCCGGCTGAGTCGGCTGTTTTAATTTGCCGCCTGATTCGCTTTGTCTTGCAGCTCTTTTAGCACGTTTTTCATCCAGTATTGCCTGGGCTGCCGTCGCATTTTGCTCTGCTACAATGGCATCTTCTCTAGCCCACTTACGATTAAAATAATACTGCAAAGCAGCACCAATTAAGCTATAGAATGTCCAATACAATGCCAAGCCAGCAGGAAGCGAACGAACAAACCAAATAAACATTATTGGCATAATAATCAACATCATCCGTTGAGTTTTATCCTGTTTATTAACAATCGATACCCATTGTTGAAGAAACGTCGAAGCTCCTACCAAAACAGGCATTAACCAGGTAATGTCAGGCTGTGATAAATTAGGAATCCACAAAAAAGAATAATAAGCAGCATGTTCAGCTACCGGCTGAAAATATCGCAACGCCGAATATAATGCAATCAAAATCGGCATTTGGACTAATAACGGCAAACAACCGGCCATCGGATTGACGTTATTTTCTTTATAGAGCTTCATTTGCTCTTCTTGCATTTTTGGTCTGTTGTTAGCAAACTTTTTTTGGATTTCGAGCAATTGTGGCTGTACCCTAGCCATCTGATGCGTTGACCGCAACTGTTTATTCATCAATGGCTGCAGCAATACTTTAACAATAATAGTAAAAATTAATATAGCCAATGGGTAACTCGGCACGCCCATTAAAAGCGTAAACTCAAAGATTTTTTCCAAAAACAAAGCAAATACATCTTTAATGCCATCCCATGCCATAGAAATAGCAACAATATCGCTATTACACATAATGTGATGAAATATATTCATATGACCGCTTATGCGGTTTCACCTCCTAAAATATTTTAAGGTACCGGATCATATCCGCCCTCATGGAATGGATGACAACGACAAATCCTTTTGATAGCTAACCAACCACCATATACAGCTCCGTATCGCCTAATTGCCTCGATCGCATATTCGGAACAAGTAGGTAAATAACGGCAATGAGGCCCCAATGACGGAGAAATAAACTTCTGATAGAAATGGATGAAAACTATTAATATTTTTGACATATTTATCCCATATCCCTGCTTATAGCCTTAGACATTTGATTACAAATTATCTTATAATTTGCCCCGATTGCTTGTTTGCGGATAATAAAAACATAATCATAACCAACAACAAATTGATTAATTTGCTGGCGGGCGGCTTCGCGAAACATTCTTTTTAACCTGTTGCGAATAACTGCGCCCCCTACTTTTTTGGAAATAGAAAAGCCAATTCTGCAACTATTTTTTTGATTAACGCGCTGATATAAGACAAATAAGGGGTAAGCATAACACTTGCCCCTTTGATATACATAACGAAAATCCTTCTTTTCTCTAAGACGATACTGTTTGGCAAGCATATATCGACAAATATCAGGCAGACAGTACTTTTCTACCCTTTGCACGACGACGACGTAAAACATTACGACCATCCTTGTCGCTCATTCTGGCAAGAAATCCATGTACTCTTTTATGAACTCTATTTTTTGGTTGATAGGTACGCTTGGTCATAATTTCCTCCTAATTAATAAGAACCGGTATTTATCATATCTCCAAATCCATTATATTAGTGATTGAGATATACAATAGATGAATTATATATCATCTTTAATCTCTTGTCAAATATCATTGGTGATGTTGTGGATTAACTTAGTGATATGACTATGTTCGACCCATTTTTTATTGATATTGTGGATAAACTCTGCTATCATACAAATATTAATTTTATATATGGCACTTATCCACGTTTTTGTCATCATTTATATCTTTTGCAATACTGCACTTTAAAAAAATAATATTTTGCAATCTTTAATCTTTAGGGGGGATAAATAAAATTGGAAAAAATTTGGCCACGAGTACTTGATATTATCAAAACCGATATTAAACAAACCAGTTTTGAAAAATGGTTCGCTAAAATTAATAATGTGGAGAGAAAACAAAACACTGTATATATAACAGTATCTGACGAATATGCACAGATGTATATGGATCAAGCTTTTTCACAAATTATTAAAAATAGCCTAAGAATTGTTGCCAATGAAGATTTGGAGGTAAGGTTTATAATTGACAACGGCAATAATCCCTTAGAAAATGAAACTCGGTCAGTACAGACAAGTATTTTTAATCCTCGTTATACTTTTAATTCCTTTGTCGTGGGCAATTCTAATCGTTTTGCCCATGCTGCAGCAATGGCTGTTGCTGAACGTCCTTCTCGAACTTATAATCCATTATTTATCTATGGCGGTAGCGGGTTGGGGAAAACCCATTTAATGCATGCCATCGGTCAATGTATTTTAGAAAAAACGACACGTAAAAAAATCGTTTATGTTTCTACCGAAACGTTTACTAATGAATTTATTACATTAGTACATAGCGGCAAAGCACATGCTTTTAAAAACCGTTATCGTAGTACTGACATACTATTAATTGATGATATTCAATTTTTGACCGGCAAAATAGGCACTCAAGAAGAATTTTTCCATACTTTTAATGCTCTGCACGAAGCAGGCAAACAAGTAGTTATTTCTTCCGATAGACCTCCTAAAAAAATAGAAGGTCTCGAAGAGCGGCTTTGCAGCCGTTTTGAGGGAGGTTTGATTACCGATATTCAGCCACCGGATTTTGAAACCCGTTGTGCCATATTAAAAAGAAAAGTATTACACGAAAAAATCGTTATATCCAATGAAGTAATTTTTTTTATTGCCGATAAAATTCAATCAAATATTCGAGAATTGGAAGGCGCATTAAATAAAATTGTATATTTTGCTACACTTAATCATCTTGATGTCATTGATATGGAGCAAGCAACAGAAGCTTTACATGGGTTATTACCTGATGATGCTCCTCCCAAATTAACTATTTCAATTATTCAACAAGAGGTTGCAAACTTTTACCAAATCAGTGTTGAATCATTGAAAAGTCAAAAAAGAGATCGTAATATTGTTTATCCCCGTCAGATTGCTATGTATTTGTGTAGAAAAATGATTGGTGCAACACAACCGCAAATAGGATTAAATTTTGGCGGAAGGGATCACACAACAGTAATACATGCCTGTGATAAAATTTCCGATACATTAGAAAAAAATAGCGACCCACAATTAAATTTAGCAATTAATCAAATAGAAAAAAGATTATTGGGAAAATAAAATTAAGAGAGTGTTCAAACACTCTCTTAATTTTATAGACATTCTAATTTGTTCTATAGTATAATTATATTTGTACTTCTAATTTTTTTAAAATTTTACTTTTTTCAACACTTTTTTTAACAAATGATGATAACTTTATGTTTATTAGTTGTGAGGTTTTGTTAATAACAAAATTTTTTTAGTTTTTTTTTTGCTTGAGTGTGCATAAGCTTATTTTTAATTAATTAATAAAAAACTCACTAACGCCACTATTAATAAACAATCATGAATTTATCCACATAATTAACATGCTTATTACTATTATTAAAATATATAAACATAACAACTAATATCGAGAAAGGAATTATATAAATGAAAATTAATATTGAAAAAAACGATTTGTTTTATGCAGTACAAGTAGTTGTCAGAGCTGTCAGCAATAAAAATACATTACCAATATTAAGTGGTATTTTACTTGATGCTCATAATAATACTTTATCACTAAAAGCTACAGATTTAGATTTGGCAATGGAATGTAGCGTTAGTGCTGACGTTATTGAAGAAGGTCAAACAGTTGTTCAGGGAAAATTGTTTAGCAATATGATTGCTTTATTACCTAATGGTAATATCGAATTAGAAAGTAATAAAGAAAAACTGATTATCAAAGCCGAATCAGAGAAAAACGAATCTTCAATAAAATGTTTGGACGTAGATGAATTTCCAATGTTACCGATAATAAATGGCAATGTTGAGGGGGTTATTCCGGCCGGCGTTTTTAAACGTTTAGTTAGACAGGTCAGTATTGCTGTTGCTACAGATGAAATTAGGCCAATGTTCACAGGTATGCTTATAAAATTATCAAATAATAACATAACTATGGTAGCAACAGATACTCATCGTTTGGCTATTGGTAAAGGTGGATGGCAGGGAAAAGGTGAAGTATCTTTGATCTTACCTTGTAGAACAATGAAAGAAATTGCTTCTCTTACCAATAATGACGAAGATATAATTAAATTAATCGCTAATAATAATGAAGTATATTTTACTTTAAATAATATTACTTTTGCATCAAGAGTAATTTCCGGACAGTATCCTGATTATCAGCAAGTATTACCTGCAGATGCTTTATATTGTAGTTATTCGGTTTTAAATAAAGACAGCAAACAAAAGCTGATTATGGCACTGGAAATGGCAATATTAATTACTCGTGACAGTGCTCGCGGCAAAACAAATATTGTTAAACTTAAATGGCAGGATGATCAGTTGATATTATCAGCCGATGGTCATGATACTGGTGATATACATGTGGAAGTACCAATAACTAAAGAAGGCGAAAACATTACCGCTAGTTATAATGCCCGGTATTTATTGGATGCGTTGAAAATTATAGATGATGAACAAATAGCTTTTCATCTTACTGGCCCAACAACCCCTGGCGTCATTATTCCTGATGGTCAAAGCAGAGATAATAGCAGTTATATTTATTTGGTTTTACCGATGCGTGTTAGTAATTAATTCAATTATCTGTAGAAGGAGCTATTTTGTGAAGATTAAGCATTTGATCATAGAAAATTTTCGCAATTACCAATATCAGCAAATTGACTGGGATGATCAAATCAATATTATTTGTGGTTTAAATGCACAGGGAAAATCAAATCTTTTAGAAGCGATTTCTTATCTTAGCTTAGCTACTTCTTTTCGGGGAGCGACAAGTGAAAAAATGCTTAGGTACGGCTGCGATTGTTTTTTTCTTGAAGGAAAGATTATTCGGCAACAATTACCGCCGCTGACGATTACTGCCGCTTGGTCAAATGATAAACAGCGCAAGTGGAAAATAAATGGTGTTGTGCAAACAAAAATCAGCTCTGTAGTAGGATTGTTGCATACCGTTATATTTGCACCGGAAGATTTATTAATTATTAAGGGAGCGCCGTCATTAAGACGGCGGTTTCTTGATATGCAGATGTCTCAGCTATATCCTGAATATTGCAGTCTATTGATCCGCTATAATCAAATATTGCGCCAGCGCAACAGTTGTTTGAAAGATTTTTCTTATGGAAATGGCAATAATGAAACGCTTGCTGTTTGGAATCAGCAGTTGGTTGATGCCGGATCGCAAATAATTGCCCAAAGGCAAAGATTTCTTAGTATAATTATTCCGCTAGCTACAAAATACTATGAGGATTTAAGCGGTGGCGAGCAATTAACCGTTGAATATAAAAGTTTTTTAGCACAGGATATTAACGATAAAGATATCAAATTATCATTTGAACAATTGTTGCAGCGTTTATTGGTTATTGAAAAACAAAGAGGGGTCAGTTTATGCGGTCCGCACCGTGATGATATTGATTTTTATATTAATGGGGAGGTTGCGCGCTGCTATGCTTCGCAAGGGCAACAGCGGACATTGGCATTATCGTTAAAATTTGCTGAGCTGGAATTATCATATCAGCAAAAAGGAGAATATCCGGTTTTATTACTTGACGATGTTTTGAGCGAATTAGATCAAAGGAGACAAGCACGCTTATTGCAGTTATTGGACAATAATATCCAAACTTTTATAACTGACACTGATATCAGCTTTGATTTGCGTCGCGGTCAAAGGTTGATTGTAAATAATGGGCAGCTATCTCAAGGGAGGGTAAATAATGAGTAGCAGCTATACTGCGTTTATTGATTCCGGAATCGGCGGTGTTTCCGTATTGGCGGATGCACGGAGATTGCTTCCTTGGGAAAACTTTATCTATTTTGGCGATGTCTTAAATGCACCATATGGCAGCAAAACGACAGAGGAAGTTACGTTGTTGTTAAAGCAAAATATCGAATTATTGGCTGATAGATACCTGCTTAAGGCGATATTGTTAGCTTGTAATACAGCTACCGCGGCCGCTGTGGATCAAATACGTCAGGATATGGCATTCCCGATTTTAGGCATGGAGCCAGCCTTAAAACCGGCAGTAGAACAAACCGCCGGACAGATAGTCGTACTTGGAACAGAATTAACTCTAAGAGAGCAAAAATTCCAGGCTTTATTAGCTGCAACTGCAAGTGCCCGAGAGGTAGTATTGCTACCTTGCCCGGGGTTGATGGAAATAATTGAGGAAGACCCTCAAAACATAATGGTCAGGGAGTATCTACTGACAATTCTTAATCCTTATCGTCAGAGCGCACAGGCATTGGTTCTTGGTTGCACACATTATGTGTTTGTTTTGCCAATACTGAAGAAGATATGCCCGCATGCGCAGATTTTTAACGGTAATATAGGCGTTTGTCAGCACTTAGAGCGAACGCTTATTAGTTCAAACATAACAGGGGGAGAGAGTAAAACTATTTATATTTCCACTGATGGTAACGAGCAGCAATTTGCAGCCAAATGCCAGCTTTATTATGACTATTATTTAAATATTACTTAGGCTTTTTGCGGCTACCTTGTATTGTTGTCTGCATTCGTTGATTGCTCATGTTCTTAGTGGTGGTTTTCATATTATTGTTTTGACCGCTTTGGGAGGCATTATTCATATTGTTTTTTTGGCCGCTTGCGCGAGCGGCTTTTGTTTTGGTTTTTTCCATTTCCGATTTTGTCGATTCAGCATTTTTTTGCATTTGAGAAGAAATTTGTTTTAGTTTTTCACTTTTGGTATTGCCGTTTTCCAGTTCGCTAATTATTTGTTGAATCAAATTTCGGTTTTGAGGAGTCAAGATGCTGCCGTAATCATGAAGCATTTTTTTTAAATCATCAGCATTTCGCGGAGGCGGAATGTTTGGTTTTTTATTCATAATAATCCTCCTTTGATTAATAACGGCGTATTGAGGCATAATTGCGTTTTACCTCATCAAACGAAGGTAAATGCAAGGCCGCGCGTGGACAAGACATAGTACAATTAGAACAACAGGAATTTGTAACATTTTTTGCCGGGGGAGATTGCGAAGGAGCCGAAGAAGGTATATTACCGAGCAGCGATGATAATGTTTGCCAAATAGGGGGAGAATTGTTTTCCGAATTATTTTGCGGAGGCGGCGGCGGCGGATTATTATCTTCATCTGCCGGTTTAAAATCCGCGTCGCGGATATTTTCATTATCAGGATTAGGGGTGCTATTTGGTGTGTTATTTAATGTAGATAATTGCTTTAGCAAGCTTTCTATATCAAAATTGCCGCCATTATTATTCAAAGAGGAAAGCATATCCAATGGGTTGTTACCATTGCCGCCCATGCCGCCTAAGGCAGAGAGTATACCCAAGGGGTTCCCACCATTGCCGCCCATGCCGCCTAAGGCAGAGAGTATACCCAAGGGGTTGCCACCATTGCCGCCCATGCCGCCTAAGGCAGAGAGTATTCCTAAGGGGTTCCCACCAGTGCTCCCATTGCCGCCTAGGCCGCCTAGGCCGCCTAGGCCGCCCATGCCGCCTAGGCCGCCCATGCCGCCTAAGGCAGAGAGTATTCCCAAGGGGTTGCCGCCAGTGCTCCCATTGCCGCCTAGGCCGCCCAGGCCACCTAAAGCGGACAGTATGCCCCCGCCACCACCGCCGCCTAAATTGCCTAAGCCTAAACCAGAGAGCATTCCCAGTGGGTTTCCCTTGCCCCCCATCATACCCCCCATTAGGTTAGAAAAATTCATATTGTTAATCATACTTTTCATCTTGTGCCTCAAGGCCCGGGAGTGTTTGCTTTATTTTATGCTGGCAGTTGTTAATGTGTGTCAAAAAAAGGAGCCGGTATTACCGGCTCCAGTTGCCCGAATATCGGGCTTCAAAAGGAGATTGCATGATATTAGCAACCGTCATCTCCGTTATTGCAGCAAATGATCTGCATTAAAAATTGGAGTACAATTAAAATTATTATTAAATTAATTATGCAACTGAATCCGCCGCCGCAGCTGGATTCGCTGGTATCGCAATTACAATTATTACAATTATTATTATTGTTGTTGAAACAAGCCATTGGGAATCCTCCTTTTTAGCAGCCGCAGCCTATGCCGTTATTGCAGGTTAACCCGTTATTGCAGGTTAGAATATTGCAGAGAAATTCCAGAATTACAAAGAGGATAATTAAGTTGATCAGGCAACCCCAAAGGTTGTTATCACAACAACTGCTGTCAGAGCCAAAATTAAACATAGCACATCTCTCCTTTTTTTATATCTTTTTTTATTTACCAGCAGCGGCAGCGCGGTTGGCATCCGCAGCAAAAGCAGGAAGAAAACAATGCTATAACAACCAAATTACATAAGTTGTTGCAGCAGCCGTTACCCGGGAAGAAACAGCAATGCGTTGGTTGAGTATGGCAGCAGACATGGTGATTTCTGCATCTGTTCATGGCAATCCCTCCTTTTACTGTTTAAACCGTTTGCCGGGCTGTTATAGTACATGATATGGAGAACAAAGTCGTTTGGTGACAAAAAATGCACAGACCGAAGTCTGTGCATTAATTAAATTTAAATAAAACTCTTAAGATTCTGTTAAATAATAATTATTTGCAGTTACATGCAGTGAGTAATGATTGAGGGTTAAGCTCAACCAGCGACGGATGACAAAAAAGGCCGTCTTTTTGAATTAGCTGATTATCAAGATAAATTTCGCCGCCGCCATATTCGCTACGCATAATATAAATCATATCCCAATGAACGGCGCTTTTGTTGCCGTTATCTGCTTCGTCGTAACAGGCGCCGGGCGTAAAATGAAAACTGCCGCTGATTTTTTCATCAAATAATATATCGTGAATTGGTTGTAAAATTAATGGATGAAGTCCAAAAGCGAATTCGCCTATATAGCGACTACCTTCGTCGGTATCCAATACTGCGTTCAAGGCCTCGGAGTCCTGTGGACATTCGGCATTAACAATTTTGCCGGCGGTGAATTGCAGCTTGATGTTATTATATACTTTTCCGTCGTGAGGCGATGGAGTATTAAAGGTTATTTCACCTTCAACAGAGTCTTTGACCGGCGCGGTAAAAACTTCTCCGTCGGGTATATTCATAATCCCATCACACTTGACAGCGGGAATGCCTTCAATACTGAAACGCAAATCGACTGATGGAGCTTTGATTTGGACTTCTTTGGCGTTGTTGAGTATTTCCACCAACGGATCCATGCGCTTAGACATCAATTGATAATCAAAATTACAAACTTTAAAGTAAAAATTAGTAAAATCTTCGGTTGACATCCCCGCTTCTTGAGCCATAGCCGGATTGGGATAACGCAAAATTACCCATTTAGTTTTAGGAACGCGGATATCAAGATGTACGGGTTTAACAAAAAGCTTGTTATAACGAGTCATTACTTGATCCGGAATGCCGGCCAAATCATAAAGATTATCTTTGATACGGATGCCAATATAAGCGTCCATATCGCTCATTCTGGCGCTTTCCCAGCGGGCTTGTGACGAAACTGCAGCTTCATCAATACCATCGTCGTCTTTGCCTTTTAACCATTCTTTTTGCAATCTTTCATTATTGATAGCATAATAAGGTTGGCCACCAGCGCGGTAAACAGCACGAATTAGTTCTTTGGCCAGTTCTTCCTCCTGGCCTGTTACTTCTATTAATACTTTATTGCCTTTTTCGATGTGAGTGGAATAATTAACGAGGTTTTCGGCCAAAGTGCCTATACGATTATCGTTCATAATACCTCCATATAATTAATTGCTATTATATTTTACCCGACCGTCTGTAAAAATACAACAAAAACAAAAAGAAGAAGGATTATCCTTCTTCTTTTTGTGTAAGGTTACACAGGGAGTGGTTGCGAACGATTACCCTCTGCCAAAGAAACCGTTCGCAAGGTATAAATAATGTAAAAGGAGAATTTCATACATCCTTATCCGTAATAGAAAACAAAAAAACCACTTTTCCCCATAAGAAAAGTAGCTCCTCAAATATTGCTCCTTTCCAAATACGGGAGGCACTCATGTTTCCATTAGCACCCATAGGTTTTGCTCCATGGATTTGGAATAATCTTTAGGAGACAAAACTCGGAATATATAAAGTTCGTAGTTGTATTATAATATAATCTTACTAAAAAAGCAACAGGTTTTTTAATAAAATTGGAATAAATAATTTAATTTTTAAAAAAATGCTTTTAGAGGGTATTGATATTTGTTCAAAATTAGTATATAATGACTCTTGCTTGTGCCGCTGTAGCTCAGTAGGTAGAGCGCATCCTTGGTAATTACCGTATGGATGTGCGCAAAATATGCGGTGAAGATTCTATCTTCCCTCTGTCTACTGGCTATAACAATAAAACTAAATATGCCGCTGTAGCTCAGTCGGTAGAGCGCATCCTTGGTAAGGATGAGGTCATCGGTTCAATCCCGATCAGTGGCTCCAAAGGCTTAAAACCCTTGATGTATCTAGCTTTTAGATATGTCGAGGGTTTTCGCTTTTTGAGAAACGAACACAATGGAACTGTTACACCTGTACTCATCCACACTGTCCTTATCTTTTGGGTTGTTACTGTTTCAAAAAAGTAAAGGAGAAATAGTAAAATGAAGATTGAAATGAATACCCAAAACAAGACACTAAAGGAAGGTTATGATGAGTATTTGAAGTACTGCACTGTCAGGGATTGCGCTGAATCTACTCTGATTAACTACAGAACCACAATTAAACAGTTTAACAAGTTCTATCCTGAAAGCAATTTGATTAACACGGTTAACAAAAATAAGATCGAGAACTATATCTGTTATTTAAGAGAAAACACTTCTATGTCCAATGTCAGTATATCAATATGGTTGCAACGCCTAAAAGCCCTTTTCAATTATTTCCACAATAACGGCTACATGGATAAGATTGCTTTTCCTGTCATTCGCTGTGAAAAGAAGGTAAAGGAAGTTTATACTGATGATGAACTCAAGATATTGCTCGAAAAACCAAAGCTGAGTCTTTGTAACTTCACAGAGTACCGCAACTGGGTCATGATTAATTATTTGCTTTCAACAGGTAACAGGCGCAATACCCTGATAAACATTAAAATATCCGACATTGATTTTGATGAAGCAGTTATTAAATTATCTACAACAAAAAACAAAAAACAGCAGTTTATACCGCTCTCCGCCACACTATCAAAAATACTTAAGGACTATCTCAAGCACAGAGGCGGAAAGCCTGACGATTACTTGTTCTGCGATGCCTGTGGCGGCAAGTTAAATACCGATAATCTGAGGATATCTTTAACACGCTATCACAAAAGGCGTGGGGTGGAAAAAACCTCTATTCATCTGTACCGCCATACCTTCGCTAAAAAGTGGATTCTTGCAGGTGGCGATATATTCAGGCTTCAGAAAATTCTAGGCCATTCTTCGTTAGATGTGGTGAAAGAATACGTCGAGATGTTTACGAACGATTTGCAAAAAGACTTTGACAAGTTCAACGCTCTGGAACAGATTCAGCGTAAGGGTGAAAAAATAAAACTATAACAGTATTATACAGAATAATATTATAAACCAGTTCTAGCTCCCTCTTCTTAATTTCTTCCCTCTGAATGTTAAAACAGCTTAGGCTATCCACATAAAGGACGGTCTAAGCTGTTGTTTATTTTCTATAGCTTAATAAGCGGAAAGCTTTCATCAATTCTTGTATATACGTTTTTGTTCTGCTCTATTCCTGAATATTTGAAAACACCTACAAAGCGATATTCTTTTTTGCGCGTAACGGGGTCAAGGACGTGTGTAAAGGTCACTCTTGATTCGTGAAGGTCTGTCCTTAAATCCTCTGCCGTCCAATGGGAAGATTCGTTAAACTCGATAATTCGTTTTCCGTCCTGCGACAATTCATTATGCCAATCGCGTGTTACTGCCCTGTTCTCAACCGCCAACTTGGGAAACCAAACTTTATACTGCTGACCGTATTTCTTGCGGAATGTAGACGGCACAAACCAACTCTGCTGAATATTTTTATAAGTGGTAGAAAAAAGAGCATTGCAAGTCTCGGCAATCGTTCTAAAAGCGATATCGTTATCTATAGAAACAGTATCCTTATTCGCAAAATACTCTTGTGGCGAAACAACTTGCCACTCCGTAAAACAGCCGTTACTCTTTTGCGCTTCAATACATGAGCGAATAGTCTGAATGTGGTCATTAATTTCTTCCTCTATTTGCTCATAGCTTCTGGTTACATCAACGTGTAAAGCCCGATACTCGACGATGTTTTTAACCTGCTTGAGAATATCAAATATCGTTAGCTCTCTAATCAAATCGTGTTCCACATTTTGCTTGTGGTATCCCTCGTCGCATTCAATACCAATATTTAGCTGTGGGAAATACAGGTCAATCAGATAGTAGCCATTAGTATGTTTAATATACTGCTGAGAGACGGGTTTTACTTCCGTAGTATTTAGCCGATTCCAAATGGCGTTGACCACATAATTCTCGTATTCCTTACGCTTTGTACGGGATAGGGTACGAGCGATATAATCAAATCTCTCATCCATATTGTGTGCTACCCCCTAACGAGATTTTCACACACAATATAATAACATTATATAAAGCTGGCAGCAAACATTATATTAGCGCCATAAGCCAATTTATAGTAAATGCCCTGAGCTTTATACTGTTTGTATTGGAGGGGTGCTGATGGATACAAACAAAACTGTAGGCGGGCGCATTGTTGAGGGGCGCAAACGACTCGGACTTACAAGAGAGAGATTTGCTGAACTAATTGGTGTGTCGTCATATTTCGTCGGACAGATTGAGCGTGGAGTACGCAAGATGAGTTATGAGACGCTCATAAAAATATCTGATTGCCTGCATCTATCCCTCGATTATCTTGTTAAGGGCGAACAACCCGTTCAGGCAAATGACGAGCTACACAAACTGATTAGTCAATGTACAGCACAAGAAAAGGCACTGCTGCTCGATGTACTCAAAGCTGCAATGCCCCATCTAGGCCAACTCAACAAATAAATCCCTCGGTAGCTAATCAAAAGCTGTCGGGGGATTTACTCATTTGGGATGATATAAACTTGTTCTTTATATTCTTCTTCAAGGAGCCGATGCGCTTCTAAATCCAAATTGACGATAGTGAGCTTGCCATGACTTTCCATACACACAGCAATTCGGCTGTCAGGAGCGAATCCCTGCTCGACAAGCCACTTGCCAGATAACTCAATAGAGGGTAACCCCTCGCTATTACACCGCACGTTTAGCAACCTCACTTTCACACGCTCCACCTCCAAAAACCGATTCATATGTATCAATCCTGACGTGGTTTGGCTTTGCGCCTACCGCAATTAGCCTGTCTCTTGCGGCTATAGCCTCATCCTGATTGTAGATGTGCAAACCATGAAT
Source organism: Peptococcaceae bacterium UBA4068 (assembly GCA_002382665.1). Lineage (GTDB taxonomy): Bacteria > Bacillota > Dehalobacteriia > UBA4068 > UBA4068 > UBA4068. The sequence continues at coordinate 2,720 of DFZA01000003.1, read as the reverse complement.
TCGCAGCTTGCCAAACCTGACCGTTAATATGTATCTATCGCTTGCTGAGTTCGACATAATAATGCCTCCTTCCAAACTATGGATAATTATAAATAGCTGATGTGATAATGTAAACGGCTGATTTTGCAAAGAAAAACAGCACCGCCTGTGATAGCAGTGCTGTGAAGAACATTTTTGCTTATGGAAGATGTCACCTCATTGCCATCGGTGACAAGGTAACAACTATTGTTTTGAAATAATTATGGTTGAGCCTTTATTGGTACGATTTCCCCATTCTACAAAAATTCCTGTCTCCGATAATATCGCTTTGTACTTTTTTAATTGAAAGGATAATTCTATGGCACTTTTAGGCCATAGTTGCGTGTTTTTACCCAATCTTTTATCTATTGCTATTTGGTCAAGATATGTTAATAATGCACGAGGTTGCCCTTTCCATCTGGGTTTATCGCTCATAAATTCCATTATCGCTTGGCACAATGCGTTTGCATTTATCAACGTCAAGTGTTTACTCATATGATTGTCATCTAATACGGTGATATATTGTTCGCCTTTTCCGAGCACACTTGCGATAGCATATCCCCAATTATTGTAGTCTTCTAGTCTAAATTTGCTTTTAGGACAAGAACTATTAAATAACTTTTTCGCTTCGACTATTGTGTCAAATATGCCACCTAAAATGAACGGCAAATCTGCTGTAAACTGTTCCCATATCTCAGTGTCGGGTAGTTTTTTCATATTTTGTCTTTCTAATTTTATAAGTAAGCTTCTGTCAAGTAAATCTTCTTTGAGCGCGCCAAAATCTATACCATTAAAAGAAATACAACTATTTGCTATTTTTGTAGTTACACGTTCGTTATCGGTATAACGTTTTCTTCTCTCCATACTTACCCCCGTTATTGCTGCACAAAAATAATCGGAGATATCTGAAGAAAGCTTACTTACATTATCAAAATTAGCAAAATAATGGCCTTGCAGATTAAGCATTAGCGATTCGGGGTCCTTCCCTAAAATTAGTGCGAGCGAAACACAAGGGTCAATAATTTGTTTCATCATTTTTGCCAGCGTCGATTTACCGCTTCCTTTTTCACTCTGAATTAATAAGGGGGCATGTACTATATTGGGAATAAATGCTATAACAATATGAACAAGCAACAATAGCCTTTCACTAGGTAGGACATTGCTCATATATTTATTTAGTAAATTTATGTCACCGTTTCTAGTGGGGTAAGTTTGTAATGTTTGCGTTTTAAAATGTTGAAACAGCACTTTCGATGTTTGACCAATACACCAACCGTTGGTAGTTGTTTTTACTACGTGACCGTTTCCAAGGTCATAATAAAAGTCTCCCTTGTGTTCTGCCACGCGTATATGTAATTTTCGCTCAGGTTTATCATGTAATGCTTTTAACCTTGCCGTAGTAACGATGTTTTCAATTTCGTTTGTTGAAAAAGATAAATTTGCTTTATATAACCTGCGTTCAATCAAATACCTGTATTGTTTACTTTCAATTGGCATGACTTCATAATAGTCATCGAGCTTTACATAAGAATACGCATTTTCTTGTTCATCGTGGAAAAGTTTGTCTTCGCTACAAATTTGCTTAAATAAATTGTTTTTCATTTTAAATTCCTCCTAAATGTTTTGTTGGTATTGATCTTGGTACAAGTTTAGGATAGAATAAGTGGTATGTAAATATAATATAACCCCCCACAATTAAAGGAGTAATAAAATGGGATACAGGCATATCAATACTTTCAGCATGGAATTGGGCGTGAAAAATTATTTTCTAAAAAGAGAGCAAATATGTGAAGATAAAAAATCAGCGGATAAAAAAATAGACCCGCTCGCTATTACAGATAAAGAGCAAGGGGCCTATATCCGCTTTATCAATACTGATAGTACGAACAACAAACAAATCTTGAAGTTCTGTAATGCATATGGATTACTATTTGACAATATCAGCGGCGGTAGAATATATAAAGGGGAAGTCCAAGAGCTTTTACAAAAAATGAGCATTGAGGATTTTGCTATAGAGGTCAAAAAGTTTAGGCTTATTGTTGAGTTCTATTGCGATATAGCTGCATTAATTCCTGATGAACAAGACAAGAAACAGCGAATACGGATATTTAAAGAGAAGGTTAGTGAACTACGAGAGCTATCGGTTTACAACAGCGTTTATTTTGATTTTATTATTGATGAACTGGAAGATGGTAATGACAGCGACAAGACAAACGAATATTTATTGGCCATTGTTAAAAGGCATATACAAGACTATACAAACAAAATACATATCAATATAGATTGTGATGTCCACAAAACCTCTGAAACGAAGACTACTGCAATTGAGCTGAAAGGCAATTTATTATCTGCAATGTATTTTAGGTTCTATTTGGATATTGTCAACAATGTGCCGATAAAAAAATGTAAAGACCCCAAATGCAAAAACATATTCGCTGCATATAAAAGAGAGGATAAGCTATACTGTTCAGGACGTTGTTCTAAAAATCATGGTATGCGAGAATCACGAAAACGAATTAAAGTAAATTAGTTGTCACCTTGTTACCAAAGGAGTTGCTTACCAAGGATGCGCTCTACCGACTGAGCTACAGCGGCATATTTAGTTTTATTGTTATAGCCAGTAGACAGAGGGAAGATAGAATCTTCACCGCATATTTTGCGCACATCCATACGGTAATTACCAATTACTGGAACAGGTTGTC
>DFZA01000019.1:75168-100799 GCA_002382665.1 Peptococcaceae bacterium UBA4068 | reverse complement strand
TCAGAGATTTCGGCCTGTGCGCTATAATTTCATCCGCCATCTACAAAAAAAAAGAGCCGGAACGGCTCTCTTTTAGATAAAAGCAATCTAATCCTTGAGATAGCCTGTCGCACCAGATTTGACGGCATGAGAGGTGTCGAAATCGCCAACTCTCAGGTAATCGACGATACCGTTGGCGTAAGGATACCCCGGAGCGTAATAGAAAGGATAAGCATAGTACCTGCAAAATGTATAAAAGCATTCCCCACTACCTGTAATAACAAAATTGTAAGGTATTGCCCCCGCGTTTTCGTTTACAGCCACCAAAGAGCCGTCGCCGAGGACTTTTTGAACTGAGTATGAACCATTACAACATACATAAATATTTTGATTGATTACTGAGAAACCAAAGTACCAGTTACCGGTTGTAACATCAAACACCAGTTCTTTATCATCTTCATAGTCATTATCTGTTACTAGATTTATTCTATAGATTTTGTCGTTATTAACCGAATAATCTTCGTTAGTAAAATTTTCTTTAAGATATATAATACCGTTGGCCATAACAATATTAGTATTATCCATTATTTTGACCGTTTCTTTTGTATTCAGGTCATATGAATAAAGCCATTCATTATCTTCTCCATTTGAAAAGCTGGTAAAATATAATTTATCATTGAACAGGAATAATTTATTATTTAACCTGCCGCCACTTCGATATGTAAACAAATCGTCTATTGAACCGTCTTGATTGAGACAGATGATTTTATCGGTAACACCGTCTATTTGCGTATTTATATATATTTTATCGCCGTACAATTCGAATGGGTAAGCAGACTTCCCCAACTCCGACTTATAAAGGTAGTGTGCCCAATTAGTTTTTAAATCATATTTTACCAAGTATGAATAATAAAACCCATAATCCATCAGGTCTTCATTTTCCATATGTTCAATAAAATACAAATTATTGTCTTTCAGCCGTAGATTACAAATCTTACCGTTTCCGGCATAAATGATCTGCGCTTTCATCGTGGCATTATCGCGTTTGACTATACTGCATTTATCCGAATTGTGGGTATCAGAAACTACAAAATATGTATAATCATCATCATAAACTATCACCCCGTCATACATGAAAAGATTGCCCTCCTGACCGGCCAGCTCATTATTATATTTGCTGTCATAAGGGATGCGGTAGGAGGGGTCGAGGATGCGGCTGATGATCACCGAGATCTGAGCGCGCGTCACATCAGCGTTACCCACGAAATTGCCATCCTCCATGCCAGTGAAGATGCCGAGCTTATACATATTGGCAACCGCGTTACCATAATCGACAGGGACTTCGTCCAGATCAGGAATAGTGGAAGTATTGATATACTGCGGCGTCGGCTCCGCTTTGGATAACACGCCGTAAAACAAATAGGCAGCCTGGGCGCGGGTAGCGTTGACCTTGTCGGGGTTGGCTGTATTTTTCAGCGCATCGTTGAGCAGCCCATGATTGGCGGCGTATGCAATATACGGTTCGTACCAGGGTCCGGAGCCATCGGTATTGATCGAATTTTTATTATAAAGAGCGTACATGCGCGCGGCAACAGCTATCGCCTGCGCCACGGTGAAATTGCTGTCGGGATTGAATTGTTTATTGCCTACTCCTTCCATCAGGCCGCTGTTGTAAGCATCCCTGACGCCGGAATAAAACCAGCTTGCGGGCGCTACATCAGCAAAAGTCGTTGATGTAAACCCTGTCGCGTCGCTATCATCAGCCAGACAGCTGCCCGCAAAGACCAGCAGCATCAGCGCCGCCAATAAAACTGCCATGATTTTATGGTTCGTTTTCATTTCCTACCCTCCCAAAGAACACGGCCTCGTTACGTATTAATAAAATTATACATAAATAAACAGTTATATACATTTAAGCAAATGCCTGCAATTCGACATTATATGCGAAATAATGACAAGCCGCAGGCTGCCCCCTAAGTGATGCCTGTTGCTTGTCTGTTTACATTTCTGCGCCTCCATAATGTTGGTTGGCTGCGCCGACAGAAAATAGCGAGACAGTTTATTCGCGCAGTTGCTAAAGTATTGATAAAATACTTATGAGGTGATTTAATACCGAAAATAGCAAAAAAGAAAAACTCAACAACAAGAAAATGAACCGTCCCTCCGCTCTTTTTCTCATCTTTGTCAAATAAAAAAACCACTAAGAAAACGTAATTGTTTTCTTAGTGGTTTTTTAAATTATTTATTAATCGTTTTCTTCGGTGATATTATTAGTCTCTTCAAACATTTTCACCAAATTAATTACCGGTAATATTATTGGGTTTATATTCATTGTCGTCATAAACAAAGACAATGTTGACCGTAAATATGGAAACAAGATTGCTGTAGCATTTACATTCATGATTTCATCTGCTGAATCAGAATCCCCGATATTAAATATTCCTTCAATAATAATCTCGATTTTAAAGGGAACATTAGGATTATTATCTGTAGGGGAAATTAAAATTCCGAGTTCAAGCACATAATTTTTATCGGATATTTTTTTTATGCTCCTAGAATAGGTTGGTGTAATTTTGATTCCTGTTCCGTCTTCAAGGTTTTCATTAGTTATTTCAAAATTTGATTTTATTACTCGATATCCGTCAAATTTAATTATACTTTCAGTTATATTCATAATTCACCTCAACATTCACAGATATTATAAGAATTATCATTTTGTTTGGGATAGATATAAAAGATATTATTAGGATAGGTAATTGTTTGACCAAGCATAGATTGATATTGTATCTTTGATTGGACTTGTTTAATTTCCTCAACAGTTAGTTTTAATTTATTTTTATTAAATAATATAAGAAAAACTTTGGGGTCTTTAACAAGAAGTATTAAATTATTTTGTGCTTCGTCTTGTAAGCTGCCATTTTCATAGCGAGCAATAGATTTTTCTCCCACACCAAGTACTTTTGCGAAGGCAACTTGTGATAATCCATATTGTTCTCTTATTACTTTAATTTCCTTTGGCAGCAATAAACCTCTTTGTTTTCGATAAACTTCATATGCTTGTATAAGGTTATCATCATCAATCTCCATATTCCATACTTCGTTTTGACATTCTTCACAAACACATATTGTTGCATTAACAGTAATTTCTTTCCCTTTCACTGGATATACTTCTTCACGTTGAATTGTTTTCAGTGATACTTCTTTCCCGCAGTTAGGGCAGTATCCTCTCATAAAAATCTCTCCTTCTGTTATAAAAGTCTCGTTTACATATTATCAATGTGGAAACTAAGACACTTTATAGAACCATCTTTTTGATATTCTATTTTGAACTTTATATATATCATATGACCAAAAACTTCAGTTTTAAAAAACCATAACCTATCACTATTAGGAAAATCTTCATCTACTTCGGGACCTTTAATATAATCTTTGTATGTTAGCTCCATCATCTCATTAATGACATCTTTTGTTAATAAGCCTAGTCGTGCCATAGTAATTTGATTTTTATCTCTATTAACAAGCGTAAATTTTTTTTCATTTAAAGCATGTCGCATATCGGCAAGCATGCCTTCAACTGTTTTCTGAGTGCTTTTCAATCATAACTCACCACCTCATGCCTGTAGTATCATATGATACTACTCCCTGCGTGGTTTGTCAAGAAGAAATTCATCTTTTTAGTATCATATGATACTAAGTAAAATATTATGTACAAATTAAAATTTTTTCTTTTCCTCAATAACAAAAGCCGCCCTTCCGGACAGCTTTCCACATTATAATCTTACCACAGCTTGATCTCTCAAAATCTCTCATATTTGCCCGCATACACACAAAAGCCGCCCCGTGGGCGGCTTGCGCTTTATTCTAACATATCCGCTGTGCGCTACTGGTTTATGTTTGTGATATGGTGGAATATAGCCTGCACAAATATCGGTTTGCGCCAGGTCACGTTCCTGCCGTTAAAAGTGTGTTGCGAGAGCAGCGGCTCGCCGGTTACAGAGTCAAAATCGGTGATGATCGCCGTATGCTGGATACGCCAACGCGTGTTGCGGTACTGGATTATGTCTCCCAGCTCGACCTTGCCAGCGATCTTATCGGCGTAAGCATCGAAATTATCCAGATAATATGTATCAGCCTTGATGCCAAAGCCGCCCTCGGTCGAGTTGACGCGGATATACCAATACAGAGTCTCCGCCACCGACCAGCTCACCGAATAGCTCCCGCCCGAATACCACCAGGGGTGCGAGCCGCCGTAGTCGTTCTGCGCCCCGCCCGCCCGCAGGCATTGGGAGATAAAATTGGTGCAGTCGTTATCGGCGATATAAATATAAGCGGGATTGGGTGTCAGCGCATAAGTCAATCCGTACAGCACGGCGGTCTCGCGGTTGTAGATCATTTCGCCCACTTCCTTTCCTGCCACCATTCTATGGCGGAAAAGAAGATTTATGCCTGAGACTACCCCAACTTGCTCAGTATCTTGCCGTGACAGCGCCAGATGTGCTGGATGCTGTAGTTGAGCTTGATGGCGATCTGCTCCCAGCTATAACCGTCGATGTAGCGCAGCCGCAGCAAATCGCGGTCCAGAGAAGGCAGCTCGCCGATTGCCTGCTCGATCTCTTGCCGCAGTTCGATCAGTTGGTCGAGCTTGCTGTCGATGATCTGCTGGAAATGCTCCCGCCGCACTACCGCCTCGCCAACCGTATCGGAAATCCTGCCGCCATGGGGCATACCGTCTAACGGCTGCCGCACAAACAAGCGGTCAATCACCCGCTGTTTTTCCGCCTCCAGATGTTCTATCTCGCGGATTATTGCTATGTACTGCTGCAAAGTCTGCTTGTTCATTACGCCTGCCCCCTTTATATTTCTTGGTACTGCCGTTTCTCCGCCTCACTGCTCCGCCTCAGCCGCTCCGCCTCACCGCTCCGCCTTAGCCGCTCCGCCTCAGCCGCTCCGCCTCACTGCTCCACCTCAGCCGCTCCACCCTACCGGAAAACCATACCGACCGGTTCGCGGGACATATATATAGAGAAAAAATAAAATTTAAGTCTGTGTAAAATAAATTATTTCCCGCATATGAGGGTATTTATTTTACTATTGGTATGGTTTTAATAATTACTAATACTAACCACCAGCTACCAGACATTATGCTCGTCCTCAGGCACCCTACCGGCAGCCGCGTCCAACTGGTATTGTCTGGTATGTTCACTGTCCAAAACATAGCAACTGGCCATACCGACGCCGCCGACCCACTTATGAACGCGCCAGCTACCGTCCTTGTCACGCTCCAGCCAGCCGCGCTCGCCCCAGCCGCGCACAATCGCCCGCGGCGAAAATCCGGCCTTTTTCAGCTCCTCGTTGAGCACCGTCGTCAGTATAAAAATCTCCTTATCGAAGCCCTGCGACTTGATCACGCCCCACTTGGGCACGCCGATATGGTCGCCGAAATGGTCCTCGTTGGCGGCGATCCAGCAGAGCAGCCAGTCCCAGGCCTGCACCAGCGGGTCGGTCTGCGCACGTGTGTTCAGCGCCGCCAGCACCGCCCGCGCCAATCCTACCGCCTCCTCCCATGACGATTGCTCCGCCAGATCGAAGACGAACCGCGAGGCCAGATAATCGCCCAGCGCCAGGAAAACCAGCGCATTGATCTGTTTACCCGAATACTCAGGGCATTGCAGCTCCTCACCGAACCGCTGCTGCAGCTCAAACAGCGGCGTTTTTTGTCCGTCCAGCCATGCGGTCAGCCGCGCGATATACAGCCGCCCCGCCTGCCCGTAGTTATCGTTGACCGCGTTGGCCAGCTCCGGCGGCGTCAGTCCCGCCGGATAATCCCCTTCCTGCAAATAAAGCTCAATCACCCGCGCCAGCGCACCCTCAGTCGAAAGGTCCTCCCCCAGCGGCTGCTCACCGGTGGAGAGGAATATCAGCCGCCACTCGCCGAGCCGCTCCAGTCCGCCCTGCTTAGTGCCGCGCCCCTTGCCCTGCCCCTGACAAAGCCCGTAGACCAGCTTTTTAGCGCCGCCGCCGTTCCTGCCGTTGTAATCAAAATTGAGCGTCTGCAGCTCGTCCACGCCCATCGGCAGCGAATGGAAGAAAGCCGCCGCCCGCTCCAGCCCCACTGCGGTGCTGTTGAACGAACGCCAGAGCTTGTCGGGATTGCCCCAGACGCTGATCGCCGCCTTCAAAGCCACGCTTTTGCCGATACCGCTGCGCGTGCCCCAAAGGTGGACAAAGAAGCTCTGCCCCTCCAGCAAGCCCAAAAGCGGTGAGGCAAACGAGGCCGCCAGCAGCGCCCGCAAGGGCAGGCTGACCCGCGCGCGTCTGATGATTTTCAGCCACTTGGCGAAGCTGCCTTGATCACAAATCGCCTCGTAAACGCTTTTAAAGGCCGCCTCACCGTCGAACGCCAGCTGATCGCTGTAAGGCGAAAAGCGTAGCCCGTCCACCCAACCGGCGCGGCCGACGCTCTCCGAAAGCAGCAGATTGGCGCAGTTAGCCGTCTCGAAATCGGAGAGAAAACCCACCAAGGCTTTAGCCGTAACGCTGGTCACCTGCACGCCGCAATCGGAGAGCGCCACAATATCTTTGGAGGCCGCGATCATGCTCTTGTCAACGATCACATCACGCCAGCGCCGGTCGCGGTAGAAGTTGAGCCGCACCTTCTCGCTGCCGCTTTCGACATTTTTCAGCCGCTCACTGGGAAATATCAGATGCGGGCAGGCCAGCTCACGCCCGCCGCCGCGCGCCGCTCTGGAGGTGACAATCGCCTGACCCTCGATCTCCCAGCCCGGCGGCAGATAAAAGCGGCTGAGAAATTCCGCGTTACCCGGCAACCCCGTCAACGGCTGTAACTGCTGCTGTTCGGAGGTCGCCGCATTCTGCCGCCGCAGCCGCGCTTTGTACATTTTTACCGCTTTGTTCATCTCAGCGGCACGGTAGCATTTCTGCGCCGCCAGCAGCTCTTTGGCTTGAAAGTAGCCGGGCGAATTGCGCTGCTCAAGGCTGACCAGCAAGCCGACAATCTCGTCGCCGCACAGCTCGGCCAGGCTTTGGAGCGGCAGCCGCGCCTGTAATGACGCCAGCTCCGTTTCTTCAGTTATAGCCGCCGCCACCGCCGCGATCTCCGCTTTGCTGTTGCCAACCCGCAACCCCTGCGCACCGCTTGCCTCCGCTACGAACCCGCGGTTACTTGCCTGATTGCTCAACTCCGCTGCCGCCGCGATCTCCACTTTGCTAGCCGCAGCCCTTAACCCCTGCGAACCGCTTGCCTCCGCTACCAACCCGCGGTTGCTTTCCTTATTGTTCATCTCCTGCGCCGCCGCGATCTCCGCTTTGCCAGCCGCAGCTCCTGACCCCTGCAAACCGCCCCCCTGCCCAGTATCACTATTTTGATACGTTCCACGCCTGATAGATGACACTTTTTCCCGCTGTTCACTACTACCCCTTGACAGCGTATCATTCTTTTGATATTGCCTGTCCCCATCGGGCGGTAAAATTCGGCGTATATCCGTGCCCTGCTGATAGCGGCAAACGCTTGTCACGATCGCTGCCACTTCCCGCTCAGATAAAGGAGGTTGGCAGCGGCAGGCGTTTTCCTCTTGCAGCGCCGCGGACAACGCCGCGTCGGACAAACCCCGCGCCCTCAGCGACGCGCCAAGCCGGAACAGCCCATCGTTCCTCTCCCCCTCGCTAAAGACGACAGGCCGGTAAGGAATCAACCCCTGCCCCGCCGCAGCCGCCGGCACGGCACAGCCGCCGCAATTATTCTCTTTTTGCAGCAGCTCCAGCCAAGCCGCGGGCAAATTCGCCAAAGCTATCTGCCGCGGCGACTTGCCCTTGGCCCAGCGGTAACAGTTGCCGGAAATATGGTTGCTGGGCGCAGCCACGATATAGCCGCCGTCGCCGCGAATATCCAGGCAAGTCCGCAGCCCCACTTTATTCTTGACCGCCACGCCGGGATGGCGGAACAGCAGATGCCGCCCGCCGCCGCCAGTGACCTGCGTCCAACTTGACGGCAACTGACCTATCTCAGCAATCAAAGTTGACAGGCTGGCCTTGCCCGCCTCGCCGTCGACGTCGATAACGATGATGCCGCTGACCTCGCCGCAGGCAATGCCAATATTAGCGTCCGGCCAACGCCGCCACCATTCGCGGATCTGCCGCGGGTCAATAGATGCGCTGTGCACGCCGCCGCCGATCAAAGGATGCTTGCCCGGCGCGCCGCAGCCACCGTCGCCGCAGGAACAGCCCCCGTTGATTATGTAATTAAGCGGCAATACCGCCAACCCCAGTTTGGCATAATTGACAGCCGTCTCGGACTTCCCCACAGCATTCAGCTCCTTCAACTTTATTAGACAAAATCATACCAGCAATTTCTCCGCTTTACTTCTGCTTCCTCACGCCCAGTACCAGGCGGCTATTGACGCTGACATAAGGCTCAACCCAATCCGGCAGCCGCCCGCCGTTTTGCTGCTGTTGCTGCCGCACGAATTTATTTAAGGCCTGCGCCTGAATAGTCGGCTTAATCAGCTCCGCCAGACTGCGCCTGCGCAGCCGGTTAAAAAACTGCCTGCCCAACGGCTGTACCAGCGAAGCATACTGCCTGCTGCTGAGATAATACGTTTCCCCGTCATAATTAAAACTCTGTAGCTTAGAACTTTCCATCGCCTCGACGATCTGCTGCTCGGTGAGCTCGATCTGAGCGTTGAGCTTGTCCAGACAAAGTTTGAGGTCGTCCTTGCTCTGACGCAGCCGCTGCAACGCCGCCGCCCTCTGCAAAATTTCCTGCATAAAAATAACTCCCTTCATATTAAATATTGTCTTGGTTTTACTGCCGGTGCGGAACCCGCCCGCCAAATATGTAAACAGTATCAGTAACGCCATACAACCAAAAGCAACCGCTGTTTGCCGTCCGAAAGGCGCCGCGGCAGGCGATTCCATTGCCCCGACCGCGCCGAATGTCATAAATAACATCGCCAGCGCCGCCACAGAAAATATTTTTGTTTTCATCAAATCATCTCCCCGCCGCTGAGATTTACCTTTCCGATTTACCTTTCCGATTTACCTCTCCGCTTTACAGTTGCTTCACCGCTCCGCCTGACTCTGACGTTGTCCACCCGCTTAATCCACCCTGCCGTCCCACTTTTGTAACTTATTAAGTTACTTTTTTATTAAAAAAAATAGGCGCGGGGTTGGCAATCGCCAATATGCGAATCAATTTCTCCGCCTCCTCGCAGCCGATTAAACCTCTGGCGATTTTCCACATAAAAGCAGCTTCAGATATTCCCATCTCTTTGGCTACGTCTGTTTTGGTCATGCCGTTTCTGGCGATTTCTTGATTAAGCAAACGAATATCCATCAAACCCCTCCTCTGGAAAAAATTGTCAATAACTTTTTAAGTTACTTCTAGTCTAGCGGATCGCTAGTATCTTGTCAAGTTATTTTTAAATTATTTTTAAAACTCTTGTCAACTGAGAAGATATTTGTTATAATTCATCTAAAGGAGTATAAATAAATGCAAATAGGCTCACGAATCCGAGAATTAAGAATAAAGATGGGGCTGACGCAGGAAGATCTGGCTCTGGCTGTCAATACCAGCAAACAGAACATTCATAAATATGAAAACGGCATCATCACCAACATCCCCTTGGACAAAATTGAAGGCATCGCCCAAAAACTGGCAGTTTCTCCGGCCTACCTGATGGGATGGGAGGACAAAGACGGAGCATCGGCGCAGCCTTCCCAGATGATACCGATATTGCACAGCATTTCAGCCAACCGCCCGCTGCTGGCCCAGGAACAAATCGAGGATTATATTTACGCCGACGTCAAAGACGGCGGTGAATATTTTGCGTTGCGCGTCCAAGGCGACAGCATGGATGCTGTCAGCATCAATGACGGCGACCTGTTGATCGTCCGTGTACAGCAGCAGGTCAAAAATAACGATTTCGCAGTAGTTATGGTCAATAATAACGCCGCCGTCAGGCAATACCGCCTGGAAGAAGAAACGGTGACGCTGCTGCCGCATTCACGCAACCCGCACTACCAACCGCAAACATTCGACATCAACCAAAGCCGCCTGCAAATCATCGGCAAAGTTGTCAAGATCGAAAAGGGCGTAAAAAAACGCCCGCCGGTTTTGGACGAACGTATCGAAGCCATGACACAGGGCGTTCAGGAATACCGCGATCTTTGCGAAGCGATCGCCGCCCTGCCCGCCGAACGACAGAAAAAGGTCATAGAGGCCGCCTTGTTCCTGGTCAATCAGGAGAAGAAGAATAATTAACTTTTTTATAATCAAATTTTGCTTTAATTAGCGCTCCCTTGGGGGCGCCTTTTTTTATACCGCTACCAAGTCACCGGCATAAAGCCTGACAGACGGGAGGCCGCAAACGACGAAAGGCTATGATAGTGGTGCGATGGTAGCCGCAAAATATTAATCATTAATATATTAATCAAACAAAGTCCCAAGCATATTCTTAATTATCTCTTTTGCTTTGTCGGATGATAGCTCCCCTAGCTGTTGCAAAAGCTGGCAAAGCAGTGCGACATTTTCTTCGGTCATATTAAATGTCCTTTCCGCTCCGGCTGGTGCTTTTTATTTGCTACTTCATTTGCTACAACTAATATAACATATTCTGACAAATTCTTCATTAATAATCGTTCGTCAACTTCCGATTATAATTCGCGTGTTTCGACAATTTTCGATAGATGATTCGACAAAATCATCTCCTAAAACCGCAGCTTGAATGATTTAGTAATAAAACACATTATCAATTAGACTAAATAAAAAATCTCTGCTTCGACATAGATTTACAAAAACAGGCATACCCGATATCGGGTATGCCTGTTTAGTTTCAACAACATCTCCTACTACTTGCTTTGCTCCAGAAAATCTCTTTCCAACACGACAACTTGATCCAAAAGCGTGCCGGCCTGCTTGGTCACTGCCGCGGCATCCTTGCTTTCAACAGCCCTTTGCAGGTCGTCAATAGTGTTCTGAAAACTGGCGACATCATTATTATAGTCGGCTTTTAGCTCTGTTTTTAGATCACCCCATAATTCAAGCGCAGTGTAGCAATTGGTGGTAGCAGCATCCCACTCGTATTTTTCAGCGTTGAGTATAATTTCGTGGCCCAGATAATTGAGCCTGCCCAGATCCGTGGGAACAGTATTCTTGTAGTGGTCGTAAACATCCGGCAGAAATTTAAAAATCTTGTTGGCCTCCGCTCTGGCGTCATAAGACATTTCAGCGCTGACAGCGGTACTAAGACCTTTAATCGCGTTGCTGAGGCCGTTGATGGTATCGGTTGCTATTTTTGCCTTTTTTAGCTTTGGTTTTACCTTAGTGAAATCGCTTTCGATTTCGCTAACCTTGCTTTGCGCCGCCATCCAGTCATTTGCCGCGATATTATCCAATATTTCCTCGGTAGCGGACTCAATTTTATCCAGTTGCTGAGGCGGATCGGTAGTGGAAACCTTGGTTCCGGTATTTTTACAACCGGCAAAAGCGCAGATTATTACTACAACCAACAGTATCAAGGAGAGCTTCTTTATCATAAATACACCTCAATTATCATCCTGTTTTTTATATTATGCAATTTTTTATCTTATTTTATTATTTAAACCGCATCGCTGGCGCGCGCTCCGGCGTCCATCTCAGTCAGCAAAGCGTCCGTGTCCAGACAATAGCCGAGGCCGTTAGTGGTTAAAACGATAGTCCCCGACCGGAAAGTACCGTAGGCTTGAGCGCCGATGGCGGCAAACCGCTGCAATACCCGCCAATGCGGATGGTTGTTGCGATTATTGATGCCGGCGCTGATAATCACTGTCCGGGGTTGCACGACATTTAAAAAATCGTTTGTCGAGGAGGTCTTGGAGCCGTGATGCGCGGCTTTTAAAACATCCGCCTGCCGGAAATATTTCAGCCCCTTTTGTTCAGCTTCGCTTTGGATGTCCCCGGGCAGCAGTATCGAAACATCGCGGAAATCGATCTCGGTGACCACGCTGTTGTTATTGGCATTGCTTTGACCGTCGGCAATATCGATGATCTCAAGCGACAATTCGCCGCCGACGGTAATAACCATATTTTCATCGGCAGAATATTCGCAGCCCTCCTCTTCGGTCACCGCCGCATGATATTCATAATAAGCCCTGGTGGCCGCAGTATCACCGCTGTCAATGATCCGTGACACGGAAAACGCTTTGAGTACCGTGGCCATGCCGCCGATATGGTCTTCGTGCATATGGCTGGCGATCACCAGATCAAGGCCGTCGTCGACATACGGCTTGATGTAGTCGACAACAGTTTTGCCGTAGCGTTTGCCGCCCGCGTCAACCAGCGCCTCAAAATCGCCATAATCGATGAATGTTGCATCGCCCTGTCCGACGTCAATAAAATGCACAGTTAGAAATTGGCTTTGGTCGCCGGTCAGTACGACATCGCTGTTAGCGGCGGCGTCCTGCCCCAGATAGATGCCGTAGGCCGTAAAAACTGCGCGCGACGAAAGACACTTATTACCGCTGGGGTTTACGTCGGAAGCCACGGCGACTTTTTGCCCGTCAATACTGACGCCGCGCTCTCCTGTCGCAGCGCCGGATACAAAAGCCGCGCGCGCTGCTCTTGCCGCCTCCCCAAACGGCGGCGGCACATCTTCACCTCGGTTGATAAACGACATAGTAAAACCGGAGTCAACCGCCTGATCGGCAACTCTGACATTAAAATCTACCCTTGATGACGGCACGAAAACAAACAAAAAAATAAAAACAGCTAAAACTGTTGTCTTTTTCATAAACTCTGCCCTTCTTTTTGGCTATCCACTAGCATTTGATATTCGGCAGATATTTATAAAAAAAATAATTAAGTTTTATTAATTACCAAATATTGTTAAAGTATTTTAATTCTGATATAATTTTGTATATATTTATTTATTAAAGGGGAGGGAAAATAATGAGGTTTAACAACAAGCATCTGATCATTTTTATGATGATCTGCCTGCTAGTCATTTTGATGTCCACCGCGGCCTCAGCAATTCTGATACCAACGGACTACATCACATTTGCCCGGCAATCGTTCACATCGACTGACGGGCTGACGCTCTCGGGAACACCGACAGCCAGCCTGGACACAGCCAACAGCCGTATCCGGGTTGTACCAAACATCCAAGGTCAGACCGGTGGCGTGTTCACTACGAATAAGGTAAACATGGACGCCGACGACGGTTTCTCGATGGCGGCCAAGGTCTACTGCGGCACAGCAGAGCTTCCGGCCGACGGATTTGCCTTAGTGCTGTCCACGGCTACTAATTTCTGCACTGAAGTATTTGGCAGCGGCCTCGGCTACTCCGGTATGATGCCCAACAACACCGCGGTTCAATGTTTTACCTACCTGAACGACACAGATTACAGTAATACATATATCGCACTGGGCCGGGACGGCAATCAAAACAGGGATGCATCTACCGATCTCAGCTATAATGTGACCTCAGACAGCTACTCCTATTTCTGGCTTGATTATGACGCGGACAGCGATAATTTGTACGTCTATTCCAGTAATACCGCTGCCAGACCGGCCTCTCCAGTGGTAACATATAGCGTTGACCTGAGCAGCTACACGCTAACCGGCTATTATATCGGCATCACCGCCGCTACCGGCGGCGGCGCTCAGGAATACGCGGTAGAGCAATGGTATTACGACGCCGCCTATCATAGCGACAGCCTGCTGTTTGACGACAGTGTCCGTTACAGCGACGACTTTGACGCCGCCACAGTCTGGACCAAAGCCGCCACCGCAGTCACCGGCACCTCCGCCACGCTAAACGGTGTCTGGGGCAGCAATTACGCAAGCGGCTATACCAAGGGATTCGAGTATAAAATAGGCGCGGACGGTGAAGTCTCAACAGTTGAGGCAGACGGCGACGGCGCCGCGGAAATCACGGATCTCGAGGATGATACCGCTTATTATTACCGCGCCTATGCCCAAGGGGAAACTCCGGCTTACGGCGACTGGCGGGAATTCACAACGCTGGAAGGTTTTAGCGGCAGCGGCACCGAGGCTGACCCCTACCAGATCACCAGCGAAGATGATCTCAACTCTCTGGCTACACTAGTCAACGACGGCAATGATTTTGACGGCGAATACTTCATAGTCACTCAAGACATCACCATGTCAGATGCCAATTTCGCCCCAATCGGCAGAGATAGTTCTTATCCGTTTTCCGGAACCTTTGACGGCAACGGCAAAACTATTACCGATCTGCATATTAACGTTGGCGGCAATGCCGGACTTTTCGGCTATCTTGACGGCGCCACTGTAACTGATCTGACGATTTCCGGAGCCACCATCAACGGCACCGACGGGGCCGGCGCTATTGTTGGCTATGCCGATAACATCACGATTACCGGCTGCACGGCCACCGGCTGCGATATCGACTCAGTATACAATTCCGGCGGTATTGCCGGCTATATCGAAGCACACAGCACCGTCTACGACTGCAGTGTCAGCCACGCTTCCGTAAACGCCGCAGCAGAAGATCATACCGACAATTATGATTACGCAGGCGGTATTGTCGGCTACGTTAATTATCAAGTCAACGTCGGCAACTGCGGCGTCAGCGATTCCACAGTTAGCTGTAACAACTGGTCTGCCGGCGGTATCGCCGGAGCCATCGACAATCACTGTAATATCGTCAAAAGCAGCGTCAACGATTCCACAGTCAGCTGCAACAGTGGAGATTACAATTATGTCGGCGGTATCAGCGGCTGGTGCGATGAATGTTGCACATTTGCCTGCTGTACCGTCAGCAACACCGATGTCATCAGCACATATGATGCCGGCGGCATCACCTCCTGGACATACTACAGCCCCCAGTTTATCAACTGCATCATATCCGGCGGCGAAGTCAACGGCGGCAATAGCGTCGGCGGTATCGCGGGTTATTTATCTGCCAATCAAACAACGGCATATTTCAGCAATTGCCAGGTAACCACCGATTTAGCGATAACCACCACCGTTGGATATGACCAGTATATCGGCGGCATTGTCGCCAATGGCGATGGATCGCAACTGGATATCGAAAATTGCGAATTCAACGGTACCATCTCGGCTGTGCCAACCAGTGATGTTCTCTATGCAGGCGGCCTGGTAGGCTATAATTACAATTATGGCAACGGCGCATCCCGCATTACCAACTGTGTAGCCTACGGAACAGTGACTGCCGCTGCCACTTCCTCTTATATCGGCGGTATCATCGGCTATAGCGATGACAACATCAGCCCGATTCTTAGCAACAACGTGGCTATGCAGAGCAGTATTACGGGAATATATGCCAACAGCCTTTATGCCAACAGCAATCGAGAGCCGACGGTTAGCAACTGTTATGCTAATACTTCTATGGTAATAACAAGCTCCGACACCTGCGGTGCGGCAGGCGCGCCTATAGCCCTGTCCGCTATGAACAGCGACAGTGATTTCTGGACAAGCTTAGACTTTACCGCGGCCAATGGCTGGGAGCAGACTACCGATGGTAATGTTACCGCCGCACCGGTGGAAGCGCATCTGGTAACGCAGACATACACCCTGACGGTGACCGGCGCCGCCACCCCCTATTTATATGGCATAAAACTGACAGCTAACAGCAACGGTACCTACACCGTCTGCCAAGGCGCCCCCATCACTATGGCATGCAATGACGGCGATTATAAAATCAGCGGAGTTACAGTCAACGGTACAGCTATTGACAGTCCCTGGAGCTTTACAGTCACCGGCAATACCACAGTAGTCGTCAGCTTAGAAGAAAACAGCGGCGACTTCTGGTTCTATGACGGCGAATACGTTTACGGCGTCTATGATGAAGACAGCGATTATGACGATATCGACTGGACCGATGCCGTCGACTCCTCATCTTACCCGCTTTCCGGCAGCTATACCAACGCCAATGTCTATGTACTAGGCTACGAAAGCGTTTACATCGACCAGCTCAATCTGGGTCGCGGCAGCATTATTGCTAAAGAAGACTGCGGAAAGTTCTATTTGTATGGTGCCAATGAAGATAGCTATCTGATTGCCGACAGCATCGTCAACGAATATGACAGCGGCGATGTATATATCGGTAATCTCGATGTTTACGCCAATACTCTCTATATTAACGACCAACTGGTTATGTATGGTGGATCCAACGTTATGTCCGATACCGTGACCATTGTCATCAACTCCAGCAATCTGATAGTTTGCGACGATTCCAGCCTGACGACCGGCACGATTTACGCGGCTGTTGACAGTAACGGATACGGAGCCAGTATTGATATTTACGACAGCGGCGTTTTGACGGCGGACAACATTACCGGCGCCCTCTACTTCCAGGCTCGGGGTGAAGCCGTTGTCAACATCAATAACGATCTGGAAACAACTTACTTTGAAATCCAAAATAACGCCAAGGTTACGATTGGCGGCGACCTGACCACAACTTATTATGGTTCGGAACTTTACGATACGTCCCTGGTTGATGTCGGCGGCACAATTACAACCGCTGACGGCATCAATATCTACTCTCTTAACGCGGCCATCCTCAACGCCGACAGCGACAGCGACACGCCGTATTATAATGGTGCTTCTGAAGATTACATCCGCACCACTTTGACCGGCCTGCCGGCCAACACGATCATGGAATTCGTCACCTCCGGCGGCGACAATAACATGGAATTCTACGCGCGTACCAATTACGCCGGTATACTGACCGTCTGGCTGATCCCGGACGGCGGCACCATCACAGCTTATACCTATGAAGGTATAGAATATGTCGGCACGGCTGTTATTGGCAATGTTGATGCGACTATCGCCATGGTACATACCGTAGCTATCACTGACGTTACCGTTACTGCCGACGTGCCGGAGGAACAGGTATCCGGCCAGCCCGTCAGTTATGACAGCAATATCGCGGTTGTTTGCGACAACCCGGCCTTTGTCTATGATGGCAGCTATCTTGATGTTTACCTGATGAGCGGCAACACCAAGATGCCTATGAGTTTGGCGACAGAGCTTCCTGAGGGTACCTATTACCTGACCGTCTGCTATAACGACGAAACCAATGATTACTACGGCACCGCCACTTACACCGTACATGTCCGCGACCAACGCACCATCTCCTTTAACACCAACGGCGGCAGCAGTATCAACGACGTACTGGTCTGGAAATACGACAGCCTGACGCTGCCCACATCTACCCGCAGCGGCTATCGTCTGGCCGGCTGGTCCGACGGCGCTATTACCTTTACGGCAGGCTCTGATTACCAGGTTTATGTAGATACCGTATTGACCGCCCAGTGGGTCAAAAAGGCCTCCTCCGGCAATGCTGAAGAAGAATTCACCATCACCGCCAGCGCCGGCGAGGGCGGCAGTATCAGTCCTGACGGCAGTGTTAAAATAGTGGGCGGCGAATCCCAATCCTTCACCATTACTCCCGATCAAGGCTATGTAATCGACGATGTGACCGTGGACGGCAAGAGCGTCGGTGCTTTAGCCAAATACACATTCTCCGACGTTACAGCCGCTCACAGCATCAAAGCCACCTTCGCTGTCAGTGAAGAAGCAACCAACCCCAGCAGCCAATTCAGCGACCTCGTCCCCGGCGCTTGGTATGAGGACGGCATCAATTATGTGCTGACCGCCGGTCTATTCAACGGCACCTCAGCAACACAATTCAGCCCCAACGCCGATATGACCAGAGGTATGCTGGTGACAGTCTTATGGCGGCTCAATGGCACAACTGATACCAGCATCAACAGCTTTGATGATGTTGAGGCAGGCCTCTGGTATTCCGACGCGGTCAAATGGGCGGCAGCTAACGGCATCGTCAGCGGTTTCGGCAACAATATGTTCCGCCCCAATGACAATATCACCCGCGAGCAGATGGCGTTAATTTTATACAATTACGCCAATTTCATGGGTTATGACACCACGCAAACCGCTTCACTCGGTAATTACTCTGACAACAGCGATATCTCCGACTGGGCCGCGGCAGCTATGGCCTGGGCCAATGCTACCGGTCTGATCAGCGGTCGCACTGATACGACTCTCGCTCCGGGCGGCACCGCCACCCGCGCCGAGGTCGCCACGATACTGATGCGCTTCATCGAATTCTACAGCAAGTAACCGGTAGCAAGACTTCAGGGCCTGCCAAAGTTAATCTACCGCACCAGCGCGGAACATCTTAAAATTACACAAGCTGACGTCGTATTTAAGCGGCGTCAGCTTTGTTTTAAGCTGAATAAAGTTCTTTTTCCGTTTCTTGACATGCCTCGTTGCTTCCACAGTTACTCTCCGCACCTCCATAAATAATATATTGCGGTATGTTTCGTTGTTGCTTTTTTTCTTGGCGTAATATTCACCCATCATTTTATTCGACAATAAATACTATTTGACATATAGAAACAATTTTCAGAATATAACAACAGATATCTATTAATATTTTACTTTTTTATATTTATATTCATATAAAAATATGTATAAATTTTTTTGTAATATAAAGTGATTTTTTCGGTAATTTAATAATTTGCAGTATAATAGCCATTTTAAAGAAATTAGCCTACGCTAATTTTGAATAGTCCATCCATAGCTACCGGCATCGTCAATTACTATCCCTTGTCTAACAAATGCATTTATGCTATTATATGAAAGAATGTTTTACAATTATTAATCGTATCCTCAAGTAATTAATGGGATAAGAGGGATTTTGGCAAGGGGGTGGTAATGTTTTAAAATAAGGAGTATCAGCTAGGGGAGGTGAGAAGAGATCTTTCTTGGTAGAGACTTGTGACAAAGTAAGTTCTTATTTTAATATTATTTAATTTGGTGCCGGGCAGATGCTGTTTGGCGGCAAAAACAAAAAAACTGTTGCAAGTCGCAAAATTGATATTCATTGCAGGATAATAATACAAAAAAAATAACATCCAATAATGACAATAACGACGACCTTCAAGAATAACATTCGAGAACAATATTCAAGAATAACGTTCAAGAAAGGAATTAAATATTATGGCAATTTATTTAACAGTTCTTATTGTTTATATGGCCATTATGGTTGTTTTGGGTCTTATGGGTGCCAAGAAATGCATGGATACCGAGGACTTTCTTATCGCCAGCGGCAAAATGGACTTAAAATTTGTCACAGCGTCATTATTCGCAAACATGATCAGTGGATTCTTTATTATCGGTTCTGTCGGCATGGACTATGTCAGCGCTTGGTCTGACTTAGCGCTTTTGACCGGGCCGGCAGGCATCAGTTACATATTATTAGGTGTTCTGTTTGCAGGGAAGATCAAGAAAGTTTTACAGAGAACAGGCAGATTCACTATACCGGATATGTTTGAACTGCGCTACGGTAAAGCTGCTGCTTTGCTTGCGGCAATCATGCTGATTATCGTATTTTTAGGTTTTTGCGGTGGCCAGATCGAAGCCATTCAGTCGGTTTTTGTCACTATTTTCCATATCAATTCCATAGCGGCAGTTATAATCATTACTGCTTGCGTTATTGTCTATAGTATCTTCGGTGGTATGTGGTCGCTGGCTTATACGATGATCGTCCAGGCTGTGATCATCTGGATCGGCATGATTATAGCCGCGATTGTTTCCATGAAAGCACCGGGCGTCGACATGGCAACCATGGTTGCTGCCTTAGGTCCTGATCATTTCAAACTGTCGGGCTATACGACTCTATCCGGCGGCATCGCCTTTGGCCTCTCGATGGGCTTAGCTACCTTCCCCGGCCAAGATATGTGGCAGCGTGCTGCAGCGGCTAAGGATATCCCAACCGCGCGCAAAGCCTTCCTTATCTTTGGTATTTTAGCAATCGGTCTTGGTGTTGTTAACTTTTTCATTGCCCTCCCGGGTGCATACATGTTCCCAGGTCTCGAAAATCCGGAGTCTTTGTTCTCTGTGATGATCGCCAATATAATGTCTCCGTGGATCGGCTCGATCGTGGTCGCGGCGCTGATTTCCGCCATCCTTTCTACTGCGGCAGCCTGCGCCCTGGTTATCGGCATGCTGGTTGTTAATGATATTTATAAACCGTATATCGCCCCGAATAAACCCGACCATCATTATCTTAATGCCAACCGTCTCGTCTTGGCTATAGCTGGTGCGGTCTCCATGGTTTTCGTAGCTGTGTTCCCGAGCGCCATCAGTATGCTATACATGGCTTGCAATATGCAGGTGACTTCACTGCTCTTCCCTGTATTCGCAGCCTTCTTCTCCAAGAAAGTCACGCCGTTGGGCGGCCTGTTATCCATTATCATCGGCGGCGGCTCCAACCTTATCTGGCTTGCACTGGGAGTCCCCGGCGGTTTCCCCGACTTCTATGTCGGCTTAATCGGCGCTGTAGTCGGTATGCTCCTCGGTACTGCTATCGGTAAACCGGCTACCGCAGAGCAGCTTGCGCCGTTCCACGATGATTTATATGAAGAATATCAAAAAACCCACAAGACAGCCGTTCAGGAGGCATAGTAATTATGAAACTCATCGACGCTCATACACATCTCGGCTATTGGGGCCATCCCTTTAATGTAGAGTCTAACGCTGAAGGGTTAATTGCCCTGATGGATAAATTCAATGTAGAAAAATCGCTATGCAGCTACCTTGATAATAAAGTGGTGGAAGATGCGGTAAAAAAGTATCCCGACCGGATTATCGGTCAGGTTTGGGAAGACCCAAATCAGGGACAGGCAGCTGTGGATGACATGCGCCATCATATCAAAGATCTGGGCTTCAGAGGATTGAAATTACATCCTTTGATCAACGGTTTTGTGGCCAATGCTCCGATAGTTTATCCTTTTATGGAAGAAGCGCGCAGCCTTAATATCCCGGTTTTCTTCCATACCGGACATCCCCCTTATTCCCTGCCCTGGGCTGTGGGTGAACTGGCCCGGGATTTCCCGGATGTGAGGATCGTCATGGTTCATATGGGTCATGGTCACGCTGTATATATTCAGTCGGCAGTGGAAACGGCCAAAAAATTACCGAATATCTATCTTGAAACCTCCGGTATGCCGATGCATACCAAGATCAAAGAGGTATTTGATACGATTGGCGAAGACAGGGTTATGTACGGTTCTGATATACCCTTCCACGACCCGTCCGTAGAGTTGCAGCGCATGAAAGTCACAGGTATAACAGATGCTCAGATGCAAAAATTACTTCATGACAACGCCTTGAGCTTTTGTTAATCTGTAACAGTTTTAGTTTCAGTCTGTTAAAAGATGTTCAGCGGGCTGAGAAACGAGCGAGACCAGGCGCGTTCGAAACCGGCGACGCAGGCGACCTAGCTGGCTTTTACCTTGCGGTAAAACCACAGCTATTGCACTAGCTACACTGCTGCGCAGCTTCGCGTCGTATAAAAGATACGTCGAGGAGACGGGGACAAACGTAACGACGACCTAGCTGGCTTTTACCTTACGCTAAAACCGCAGCTAATGCACTAGCTACGCGTCGTATCGCGAAGTTTATCGACACGCTGAAAGTGGCAGGAAGTAAAACTTCCTGCCACTTTTGTATGCAGAGTGGCATGTTGCTCCCGGCGTCACCGCCAGCCGCGCCGAGGTCGTCACCATCCTGATGCGCTTTATCGATACTACAACAAGTAACCGCTAGCAATACTTTAAGGTCTGCCAAAGTTAATCTATCGCACCGGCGGAATATCTTAAAATTACACAAGCTGACGCCGTTTTTTAAGCGGCGTCTTAAGCTTATGCCTAGCGTTTAATTCTACGATAGAAAGTCATTTGATATATAAGATTGAATTTTCAGAATATATTGGCAGATATTTATTAATATTTTATCTTTTAAAAATATATATTCATAATAATTGTATAATATTATTTTTGTAAAATAATGTCGAATTTTCAGTTATTTACTAATCTGCAGTAGAACAGTCATTTAAAAACAATTTAGCCTACGCTAATTTTTGAATATCATATCCATAGCTAACAGCACTGTTAATTACCTTCACTTGCCTGATAAATATATTTATGCTATTATAATTGAGTTTGTATATAATTATTAATTGTTTCCTGAAAGTAATTAACCGGATAAGAGCGATTTTGGTAAGGGGGTGATAGTGTTTTAAGATAATGAGTATTAGCTTAAGGGAGGTGAGAAGAGATCTTTCTTGGTAGAGACTTGTGACAAAGTAAGTATTTATTATTTTTATTTAATTTAAATTTGGTGCCGGGCATATGCTGTTTGGCAGCAAAAATAAAAAACTGTTGCAAGTCGCAAATTGATATTCATTGTAGGATAATAAAACAAAAAAATTGACATTCAATAATGACAATAACAACGACATTAATAATGACATTCAATAATAATATCCAAGAATAACATTTAAGAATTACATTCAAGAATAACGTTCAAGAAAGGAATTAAATTATTATGGCAATTTATATTACAGTTCTTATTATTTATATGGCCGTTATGGTTGTTTTGGGCCTTATGGGCTCCAAGAAATGCATGGATACCGAGGACTTTCTTATCGCCAGCGGCAAAATGGACTTAAAATTTGTCACAGCGTCATTATTCGCTAACATGATCAGTGGATTCTTCATTATCGGTTCTGTCGGCATGGACTATGTCAGCGCTTGGTCTGACTTAGCGCTTTTGACCGGGCCGGCAGGCGTCAGTTACATATTATTAGGTCTTCTGTTTGCGGGGAAGATCAAGAAAGTTTTACAAAGAACAGGCAGATTCACTATACCGGATATGTTTGCCCTGCGCTACGGTAAAGCTGCTGCTTTGCTTGCGGCAATCATGCTGATTATCGTATTCTTAGGTTTTTGCGGTGGCCAGATCGAAGCCATTCAGTCGGTTTTCACCACTATTTTCCATATCAATTCCATATCGGCAGTTATAATCATTACTGCTTGCGTTATTGTCTATAGTATCTTCGGTGGTATGTGGTCGCTGGCTTACACTATGATCGTCCAGGCTGTCATTATCTGGGTCGGCATGATTATAGCCGCGGTTGTTTCCATGAAAGCACCGGGCGTCGACATGGCAACCATGGTTGCTGCCTTAGGTCCTGATCATTTCAAACTGTCGGGCTATACGACCATATCCGGCGGCATCGCCTTTGGCCTCTCGATGGGCTTAGCTACCTTCCCCGGCCAAGATATGTGGCAGCGTGCTGCAGCGGCTAAGGATATCCCCACCGCGCGCAAAGCCTTCCTTATCTTTGGTATTTTAGCAATCGGTCTTGGTGTTGTTAACTTTTTCATTGCCCTCCCGGGTGCATACATGTTCCCAGGTCTCGAAAATCCGGAGTCTTTGTTCTCTGTGATGGTCGCCAATGTAATGTCTCCGTGGATCGGCTCGATCGTGGTCGCGGCTCTGATTTCCGCCATCCTTTCCACTGCGGCAGCCTGCGCCCTGGTTATCGGTATGCTGGTTGTTAATGATATTTATAAACCGTATATCGCACCGAATAAACCCGACCGTCATTATCTTAATGCCAACCGTCTCGTCTTGGCTATAGCTGGTGCGGTCTCCATGGTTTTCGTAGCTGTTTTCCCGAGCGCCATCAGTATGCTATACATGGCTTGCAATATGCAGGTGACTTCACTGCTCTTCCCTGTATTCGCAGCCTTCTTCTCCAAGAAAGTCACGCCGTTGGGCGGCCTATTATCCATTATCATCGGCGGCGGCTCCAACCTTGTCTGGCTTGCGCTGGGAGTCCCCGGCGGTTTCCCCGACTTCTATGTTGGCTTAATCGGCGCTGTAGTCGGTATGCTCCTCGGTACTGCTATCGGTAAAAAGCCTACCATGGAACAGCTCGCGCCGTTCCACGATGATTTATATGAAGAAGCTATTAAGTCCGGAGCTATTCAGCCTAAAGTTGCTCAGGAGGCATAGTTATGAAACTCATCGACGCTCATACCCATCTGGGCTATTGGGGCCATCCCTTTGATGTTGAGTCTGACGCTGAAGGGTTAATCGCCCTGATGGATAAATTCAATGTAGAAAAATCGCTATGCAGCTACTTTGATAACAAAGTGGTGGAGGATGCGGTAAAAAAGTATCCCGACCGGATTATCGGTCAGGTTTGGGAAGACCCAAATCAGGGACAGGCAGCTGTGGACGACATGCGCCATCATATCAAAGATCTGGGATTCAGAGGATTGAAATTACATCCTTTGATCAACGGTTTTGTAGCCAATGCTCCGATAGTTTATCCTTTTATGGAAGAAGCGCGCAGCCTTAATATCCCGGTTTTCTTCCATACCGGACATCCCCCTTATTCCCTGCCCTGGGCTGTGGGTGAACTGGCCCGGGATTTCCCGGATGTGAGGATCGTCATGGTTCATATGGGTCATGGTCACGCTGTGTATATTCAGTCGGCAGTGGAAACAGCCAAAAAGTTACCGAATATCTATCTTGAGACCTCCGGTATGCCGATGCATACCAAGATCAAAGAGGTATTTGATACGATTGGCGAAGACAGGGTTATGTACGGTTCTGATATACCCTTCCACGACCCGTCCGTAGAACTACAGCGCATGAAAGTCACAGGTATAACAGATGCTCAGATGCAAAAATTACTTCATGACAACGCCTTGAGCTTTTGTTAATCTGTAACAGTTTTAGTTAATTATTAAAGAGGCAGGAAGTTTTACTTCCTGCCCCTTTTGTATGCAGATTGGCATGTTGCTTTTGACGCCAAGTAGCTACTAATAAAAAAAGGAGCCTCCAAAAATTTGGAGGTTCCTTTTTTATTTCTTTGCCATAGAGGAGGGAAAGACTCGACAAATATTATATTAACTTGAAGTATATATTTAAGACCGCAAGCACTATCAATGCCAAAACAATACCGGCCGAAAGCGGATGCGCCCAGTTGCTTGCCCATCCTATGCCGTACATTTTGGGAACACAAAAATTCGCGTCGTCTTTATTAAAATAAAATATATATTGCTTGTGTTTTTTCCGATACTCTTTCACTTCTTCGACTGACCATTTGCGTTTTTCCATTATATTTACACTACCTTCAAATGCTTTATTTGTCTTAATTTTATTATAATATTATCGGTTAAACTATGTAACAACTAATAAACAAAAGAGACCTCCTACATTATAGGAGGTCTCTTGGCAATTTCAGATTAGACGATTTGGATTTTTTTACCCTTGGGATCTCCCTTAAAGGCCTCTACCGCATGCTCCCAAGCTTCCAGTCCAATGTCATCATTATAGTAAATTGCAATTTCATTTAAATGAGCTAATGCTATTTTGCCTGTTATAAGCTTATCATCATTGGTTACGTTAGTATCAGCATCGACAGTTCCATGTTCCAGCTCGATATTGATTCCTTCCAGATATTCTTCCGGTGTAAATGCCACTTTGTCAAAATCAATTCCTAATTGTTTGGCAATATCCATGGCTTCAGATAACGTAAATTTTTTCATAATATTATTACCTTCCTTAGTCATTTTAGATTATTATAACATATCCGCTGACGCGGATATTGCTGGCTTTTCGCTTAGGGTAAAAGCGCAGCTATATATAGACGCTCAGCCGCCTGTGTCTGTGCAGCTTATCTAGCCGGATTTTCCCTCTCGGGAAAACCTCCGCTATATATAGGCGCTCAGCCGCCTGTGTCTGTGCAGCTTATCTAGCCGGATTT
>DFZA01000019.1:0-75146 GCA_002382665.1 Peptococcaceae bacterium UBA4068 | reverse complement strand
CTCAGCCTCGAAATCAGAGATTTCGGCCTGTGCAGCTATTATAACATTTATAATAGCCAATATCCAATATTTATATTAGTCCGGTTTTTTAGATGTCACTCTCTGCCTTTAAACGCAGACGCCCACCAGTAGTAAATCGGTATTGTCAGAAAAACGATCCAGGCTGGGAACGGCAAATTACCGTAATAATAAATCAGAAAAAAAGCGATCACGGTCAGAACAGGATAAGCAAAATGACCCGGTTTTTTTCTGATTACCGCTGAGACAAAGGTATGATAAAGCGGTATCGTCAGTAATACAATCCAACTGATCGACCAGGCGTCGCCCAGATACCCCCAGAGAAACATCACGGCAAAGGCCACGATCGCGTAGGGGAATCTGCACCAGGGGTTACGCTTTTCCTCCCGGTGGTGTCTGCAATAATCTTTGATGTCCTTCTCCTCGCCGTCCACCCGCATGCCTTCGTCTTGGGAGAGGTGGAATTTTTCCCTGCCGCGTTCCTCGACATGAATGCCGTGCCAGCCGATCTCGACCTTTTCTTTTTTATTTTCTACAAATATTCCGTCCAGCCCGACGCGGACTTTCTCGCCTTTTTCGTCGGTATTTTCATAAAAAGTATTTTGCTGGTCTTGCGTACTCTGGTCTTGAGTACTTTGCTGATCCTGCTTAGCGGATTCAAATCCGCGTATCAGCTCATCCAATGAAACACCGTACAAATTCGCCAGCATCAATAAATTATCCGTATCCGGCGAGGCTTCCGCCCGTTCCCATTTGGACACAGACTGGCGGCTGATGCCGAGCTTTTCGGCAAGCTGTTCCTGTGAAAGCCCGTGCTTTTTGCGTAATTCCAGCAGCCGGTTGGCAATCTCTATGTTCATAGGAACCTCCTTACAAATTTTATTTTACAGCTGAATTATAGCAGAAACTATTAAGTTCCGCTATCAATTCTGATTTGAACCTCCGCAACCGCCGGTTGCGGAACTAAAAACAGCAGCGTTCTAGCAGCCAATATTCAGCTTTTCCGACCGGACAGCCCCTACGAATACTATTTTTTGAATATTTGCTCCCTGCCAAATCTAAAACCCTGAAACAAATAAATTCCCAAAACAGCGTTAAAGCCGACGACGGCAAATAAGCTAAAGCGTTCAAATACACCCAAATATTGAGGAACCGCGCCTGTGCCGATCGCTCCGGCAAACATCATGACCAGAGCCACCACCGCCCAAACCGCCAGCGATTTATATTGTTTATGTCGGTAACCGCCGACCATTATCAAAGCAAGGGAAAGGATAGACAGTGAAACTACCGCCAAAGTTACCAGAACATGCATGATATCCTGAAAAGTTCCGGCAAAACCGCTGGTGCTAAGCGGAAATAAACTATAGCCTAGATAGCTGATCCAGTTCATAACAGTAAAAACATAGATACCGATGCGGATATTTTTGGACAGCTTGCCCTCAATAAATACGCACACCATCATAGTATTGACAATACCGCAGATGCCATAAAGGCTACTTAATTGATTCCACAACTCCCGTGACGGCGCGGCGACCGCGCTCAAGTCGCTGACAACCTGCCGCATCCAGTCATATCCCGGATACGCAAGCGGCGAAAACACCACCGCCGCCGTATAAGACAGCAGGCTGACAATCCCCAGCAATCCCAAGAAGTTAACGAGCGTCCTTTTCATGCACTTTTCTCCTATAAACCAGTATATTGACAATAAAACTACACTGATTATTCTTCATAGTATAACACATTATTATACAAATGTGCATATTGCCTCAAAGCAAACAGCCGGAGAAAATAACTCTCCGGCTGTTTGGCATCAAGCCTCTAATTTTAGCAGTTACTTTGCAGCTTCTCGCAGATACTTTGGAAACGCTGTTCGCCAGCCAGTCCCGCGAAATTCGGATTACTGACGATCACGTTAGCCATGCTTTTTTTGATCGTCTTGTCATCGCGCGGCAGATCGTTGCCCAGCTCCAGCTTATCCAGCCAGCAGTCGAGCCGGTCAAAGAATTCGTCGCCGTGCAGCGTCAGCGGATAGATATCGCCGGTGACGATATTCGTATACTGCTGCAGCATATCCAGCGCACGCTGATTATTTTGCTGCACAATATACCCCTGAGCCGCGGCGATATATGTGCCTACCAATACGCCGGGGTGCAGATGCTTCATATCGAACGCTTCCGCAACTGTCAGCGCGCGCCGCAGTATTTCCTCATATTTAGCGGGGTCATCCGTAGACGCTAACAGTAAAGCCGGAAAGTAATTGAACAAAACGACGAGATTCTGATAGATGCCGACCTGCAATATGGCTTTGGCCTCATCGACCCGCCCCATCATCTGATAGGCCGGGGACATCAGCGTCTCCGGCGGCAGCGCGGCTTCGACCGTACCGTCCAGCAGTTCCAGCACGCCGTTAGCGTCGCCGACAGCCAGGCAGCAGTAGGCCTCCATGAACAAAGCCTTTTTGATCAGCGACAGATCGCCGCTCTCCTCTTTGACCCTGACCAGCAGCGCCTTGGCTTCCTCTATAATAGCCACCACCTGCTGCGGGTCGTCCTTGAGCAGCTCGACATGGTTGACCATCAGCACGCCTATCTGCAATAGCAACGGGAAGCATGAATAGTATTTCTTGACGATCTCGCGGCATTCTTCCAGCACCTGATCGAACGGCTGGGCGGCAAAATCGGCGCAGAGCCTTTTGTAGAGCTTGTGAATATCTTCTTTGGTCATCTGCGGCTGGTAATCGATCAATTCGTCAACGCTGATGTTAAAATACGAGGCCAACTGCGGCAAAAATGTTACGTCGGGGTAGCTCTGCTCCGTCTCCCATTTGGAAACGGAAGCCTTGGAAACGCCTATGAAATTGGCCAGCTCATCCTGGGTAACACCTTTTTGCTTGCGCATTTTTACAAGCACTTTGGCAATATTGATTTCTTTCATTTCAATCACCTCTGATTATATATTAACCGTCAGGCCAAAAATAATCAATGGATTGGCAAGCAACTTTGGTTGAAAAAATCAACCTGCGCGATACTTTTAAAAAGCAACATGTAAAGTTCTTACATGTTGCTTTTTCATATGTATGCCTTAAGGGGCCCAAACCTTGGTAATTTAATCTTGCCCTTTTAGTATCTAAGCAAATACAGCAAGAATTAAGCTAACAGTTGAAAACAAATTACACAGGCAATGAGACACCATTGATATGTAAATGTTTTTCTTCTTAAAAGCAACAAACGCAGCAGGCAAAAACACTGAAATCCTAAATAGATTATTGAACGGAAGCCAAAAATGATACAGAGAAAACAAAACGGTGATTATTATCGGTGCAAAATTACCAAACCTGCTCACTTTCGATGTGAGGTAACCCCTAAAAAACAATTCTTCAACGATCGGGCCAACAATAACATTAAATACAAAATATCCTATACAAGTTAATAGTAAAACACCTTTTGGATACTGTTTCAGATATTCGATATTATTCCAGTCAAAGTAACCAGGGATGATCTGATGTGAAATCGGAGCAAGCAAGCTATTTTCAAATGGCGCTATCGTCACAGACATGATACCTGCAAAAGCGAACAGGAAAGAACCATACAAAAGTACTTTCCACCAACTCATTTTGTTGTAACAGCAAAATGAGCTTTTTAATGAAAAGGCGCCGAACTCTTTTTTACTTGCATATAAAACTATACATATTTCAATGGGAAATAAAATAACGGCAGCAAGGAGATAAAATAGCAAAATTGAAGGAATTACATGCTGTAAGTATCCAGTAATAATATAGATTACAGTTAATATCGAAGTTGGGATAAAAATATAACACAGCAACTTTAATAGACTTATTTCTTTTTGCATATTCGTTGTCATATATCACCTCAATAAAATAATCTTCAAATTCCCCCTTATCGGGCTGCTCTTATATATTATATTATAGCCCCCGCCTATAAACATTTCAATCAAGCAAAAAAAGAATGTCTTGGTCTTGCTATACAAAGACATTCTTTTCTCATTATTATAATCCTCGCGATAAAACTATTAAACTGATAAGCAGCAGGTTATAAAGCTCTTACAATTCTTCCACAGGTTCAAAATCTTCCTTGCCAACGCCGCAGACAGGGCATTGCCAATCATCAGGCAGATCCTCAAACGCCGTGCCGGGCGCAATCCCATTGTCGGGATCACCGAGCTCAGGGTCATAGATATAGCCGCAGGGAATACAACTGTACTGTTTCATAAAAAATCTCCTTATATTTTTTAAGCTTTGGGAGCCGGAGCCTTGACAATAATCAATTCCAAAGTATCCGCATTGAGATTATTTATATTCATTTTAGTGTTATCCGGTATTTTTAACAAGGTACCGGCTTCATACTCATGGATATCCTGGTCAGCAAGGCCGATGGAGAGGCGGCCTCTTAGAACAGTCATATAAACATTGGCATTGGAAAAGTGCTCGGGTGCTCCTTCGTCTTTGTTAAATACCATATGAATATAATTAATATTTTCATCAAATAGAACCTTTTCAATGAC
Organism: Peptococcaceae bacterium UBA4068; assembly: GCA_002382665.1. Taxonomy (GTDB): domain Bacteria; phylum Bacillota; class Dehalobacteriia; order UBA4068; family UBA4068; genus UBA4068. The sequence goes on along the minus strand of DFZA01000019.1, from coordinate 70,607 downwards.
CTTTTGATTTGCTCCGGCTAATTTAAATAGCTGTTCAATCATAACATCAACCCTCCTTAATCAGTATTTATTTCATGCATTATCATACCCTAACGGATCAATTATAATCAGATTTTACCATAAATTCCCTCGCGACTCTGTTGTATTTACAACAAACCCAATAATAACCCCTGCGCCAGAGCTGTTAAATAAAAAAGGCCTCCCTGCCTTGGACAAAGATGCCTATTTGTACACCGTAATATCAACTAGCAAAACCTTGCCGCATTATCATAAAGCAGTTTCTGCATCTGCACCTCCGTCAGCCCCGCGCATTTCATACGCTGCAATTCCACAGACGGATGGTGAAAAGGTATATCGGAGCCGTACATGACCTTGTCGCCGCCAAGCGTATCAAAGGCCTCTTTGATCTTGGTGTGCATGGGCATGCCGGATGTCTCGAGATATACGTTGGGCAGCTTTTGCGCCACGTCAAGAGCCCCCTGAATGTAGATGCCATGGCCGTGGCCCATATGAATCAGCACGAACCTGACGTCCGGGAATATCTCGGCCAGTTGGCCTATCTGCCAGGGCAAAGAATACGGAGCGTGGCCGGAATGGACAAAAACCGGAATATTGAGGCTCAGCGCCTCTTCGATCAGCGGGAATACCATCGGGTCATAAGGCAGAAAGCCGTTGACCAACGGGTGCAGCTTCAAGCTCTTGAAGCCCAGCTCCGTTACGACATAGCGCAGGTGGTCAACCGCCGCCTGGCCTTGGTACGGGTCCTCCCAGGCCTGACCGACGATGCGGTCGGGATATTTCTTGACAGCATCTTCTACCTGCTTATTGTCGGAATTACTGCAAAATGACTTCTCAACTTCAAACTCATCCATCAGAGAAATAAACCCTTCCAGGGTATTGCCTACATTAAAGGGATACCCAAAATACCCGAGATGAGTATGCGCGTCAATGATCTTCATTATAGTCTCACCTCCGAAATTTCTAGCTCGCTCGGCAAGCCTGCCGTCGCTTTTAATACCACCAAATAAGATAGTTGCTCTAAGCAGGAAAAGACCTGCCCCTCACCGCCCTGCAACCGGCACGGCCGCTAGATCGCGACCCCTTAGGGGTATGGCAAAAAAGCTGTTAATCGTTGAGATTTATTCACTTTCACAAACTAAAGATATTCAATAAATTATAATATAAAGCAACAAATATTATGACAAAGTTTTATAACTGTTGCCAAAAAAGCGATCAGCATTTATTTAGCTTTATACACTTTTAACATATTGTTCAGCAAACATTGCAAATAAATCACTATATCCGCTTAATCAGGGGTTTCACTCTGCCCAAGCTGAGCGCTGATGGGCGCAGTCACGGCCAGTGAATATATCCGCGATTAGCTTGCTCGTAATCATGTTTATTTTGTCAAAACTTACCTTTGCCCGGATAACGCTGGTGTAATCGCAGCCTTAGCTAAAAAAGTGGAAATAAGTCGAATTGTCATTGACAAATAGGCTTGTTCATCTTAAAATTAATTGTGTGCGTCTATGCATAAATTAAATGTTTCATAATAAAGGCTTGAGCGCTATGAAGGAGGATACTCATGTTTCCAATTGTTAAAAAAAGGGTTCTTAACCCAACAGTGACCTACATGGAAATCCTGGCACCTCGAATTGCCAAGAAAGCCCAGCCCGGTCAATTCATTATTTTACGAATCGATGAAAATGGTGAGAGGATACCCCTTACTATTGCCGGCTATGATAGAGAAGCCGGTACTATCACAATCATTTTCCAAAAGGTCGGTTATTCCACCTATGCCCTGGACACTCTCAACGAGGGAGATAGCCTGCTCGACTTCGTCGGTCCCCTGGGCTGTGCCTCCGAGTTTGAAGGCATTAAAAAAGCTTGTGTAATCGGCGGCGGCCTCGGTGTCGCTATCGCCTATCCGCAGGCCAAGGCTATGCATGACCTGGGGATAGAGGTCGATTTTATAGTTGGCTTTAAAAATAAGGATATGATCATCCTGGCCGACGAATTTGAAAGTGCTTGCACCAATCTGATCGTGATGACCGATGATGGTAGCAATGGCAATAAAGGTTTTGTTACCGCAGCTCTTGCTGATAAGTTGGCTGCCGGCGCAGAATATGACACTGTCATCGCTATCGGGCCGCTGGTAATGATGAAAGCAGTCTGCGATATTACCAAAGAAAAAGGCATCCGTACTATTGTCAGTATGAACCCAATTATGATAGATGGAACCGGTATGTGCGGCGGCTGCCGTCTTACTGTTGATGGGCAGACCAAGTTTGCCTGCGTGGACGGTCCTGATTTTGATGGGCATTTGGTTGATTTTGACGAAGCGATCGCCCGTTCCAGGATGTTCCGCGATGAAGAAAGCGAAAGTATGAAAAAGCATGAATGTCGCTTGACTGGAGGTGTCAAATAATGGCCAATATGCGTTTAGATAAAAACAAAATGCCCGAGCAGGACCCAAACGTCCGTAATAAGAATTTTGGCGAAGTGTCCTTGGGCTATACAGAGGAAATGGCTATTGATGAAGCGAAACGCTGTCTGAACTGCAAAAATCAGCCCTGCGTTGCTGGATGCCCGGTCAATGTCCGTATTCCGGAATTTCTTACTTTAGTAGCAGATGGCAAATTTCAGGAAGCAGCCGCTGTGGTTAAAAGTACCAACAGCTTGCCTGCGATCTGCGGACGTGTTTGTCCTCAGGAATCACAATGCGAACAATACTGTATCCGCGGTAAGAAGGGCGAGCCGGTAGGTATCGGCCGTATAGAGCGTTTTGTCGCGGATTATTCAATAGAACACGGCAATGAAAAACCCGAGATTGCCGCTGCCAATGGCCATAAAGTCGCGATTGTCGGCTCCGGCCCCGCCGGATTGACCTGCGCCGGTGACCTGGCCAAGATAGGATATGATGTTACGATCTTTGAAGCTCTGCATACCCCGGGCGGTGTTCTTGTTTATGGTATCCCCGAATTCCGTCTGCCCAAGGCTCTGGTGCGCAAGGAAATCGCCACTGTAGAAGCATTGGGTGTTAAGATCGTTCCGGATATGGTTATCGGTAAATGCATTACCTTGGACGAGCTGATGGGAGAAGAAGGTTTTGAAGCTGTTTTCGTTGGCTCAGGCGCCGGACTTCCCAACTTCCAGAAGATCCCGGGCGAGAATCTGATGGGTGTCTATTCCGCTAATGAATTCCTGACCCGCATCAATCTCATGAAAGCCTATGACTTCCCGAATCACGATACTCCGATTAAAATTGGCAAGCAAGTAGCGGTAGTCGGCGGCGGCAATGTCGCTATGGATGCGGCCCGCTGCGCCAAGAGAATGGGAGCAGAAACTGTATATATCGTTTACCGCCGTTCCGAAGTAGAAATGCCTGCCAGAGCGGAAGAAGTACACCATGCTAAAGAAGAGGGCATCATTTTCAAGATGCTCACCAATCCCACTCGGGTTCTGGGCGATGAAAATGGCAGAGTTAAAGGCATAGAAGTCATCGAAATGGAACTGGGCGAACCTGATGCTTCCGGTCGTCGCCGTCCTGTACCGAAAAAGGGCAGCGAATCTATTCTCGATGTTCAAGCCGTGGTTATCGGTATCGGCACCAGCCCCAACCCGCTGATCAAATCAACCACCCCTGGCCTCGATACCCAGAGCTGGGGCGGTATCATAGCTGACGAAGAAACCGGCAAAACCAGCCGCGAAGGCATTTATGCCGGTGGCGACGCGGTTACCGGAGCAGCTACCGTTATCCTCGCCATGGGCGCCGGCAAAAATGCAGCGGCAGCTATTGACGAATATATTAAGAACAAATAATTAAGAACAAAAAATAAACACATAAGTCAGACTTTATCCGGCGCTGCTCTGCGCCGCCGGATAAACGAATATGACGAGTATGACAAAAGTGCGTTCCCATGGGAACGCACTTTTCATATTTTGAGCTCTACTTGACTATCCCCCAAAGAGTACTCCTCGAGTAGTCCGATCATCTTACCTTTTGCAATATTTTAACGACATCTTCCGTTTTCAGCACTTTACCCAAAGACACGACTTTACCGTCTACTACCAAAGCAGGGGTAGTCATTACGCCATAAGCCGCGATCTGGGCAAAATCAGTTACATGGTCGATCGTCGTATCCATGCCAAGCTGCTCTAACGCAGCCTTGGTAGCCGTTTCGAGCTGATTGCACTTGGCGCAGCCTGTTCCCAAAACCTTTACACTCGCACCTTCGCTCTTAGCGGTTTCCGCTTTTTCCATGCTTTGACAATCGCAACTGCCTCCGCAACAGCAAGAGCTTGTTTCTTCTTTTTTGTTTTTGCCTCCAAACAGTCCCATAATCATTATCTCCTTTTCAGCTTTATTAGAATCCAAGATAAAACATATAAAAACCAATAATCAGAATTAGTGTGCCCAATACGATTTTCAAAATTGTGCTAGCGTGGCCGTATTTCTCACTAGTCGCTAATCTTTGCACGAAGCCTATGGAAGTTCCGGCAATAACGGCAAGAATTCCGTGACCAATTGAATATAGCAGTAGTAACAGTATTCCCCAAAAGATGCTGCCTTTACCTGCGACAATGGCAAGCAGCGCGATAAGTACAGGCGTAGAGCATGGCGAGGAAAATATGCCGCCGAGAATGCCTGCGATAAACGCTCCGATAAACCCTTTTTTCGTATTCTTGGTAATCAGATAGCTCGATGGGATAATCTCAAATATACCCCAGGTCTGCAAAGCCATCAGCACCATCAGAATACCGAGGATGATATACCACCACGAAGCGGTTGTCCCCAGCAAACGACCGGCAAGCGATGCGATAACCCCCAGCACTGTAAAGGTCACGGCAGCTCCCGCTGCAAAAGTGACAGATAGCCGGAATGCTTTTTTTGGATCCCGCTGCCCGCTGCCGCCGACATAGCCGATAACAAGAGGTATACTCGACAAGGAACAGGGTGTAAAAGAAGTTAGTATACCGGCCACAAGTGCCAGGAGAGGGGCAAGCCAACCGCTGGCAGTGATCATTGCGGATAATCTTTCGAGGATTACCGTCATTCAGCTACCCCCATGTCAGCCAGAATTGACCTCATCTGTTCTTCGGTGAGTCCGCCTTGATGTACGGTAAAAGCATGCTCTCCGGTATCATTGTAGTTATAGATCGCAAACTCGATCTGGATATCATCACTGGGGACATAAGGCGTTCCGTCAGCGTTGATAAAAACCTGCGTTGGGATAACCTGAATCGGGAAGTCATTGGCGGCGGTTTGATTCTTGCCTATATCAACAAACTTAATAATGGCTTTGCCCTGCATTTCCGCATTCAACGTTTCTAGGACGGGAGCCATTCTCTTGCAGGGAATACAGGAATCCGATCCAAAGTCAATGATAATCGGCAGTTCATATGACGTTAAAGCCTCAAGATCAATAGAGGCTGTTTCCAATACGAAGTCATTTTCATTTTTAGGCGAGACAAGATTTTCTGAACCTTTGTTCTCGGTGGGTGGTACCAAGGACTTTTGCTCTTTATCGACATTTTTAAATACCCAAATTCCCGCCACGATGAAGAGAATAGATATGGGAATTATAATTCTCATAAGCTTTTGCTTGTCCATTAACAGCAGTTCCCTCCGCAAGAGCAGTTTTTGCTTTTCTTGCCGTCAAAAAACGTTTTTAAATTATCAGGCAATTGATATGCTCCACACGAACATCCGCTATCCTCTGGCCCGAACACTGTTTTGAGAATAGCCTCGGCAAGCATCTCTTGGGGCGGCACTTCATAGGTTTCCCCGTTATATTCAAATACCCGGCAGTCAACATCGGTGCCGCTGATATCGCTGCAGCAGCCGCAATTATTTTCCTTGACTGATAGGCAAACATCCTCTCCGTTTACACGAATTGTCGGAGAGGAAAGAAACTTATATTTCTTTGCCAGCTCCTCGGTGGCAATTTTTATCTTATGATACTCAACCTCATAGCCGGCAAGATGCAAAGCGGGGGTAAGTATGATCATAACCTCGTCAAGCACGTTGTCTGTTCCAATGCAGCGATCACAGGTCTGCAAATCGAGATAAAGGTACTCCACCAGCGTCTTTTTGTCCGCTGCATCACTATTCCCGCAAGAACAGCCGCTTTGCGCAACTTCCTGGTTGCCGTTTGCAGGCGTCCAGCCAGTGTCATCGCCTACATAAGTTATTGCGCCTGCCGGGCAGCGGTTGCCGCAGCCATGACAATGGTCGACACATGCTTCGGGATTAGTTACCACGGGCGAGGGCGCTTTGCTTTTATCATATACATTATGGGGACAATTTGCAACACAGCTACCGCATTCGCTACAATTGATGTAGTCTACAACAGGATACCAAGTCTTAGTCATGATTATTTTCCTCCTATACTATTAATGTTTGAAAAATGTTGAATAAATAACCGACAATTATGATGCCTACAGTGCAAATAGCAATAAAAACAGCCAACAGCTTCGGCTTAACCGCTTTACGCAGCATAATCATCGACGGCAACGAAAGCGTTGTTATAGCCATCATAAAGGACAGTACCGTTCCCAGTTGAGCTCCCTTATAGAAAAGAGCCTCGGCAATGGGGATAGTGCCAAAGATGTCAGCATAAATCGGTACGCCGATTAACGTCGCCAATACTACGCCAAAGGGGTTGCTGCTGCCCAGCACCGCTGACACCCAATGCTCGGGAATCCAGTTGTGGATCACCGCGCCGACGCCAACGCCGATCAGTATATAGGGAAACACCTTTTTGAAAGTCGAGAGCATCTGCTCCTTGGCATAAACAAGACGGTCTTTTCTGGTCAGATCCGGAGACTCTATGTCCACGCTGCCGGCTGTCAGTATGAAATTCTCCACATATTTCTCCATATGCAGCTTTTCAATCAGCGTACCGCCGATCACAGCAATAATCAGGCCAACCGCCACATAAATAACGGCAACTTTCCCACCAAAAATACTCATCAACAGCACCAGCGAACCAAGATCCACCATTGGCGAGGAGATAAGAAACGAAAAGGTCACACCCACCGGCAGGCCAGCAGAGCTAAAGCCGATGAACAGCGGAATGGATGAACAGGAACAAAACGGCGTTATTGTCCCTAAGAGAGCCGCAATACAGTTTGTTCTAATACCATGAAAGTGCCCGAGTATTTTTTTGCTGCGTTCCGGCGGGAAATAACTCTGGATATAGCTGATAATGAATATCAGAAAACACAACAAAACAGTAATCTTGATAACGTCATAAGCGAAAAACTGCAGGCTGCCGACCCAGCGGTTTGCTGTATCAAGACCCAAAGCCGACAACCCAGCGCTTACTAATTCATTTAACCATTTCATGCCGAGTATTTGATTTTGAAAGAAGTCCCAGAGGTTTTGCATTAATCTAAACATCTCACTTTCAATAAACGATGTGTCCTAAAATGCCATTTAGCAACAGTTGGTATCTTCATCAGTCTGATTTGTCGTCGATATAGCCTCCAGCATTTGCTTTGCCCGCTCACATCCCTGCTCACTTATTTTATAATGAGTCCACTTACCTACCTGCCAGCTGGCCACAACGCCTGAATCGCAGAGTATTTTCATATGGTATGAGAGGGATGACTGCCCTATATCTAAATTTTCCTGCAGTTTACATGCACACTTTTCTCCACTGCGGAGCATCTCAAGTATTTGCAAACGATTCTCGTCGCAAAAAGCTTTAAAAACAGTCACCTGATCTTGATATTCGGTATTCATTTTATCACCTCAAATCGAAGTTTTTCGATATGATATTAGTATATGCGTCAAATCTAATTTTGTCAATATATCAGTAAATTATTTATTATGCTAACCAAATTATTTTAAATTAGACAAAAACCGTCAGTAAATCTGACGGTTTTGCAAAAATATTTGTATCTGGCATTATACTTATCTCTTATTTTTACCGCGTTCTATTTTGGCAAGAGCGCCGCATACCACCCCGTAGATTTTGGCAGCGTCTTCGCCGTTCAGCACCAAATTGTGCTCAATTATATACGGTTCTTTTTCAGCCATCATCAAAGAAATATATACCCTATCGGACATTTGGTTGATCTTGTCCGGCGACTCAGCGAATCGCTTAAAATCGGACTCGGCAATTTCCCCGCCAATACGGTTAGACTTTTTCTCGGTATGATACTCGATCATGCCACCATCCGCATACACTTTTACCACTTTAGGGCAAGCGTAGACAAGCAAAACAGCGAAAGCATCGCGGCGTTTCATCAGATATAATTGCACCAGCAGCTCCTCCATTTTGGCAGTGTCAATATAGCGGCGTTTTGCCACGTCTTTGACAGCCGGAGAGCCCTGCTCTTTTACCTCTAATACTTTATATATATCTGTTAAATCCATATCCGTATAGTTCATAATTACCTCATATTTGATTTGTATAATAATATTATTTAAAAGACTAACCAAAAAGTCCTGCCATTAGATATTCTTTTGTATAATTAATAGCTTATTAGGAATATCTTGCAATTTCCATATTTTACAGATATAATGGAAGAAATGAGAACGGTTCACTGATTAAATTGTTGTAAATCAATGGCAGTAAAAAAAGGAGGAATTAAAATGGAGCATAATTTACCGGCATTACCCTACAGCATGGATGCGCTTGAGCCTAGCATCTCAAAAGAAACATTAGAATATCATTATGGCAAGCATCATCAGACCTACGTCACAAATTTAAATAAGATGATTACCGGTACGGAGTTTGAGGATTTACCTTTAGAGCAAATCATTTTAAAGGCCGGCGGCGGTATATTTAATAATGCAGCCCAGATATACAATCATACTTTTTATTGGAATTGCCTGGCGCCTAATGCTGGAGGAGAACCCGGCGGCAAATTGGCCGAGGAAATCAATAAGTCGTTTGGTTCTTTTGCCGAATTCAAAGATAAATTCAGCCAGGCCGCAGTGGGCCTATTCGGGTCCGGTTGGGCTTGGTTAGTACAAGAAAAAGACGGTAAATTAGCCATAGTCAGTACAAGCAACGCGGGCAATCCCCTGACAGACGGCAAAAAGCCGTTATTAACCTGTGATGTTTGGGAACATGCCTATTATATTGATTACAGAAACGGACGGCCAGGATACGTTGCCAAGTTCTGGGATTTAGTTAACTGGGACTTTGTTGCATCAAATCTATAACTGCAATTGACTGTAAAGCAGGTTATCATTCCTTAGTACTTGCGGAATATCGTAACGCAACCACAGATACAAGAAACAATAACACCCTCAAAACCGGAGTTCCCGATCTTGAGGGTGTATTTTTTCTTCTTAACGTTAGAGCACCGAAAAGCACCTTTGGGGAGGGTATTTGGCTACGATTACAAAAAAGAACCGGCTAAACCATCTCCAACCATATGTTCGAAACTATCTTAGCTCGATGATTTTGTTATTGATTCTATCAGCAAGCGTCTTTATCTTACTTTCGATTTGGGCTATAACAACCTTAAACTCTTGATCACTCTTGCCTGTCGGATCTTCAAGCCCCCAATCTTCAGTATGTTTTGCCGCTAAATATGGACAAACCACGTTGCAGCCCATTTTCACAGCAATATCAATATCAGGAAGATCAGTTATTAACTTCGGATACTGTGATTTCTCCATATCTATAGCATAAAGCTCTTTGATCAATCTTACAGCATCCTGGTTAATCTGCGATTTTAATTCAGTTCCTGCGGAATAACTATCAAATACTTCTGCGGCAAGATGCTTTCCCAGTGCCTCCGCTATCTGGCTGCGGCAAGAATTGTGGACACATATAAATGCAACCTTAGGCAACAAAAGGTCACCTTCTTCGACCGGGATAAGTATTTTCATATCATCACCTATCCTCTTTTGTTTTTATAATTTGTCTTTCTTAAGCTTAATTATTTGATCTTACTTATTAATTATACAATAATAATCTGGGAAAATCGACAAAACTTAAACATGCTCCATTACTGGACAAATCAGAGTTGTATCAACCTCATCAACAATAATTACTAATTAGAGACAGATCAGGTTACATGATAAATCTTTAATTCATATGATATAACAACGCTTAGATAAATAAAAATAGGAGGAGATACTATGCAAATTTATAAATATCCCAATGAAGACTCTGCTGCAAATACACGCATGATGGATTGCGTTTACCCGGAAATTTATTATAAAGTGCAGCCATTTATTATCATGGCCTGCGATCAGATGGATATGCACCAGATGCCGACTCAGGCGATGATAGACCAGATGGCCGACAACATCCATGACGATGTCTGCCGGATGTATCCCGATATGGCCGAATATACCCAGAACTATCTAGGAAACGCAAACGCTGATCAGTCTGAAACCGTGCAAACCAGAGATCCAAGAATGTTTGATCGCCGTTTCAGGCGGAGGGGATTATTCAGAGATTTGATTGGCATATTACTGCTCCAGGAACTTTTGGGCCGCAGAGGTTTTGGCCGGAGATTCTTTTGATCAGACTAGATTTATATGCCATAATATTGCGGAGGTGAATATTCACCTCCGCAATATTATGGCACGCCGGAAGGCATGTGCTGGCTTTTGCCTAAAGGCAAAATCTCTGCTCCTGCACTACTGATTTAATAAATAAAAACAGCATAAATGCCGGTTTTATTTTAATTTCAGCGGATGGCGGGAGCTGGCTTTTCCCTATCGGTAAAACCTCAGCTCCCCCACAACTCCATGCCATTAGAAAAGCGCCCCAAGTGGGCGCTTTTCTAATGGCGCGCCGGAAGGGACTCGAACCCCCGACCCACGGATTAGANNGTTGCTCTATCCAGCTGAGCTACCGGCGCAAAAAAAAATGGAGCGGGTGATGGGAATCGAACCCACGTAGCTAGCTTGGAAGGCTAGAACTCTACCATTGAGTTACACCCGCAAAAACCACATTGTTTAGTATACCGTATTTTTATATTTTCCGCAATACTTTTTATTTTTTTCTCCGAGCATTTTTCTGGACATTTCTATAAACTTTTTTATGGTCATTTCGATGAGCAAGACTGTGTATCATATAATAAATGCTCCAAATACCCATGATCGCACCTTCAAAGCAAAGCCCAGCCATTACACCGTATAGAATCGATATGCCGATCAAATATGCGACAGCAGCGCCTGCTACAGCCGCGATAACAATTGTGATAAAATTGCGCTGCGAATTAATGAAAAATCCCATCAGCGTTTGCGCGAGCTCCGCCACGCCGCCGGCAAATACAAAAGCAATATTGCCGGTAAAAAGACCTATGATACCTAATATACCAAATACTGTGGCTATTACTCCGGTAATCATTAATTACGGTCTCCGTTTCTTTCATTTTCAGAAAGATATTATATCGCACATTAAAACTTTTTTATCAAACTATCTCCACCGTCTGCACTCGCGTCTGCTAACGTTTCCAGCTCTCAAACCCATCGCAACGCAACCGCTGGCTTTCACCTTTGCCTCTATTCTGCTGCCGATTGCATCTGCTTCTGCAAGCAGCCGCCTACACTTATATTTTTGCAAACAAGTCCACCAATATCGGCAGCGCCTGCTGCAGCGCATGCCCGCGGTGGCTGATGCGGTTTTTCTCATCGCCGCCCAGCGATGCCATAGTGCAGCCGTATTGCGGCAAATAAAAGATCGGGTCATAGCCAAACCCGCCCGCGCCGTCCGGCGTAAACGCTATCTCGCCCCGGCATTGACCATCAGCCTGATAAAGCCGCCCATCCGGCGTGGCGATGACGATCACGGCATGAAATGCCGCCTGCCGCCTGCCCTGCGGGACTTCTGCCAGCAAATCCAGCAGCTTGCGGTTATTGTCTGCGCTGTTCTTGTCAAGACCTGCAAACCGCGCCGAATAAATACCCGGTGCGCCGTCCAGAGCATCAACGCATAGGCCGCTGTCGTCTGCCAAAGCAGTAATCCCCAATTTTGCAGCCGCTGCGCGCGCTTTGATAGTGGCGTTAGCCGCAAAACTGTCGCCATCTTCCGGCGGCGCCTCAAATTCAGGGAAATCCTTGAGAGACAGTATCTCTATCCCTGACAGCGGCGTCTGCTCAAACATCTGCCGGAATTCTTCGACTTTGTGCAAATTATTGGTTGCTAAAATCAACTTTTTTTCCATAATTTGTTTATTCTCTTTTTTGTTGAAGTTATCCTGCTAAATAGGTTTGGTGACTATTTAACTGCAGGTTATTTTTTTGAAAAAATGCTATAATATATCAGCTACCCCCAAAGCCGGTTTTTTTTGCTAAAAAGCAAAAAACCGTTCGGCTAGTAACGGTTTTCTGCTTTTGGGAAGGGTTTATGATCATGCATTCGGGTAAGCTTGATATCTATTGTGTTTATGGTTAAGCCTATTATATGTGGCTCATAAACAATTGTCCAGTATAAAATTCTGGCAAATTGCATTTTGCCTCATAGCCGAACGGTCAAAACAGGCAAAATCAGGTGAGCCGAGCTAACTAAACCTCCTTTAATCCATATTCGACCGTTATTTATATAATAAAAATCCGATGTGAACTTAATGTGATTATTAACTAAAAAAAGCCTGAAAGTGTTTTAGTATTTTTATCAGAAATTGGTAATAAAGTTGAGAATAGCCCTTGACAAAGGTTGTTTGATTTGGTATGATGGTTTTTGTTTTGGTGGATGTGGCGAAGCGGTCAACGCACCGGATTGTGGCTCCGGCACCCGAGGGTTCGATCCCCTTCATCCACCCCAAATATTGGGGTGTAGCCAAGCGGTAAGGCACCGGTCCTTGGAATCGGCATTTCGTTGGTTCGAATCCATCCACCCCAGCCATATGAGCCATTAGCTCAGCAGGTAGAGCACCTGACTTTTAATCAGGGTGTCCGGCGTTCGAATCGCCGATGGCTCACCAGATAACACAAGGCAGTCCTTAATATTAAGGACTGCCTTGTGTTATAAATAGTTCCTTGTTTAAATTTAAATTTGCATTTAATCAATTTATTGCTAATAAAAAGGCCAGGCCAGCGGTAGAATAATCACGGAAATGATAAAACAAATAACAATTAATGGTAATCCCACCTTTATATAATCAATAAAGCGGAAATTACCCGGTCCCAGCACGAGCGTATTCGGCGGCGTCCCCACCGGTGTCGCAAATGCGCATGATGCGGCAACCGCGATGGCCATCAAAACCGCTTTCGGATCGGCCCCAAGCCCTTGCGCGATAGCGATACCTATGGGAGCAAGCAGCGTGGTGCTGGCGGTATTTGACATAACCTGGGTCAAACCACTTGACAGTAAAAACAACCCGCCTGTCAGCACATAAGGGCTGGCGTCAGTACCGATAAGCCCGATGATCAGGTCGGCAATCATCTGGCCGGCACCGGTCTTGACCATGGCGTCGGCCAACGGTAACATACCGGCAAAAAGAAAGATCGTCGTCCAATCTATGGATTTATAAACCTGTTTTTCATTAAGCACACCGGTAATAACCAATACCAGCGCGCCAATGATAGCAGCGATATGCAGCGAAATACCCAACTGTTTGGTAAAGATCATCACCAGCACTGTGCCAATAAGAACAAAAACTGCAATCAGTTGTTTGCTTTTGCTGGCTTCCTTGGTTACACCTTCCGCAGATGCTGCCTGCGCGACTTTTTTTTTGTTAACACCCCTGTCAGGAACAAGCTTTTTACCAATAGTACACATGTAAATTATACCGGCAACAGTCAAGGGAATGCCGATAACAGCATATTCAAAAAAGCCGAAAGTCCCTAATCCCGCTGTTTCCAGCGCACCTTTGACGATCAGGTTAGGCGGCGTACCGATCAGGGTATTGATTCCGCCCAATCCGGCGGCAAATGCCAGAGGCATTAAGAGCCTGGAACGTGAATATCCGGCCGACGCCGCAATACTGATCACTACCGGCATCAGTACTGCCGCCGTACCGGTATTGGAGAGGAAAGATGATAGTACGGCGCTGATAATCATTATACCTGTGATCAGCATTGTTTCCGTTTTGGCGAACCTGGTGACCGTATCGCCGATGCTTTTGGCAACACCGGTCTCAAACAAGCCCGCCCCGACTACGAACATGCCGGCAAACAGTATGACGTTTTCATTTGTCAAACCCGCAAAAGCCTCGCTGACGGTTAAAACACCGGTCAGCGCCAGAGTCACTGCAACAGCCATAGCTGTTACAGCCAAGGGAATGATTTCCGTGATAAACAATACAGCCGCTACGGCAAGAATAATTAATGTAATTACTGCTGGTGTCATTTTAATTGTCCTCCATATTTATTCATATTAAGATCTAACTTGAAAAATTCTTTTTGCTTGTTAACACCCCCTTATGCATGTTCATAACTGCCACCTCCCAGTTTAAACAAAAAAAGCCTGGCTAACGAAGCCAAGCAGCAATAAACCATATGCGGCAAAGGATTAAAAAAATCGTTTGGTAACGGGAAACCAAACGATAACAAAGCCCATGCGTGCATAAGCAAACAACTTCTGGTTCCGGCAGAAATGCCTGGTTCCCCCCATGTATCTGACTTGGCGTTTAGAATCAAACACCGCACAGTGACCGACTCGTGGGTTCTTACCCCTTTCCATGTCCCGCATATCGCGGGCGGAGAAAACCATAAATATTAAATTATCGGTTATATAATAACATAATAAAAACAGAAAGCAAGTTTTTAATAATAATAAAAATAGTCTGTTAACTCAAACCACTGCACCTGAGGCATCTAAAGAATATTAATAAGTTTGTTTGTACTGAGCTTGCCGGCAAACATCTTAATATACTTTCTAGTCAGCACATATTTTTATATATTTTCATAAGATAGGACGAGAAGAAATTCTCATATCATAACATAAGGAGTGTAAAATAATGGATTGCAACGATGAAATTCGTACCAGCACTAAAGTCCGAAAAAACAACGGAAATACATGTTGTAATAACAATTGCGGCCCAACCCCGCCGGTAGCTTTGGAATGCGGATTTAATCCGCAGGATGCGATATTTGAAATACACAGAGGATATGTTAAAGAGCATCAAAAGTTTGTTTTAGAC
Source organism: Peptococcaceae bacterium UBA4068 (assembly GCA_002382665.1). Taxonomy (GTDB): domain Bacteria; phylum Bacillota; class Dehalobacteriia; order UBA4068; family UBA4068; genus UBA4068. The sequence continues at coordinate 55,541 of DFZA01000019.1, read as the reverse complement.
CGCGTGAGGGTGAATACCTGCGATTTTTGCAGACCTGTTGTCAAAATCGAGTTTTCTAGCCTTATCAGTTTTAAGGTAGAAGATAAAAGGTACTTAATTAACGGCAATTCTGGTCAGCCTGGAGCAGCCAGCGCACCTGCAGCAAACGGTACACCTATAATAGACGGTAAAGTTGAAGTAGAGGTTGACCTGTTATTTAAATTGGAAAGAACCTGTAACGGCGTAACCGAGACTATTCAAAGCTGGAGATATTTGAAAGAAGTCGAAATCGAGGGTGCAAATGAACTTGAACTGGAAATCAGCGAGCCTTTTACCGTAACGTTCTGCGACAAATCAAGCTCGCATTGCTGCGAATACAGGATGATAGTGGAAGGCAAAGATTTCGAAGGTAAATTTGAAGCATTACGAGTATCCAAACCTGATATCAGCGCTATTTTCACAGGCTTGTGCAACAGTTAATCAATAACAATCTCCTCATTAGTAAAAAAGATGTACTTTAAAAAGTACATCTTTTTTATTAGACTTTAATCAGCTTTTACTGTTTAATCAAAGTCAATTTTGTCTGTAAAATTATTTCCATTAACAAAATTATATAATTAAATATGATCCATCAGTTCGTCGTAATCAAAACGGTATTTCATCTCTATATATCTGCCGATACCGTCAAGGCCGGGGAACAGTGATTTTTCGTTTACCCCCAGCATATCGAGCTGTCTGATCAAAGATTGCTTACGCTCGCAGGAGAAAATCAGCTTAAACAATATTTTCCCTTCCTGATTTTGGCTCCTATCACACTCATGCTCTTTGCCTTTCCTTCTATATACCATAAAGTTTTCACGGGGTATCAACTTTTCCAGCGGTTCTTTTTTATTGCCCCAAACCATTAAATAACTGGACTGCGTACTCATGCGGGCGTCAACATAATAGGGTGTGTAAATAAGGGGATAATCGATTTCCGGTTTTCCGGCCAACAGTCTGTTGATCGTCTCCTCCACGGTAAGACTTGCATTTCTTTGATCGTCCGACATCTTCTTGTTTTTTGCTGCGGCAAAATGCCTATAGTTGTCAGAATGTAACACCCAGACAGCGGCATTTTTACCGTCACAGTCTCTGCAGGCAAAGTATAACGCCGCCAGCGGATTGGAAGTCCAATCCAAAAATCTGGTCGGTACACCGTAATGCTGGGCATATTCGGCCCATCTACATAAGTTCTGCGGTGGGATATCACTGATATATCTGACAGCCTCAGCTATAAAAGATTCTAGCAGTGCATCTTCGCCGGCCCACGAAGTATATTTATCGTTGGCGGTATTGGCATCTGCCGCCTGTTCGGTATCCTGCCGAAAAACACTCGGATATAACAAGTAGCTTTGATCACCCAAACCACGAAAAACAAAAGTCGTTACTACCGGATTGGTTGCCTGGTAGGTTTTTGCCAACTCATCTATGACGTCTATATATTGGCTGACGCTGCCGATTTCCCAATCTTCCATATCCGCCTCTAACAAAATATTTTCTAGTATAAGTATGCTACTTTATCGGCGGATCTATCAAAATATTTAAAGCCCCGCAACAAAAAAGCGGCTAAGACAAAACCTTAACCGTTTTTCGCTTACAGATCACGGTGAAACACAAATCTCTATTTTCCCATCATAACATGTTATCCATACACCAACGTCGTCTTTGAAATAACAGCTATCATACATATCATCATCCCAATATGCATAGTAACTTTCAAATCCCCAATCCGCAAGTACTGATTCATAAACAATTATCGGATCCACAGCATCTGACGAACTAAAACCAACGGCATCCATAGTTTCTACGTAATCGTAATCATAATAGTAATAATCATATTCATCAAATTCATGCCAAGAATCAAGCGGTTTGGCTGCAAACATTGCCCCAAAATCGGGCACATCTGAACATGTTGTATATGACGATATTTTGCCAATATTATAAAATTTGCTTATATAACTGTCCAACCCATCCAATGTTATTTGGATTGGTTTAATAGTATTAACTAAGTTAATAGGTAAGGCGAAATTAAGGTTCTGGCCACTGTCATCTGATGCATAAATAATCCCAACTGCTTCTCCATATTCATTAATTAAAGGGCTGCCGCTGCTACCAGAAGAAATTGCCGCAGTAGTCTGGATTTCCGAAACTGAATTGTCCTTATGAGAAATGTTAGAAATAATACCATCGGAAATGGTATTTTCATAACCCATTGGACTGCCAATCGCATAAACAACCTGGCCGTGAGTTATATCATCGGAATCACCTGTATACAGATAAGCAGTGTTAGAGCAATCTGTTTGTAAAATTGCAATATCCTTGACTGCGTTAAACCCACAAATATATTTAACATCATAACCGGTATCATCATTAGGGAAGAAAACTTTTGCCGATGATGCGCCCGCTATAACATGATAATTAGTAACCAATTTACCTTTATTGTTTATGAAGAAACCGCTACCAGTTGCTAAACACTCTCCATCTTCATCATATACTTCGATATAAACAACCGCAGGCGAACATTGTTGATATATCTGTGACGGAGAAAGTTTTGAACCCGTTGTTAATTTTAAAGTTAAATGCTGCCGCAGGCTTTGGTCCGCCATACGTGTTACTATGGCAGCCACCGCATTGCGGCTGATATAACTATCCGGCGTAAAAGTGCCTTTAGCATCATTACCTGTTAATATGCCTGCCCTATATAGCTTGTATACCGCACCGCTATAAGCTGAGGAAGAAGAAACATCGGGAATAGCACCATCCACAATTGCATTTATTTCTGCTAAAGCCTCACTCGGCAGAGCACCAGCTAAAATCACGGCAAACTCGGCCCGCGTGGCCTTTTTAGTATAATCGGCATACGGTTTGACAATGATATTTTTCCCCAACACATAATCAACATATACTTGATACCATGGGTTACCCTGTGCAAAAGTCTGACCGTCAGCATTATATATACTATAAAGGCGGCTGGCCAAGGCAATAGATTCTCCGATAGTAATATTGCCCTGAGCATTAAAAGTCGTATCATTTGAGCCCTTCATCAGACCCAGCTCGTAAGCTGTTGCCACATTATCAGCATACCATGCCGAGGAAGGAACATCCTTAAACTGGCCGTTTTCATAGGTGTTGACATTTGTAAAATTAGCAAAACCCGGTTCCGCCGCCATTGATGCCCCCGAACAGATTAAAACAATCAAGCCGACGATAATCAAAAACACTGCCTTGCGTTTCATACAATCATCCTCTTTCCTTGTTTTTTTACCCTTCCTTTAAATTACCACCTTACTTATATGTAATTAACTTTAAACACAGAAGCATAATTTAGAGATATACCATACAAAGACTATAACGAGAGGCCTTTACGCAGGTTCTGGTCGGCCATACGCGCTGCGATGGCAGCCACCTCGCCGCGAGATATGTAACTCGCCGGCGTAAACGTACCGATTTCATCATTGCCGGTCAATATACCGGCGCGGTATAGTTTATAAACAGCGTTTTCGTAATTTTCACCGTAGGGAATATCAGGAATAGCGCCGTTTTTGATATCGTTAATTTGGCCAAGAGCCTCACTAGGCAGAGCTCCGGCCAAAATCTGAGCAAATTCGGCTCTTGTCGCCTTGGTATCATAATAATCATACTCATAAGTTATAATACCTTTATCCAGAGCATAAGTTACATAAGGCTTGTACCAAGGATCGGCAGCGGCGAATTCCTCGCCGTCAGCATAATATATACTATATAATCTGTCAGCCAAAGCAATCGTTTCTCCAATAGTAATATTACCCTGAGCATTGAAAATTGTCGCGTTTACGCCCTTCATCAAACCCAGCCGATACACAGTCGCTACATTATCCGCATACCAGGCCGATGCCGAAACATCCAGAAATTGGCCGCTGGTATATGTATTAACGTTTGCAAAATTGGCCAGTGTTGGTTCCGCTTTTGGCGATTTAATCATACAAAAAACAACAATCAATACGACAATAACCGCTCCGCCGCCAATCATTAACAGCTTTCTATGATTCACAAACGATCACCCTCTCTGCTTTTTACGCTTCCTTTATCAATAACCGACTTTAGTCTAATTTAATAGGCTTGTCGAAATAATAAGATTTAAGATCACAAAGAGGCACAGCCAATTGATATCCGTCGTCAACCGAATAGCTAGAAAGCGCACCTATCGCCTCACCTTTTTCATTTAGCAAAACGCCTCCGTAATCCTCAGATGCCTTATATTTAGAGTTTAGTTTTAGATAAAAGCCATCGGCATACATTTCTTTAGGATTGATTACCGTCGTTTTAGCAATCGTATTTTTGTCGCCTAAATCAAGCCGGCAGTCTAAATAATAGACCTTCTGGCCTCTGGCAACCTCACTTGGGTTGGCTATTTTAAGAGATTTAAAATCACTACCATCATTAACATGGATAACGGCAATGTTTTTATCAGCATTGTAACCTAATATCGATTCAACCGGATAGGTTTCATCACTGTCTTCAAAACAGATATCTGCGGACGCCATATCCTTGATTGCCAAATAATTGACGATGGCATCGCCTTGATCGTTGATAAAAAACGTGCTGTAACTGCTGACATACTCCCCATTTTTATTATAAAAATTAATTCGGTAAACAGCCGGAGAACATTGGGCATACAAAGACAACGATACGTTTTTGCGCAGCTTTTTGTCCGCCATGCGCGCCGCTATGGTAGCCACCTCTCCGCGGGATATATAGCTCGTTGGCGCAAACGTACCGATTTCATCACTACCGGTCAATATACCGGCGCGGTACAATTTATAAACCGCGTTTTCGTAATTTTCACCGTAGGCAATATCAGGAATAGCGCCGCTTTTGATATCGTTAATTTTTTCAAGAGCTTTACTCGGCAAGGCTGCCGCCAAAATCCGGGCAAAATCGGCTCTTGTCGCACTGGCGTTGTAATCGTCATACTTATTTTTAATAATACCTTTATCCGCTGCATAGGTTACATATGCCTTATACCAGGGATCAGTCTCGGCAAACTTCTCACCGTCACCATAATAGATACTATATAACCGGCAGGACAGAGCAATCGTCTCGCCGATAGTGATGTTCCCCTGAGGATTGAAAGTCGTATCGCTCGAGCCCTTCATCAATCCCAGCTTATACGCGGACTCGACATTCTCCGCATACCAGGCTGATGATGGTACGTCCGTAAATTGGCCGCTGGCATATGTATTAACGCTAACAAAATTCTCCAGCTTCGGTTCGGCCTTTTGCACACAAAATACAATAATCAATACAGCGACAACCGCAATGACGCCGATCAACAACGGCTTACTGATTTTCATATAACTACCCTCTTATATATTTTGTTGCCGTATTGCAGCGGCAAATAATTGCATAATCAAAACGCATTCAGTATGCAATATTCGACAATATGCCCCATTGTCAGACAATTGATAACTGATTTATAACATTTATTATATATTTATTATTCTAACATCAAATATTTCCTCTAATAAGATGTGATTTTTTTAATTTATATGCAGCGAATTTAAATCATAGCTGAAATTGCAGATGACATGTTCCGCCATTTTCAGCTCGCGCAGCAAAACCGCGTTATAGATCGCGCGGTTACCAAAGCGCCCGCGCAGCTCATCCATGGTTTGCTCCAAAAGCTGCCGCTGCCGCCTCTTACGCTGATCGTCAAAAACATTCATCTGCTGCGGCCAACTGCCGGGGATCAGATTAAACGCCCGCACTGTCAGCGCCCGCACCCGGTTCTGCCAACCGTAATTTTTGACGAACAAATCCCGCGCTTTGACGGCAATCTCCATAGGGCTTTGGCTGGGCACGTCCAACGGCGCCTGGAACTGGCGGTAACTCAGCAGCTTGTCTTTGACGGCTAACTGTACGCCGCAGGCATACAGTTGATGCAGGCGCAACTTATGCCCGATATCCTGCGAAAGCTCCAGCAGCACCATCCAAACCTCGTCGTTATTGACGAGATCATCGCGACAGGTAATGCCATGGCTAACCGATTTTACCAGCGGCCGCAGGTCGTCAGTGACCACGCGTGCCTGGTCAAGTCCGCTGGCATAAAGCCAGAGCAGGCCGCCGTTTTTGCCCAGCAACCGCTGCATCGTATCAGCGCCGGCGGCGACAATATCGCCGATGGTGCGAATGCCCTGTTCGGTCAGCTTGCACTCGGTAGCGCGCCCAACAAAAAGCAGTTGGTTGGCCGGCAGCTGCCAAATCACCTGCCGAAAATTATCCTCGTCGATCACAGTCACCGCGTCGGGCTTACGCAAATCCGATCCCAGCTTGGCAAAAACTTTATTGAAAGAAACACCGATACTGACCGTCAATCCCAGCTCACAGCATACGGATTGACGGATATTTTCCGCGATCTGCCGGCCCGTACCGAGCAACCCCTGGCTGTCCGTCACATCGAGCCAACATTCGTCGATACCAAACGGCTCTATCTGGTCGGTGTAACGCTGATAAATCTCCCGCGTCAGCCGCGAATACTTGAGATACTGTTCAAATTGTGGCGGCACTATGATCAGACTCGGGCAGCGCTGTTTTGCTTGCCAATTAACCATGCCGGTTTTGACGCCGGCTTTTTTGGCCGGCTCGGATTTGGCCAGCACTATGCCGTGGCGATCCTCGCAACTGCCGCAAACCGCCACCGCCTTGCCGCGCAGCTTGGGGTCGAGCATCATCTCCACCGAAGCATAAAAGCTGTTCAAATCACTGTGCAGTATCAGCCGCTGACCGGACATCCGCCGCCCCTACCTTTCGCCAAAAAATCAATGCTTGACAAATCCGCAAATAGGAAGTATTATGAATTTGCCTTCTTAATATTTCGTAATTATCTTAGCAGTTTCAGGAAGGGATGTCAAGAGGCAACTATGAAGTTTTATGAAGTTTTTTGTTTGAAAGGAAATGCAGATATGAATAGTTTTGCCGACAAAGTAAGAAATGCCCGCGAAACCATCGGCATGAGCCAAACCGCTTTGGCCACCGCTGTCGGAGTATCCCAGCGTTCCATCACCGCCTATGAAACCGGTAATGCCAAACCGCGGGGGGTTACGGCCCGTAAGCTGGCACGTGCCTTGCAAGTTTCGCTCGACTACCTGCTCAATGATGAAATCGACGACCCCCAATACGGCATGGAACAGGAAGCGTGGCTGCAAAATATTGAGGCCGTCTACGGTGCCCGCGGCGAAGCCGAGGCCAAGGCGCTGCTGGAAAAAAATCTGGCGCTGTTTGCCGGCGGCACGCTGTCCCAGCAAGCAAAAGACGCCTTCTTCGAGGCGGTCATGACCGCTTATGTCACCTGTAAAGAACAGGCCCGTAAAATATACAGCCCCAAACAAGATGACTAGCCAGCGTGTCGATAAACTTCGCGATACGACGCGCAGCTAGTGCATTAGCTGTGGTTTTACCGCAAGGTAAAAGCCAGCTAGGTCGTCGTTGCGACCATCACCGTCTCCTCGACGTATCTTTAATACGCCTGCGTCGCCGGTTTCGGTCGCGCCTAGTCTCGCTCGTTTCTCGGCCCGCTGAAGCTGAAGCGGTATAGACCGCCCGCCATTAAAAAGGATTATTTATTATGTCTATCGACTACATTTGCCAAAAAGTCAAGCAAACGACGCATAAATACCGGACTTCCGACCCCGGGCAGCTTTGCCGCGACCTGCATATTTCGCTGTTATTATCTTCCATGGGCGGCGAACGAGAGTCTTGCAAGGGATTTTACCTGCTGCAATCGCGCCAGCAGGTAATAGTAGTCAACAATGATCTCTCGCCCGAACTGCAGCGGATGATACTGGCACATGAGCTTGGTCACGCGCTGCTCCACCGTAAGGCGGCGGCCCAAAAAGCCTTCTCCGATTTTATGCTTTTCGATGATGCCGGAACGCTCGAATACGAGGCCAATATTTTTGCCGCCGAACTGCTGATCAGCGATTCGCAACTGCTCTCGCTTTTAAACGACGGGTATGCCGATATTTTTGCCGCCGCAAAATTTCTCGATCTGCCTGCCGAGCTGGTTGATTTTAAATTGCGGATATTGCAGCAGAAAGGATATGAGTCGGTTGCACCGCCGTTACTGGTTCGCGGCGACTTCCTCAAAAAAGTTTGGTAAGATTATTTTAGCTATTATTAGATAAGGTATATTTAAGGTTATAAATTATGAAAGCAACACCCACCATCAAAGTTTATGTTAAAGTAGCTGCCGTCTTTGAACCAGACGGCAGTATTCGCCCGCAGGCCATTACCTGGGAAGACGGGCGCGAATATAAAATAGACAAAGTTCTGGCGATGCGCCCCTCGGCCGCGGCCAAAGCCGGCGGCCAGGGCGACAGGTATACGGTGCAAATCAGCGGCCAACACAGCTACCTGTTTTTTGAACACAGCGCCGCCATCAGCGGCAACCGGCTCGGACGCTGGTTCGTCGAACGGCGGCAGACAGGGTAAAACTGCTGATTTTCAGCTTTAGCCGGGCAATCAGCGTCTCCTTGGACAGTGCTCCAGGCGGTAGGATAAGCCTTTTTTTAAGCGCCCAATTATTAATAATGATTTTTATTTTTTTATTTGACTCTTTAAACTATTACCTATATAATTGAGCTGTTAATACTTAATTAACCTCGACTCGTGATTTTTATACGACCGGCATTTTTTAAATGCCATTTTTTGCTTGACAAAATTAATAATTAGAGGTAGTATAGCATAAAATAAGTTAGTTAGACTAACTAATTAGGGGAGGCGTCGGGATTGCAAAACTTTTCATTAATGCTCAATAATATCCTGGTAGACACTTATCACAATATCCTGCGCTTGGAATCTGATTTTCTCCGATCCGACAGCCGCCTCAACCTTTCCATCAGAGAAATGCATCTGCTGGAATGCGTAGGTTCCGATAAGGAGAACGGGAAAACGGTCAGTGAGATCGCTGAGTTTATGAAAGTTGCGCGCCCCACAGCCACCGTAGCGATTAACAAGCTAGAGAGTAAAGGGTACCTGCACAAGCAAGTGTCGGCCTTGGACGGCCGCATGGTACACGTCAAGCTTACCAAAGATGGACACAAAGTCGATGAGTATCACAAAGCCTACCACCGCAGCATGGTGCAGGCCATCGAACAGGAATTCACTGAGGAAGAAAAAGAATATTTGATTCGCACTATTTTAAGGCTTGATAATTTCTTCAAAAGAAATATTCCCCAAACCTAAAATAGCAAAAGTTAATATAAGTCAAAAAATATTGGAGCTTAAATATGAATTTTCAGGTATTAGGAACCGGCCACTATGTGCCAGAGCGCATTGTGACCAACGACGAGCTGTCGACGATGGTCGATACCTCCGATGAATGGATCACCCGTAGAGTCGGTGTCAAGCAGCGCCATGTCTGTACCAGTGAAACAACGGCCGAAATGGCGTATCAGGCAGCACTGCAAGCCCTGGAAATGGCTGATACAACCGTAGACCAACTTGATATGATCATCTGCTCTACCGTCAGCGGCGATAATATCTGTCCGCCGCTGGCCTGCAGCGTACAAATGTTGTTAGGCGCTAGCTGCCCAGCCATGGATGTCAATGCCGCCTGCCCCGCATTTCTTTATGTGATGGATACGGCAGCCGGATATTTTGCCCGCGGCAAAGTCCAAAAGATGTTGATAATAGGCTCGGAACGTATGAGCCGGATGCTCGATTGGAGTGATCGTTCTACCTGCGTCATCTTCGGCGACGGTGCCGGAGCTATGGTGCTCGGCGAAGGAGATTGCTATTTATCATCAGTCTTTTACACCAAAGGTAACGAAGAAACGATCAAAATTGCCGCTTTTGCCGGTATGTCACCGTTTTATCAAAATGAACACGATAAACCGTATGTACAGATGGAAGGACAGGAAACTTTCAAATTTGCCATCGGCGCCATTTGCCGCGATTTACAGCAAGTAATTGCCGACGCAGGCCTGCTGGAATCAGACATTTCCTGGGTTGTCCCCCATCAGGCTAATATCCGCATCATCGAATCGGCCATCAGAAAAATGGACATCGCACCGGAAAAATTCTGTATAAATATTGAAAAATACGGCAACACTTCATCGGCTAGCATTCCGCTTTTGGTCGACGAACTCAATCGGTCAGGCAAATTACATAGAGGCGATTATCTGGCTCTATGTAGTTTTGGGGGCGGTCTTGCCAGCGCCGCTTGTATTTTAAAATGGTAGTTAGATAGACTAACTAAATATTTATTAATATTCGACAATATAAGCCTTTATACGGCCTTTAAATTAGTTATTCAGTGTTCTATAATTAAATATAAAAAATTGATTAAAAAAACGATTATATTTGGAGGTAACACAATGGTATTTGAAAAGATAGCAGCACTTATCGCGGATCATGTAGGTTGTGATATAGCCGATATTAAAGCGGAATCCACTTTTGAGGCTTTAGGCATCGACTCGCTCGATACCGCGGAAATGGTCATTGAACTTGAAGAAGAACTCGGCATTGAAATTCAGCTCAAAGAAAAGATGGAAACAGTCGGCCAACTGGCCAAGTACATCGAATCACAAAAAGGATAATCTAATGATCAAGACAGCGCTTACGGAGTTAATCCCGATCGAGTACCCGATTTTTCAGGGCGGCATGGCCTGGATAGCCGACGGCAAATTAGCTGCGGCTGTATCCAACGGCGGCGGCCTGGGTATCATAGCGGCTATGAACGCCGACGCCGACTACTTAAGGCAGCAGATCGCTGTTGCCCGCAGTCTGACCGACAAACCGTTCGGCGTCAACATTATGCTGATGAGTCCCAACGCCGATGCTGTTGCGCAAGTTGTCGCCGACGAAAAAGTCGCCGTAATCACTACCGGCGCGGGCAACCCTGCCAAGTATATGGATCTCTGGCAACAGGCGGGCGCTTGCGTGATCCCCGTAGTAGCTTCGGTGGCCATGGCCAAGATGTTGGGCCGCTCCGGAGCAGCTGCGCTGATTGCCGAAGGCGGCGAAAGCGGCGGCCACGTGGGAGACACCACAACCATGGCGCTGGTACCGCAAGTATGCGACGCCACTACCCTGCCGGTAATCGCGGCGGGAGGCATCGCTGACGGACGCGGCGTGGCGGCGGCTTTGATGCTCGGCGCCTGCGGAGTACAGCTCGGTACACGCTTCCTATTAGCCGAGGAATGCTCGATTCATACCAATTACAAAGAAAAAGTTTTAAAAGCAACGGATATATCAACCATTATCACCGGCAAACGGCTCGGACACCCGGTACGCAGCTTGAAATCGCCGTTTTCCAACGCCGTCTTTAAGTTAGAATACAGCCAAATCTCCGACGCCGAGCTTGAGGAAATGGCTAGAGATACGCTACGTTTGGCCGCAGTTGAAGGCGACATGCAAAAAGGTTGTTTTCTCGCCGGACAGGTGGCAGGTATGGTCAAAAAATCACAACCAGCCCGACAAATTATCCAAGAAATATTTGATGAAGCCGAATTAATTTTAAAAGGAGTTAACAGATGGATAAAATAGCTTTGATCTTTTCCGGACAAGGCGCCCAATACAGCGGTATGGGGCAACAGTTGCGCGAGTATTCTCCGGCTGCAAGAGCCGTGTTTGAAATAGCCGACAGTCTGCGCCCTGATACTTCCCGCCTCTGCTTTAGCGGCAGCGATGAGGAACTGAAGGAAACCAAAAACACCCAGCCCTGCTTATTCTGCGTTGATCTGGCAGCCGCAGCCGCGCTTAGAGAAGCCGGCGTCGAGGCTGATCTGGTCGCCGGATTTTCGCTCGGCGAATTGGCTGCGCTTACTTACGCCGAGGCCATGACAACGGAAGAAGGCTTTCAACTGGTTTGCCGTCGCGGCGAACTGATGCAGAAAGCCGGTGAGATCAACAAATCGTCCATGGCGGTGGTGCTGAAGCTGCAGGACGAAGTAGTCAACGTCCTCTGCAACCAAGTCGACCAGGTCTACCCGGTCAACTATAACTGCCCCGGCCAAGTAGTCGTTTCCGGCATCCCGGACGGACTGCAATCATTAAAAGGAATAGTTAAAGAAGCAAAGGGCAAGACTATGCCTCTCGGCGTCAGCGGCGGTTTCCATTGCAAATTCATGCAACCGGCAGCCGAACGTTTCAGCAAGGAACTCAAAGAATATGCTATTACGTCACCCAAACTGCCGCTGTATTCCAATGTTACCGCTCTGCCCTACTATAATGACGATCCCAAGGAATTGTTGGCCAGACAGATCATCAGCCCTGTGCTCTGGCACAAATCCGTTGAAAATATGATTTCGGCCGGCGCCACGACTTTTATCGAAGTCGGTCCCGGCAGAGTTTTATCCAATTTCGTTTCCAGAATATCCGATCAGGTACGCTGCTACCATGTTGAAGACATTGAAAGCCTGAAACAGACAATAGCGGAGGTGAAATACAGTGCTTAACGGCAAAGTAGCATTAATAACCGGCGCCTCGCGCGGCATCGGTAAAGCTATCGCCCTAAAATTCGCCGCGCTGGGAGCAAATATCGCGATCATCGACGTGGCTGTTGAAGCCAACACCGAGGATGTTTGTGAACAAGTGCGGAAAAATGGCGTAGAAGCCGAAGCCTTTTGCTGCAATGTCGCCGATTTTGCCGCCGTCAAGCAAACTGTAACGGATGTTAAAAACCGTTTCGGCAGTATCGATATACTGGTCAACAATGCCGGCATTACCCGCGACGGCCTGCTGATCACCGCCAAAGAGGAGGATTTCGACACAGTGATCGATATCAACCTCAAAGGCGCTTACAATATGATCCGCCACTGCAGCCCGATCATGCTCAAACAGCGCAGCGGTAAGATCATCAATATCAGCTCCATCTCGGGAATAATCGGTAATCCCGGTCAAAGCAACTATTCGGCATCCAAGGCCGGAATTATCGGCCTGACCAAGTCGATAGCCAAAGAACTGGCCTCACGTAATATACGCTGTAACGCAATCGCCCCCGGCTTTATCGCTACCAATATGACAGACAATATTGACCAATCCAATCCGCTGGTTGGGCAAATCCCCTTAGGCCGCTTCGGACAACCGGGCGAAGTAGCGGAACTGGCGGCCTTTTTAGCCGATGACTGCTCTAACTATATCACCGGCGAAGTTATTAAAATTGACGGCGGACTAGCCATCTAAAGGAGATAACCAATGAGAAAAGTTGTTGTAACAGGCATAGGTGCGGTAACCGCACTCGGCAACGATGTACCTACCATTTGGCAAAATTTAATTAACGGCGTCAACGGTATCGGCCCAATCACCCGTTTTGATACTACCGACCACAAATCAAATTTAGCGGCGGAAGTCAAAAATTTTGATCCGCTGGCCTTTATGGAGAGAAGTGAAGTCCGTAAAACCGACCTCTTTACCCAATATGCTGTGGCCGCAGCCAGCGAAGCAATAGCCGACAGCGATATCATCGGCACTGTCGCCCCCGATCGCTTCGGCGTCTATTTAGGTTCAGGCGTCGGCGGCATTAACGCCATGGCACAGGAGCAAACAAGAATGCTCCAATCAGGTCCGCGTCGTATCTCGGCATTCTTTGTGCCGATGATGATCTCCAATATCGCGGCAGGCACCCTTGCCATCCGTTATGGCGCCAAGGGACCCTGCATTTTGATCACTACGGCCTGCGCCAGCAGTACTAACGCTATCGGCGAGGGGTTAAGGGCTATCCGTCATGGCTATGCCGACGCTTGTATCGTCGGCGGCGCCGAAGGCGCAATAATGCCGGTCAGTATTGCCGGCTTTGCCAACATGATGGCATTATCCACCTCTAACGACCCCGACGCCGCCTCGCTGCCTTTTGACAAACGCCGCGAAGGTTTTGTCATGGGCGACGGAGCAGGTATATTAATAATAGAAGAATATCAGCACGCGGTGGATCGTGGCGCAAAAATTTACGGTTTCCTCAGCGGTTACGGTTCTACCTGCGATGCCAGTCATATCACCGCCCCAGATCCTAGCGCCGAAAGTTCTGCGCGTGCTATCCACGACGCGTTTGCCGAGGCGGGCAGTCCCATGGAGGGCGGCATATATATCAACGCCCACGGCACCGGCACACAGCTCAACGATGTGACGGAGACCTTTGCAATCAAAAAAGGTTTGGGTGAAAAACTGGCCTATAAAGCGATGATCAGCTCAACCAAATCGATGATCGGGCATCTGCTCGGCGCGGCCGGAGCGGTTGAAGCGGTCTTTGCGATATTGGCGCTCAAACATGGCATTATACCGCCAACGATCAACTTAAAAGAATCGGATCCTGAATGCGACCTCGATTATGTACCCTTGAAAGCCAGAATAGCGGATATCAGCACGGCGCTATCTATCTCGCTCGGCTTTGGCGGCCACAACGCCTGCCTCGCCTTCAGCAAGTACAGCGAATAAATTTTAATAATTCAGACTACCTCATTATTTGTACAGGCGGTTTGCGACGACTACCATTCTCGCCGCAGGCCGCCACTCTCCTATTTGCAGATATAATTAATGAAAGGGGTTTTTAATTTATGGATCAGCAGGAAATCATGAAAATACTCCCCCACCGCGACAATATGCTATTGATCGACGAAGCAACGCTGGACGGCGAAAAAGCCTGCGGCCGTTACCGGGTACGCGGCGACGAATGGTTTCTGCAGGGCCACTTTCCCGGCAACCCGGTGGTTCCGGGAGTGATCTTGTGCGAGATATTGGCGCAGTCGGCCTGCGTACTGCTTAGCGCCTCCCAGACAGCGGGCGTTACCCCCTTTTTCACAGGCATTGACAAAGTACGGTTTAAAAAACCGGTACGTCCAGGCGACACCATCGAAACCGAATGCGTAATAACCAAGTCCAAACCCCCGTTCTATTTTGCCGCGGGCAAGGGTTTTGTCGACGGCAAACTTTGCGTCACCGCCGAATTCTCCTTCGCATTAATCAAAGAATAAAGTGTCGGTTACAACCATTTAAATAAACACAAACAAGCAAAAGAGGTTTGCGGAAATTTTTCCGCAAACCTCTTTTGTTTATCTGATCTCTTTAAAGCGACTATGCCACGTTCTTTACCTGGGTAGCTCTGATGGCGTTTAAAACCGCGATAATCGTCACGCCGACATCGCCGAAAACCGCCTGCCACATATTTGCGATACCAAAAGCAGCCAGCACAAGAATAATTATCTTCACGCCCAGCGCGAAAATAATATTTTGCCAGACGATCAAGCGCGTCTTTTTGGCAATGATGATCGCCGTCACCAGTTTCGACGGCTCGTCAGTCATCAGCACCACATCGGCGGCCTCAATAGCCGCGTCAGAACCAACCCCGCCCATGGCAACCCCCACATCCGCGCGGGCCAGAACGGGCGCGTCATTGATACCGTCGCCGACAAAAACCAGCTTGCCTCCACCAGCAACATTTTTCAGAAGCGCCTCCAACTGTTCCACCTTTTGCTGAGGCAAAAGCTCGGTGTAAACATCGTCGATACCGATCTCCCCCGCTACTTTTTCTCCCGTGGCCTTGCTGTCTCCGGTCAGCATCACTGTGCGCCTGACGCCGGCATCTTTGAGACCGCGAATGGCCTGCGCGCTGTCGGATTTGATCTCGTCGGCAATCACTATCGAACCGGCAAATTTGCCGTCAATAGCCAGATAAACAACTGTTCCCGCCGCCGCTGCTTGTTGCCAATCAATATTTTCCGTGATCATCAGCTTTTTATTTCCCGCCAGCACGCTGCTGCCGTCAATACTGACGCGGACGCCGTGACCGGAAATTTCCTCGTAATCGGCAATACGCCCGGCGTTCAGTTCCCGACCATAAGCCTCCCGAATAGAGGCGGCAATCGGGTGATTGGCATAAATCTCCGCGTGCGCGGCATAAAACAGCAGATCATCTTGGGACCAACCGTCAGCGGCGGTAATCTCGCTGACCTTAAAGTTGCCCTTGGTCAGCGTGCCGGTTTTATCAAAAACAACTGTCTCGACATGATTGAGCGCTTGCAGATAATTACTGCCTTTAACGAGTATGCCTTTTTTGGACGCGCCGCCAATGCCGCCGAAAAAGCTCAGCGGAATCGAGATAACCAGTGCACAGGGACACGACACCACCAAAAACGTCAGCGCGCGGCTCAGCCAGTCCGTAAAGGACGCGCCGATAACCACAGGCGGCACAATTGCCAATACCAGAGCCGCAAATACCACAACCGGCGTATAATACCTGGCAAACCTGGTAATGAAATTTTCCGTAGGAGATTTCTGGCTGCTGGCGTTTTGCACCAGGTCTAGTATTTTGCTGACCGTGGACTCGCCGAATTCTTTGGTCACTTTGACAGTCAGCAGGCCGTTGTGGTTGAGCGAACCGGAGAGTATTTCCGCACCCGTCTCCAGGTCGCGGGGCATGGACTCGCCGGTCAGCGCCGAGGTATCGACGGATGACCTGCCATCGATAACAACGCCGTCCAGCGGTACTTTTTCCCCGGGCCGGACGATAATCAGCTCGCCGATTACCACCTCTTGAGGAGCAACCTTGCGTACTTGGTCACCAACTTTGAGATTGGCGTAATCGGGGCGGATATCCATCAGCGCAGCAATCGATCTGCGGGAACGGTTGACCGCCAAATCCTCAAAAAACTCGCCTATCCGGTAAAAGAGCATAACAGCAACGCCTTCGGCGAATTCGCCGATAGCGAATGCGCCAATGGTCGCCACGCTCATCAGAAAATTTTCATCAAACACTCTGCCCCGAGTAAGATTTTTCAGCGCCCGCCAAACAACCTCGCCGCCGACCAGCAGATAACTGACCAGAAATACCGCGAACTCCAACGGCAGCGAAAAGCGCATTACCATTCCCATGACAAAAAACGCTGCTCCTACCGCCAGCCTGATTTGCTTTGTCCGGTCTTTGCCATCATCAGACTCCCCAACTTCTGCGGTTTTTCCATCGTAGGAAATTACCACGTCTGGCTCCAGATTTTTAATTAATTGCTCCACCTGACTGACGATCGCCGTCAGGTTGTCTTGATCAAAAACCTCTATCGTCAGCTTTTGCGTCACAAAGTCGACTTTTGTCTTTTGCACGCCGTCGATCCTGCCGACCGCCGTGGCAATCATCTGGGCGCAATCGGCGCAATCAAGTCCGCGCAGATAAAGCGTTTTTTTCGCCGCCGCTACTTCGGCATGCTGCTCCCGCTGTTTTACGCCCAATACCTCCGGCTCTATGTTTATATTACACGCCGCGCAGCCGGCGCAGCAAGCCTCCCCTGCGGCGTGATCGTGCAAATGCTTATCGGTCACATTATCTCCGCCTTTCATGCAGATAATAATTTATTCCAAGATGTGCGCCAGGCCCTGGTCAAAGATGTTTTTGACATGCTCGTCATTCAAAGAGTAATAGACTACTTTACCGTCGCGGCGGTTTTTAATCAGCTTTGATTGTTTGAGAATACGCAATTGATGGGAAATTGCCGATTTGGTCATGCCCAGTAAGGCGGCAATATCGCAAACGCACATTTCCGCCTGAAACAAGGCGCAGAGTATTTTGATTCTCGTCGAGTCGCCGAATACTTTAAACAAATCGGCAAGATCAATAAGGTTTTCCTCTTCCGGCATATGGCAGCGGACATGGCTCACCACCTCCTCATGGATAACTGTGCAATCGCACTTATCAATATCGGGCAAATATTCGTTCATAGCGGCCTCCATATATAATATTATTCAAACAGTTGTTCATATGTTCAACTGTTATTATATAATATCCGCCGCCAATGTCAATAAAAAATTGCAAACTTTTCCCAACCTTATATTAGCCGCTGATTAAATATATGCGATTGTGAAATAATAACTTGAGATTTCCCGCCCAAAGGAGTGAATAATTTGCCGCACGGCCTGATTTCCGTACTGATACCGATAGCCGTAATCGTTCTGGCTATCATCACCAAAAGAATAATCCCCTGCCTGATCGTTGGCATATTACTTGGCGGCATTGCGTTGGAGGGCGGAAATATAGTCAGCGGCATAATTGCCGCGGCAGATCATATTATCAAATCAGCAGCTAGCAAAGAAAGCATCTATATCATCTTTTTCCTGTTTCTCTTCGGAGCTTTAGCGGAAATCATCAAAGTAGCGGGCGGTATCAAAGGCTTCGTCAAGCTGACCGAAAAGTCTGTAAAAACCGAGAGGGGCGCGCTGGCCGCTATCTGGGCGGTCACGCCCGTTACCTTTATCGACTGCTGCTTTCACGACATCGCCGCCGGTACGATCGCCAAAGCGCTGGTCAAGAAAGTAGATGGCAATAAAAAAAGGCTGGCATTTGTTTTAAACGTCACCTCCTGCCTGCTGATCATCATCATCCCTTTCGGCACAACATATGTCGGCTATATTATGGGTCTGATTACCTCCGCACTTAGCAAAGCCGACATCAGCGGCTACGCCTACCAACTGTATCTGCGCAGTATACCCTATAACTTTTACTCGATCGTGATGATTGTCATCAGCATATTAGTGATTATTTTTAATTTCGGCTTTAACAAAGAAGTCAAAACCGAAGAACAGGACAGCGAATTCGCCAAGGAACACGGGCTTGACGAAGCCAACGAACAATGCACTTTTGCAGAATCTGTAGCGCCCAGGCCGTTTAATCTGATATTGCCGCTGGCCTTTTTGATCGTCTCTACTTTCTTTCTGCTCTGGCTGACCGGAAAAAGTTACGGCGGCGGTTTCGGCAATGCCTTAATTCACGCCGATTTTGAAAAATCGATTTTTATTTCCAGTTTGATTTCCGTAGTGGTTACAGCTATTTATTATCTGATCCAAAAAATGCCCTTAAAAGAGATTGAAACGCATTTCTTGTCCGGCGGCGGCGAAATGATACCGCCAATTGTGATTCTGATTTTAAGCTGGGGGCTGGCAAGCATCGTCGCCAATCTGGGATTTGTGGAGTTTGCCACCGGTTTTGTCAGGCATATTCCGCTGTTTTTATTACCGGTTGCCATCTATCTGATCGGCTGCTTTGTATCATATTTCATGGGTACAGCCTGGGGCACTTGGGCGCTGCTGATGCCGATGGCGGTGCCGTTGGCG
Organism: Peptococcaceae bacterium UBA4068; assembly: GCA_002382665.1. GTDB lineage: Bacteria > Bacillota > Dehalobacteriia > UBA4068 > UBA4068 > UBA4068. The sequence continues at coordinate 36,452 of DFZA01000019.1, read as the reverse complement.
GTATCCACCGGCTCCAGTCTGGCGCTGGTCATCGGCGCTGTGCTGGCGGGAGGCGCTTTAGGCGACAACGCCTCACCCCTCGGAGAAACAGCCGTGCTTTCCGCGACAATCGCCGAAGTGCCGGTAATGGAACATGTCAAATCGCAATTGCCGTTTTGTCTGACAGGCGTCATCATCTCCGCAGCTTTATTTATAATTTTTTCTTTAATTTAAGTAAAAATTATTTGTTATTGGCAAACTTCCAGCATTATCATACTAAAATACTTAAGCGTTTGTTGACTATCAATTTTTTGTATGCTAAAATTATGGTCGTGCAATGTGCGGGGGTGGCGGAATGGCAGACGCACCAGCCTTAGGAGCTGGCGGGAAACCGTGTGGGTTCAAGTCCCATCTCCCGCACCATAATTTATTCCCAAAAGCTTGATGTCCTGCGGAAAAAACCGCAGGACATCAAGCTTTTGGGACTTTTTTAACCCGATTTTGCCCGTCAAAAATAACTGCGTTTTTGGCGATGTCTTTCGGTGATTTCAGACCTGCCTGTGTATTCGAACTTATACAACCTCCTAAGAGATATGGACAGTGAAAAGCAGTTGCTTGAAACAGCACGTGTGCTTCTTATATCATTTCTGCTGGGCAGTATATAAGGACACACTGAATAAATCACGCACATAATCTTCACACCGCCTTATTATGCTGCAAGGCATATTGGGGTTATTTCGGCAAAGCTAAACTGTCCTTAAGAAACGAAATGACTTGTTCAACTTTTGCCAATATCTCGCCATCGGTCATGGTAGCCTTCACTAATCCATCAAGATTGTTAAAGTATAATTTAATGACCGAGTGGACGAAATCATGGTCATACTTAGGGTTTATCTGTCTTGCTTCTATAGCTGCGTCAATCATCTCGCCCAAAAAATCATTAGTCAGTTTAGGGAACTCCTCTCTTACCTTCTTTTTCAGTGCCTCACCTTCTGACAGGTATATGCGCCAAAATGAGTAAAATCGAGCGTCATGTCTCGCGTACTCCAAGCTACCAAGAGCAACGGTGTAAAGCTGATTGAAAAAGTAATACGTTGGTTTCTGCGCCGACATCTTCTCTGATAAAAATTTCATCTTGTCTTTTCCAGCACGCTCCATCATACACAAATAGAGATCCAGTTTGTCATAAAATTTTAAGTAGAAGCTCCCCTTGTTCATCTTCGCATCACGTAAGATGGCGCTAATGGAAACATCATTAAATGGCGTTTTCGAGAACGAATCCAATGCTGCGTTATAAAGATCATCCCGTTTGAAGAGAGGGGAAACGCCACCGTTCTCAACATACTTTCGAAGACAACTCATGTTTAATCTTCCTCCAATTATTTCTGCTGTTCTATCTGGATGTGAAGCAGACGTTCTGCATTTTTATAGAGAATGTTGTCTCTGGCTGTTTGATCATCTTCCGTAGCAATCAAAACGCGCGATAGCGTCAGGGCCTGCGGGAGCGCAGGCCAGTCCGTTCCAAACAGCAGCCTATCGGAGCCAACCTCATCAATGAGATATTTGATACTGTCTGCAGACTGTGCTGAAATCTCGGCATAAGCAGCAGGGTACTTTTTCAGATATTCGGCTACCAGTTTGTACTCGCCGATGCCGCTATGCCCGAAAACGAACGTGAAATCGGACGGTAACTGTGTCAGCAGGTCACCATAAATTTCTGTGCGGGTACAACGCAATAGACGCCTCATTGTCTTAGATACATTGGGATCATCCTCTTGAACGTTTGAACCGACGTGAAACAGGACGGGTAATCTCGCCTCATGACATTCGTGCATGAGCTCCACAAGTGGACCGGTATCGTGCTTTAATTCCATATCCGGGATTTTGAGTTTAAACCCCTTGGCCCCCATATCTTTGTATTTTTGAATTTTACCCTTACGCTTAGGATCATTGGGGTGTACGGAGCAAAAGGCAACGAGACGATCCGGATAACGAGCAGCTGCCTGCAGTGCCGCGGGTGAACGGTCATCCTTAGCGCTACTTATTGGCAGCATAACAGCCTTTTGTATGTGGTTCGCCTCCATGGTCTCAAAGCAATTGTCAAAAGTTCCACCGTCCACCATATCGTTCAGTATTCTGAGGCCATGCGCGCTGAACTTGAGTATACCAGAGATTCCTTTGTAGTGATTGTGAGAACTATGTGTCCAGTATGGCTGGCTCAAATCCATTTGTTCAATGGGCGGGAGTGTGGGGTATGCGAGTTTCTCGCCTTTGCTTATAGGATCCTTTCGTTTTCCTGCAAGCAAATCCGACAGGTGTATGTGGAAATCAATGATTTTTAAATGGTTGGAGAATTCGATTACTAACTGGCTCTGTTTATTCAGACGCAGATATTTTTCGGTTTGAACGAGTTCTTGATATGACCTATACATTGTGAACACATCCAATAGCTATTTTTTGACCATGTTGTTAATTAGCGTTTGCATTAATCGGACTATACGGTCAATTTATTATATGATAAATATACGACTGAGTCAATAATAGCCTTCATAATAATTGAACAGAGGACAGTGATAGTTTAAATACACTTTTTGGGGAGTTATCAACAAAAGTTTATAAAGATATCTTTTTTCGTTTTAAATAATTATTCATATATTGTAGCTATCAAAGGAAAAGCTGTAAACAATATCCTCATTATACATAATTAATGTATATAAATAAGCGGTGTAGGAGTTCGAATCTCTCCATCTCCGTCAAAAAGACATACCTTCCTCTTAGCGGAAGGCATGTCTTTTTTTATTTAAAAAAGTGTGATATGGTAAAATTAAAGTATTTTACAACACGCAGGTAGACAAGAATTTAGCGAGGAGAATGCTTCTCTGTTTAGGAGGTATGATTGCGAAATGAATATCGAATACATTGTTGATGATAAGAATTTGACAGCTGAAATATTTCTTGAAATGGTACAAAAAGTTTGGAAGGGAAACTATAATCCGGAACACACAAAAGCGGCGTTAGAAAAAACCATCAATATCACGGCATGGAATGGTCAACTGTTGGTTGGATGCATCAGGATATTAACCGATGGATACTATTTTGGCACAATAACGGAACTGTTGGTTATACCGGAGTATCAGAGAATGGCATTGGGAAGAAACTAATGGAATTGGCTTCCGAAGCAACTCCAACATCGTTATTTTTCGGCGCACAGCCCAACGCGGAAGGGTTCTATGAAAAGTTGGGTTATGCTCGTGGACTGACTTCATTTTCCTTTAAAAAGCAAAGAAAAGTGTAAGGCAAATTCTAATTTGTTGGTCAGACGATCAGTAATTCTCTCCCTGTTCGAAAAATCTTTTTTCCATTATCATTGCAAAACGAATGAACCTCGGGTGTTCATCAGTGTTAATGTAAGAAGCTGATTCTAAAAAACATTTCCATTTATTAGAACTATTACAGGATTTACTTTGATTTGTAACGAAATTAGCGTTGATATGGAACTAATAAACGCAGAGCCTTGCCGGACGCTTAGACCTGTCGGAGCCAAAGCTTAACCGACCATAAGAATCTCGTCCGCAATGGTCCAGCCAGCATCTACGACCGCTGGCTGAAGGTTGAAGAACGTCGCTTGGAAGAACAAATTGAACTCACTGCCAAGCAAATTGCGAAGATCGAAAAATATAATCCCTGCTTCAGGCAACGGCATGTAGAATCTTCCCGCCCGGGAGAGCTTCTTAGCCAAGTTTATCTTATTTCTTGATATTAGACAAAACCATTAGTCTACACATATAGTTTAATGGTCGGTTTTTTGTATTAAAAACTTTCAGCGATTTCATGAAGTATTTGAAAATAATTAAAATCATATGGGGAGGGAAAAAAGTATGGAGTTGAAGCAAATCTATCGGAAATCGTTAATTCGAATAATCTTCTGCTTGAGCATGATATTTGGATTGATACTGACCAATAGTATCCTGGGAACCGGGATTGCCAGTGCGGCAGAAATCAACTGGAATATTGGTACGGATGGGAACCTAGTAATTACATCCGGGGGCGAATATCACGTCACAGGTTCCACCCAAGCAAATACAATCACTGTTGATACTGCTGATCCGGTTATAGTAACCTTGGACAATGTATCAATTGATGTATCGCAAATTGCCGGGAAGTGCGCTTTTGACAGTGGAGCAAGCGTTACGGTATACCTGAAAGGGGCAAATATATTAAAAAGCGGAGGCATGTCTGAAGATAAAATTGGGCAACCCGGCTTAAAGAATCAGGAAAATGATAATTTGGTGATTGGCGAAGATCCTGTTAATCACGGTTCATTAACGGCTACCGGAGGCAATAGGGGCGCCGGTATCGGCGGAGAAGGTGGGAAAACAGGCGGTTCAGTAACCATTTATAACGGCACTGTCACCGCTATCGGCGGTCTTGGTGCAGCGGGCATCGGCGGCGGCGGAAATGTTTTTCTCAATAACCAATATGTTTCAGCCGGTGGTTATGGCGGATTAGTGACTGTCAATGGAGGTACCATCACAGCTACCGGCGGTTATCAGGGAGCAGGGATCGGTGGCGGTGTGGGTAATGAAAGCGCTACAAACGTGGATACGGGAGTAACAAGGATCAACGGAGGTACTGTCAACGCTACCGGCGGTGACCTTGGCGCCGGTATCGGTGGCGGGTGTTATAGCAGTAACGGGTCGGTCTTCATAGACGCTGGCATCGTCACAGCTACTGGCGGTCCTGGTGCAGCGGGCATCGGCGGCGGGCACGTTGGTTCAGGTGGTACTGTGACGATTCGCGGCGGTAACCTGACAGCCAATGGTGGTGGATCAGCCGCAGGCATCGGAGGTGGCGTTTATGGTTCCGGTGCTGTTGTAGAGATTGAAAACGGCACTGTTATAGCCAACGGAGGCGGAGGTGCAGCCGGCATCGGCAGCGGTGCCAGTTCATTGACAAATGTAACTTCCGGAACGGTCCATATTATTAATGGAACTGTTACCTCTACAGGTGGTAGTGGTGGAGGAGCCGGTATTGGCGGTGGCTCGAGAAACAACGGCGCTGTCGTGACCATTGACGGCGGCACCGTAACGGCTATCGGCGGTTCCCGTGGAGCCGGCATCGGCGGCGGTGAATCATCGATAGTACCTGGAGGAACCAATGTCATAACAGATGGCGGTACATTGACGGTTAATGATGGTAGTGTCACGGCTACCGGGGGTCAATACAGCGCCGGTATTGGCGGCGGGTACTGGGGTTCCGGTGCGGAAGTAGTTATTAACGACGGCAGCGTGGAGGCTTACGGAAGCGGATGGGGCGCCGGTATCGGCGGCGGCGGTTATGGCGGCCAATATGGGACTGTCGGCACTGTGACTATTTATGGCGGTTATGTTCAGGCCGAAGGTGGCGAATATGCAGCGGGTATCGGCGGCGGTTATCTTCAGGTTGGTGGAACAGTGGCTATCAGCGGAGGCGAAGTCATTGCCCGGGGTGGGGCTGACGCTGCAGGTATTGGTGGCGGACGTGAAAAAGCAGGTGGAACAGTAACCATTACAGGCGGCAGTATTACTGCTTCCGGCGGTTCCTACAGTGCCGGTATTGGCGGTGGCGCTTATGGAATCGGCGGGACGGTTACAATCAGTAACGGAACGGTTACGGCTGTTGGCGGCACCAACGGTGCCGGGATCGGCGCCGGATTTAACAGCCCCGGCGGTACTGTAACGATTACCGGCGGCTCCATCAAGGCCAGTGGGAACAATTCCGATGATATTGGAGGCAGCGGCAGTGCAAAGGGTACGGGCGTTATAACAAACGGAACCGAGTCACTCGATTGTCGCATTATGGAGGATTCTGTAGCAGAAGAAGATCCGGAACTTGTAACTATCCAATTAACTGTGACCAGAAGCACTCCTTATGATTATTCTTATATTTATAATTATACAGGCAAAGGCCATGGGGATGGCGACACAAGCCTATATTTCTATTTACCTGTCCGCATTGTCACCGATCTTAGCCTTGAGAGCAGTCAAAATCCCTCAACCTGGGGTGACACGGTAACTCTGACCGCGGAGCTTGATCATGATACAGCGACAGGCTCGGTAAAATTTTTCGATGAAGACGTCTTATTGGGTACAGCGACACTTAACGATGGCTATGCAACATTTGATAGCGATTCTTTGTTGCCAGGAACACACACGCTACGGGCAGAATATCTGGGGGATGAGTTTTATGCGCCATCCACATCGGATGATTTAATGCAGACAGTTAATAAACTGCAGACTATCATCACCTTGGATAGCAGCCAAAATCCTGCGCCTATCGGTGCGGCGATAACATTTACGGCAACAGTTGACCAGGTTGACGCCAGTGGCGCGGTAGAATTTTATGACGGCGAAAGCTTAATTGACACGATAGATATAGTGGATGGCATTGCCGTTCTGACAACCAGTGATTTGATCTTAGGAACACACCCGATTAGTGCGACTTATCAGGGAGACAGCTATTATGCGTCCGGGGATTCCAACGTGGTGGAACAAGTCATTACTAAGATTCCTACTTACATTACGCTGACCAGCAGTCTAAATCCATCCAGCCTGGGTGCAACGGTTACCTTTACGGCGACTATCAACCCCCTTACCGCTGTTGGCAGTATTGATTTTTATGATAACGGGATGTGGGTCGGAGAGACAGCGATTACGGATGGAAATGCGGTATTTGTCACCTATTATTCCATGACTCTCAGTTCTCATTCGATCACAGCCACATATGGCGGCAATGAAATTTACGCACCAGGCTGCACCGGTACGCCACTCAGTCAGCAGATACTTAACTCTACGACCGGCGGCGGCAGCGGTGGCGGTGGCACCAGCGGAGGAGTGACCTCTACTACTGTCAAAGTCGGCAACAGCTCTACCCTGCTCCCGTACAACGCGGTGGGTAGTACGATATATGCTAATATAACCCAAAAGATCCTCGACAATCTTCTCAATATGGGGCTGAAAGAAAAAGGTCTGAATTTTGATTTAAGCGGGATCTCCCAGGCCAAACAATTGGTTCTGCCTTCTGATGCTGCCCTCTTTGAAGCCAAATATCTGATTGTCGGCTTCCCGGAGATTTCCCTTAATTTTGATCAGGATACGCTGGCGGCGCTACAAGAGGAATCAAATGGTGGTGCTATCACCATCACGGGTAAGAAGGTAGATAAATCCGAACTAAATCAAGACCAACAGAAAAAAGTAGGAGACAATCAGGTTTATGAGATCACAGTTTTAGCCGGCGGCGAACGGGTTGCGGATTTGGGCGGCCAGATAACAGCAACCATTCCTTATACCCTGAAAGAAGGTGAGGACGCCGATCATATCACCATATGGTGTTTAAAAGAAACCGGCGAGCTGGAGGAGATACATTGCAGCTATGATATAGTGACGTGCACGGTCACTTTCGTTACCGATCACTTATCTTATTATGTCGTCGGATATCAAGAAGCTTCAATCTGGGCGAACCCCTTTAGTGACGTAGCAGAAAACGACTGGTATTACGATGCGATAGTATATACCAATCAGCATGGCATGCTGAACGGAGTAACAGCCACTACCTTTGGCCCTAACGACACTACTACCCGGGGCATGGTGGTAACCGTCTTATGGAGAATAGCCGGAGAGCCAACTGCCGGAGAGAGCGGCTTTAGCGACGTAAAAGCCGGCGCCTGGTATTATGATGCGGTAACCTGGGCGGCGCAAAAAGGTATAGTCAAAGGTATGGGCGGTGGATTGTTCAAGCCCGAAGCCGGTATCACGCGTGAGCAATTGGCGGCAATCCTCTATAATTACGCAAACTTCATGGGATATGATACGAGCGAGTATCCAGATACCAATAGCTTTTCTTTTGATGATGCATCGAGTATTTCAGATTATGCTTTATCAGCGCTAAAGTGGGCCAGCGCAAGCGGACTGTTTGAGGGGAACGGCGGTAAGCTCGATCCTCAGGGCAAGGCTACGCGCGCACAGGTTGCCGTTATTCTTATGAGAATGATGGAAAGAGTTATAGAATAACTATTGTGCACTGTCCAGATATCAGAACGAAATGGCCATGAAACAAAAACTTCTATTCCATGCGGGTTTTCGCATTTGTCGTTATAAACACTCGCACCAAAATCAGAGCCGTCGTATTTGACGGCTCTGATTTTTTGCTTACTTTGATTTGCTCGCGTATGCTCTCTCAATTTGCGAGAAAGTACCGTTTATTGGCCTAATTTGACATAATTGCCTATTGACATCAAGTGAAATGCAACTTACAATACAAGCATAGAACGACGATTCATTCTAAGCTTGAGAGGTGATTGAGCTATGTATAGAACATCAAAGGATACCCAAGAACGCAAGGATGCCAAGCGGCAGCTAATCCTGGATACGGCGGCAAAGGTGTTTGCCGTCAAAGGCTACCATAGCACGGCGGTTAAAGATATTGTGGATGCGGCCGCTGTTTCTGTAGGCAGTTTTTACTTCTATTTCAAGAGTAAGGAGAATTTGTTTACGGAGCTTTATCTGAACATCGCAAAACGGTTTCAGACCAACGCCATCAGCGTTTTGGATGTGGAAAACTTTTCACTGATAAAAAACTTTACCCGAGTGATGATGGCTAACCTTTGGCTATATGAGCAAAACCGAGATATCTCCAAGATAATGCTTTTAGAAGCTGCAGCAATCAACCCGGAGTTTCAGAAAATAAGAGCAGCTAGCATGAAAGAATCAGCACAAACCATGGCAGTATGGTTCGAACGGTTTAAGCTGCATCATCAGGTAAATATTCCGGATGAAAGGGTAGCCGCTCTCATTTACGAAGGCTCTTTCTACTATCTGATCAACGACTGGCTCGAAACGGATGCCCCCGTCCCGCTCACGGATTACGGCTATGCGTTCTGCGTGTATAACCTTCAGGCGCTGAAAATTGCATTTGAAGAAGAATCAGTCAAACAGTATATCGATGACGTGCTGGAAGAACTCGAGGAAGCTCATCACAAGTAATACAGGAAGAAAGAAGAAACGTCTTGGATAACCATTTTGGTAAAGATCTCACAACCGGCAGTATGCCAAAAAATTTGATTCAATTTGCACTGCCCATCTTAATTGGCAACCTCCTCTCAACAGGATACAGTGTCATCAACACTATGTGGGTCGGTAATCTTATTGGTAAAGATGCTGTCGGTGCCGTGGCAGTAAGTTTCCCTATTTTCTCGGCATGGTTGCTCTTTGCTCTGGCGCTACCCTGGCCACATCAGTTCTCATCTCTAAGGCCTACGGCGCAAAAGATCATGCGCAAATACAAAAAATCGTTAACAACTCGTGGACTGTGGCAATTATCATCATATTGATTATCTCCGTAAGCGGACTGCTGTTTTGTGAAGAGATATTAAAACTGCTGAAAACGCCGTCAGAAATGACAGTCATGGCAAGCGGCTATTTGCGCATCATGTTTATAAATTTTGCCGGGCTTTATTTGTCTTATTTAATTTCCTCGATATTACGTGGTGTGGGAGATACGGTTATTCCCCTGATCTGTATCATCGTTTCCACCGCAGTGAATGCTGTTCTTGATCCCTTTTTAATCCTGGGTATCGGGCTATTTTACAAATTAGGACTGAATGGCGCGGCTTATTCCGACTTGATTGCCACGACAGTTACCATTGCACTGGGGATATATTATACAACTCGTAAGTATAAAAATGAACCGGTTAATCCAACGGGACTCTTGTTTGAGAAAGATACGGTTATCACAATCTTGAAAATAGGACTGCCGTCATTTGTTCAGCAAATGTTGGTTTCCATTGGATATGCCTTTATCACCGTTTTTGTAAACCGTTTTAGTTCTGCGTCTATTGCCGCTTTTGGCATTGTCAGTAAAATTGATGCTATTGCCGCCATGCCAGCCATGGCTTTGATGATGGCTGCTTCAGCATTGACGGCACAGAATATTGGCGCAGGCAAACCCGAGCGGATAAAAGATATCCTTAAATTCGGCATTCTGGTTAATATTCCAGTTATTTTGATGATTTCTGTACTTTGCGTCGCTTTTCCGCAGGGAATCATGCGCGCTTTTGTGAAAGAACCGGATGTTATCCAAGTTGGCGTTGATTATCTGAGGATTGTGGGCGCCGGCTATCTTTTTTTTATTGTGTTTTATGTATCCAATGGCATTATCAATGGCGCGGGTAAAACGATGCCCACCATGTTTCTTTCATTTATCTCCCTTTGCCTGATCCGGGTTCCTTTAGCCGGCATGTTGTCCAGCACTGAACTGGGCATCCGTGGCATCTGGATTGCCATTGTTATCAGTTTTGCCGCCAGCACAATTAATAGCCTTGTCTATTATCGCCTTGGTAAATGGCGCGGAGAGATTTCTTCTGAAATACATATCGAACCTGCTTAAAAGCTTAAAGGAAATCGTAAAGATCTATTAGCCTTTAACAATCGCAAATCCATCCGATTAATTGACAAAGACAGCCGCATGTTGTGACATAAGTAGTAGTATTGCCGACGCCGCCTTTTGATTAACGACAGTAATTATATCCGCGCCAAAAAAATCTAATAAGGCTAATTAATGACAAACGCAGGTGCTAATGATCGGAAAACTCAGCGTCAAATATGATACAACTAATATGCAACTACGATGTAACATTAGGGTTGAGGTGACGGAGATGCTCAAGATTTTAATCATAGAAGATGAAAAGCCCATTTCTGATCTATTACGTATCAATTTATTTGAAGCCGGATATTTTTGTGATTGCGCGTTCGATGGAATGACTGCCGCAACAATGGTTGACGAAAACAAGTACGATTTGGTTTTGTTAGACATCATGCTCCCCCAAGTCGATGGTTATGAGCTAATGGAATATATACGGCCAACGGGAACCCCTGTTATTTTTCTAACCGCAAAAAACACAGTCAACGATCGTGTGAAGGGACTAAAACTAGGCGCGGATGATTACCTTATCAAGCCGTTTGAGATTGTTGAGCTTCTCGCACGGGTCGAAGCGGTTTTAAGAAGATATCATATTGGTCAAACAGTTGTGAAAATTGATGATGTGGTAGTTGATACAGCGTCCAGAACGGTCAAAAAGGGAAACTCGGAAATACCATTGACAAAAAAGGAATATGAATTGCTCATATTGTTCATTCAAAATAAAAATATCGCCCTTTCCAGAGATACGATATATGAAAAAATATGGGAAAGCGAGTACATGGGAGATAGCAGGACGGTAGATCTTCATGTACAAAGATTGCGCAAAAAGCTGGGCTGGGAACAACTGGTCACTGCTGTATATAAGTTTGGTTATCGATTGGAGATCAAAAATGAAACTTTCGTGGAAACTTTTCGTTAGCACTCTCATTATTACGGTATTGACTTTCAGCATAGGCGGATACATCTTTATATCCTCAATTTTTCAAACAACGCTTGAACGTGAAAAAGAAGCGGCAATCAGTGAAAATAAATTAATGTGCGGATATTTTCAGACGGTATATTCAACAACCTATAAATCCCCCAATGCGCCGCTTGTTGTCTCAAAGTCGTTGATTGATGATTTTACCAATAAGGGCGTTACCTTGAGGATTTACAACAATGACCAGCAAGTCATGGTTGAAAACAATGATACACCTCAAGGGAAAGAACTCATCAGCGCAATAAATGAGTCAACTCTTGTTCATACGATCATTCAATACCAGGGCAGGTATTATATACAGTCGGTTGCAGCTATTCAAACACTGAACGAAAACGTATATCTCGAAAGCTATCACGAAATCACCTCACTCTTTGAGTACAGGCAGCAGCTTTTTCAGAACTATAGAAAAACAATGCTTCTGATGCTGCTCCTCAACGGAGTAATTGTGTCGCTGATCACATGGCTGACAATACGCCCTATTCAGAGGTTATCCAAAACAACAAAGGAAATCGCAGGAGGAAAATATAGCAGCAGGGCCAATATATATGCGCAAGATGAAGTCGGCTCTCTTGCCGCCGATTTTAATCAAATGGCGGACACACTGGAAAACAAGATCAACGACCTTGAAGCTGCGGCAATCAGACAGCAGGATTTTTTGGGAAGCTTTGCCCATGAACTAAAGACTCCGCTTACATCAATCATTGGGTATTCAGATATGCTTCGTTCCAAATCCATGTCTGTTGAAAATCAAATACTGGCAGCAAATTATATTTTCAGCGAAGGAAAAAGGTTGGAATCACTATCTCTGAAGCTGCTTGATTTACTGGTGACGCAGAAGTCCGACTTTGAAATAAAAAAGGTCAATCTCAAAGCGCTTTTTGATAATATCTATGGCATCATGGCCCCGGTTTTTAGCAATGCAGGCATTCAATTTGAAGTAAACGCAGAGAATGAAATAATCTTAGCGGAGCCGGATTTGATAAAATCGCTGATCATTAATCTTCTCGACAACTCCCGCAAAGCGATTATCGGGCAAGGAAAAATAATTTTGAACGGGAAACGGATTTCCGCTACGGAGTATACAATTACCGTTGAGGATAACGGCAAGGGAATCCCGGAACAAGAACTGTCAAGAATTACAGAAGCATTCTATATGGTTGACAAATCCAGATCAAGAGCCTGCGGTGGCGCAGGTCTTGGTTTGTCTTTATGTCAACAAATTGTAGAATTACACAACGGGGAGATGCGCTTTGAATCTGCTCTTGGTCAAGGAACTATAGTACATCTGCGGTTAAGGGGATAGAGAATATGAAAATTGCCAAGTACGCACTATCTGTATTACTGCTTTTCACCGTTGTATTAGCCGGCATTTGGCTACCCGAGCGTTTTTTCGGGTACTCTGAGAAAACAGAATTGGAACAAATACAGACCGAAGCAATTGAGCCCTATAGCGTTGAAGAACAAAACAGTACAACCTTATTGCAGAAGATTGAGTTATTAAACAAATACCCGCTTGATACTGTGCAAGTTACACTGTCAACCGGCGATTATTATGATGCGGCAACTGCCAATGAAAAGTGTTTGGAAGAGCTTGCAACACTGAAAGAGTTGGGCATCTTGCCGGATATCGATTTTACAAAAAACATTAGCATGGCCATTATGGTTAGTTTATATATTGATAAAAATGACCCTTCCCTGAGAGCAACCTGTTGGCAAATAACGCTAGAAGACGAAAGCTTTTTCGGCACATTCTTTATGGATGACGAGACTGGGAAAATTCTTCAATTCGTTTTTCTCATGCCTGATAATACTGTAGAAATCGACAGAAATAAAATTATGCAGTGGGGCGATTACTTGGGTCTTGAAAGTAAAAATATCTACTATTCCAACGCGCTTACTAAATCAGAAAGTCAAAAATATTTGATTTCTTCTGAGACGCAGGAGACGAAGGCCATTGCTATATCCATTTTATGGTGGTTCACCCTTAAATTAACGGATGGCAACGAGACGGTTTCATATAAAATCTCCATACTCGAAAACGGATACTGCTTTGGCAATACGGAGGATTATATATCTGCACATTACTACCAGGTGACCGGACAGTAGCGTTTATTCTATCATTTCAATATAAACAACAAAAAACACCGACTTATGCTTTTGCATGGTCGGTGTTTTTGTTGTTAAGGGCTTTAGATTATGCCAATTGGTATCAACTTTTATGCAACTCAGATGCACCTTTGATTTACGATCAGTTACAGAATTAAGCAAAAGTCGCACATGGAAAAAAGCAGGACTGTGTAACAACCAAAATGGAGTAATAAATGCAAAAGATAAAAAAACAAAAAAGACTGCGTAGATCATTCGTCACTCTTCTGATTCTTGTATGCGGGTTTGCAATCGCTGTTACCAGCGTTTATATGGGGTATCGACAAAATATGCACTTCGATCTAACAGCCAAATCTCAGACAAGTACAACGAAGCAGCCTGAAACAGAACCGGATTCCACGGCAGCAGCTGCGACTATCGTCAATGATCAAAATCTGCTCGATCAGCCATCAGAAACTCAGACAAGCACGACGGATCAGCCTGAAACAGAATCGGATTCCACGGCGGAAGCATCCACTAGCGTCAATGATTGGTATTTGATTTTAGTAAACAAATGGCATGCGATACCGGACGGCTACAAGGTCTCTTTGACTACGCTGCGAAACGGACAGGCTGTTGATGAACGCTGCTACCCCGATTTGCAGGAGATGATGGATGATTGCCGTGCCGCCGGATTGTCTCCTCTGATTTGCTCATCCTATCGCTCTCAAGCCAAGCAGGAAAAACTATTTGATAATGGGGTCAAAAAGTACCTTGCACAAGGTTACTCCGAGCAAGAAGCCGAAAACGAAGCCGGAAAATACTATGCAATTCCAGGAACCAGTGAACATCAGTTAGGTCTGGCAGTCGATATTGTTGATATCAATAATCAGAACTTGGATTCGTCACAAGAAAAAACCGAGGTGCAGCAATGGTTGATGAAAAATAGTTGGAAATATGGCTTCATTCTCCGGTATCCATCCGATAAAAGCAGTATTACAGGTATTTCGTATGAACCATGGCACTATCGCTATGTTGGGAAAGAAGCTGCGGCAGCGATTTATGAGCAGAGCATCTGTCTTGAAGAATATTTGCAAAAAAATGCCTTGGTGGACTAAGCTCTCCACAATAATAATTTATTAATACAAATCATTCCGCTTTGGGATGATGCAGTATGTGAAAGTAAATTTCACTCGCTTATACTACCTCATCTAATGATTATATACTATAAAAATACTTGTACCAACATTGTCTGTGTACTCTCAATAAGTATAAAAATATCTTTAAAAAATATTGACAAACAGGTATAGGTAATGTATTATCTTATTAGATAATACATTACCTATTTTTGGTAATAGCTTGACTTTATATTGTAAAGGTTGTGTTTATTTTGGACCCTAAGAAGACAAATTCAATTCCCGATGAGCCAATGATTTTTGCTTTACTGCTAATAACCTCAAATATGGTGAACACATTACTTGAGAGAGAACTTAAAGAATTTGATGTGACAACAAAGCAATGGTTTTTGTCCGAAACTATTCATACTCTATTTGACTATCCCCCAACCATGAAAGAGGTAGCTGGCGAAATGGCAAGCTCTTATCAGAATATCAAACAAGTAGCTTTAAAACTCCAGCAAAAAGGTCTGTTAAAATTAGAAAGAGACAAAAAAGATGCACGGGTTACCAGATTGAGATTGACAGAGCCCAGCCATGATTTTTGGCAAAGAACAGATTCAAAAGGCACAATTTTTCGAGAAAATATGTTTAAAGAAATGAATAATAATGACATAGCAACAATGAGAGCACTACTAGAGAAAATTTTATCAAATTTAACTGAAATCGAAAACGCAACTATTGAAGAAATAGCAAATGACTTATCCGTAAGCGATCGTTAAGGTAGGCTTGTGTTTATTACAATCAGCTTAAATAGGGAGTGATGATTTTATGAATAAAAAGCAGTTGGCAAAAACTGTGGCTATCATATTAATTTGTGTTGTGATTGATATTACCCTTCATGCTATAACAAGTGCATACAGCACTATGCCGGAAAACCCAAACTACAGCAAATTCGCTGAATTGTTTGGACCAGAAATTACAGCTACTCTCTGGGCATTGCTTGCCTTCTCGGGCGCCGCTGGTGTTTTTTATCGAATACAAAGCAGTATACCTGGCGTTGGGTTTACAAAAGGACTTCGTTATGGCACCGCAATCTCGTTGCTCTGGCTGTTTGCCATGCTGGAGGGAGTAACCCTGTTTGGTAATGCAATAATCAACGAATTTGTGGTGGGACTCAGTGATGCGATACCTGTTTTTTTAATGGCTATTTTATTAAGCTTGTCCGTAGCTAAAAAAAAGGAGAATTCCCAATTAAAGCAATTAACCCTTAGCCAAAAGATACTGACTGTCTGCGTATTCACAGGTGTATTTTTTATTGGACGGTATATTGCATATTTCACAGGAGTGATCCAATCGGGATACGAAACGAGCCCGCTTTATACATTTTTTTGGACATTACTTATGGGGGCATGTATTGGAGTAGCTTGCATTCAGTTGGAAAACCGCGGAAATGCGTTGTTCCTCAAAAGCGGAGCAGTAAAATTTTGTTTGTTATTCTTTGGAGTTAACTGGGCTACATTCCTTATATTTATGCCCCTCTTATTTTCTGGCTTTATAACCGATGTTTTGTCAAGGATCATTTTAGACATTTTGCTTGTGACCATTGGATATTGCTTAGCAGTTAGTCCCAGGATAAAATTCCTTAAAGAAGTAAATCCCGAAAATGCCTGAATCCCAAAGCGAGGTGCTGTTTGCGTGAAAAAGCTTAAGCACAATAGGATTCTATGCGCAATTATTGTTTTCGTTTTATTACTCGTTGTGCAAATATTATTAGGGAAAGCGGGGCACTTTCTCACAAATATAGTCTCATTCCAACAAATTGATCCTTACGATGTTTTTGCTGGCATCTCAATTCATCACGCCATACAAATGATTATTGCTTTAATAATAATCGTGATGTTGAGCAAGCTGTTAAAAATCGATTTTTATTTTAAACTTGGTGATGTAAGCAAAGGAACAAAGTACTTCGCTCTATTTACGACCGCTATTGCACTAATTTCAGTCGCGCTACACATTCTTATGTATATTAATAACCAGTTGCCCGTGTATGATTTTCCTTTAGACAGCAGAAACGTCCTCGGGACCTTGGGATTCCAATTACTTCTAAGTGGGCCGTCTGAAGAGATCGTATTTCGAGCATTACCGATAACTATGTTAACTTATGTTTTTGGTAAGAGCATGCCAATAAAAGCAAATGTTACATTGGAAGTAATACTAGCATCGGTATTATTCTCATTCGCTCATATCAACTGGTCTTTGAGCCCGTTTGTTTTTGATGTAGATTTCTTGCGGATTTCTTATGCATTTGTACTTGGAAGCATTCAAGGAATTGTATATCAAAGAAGCAAGAGCATTCTATATCCTATGCTTATGCATAGTTGTAGCAATGTTTTAATGGTTGGCGTCGGATACTTGTTTGCAGCTTAAGAAGTAAGCTTAAGTACGGCGTAAAAATCAGATGTTGACGATAAGATAAATAATGTGGAACATACCAGGAATTATACAAATGGTTAACGTGATAGATATCTTAGAAATGGCTTTTCGTTTTATAGAACGCCCTCAAAGTATGATGATTATATTCAATTTTCAGGTGTAAATACTGCTTGTGGTTTGCCCTCAAACTATTGCTTTTTTCTGGGTTATTTGAATAAATAATCTAAGAACACCCGCAGTGTTCATAACAACACAATGTAAAGTGGGCTGGACTGCTTTTTTTTTTTGGATTAATATGGTATTATCCATTCATAACATAAGAAAAGGACGTACCTTATTTGAGGTGTTAATGATGGAAGCTTTTATTAAGTTTATAATAGTTTTGGGAATAGGAAGCGCCGAGCTTTGGGCGGCAATTCCAGCAGGGCTAGCAATGGAACTTCATCCTTTACTTACTGGCATTGCATCAGCGCTCGGTGCAATTATTGCGGTAGTGTTAGTCATTATTCTCGGTGCTCGTTTGCGGAATTGGCTACTAAGAAAGAAAAACAATAAAGAAGCGAAGACCAGAGGTAGAATTTATTTAATCTGGGAGAAGTACGGAGTCATAGGTCTAGGTCTATTATCGCCACTAGTAACAGGTGTACTACTGGGAGCTGCGATTGGGGTTTCTTTAGGAGCACCGAGGGCACGACTGATAATTTGGATGAGTATCGGCATAGTCATATGGACTATTATACTAACAATAATTGCTACTTTAGGGTTTGCTGGATTTACGAGGATTAAAGGATAAAGGCATTTTTTGTTGGGCAAGACATCATAAGGGTTTTGTCTATTGACAAAACCCCTTTTTATTATTGATATTTGACAAAAATAATAAGAAACTAGGCGTCTTTTATCATATGTCACTTTATTTTGATATTTTCTACCGGTTATATAAGGCGTCACCGATAGAATGCCGCAGAAATCCATAAGTCATTCATATATGGAGAAATGGCACTTTTATTAAAAGCTTCAGCCATGTATAATATATAAAAAAGCTTAGGATGGTGAAAACATGAATTATATGGATGTCTATACACCATATTCATTACTTTTCATGGTGGTTGTCACCATCTGTATCATGCTATCGGCGCTATTGATAGCGTATTTTACGGTTATGACCAAAAGAAAATATTTATTTTGGTGTTACCTATTTGTTCAGACCGGTTTGCTTGTTTGGCTTTGCAGCAAAATCCTTGAACTGATTGCGCCGGTGCAGGAAATAATGCTTATGCACTTGAGATTTCAAATAGTCGGCGTCTGTCTGTTAATCCCTGCTCTTGTACTTTTTTATATTGCTTTAAGAAAACGCAAAACGGGTAAAAAACTGCTGCTTCATATGATAATCGTTGGTATTGCAATACTGACATGTGCTGCGGGTGCCGTTTTAACGGTACCAAAGTGGATCTTTGATTATTCTCCCATTTGTGCTTTTTTGCTATGGAATGGGTTCATTTTTCACAAGAGACGGAGCATTTTTACCGAGCTTTCGGAAATATCCATTGATGCTTTTATGGAAAGAGCTGAAGATGCCATACTGATATTTGACCGCTCGGGAAAGCTGATGGATTGCAATCGCAATGCAAAAGTCATATTCCCTTTTATTAATAACGAATACACGATAGATTGTTTTAATAATTACCTGCGTTTGCAGATCATTTCGGGCAGTATATTTTCTGCAGCGGCGGAAAATGATGCCAAACCGCAGGAAATCAGTCTTACGTATGACGGCGGTACTCACTATTACATGTTTGCGGAAACAGAGCTTAAAAATAATAAAAATCTATTGATTGCCACAATTCTTACGTTTCATAATATAACGGAAAAGACCCTTCTTTTGGCTGAACTGGAAAAAAAGAATCTACAACTTGAAGAATTAAACGGCAAACTGAAGGATTACATTGCTGTTTCCCACCGGCTCGATGTAGAAACAGAAAAAAACAGAGCGGTTATGGAAATTGAAGAAACATTAGGGCAGCACATCGCCGAGCTGCTGGGGGATCTGGAAACACTCGAAAAAACAGCCCAAAGTGAATCCGACGATATGATTAAAGAGAAGCTATCTCAATATATCGAGAATGGTCGGTCAGTTATGTCCGATATACGTAACACGGTAGAAAGTCTGACGACTTATAACGAGAAAGAGGAGAAGTAGCATGATTAGAATCGCTATAGCTGATGACCAGACGCTGCTGCGGGAAATGCTTGCGCTAATTCTTGCGCAGGATAACGAAATTGCAGTTGTTGGGGAAGCGGGAAATGGCCAAGATATTTTGCAAATCTGCAAAGAAAAAAGCCCTGATCTAGTACTTTTGGACATCAGGATGCCGGAATTTGATGGGGCATATGCTTTAAATATCATTAAAAGGCAGTTTCCGGATATCAAGGTTATCATGCTGACCACCTTTGGTGATGAAAAAAATGTGCTGAACGCTTACAGCAGCGGAGCGGACGGATATGTCATGAAAGATATCAAACCGCAAATGCTGGTAATGGCTATAAAATGTGTATGCAACGGGCTGTTTGTTGCCCATGATAGTATCCATTCAATATTACGCAGACAGATGATGGATCTGCCTCATGTAAAACCGGCGCAACTTAATGCGGCCGAAAATTTGTATGACGAATATGGGCTGGATTATACCGACCGCAAAATCATACGGCTTTTGGTCAGCGGCAAGAGCAACAGAGAGATTGCCGAGGCACTGAACTTTTCTGAGGGAACAATCAAAAACAGGATATCAAGAATATTGAGCGTTACAGAACAAAAAGACCGTACTCAGATCGCGGTATTCGCCCTGAAAAACAATCTCATCTGACGGGGATCACTGCCTGGAGGAAAAATCCCTGAGTGTCGTAGGAACCGCAGGTTAAGGAGCCGCCGATGGCCGCAAGCCTGTTTTCAATACCCGCTATACCCATACCTTTGCAGATTTTTTCACATCCGATTCCGTCGTCAATGACATAAACCATGATCTCTTGGGGGCAAAAACGGAGGATAATATCTATTTTACAGGCTTTACCGTGGCGGATTGCGTTAGTGATACCTTCACGGCAAAGCCTGAATATTTCAGTTTCGCAGTCCGCCGCCAGCGCCCGGATATTGCCGGAGACCGTAAGTTCTACAGGAACCAAGGCTGTACCGGCCGTATCGATCAGGCTGTTGATTCTATCAATTAGACGGGCGTCGGAAGCCATATAGGCATATCCTGAAAATGAGCGTTTTTTCATGCATTCTTTTAATATGCCTGTTGCCTGATTTAGGGAATTTTTTAGATAAAAGCCCGGTTTGCCCAAGGACAGCCGCGCTGCCTCAAGAATTGAAATAACCAGTATAACGGAATGCCCAAGCACGTCGTGGGCTTCTTCGGCTATCAGATTTCGCACGCGTGTTATGGCGAGATTTCTGCATATAGAGGTTTGTTCTGCCAATTTTTTATTAAGCAATAAAAGCATTTTATTTTTATTTTCCGTATTGTTCATGATCGCCTGTTTGAGTGTAATGTCTATAAATCTTAAGGAATATCCGCGGATAATCTCCCCTATTATAACCGGCTGGCGGATAGCCCGATAATAAAAGCCGGTTTCGGTTTCATAGGTAATATCGAAGTTTTTGGGGGCAAGAGCAATAAACCCGGCCGGATCAAACAAAACGAGCTGAGGATTGTCTGCTATCTTTTTAATAATCCCGGCTTCTTCTTTGGCATACAAAAAACCGCCTTCAAACAATCTTTTAAAAGTGTCATTGAAATCAATGATCTGCTCATCGGCATCCAACAGGAGGATAGCATCAGGGATTGATGCCAGGGCTTTTCTGCGGGCAATCTTGATATCATCAAAGAAACGGTATCTGAAGATTGCCAGCGCAAACAACATCAGAGAAATATTACAGGAAATCGGTGTAATATCACATGGTGGCCAAAACCCAAACAGTGGCTCAAACCATCCAAATACATAAATAATGTTCGCAGCCAGAGGGATAAGTATGGCGATCGAAAACAATAAGGCCCGTTTGCGCCTTTCGCCGAAATAACTTTTGGATACTTTTACACAAAGGAAAATGCCTGCCAGTATCAGTAGGTAATTATATGCCTGATGAATATAGAAAACGATGCCGAAGCTGTCGCCCCAAAAATCAAAATGGGAATAGAAGAGCGAATGGTAAGGATTGGTAATCAATAAAAACAGCGTTAAAAGCGGTACAATGCCCATAAGTATGATGTATTTAACAGCGGGCAGCTTTCCCGTCAGATATAGAAAAGCGAATATTAAAAAGGCCTCGCCCAAAAAACATATCCCCACATATTGCAATACTACAAATAAATATTTCAGGCCTATATCAGGCGCCACGTTCTTCAATATTTTAAAGACCATCCAAACAAGAAGAAGCCCCTGCGTTACAAGATAAGAGTATAGCAGCGGGATTTTTTTTGCCTTTAGCCAAATAGCAAAATTAACAAAAATAAGTATGAATATAGAAGTCAAATTCAAAAGGATCAGATAGTAAGTTTCATAAGCAAATGTCAGGTCCAAACGAATACTACCTCCTTCTTCTCCCCTCAGACGTGGCTCCATTTGTTTCTATTATAAAGTGTAACTGAAAGTCACGCAAGCAGTGACCTACGATACTTGAGTATTTAACCCGTAGTTTTATATAATTATTGAAACAACTATATATCGGAGGGAAATATCATGAAAAAGAAGGATTTTTCACTGTTGGTTCTGATACTTATGCTCTCAGCCGTATTGTTTCTATCTGCCTGTTCGGGAAACTCCGATGAGGCAGCACAGTCCACAGATGACGAGAAAACCGAAATCAATGCGGAGGATGCCACAATAAAAAGTGACGGCAACAAAGTTGAATATGAGAGCAATGACGGTAAAACCAGTTTTGAGGTAGGCATGGAAGGTTCGGTTGATCTTCCCGAAGGCTATCCATCAGATATTATCCCTATATATCCGAATGGACGTGTAATGCTGGCCGGCAAAGAAGGGGAAGGATATGCCGTGGCTATTGTAACCGATGACAGCATTTCTGACGTTATCAAATACTACAAAGAAAATACTTCGCTGGATGAGGTAGCTGAACAGCAAACAGAAGATATGGCTATGATAATGGGTACCGCAGATGGAATGAATGTAACCGTGATGGTAACTGCAAACAATCTCTACGATGGAGGCAAAAATCTTATTTCCATAGGCATGGGCAATTAATTTGCACCCATTTTGAAAAGCGCTATTAAGGGAGGATAAGATGGAGAAAAAAACAAATATCTTTAAGCTGGTATTGGTTATTATTTTAATGACATTTGTGATGTTGCAGAGCAGCTATATTGTTTTTGCGGCAAGCGAGCCCAGCAATTGGGCGCAAGCGGAAGTAAACGAAGCGCGCGGCAAAGGCCTGATCCTCACAGCTGCCGACAGCAACTATCAGGGAAATATCAGCCGCGTGCTGTTTTGCATGCAGATCGTCAATATGGTGGAAACAACACTCGGTTCACCGGTGAC
This sequence comes from Peptococcaceae bacterium UBA4068, assembly GCA_002382665.1. Lineage (GTDB taxonomy): Bacteria > Bacillota > Dehalobacteriia > UBA4068 > UBA4068 > UBA4068. Next base: position 13,853 of record DFZA01000019.1, on the reverse strand, counting down.
GGTTACGATTACCAACCCTTTCCAGGACATCAATAATGAGTATGTAACAAAAGCCTATCAGCTTGGTATCGTAAATGGCGTATCTGCGACAGAGTTTGCACCGTTATCGTCGATAACAAGGCAGGAAATTGCCGCGATGATGATGCGCAGTGCCAGGGTGTTGGATCAGCTTGCCGGCAAATCATACTCCGATGTTAGCGGTAGCGAATCCATCACATTTGCAGATCAGGACGACATTGCCGCCTGGGCTCTTGCTGATATCAGGATCGCCAACAGCCTGAATATTATGAAAGGGGTCGGGAATAATCGGGTAGATCCCAACGGCAAGACAACTGTAGAACAGAGTATTTTGCTTGTAAACAGGCTTTATGATGGCTTTATAGCTGCGCCCACAACTGGCACAGGTACGGGCACAGAAACCGATCCGGAAACCGAACCGGAAACGACGGAAAACACAGCGCCGACCGCGCTGGCAAATCCCGTTGAATTTGCGGTTTCTGAGCAGACCGCGCTGGTGATTGAAGCCGATCAGCTGGCCTTAGACATTGACGGGGACGTTTTGACGGTCGTGGCAATCAATGGCCAGACATTGCCCTATTCCACCCCGCATGGCACGGCAGAGCTGACAGCCGATGGCAAGATCAGTTATATCTCCGACGATATTACAACCAACCTGATGGATGACTTTGTCGTCACCGTTTCCGACGGTACGGATATAAAACACATCAACATAAGAGTAAACCTAACGTATTCATTGGTAGTCATTTTAAAACCTTCCATTGGTTCAGTGAATGTAAACGGTGATCCGGTAATAGGTCAGACGGTCAGAGCGGGCATGATTATGTATTTTGGGGGAGTGCCGTCTCCCGCTGCAACGTTGTCCTATCAGTGGATGAGCGCATCAACTGCCGGCGGAAATTATGTCAATATTGCGGGCGCTACTTCATCCTCCTACGTGATTCCATCAAGCATCGAGGGCAAATACCTCAAGCTTAAAGTAACAGCCAGCGGCTCAGCGGGCGGCAGCGCCACCAGTGCAGCTATCGGACCGGTAACCTATGCTTTTGCCGGCGGTACGGGAATTGCAACAGATCCCTACCAGATCGCAACAGCCACACAGTTTATGCTACTAAACACGGTACCTACTTCAAACAAATATTTCAAACTTACCTCAAATATCACACTTGCAGAAAATGCCTATATTACCAGCGGTTTCTACGGAACCCTGTACGGATACGGTAATACCGTAACTGTGAATATAAGTGAGAGTACGGGTAACTATGTTGGTCTATTTGCGCAAACAAAAAGCACGGCCTCTATAATAACGGTCAACGTAACAGGTAATATAGAAACCATCTATTCTAGTGTAGGCGGAATATCCGGCAGAAATGACGGAATGATTAATATGTGTTCATCGAGTGTAAATATTTCGGCTGATGATCACGTAGGGGGGATTGTCGGTTTCAGTACCAGTAGCGGAACAGTAACCCGCTGCTATTCATCAGCGGAAATAGAAGCTGACGACTATGTTGGCGGCATTGTCGGCAACAATACCGGTATGGTATCCCGCTGCTCATCCGGGGGTACCGGTGATGTTACAGCAGGAGCGATGGCCGGCGGTGTAGTCGGGAAAAACATATCAGGTGGCATTATCATATATTGTTTTTCCGGTATTTCAGTATTTGCTAACGGAAATGAGGGCGGCCTGGTCGGGTGGAACGAGGGAATAATCTCCGAAAGCTATGCGACGGGAAGCGTAACCGGCTATAATAATATCGGTGGTCTGCTGGGCTATAACAACGGCGGGACAGTATCAAGCTCATATTATGACAAAAATACTTCCGGCAGAAGCGATACCGGTAGAGGCATTCCCAAAACAACAACCGAGATGAAGACACAGTCCACCTATGTTGGCTGGAACTTTACAAGTATCTGGAACTTTACAACCGGAAACTACCCGTCCCTCAGGTAAATATCAACTGAATCTAAATTAAGCAAAAGATAAAGACACGTCTCTGACGTGTCTTTATTTTAAGGTTATTTGTTTTAGCCACTTATGATCAAGGAAGACTATATAGATGCACCGGATAATATTTTTTTTGGGGCGGGAGAAGCTGCTGGCTGCGATGATAACGCTTGCTGTCACTTCGCTGCTGATAACGGCAGATAATGCCGCGATGCTGTCAGCCAGCTTGGCCACAGGGACGAAAAGTGACAACGACCTTTTTAATAAACAAAAGTTTTGTGATATAATAGCTGCATAGGCCGAAATCTTTGATTTCGTGACTAAGCGCCTATATATAGCGGAGGTTTTCCCGAGAGGGAAAATCCGGCTAGATAAGCTGCATAGGCCGAAATCTTTGATTTCGAGGCTGAGCGCCTATATATAGCGGAGGTTTTCCCGAGAGGGAAAATCCGGCTAGATAAGCTGCATAGGCCGAAATCTTTGATTTCGTGACTAAGCGCCTATTTAAGCTAAAGCTTTTCCCATTAAGGGAAAAGCCAGCAATATCCACGTCAGCGGATATGATATAATAAATATAACCTGTGAAGTAACGATCAAAGTACAGATTAGCCTAAGAGGCAAGTCCAACATTGCAATTTGATTATTGACAAATCAGCTTGATGCGATAAACTAAAGTCTGCAGAAAGAAGAATAATTGATGAAGAAAAAAGGGGACATCATAGAATTAGTTAAGAAATACATATTGCTGATAATCGGGCTGACAATAATGGCATTTGGCGTTGCTTTTTCCATCAAAGCAAACATTGGCACTACTCCGATTTTCAGTGTGCCGTATGTCATAAGTCTATTTTCGCCGCTAACAGTCGGCAATATTATAATATTGATGCATTGCGTCTTTATTGCGCTACAGATTGTGATACTCAGGAAGGACTATGCTCCGATTCAGCTGCTGCAGCTTCCGGCTGCAATTTTGTTCGGGTACCTGACGGATTTTGCGATTTTCGCTATTCAGAATATCGCATACACATCCTATATACAGCAATGGCTGCTTTGTGCTCTGGGCATTGGTCTCGTGGGTATCGGATGCAGCTTTGAGGTGATGGCGAATGTAGTTACTCTTGCCGCCGAAGGATTTGTTCTTGCAATATGTAAGGTAACTCAGATTAAATTCGCCAGCATGAAGGTTTTGTTTGATATAAGCCTTGTTGTCATTGCCAGTATACTGTCGCTCTGCTTCCTCGGAGGAATCGAAGGGGTCAGAGAAGGAACGTTGGCCGCTGCTGTCTTTGTGGGAATGATTGTGAGAGAAGTAAATAAGCTTTTTCGTCATGTGCAGAAGATACGCAGTCCGGAGAACAACGAAGCTACGCCGGCACAATAACAAATTATAGGCCGATACCTTTGGCTCTACTTACCTCAAAAATGCACCTTTTAGCTCTTCTTCCGCAAATATAAAATAACATATAATCATTAATACATGTTGTTTTTAGTTTTATTCTTTATTGCACAAATGAGTTTCAGCAGATTTTAACGGCTTAAGGTGTTCCCTGTGTGAGTAAACATGGTATAATTATGCCATGATAAGTCGAAAGTATTAGACTGAAATATACAATAGCCATGGAGTAACTCCGCACGCAAAGACTAAAAAAATCCGCATATCCGCAATCAAGGGAGGCATTTTTGATGATACAGGATATTTATCCCAAGACATATAACTGCGAATACAGCGAAAAAGAACCTTTAATAAACAGCCGCATTTTCTTCTTTTATCAAAACCAGGTTCTGGCATCATATCAGAATAATCAATTACAGATACCATTTTATTATCAAATCGAGGATAGCGTTAAGCAGGAACTGCCTCTCCGCTATCTTTTTGCCATTGACGAAACTGATTACTTCCTTGCGGATACCGTGCAAACCTTTAATATATCACCTTATCAATATCAAAATATCAGTAACTTCCGCGGCGCGTTGCCCAAAGACCTGTCCTTTGCCGTCGCCACCGCTTATCATCTGGCCAACTGGTACCGGAATAACCGTTACTGCGGCAGTTGCGGCGCTTTGCTGCAACACGATCATAAAGAAAGAATGTTACGCTGCGACGGTTGTCATAACACAGTTTACCCCTGCATTGCTCCGGCGGTGATTGTCGCCGTGACCAATAATGATAAAATCCTCATGACAATATACGCGGAAAGAGAATATAAACGGCACGCGCTGATCGCCGGCTTTACGGAAATCGGCGAAAGCGCGGAAGAAACAGTCAGGCGAGAGGTCATGGAAGAGGCCGGGTTAAAAGTAAAAAATATTACTTACTACAAAAGCCAGCCCTGGGCTTTTGCCAGCAATCTGCTGTTGGGCTTTTTCGCCGAACTTGACGGTACAGATACCATTACCTTAGATACAACGGAGTTGGCAGCGGCTGATTGGTTTTCCAGAAATGAAATTATTGAAGAAGAAGATGGAATTAGTCTTACCCGGGAAATGATCGTGGCATTTAAGAACGGCTACGGTGCCGGAGCAACTCCCGGCACTACTTAAACAGACAACGGTGACTTATTGTTGTCTGTCCGGATATAGAATAATAGCCTCCCAAAAGTAATTTTGGGAGGCTATTATTCTATAGATGCATTTAAGACTTAAAGATATTATCTCTTGATTCTTTATTATTCGGCTGGTTTAACTTCCTTAGTTTCTTCAGCTATCTCTTCTTTGATAGCCTTGATAACGGCATAAATCTCATCAGCCGCATCAAGTATTTTGATCTCCGGGGGCAGGTTCAAATTGCCAGCGGTGATGTTTTCACCTGATTCTTTGCCCGAGACGTCGACTATCACCCCATCAGGCATCAGCGCTGCTTTTGCCGTAACTTCGACCTCTGATTTGTAAACCTGTAACTGCAGAGACCTGTGTTCCAATTCAGCATTGCCATGGAAGTTAATCGGCAACTGCATTTTGATCTCTTTATCCTTTGAGACCAGTTGGATCGTAACATGTATGATTTTATCTTCTACAGCATGCCTTTGAATTTCCTTAATAAAACCAAATTTTTTCTCAGCGCCTAATTCAACCCATACTTTGGCATTCATTCCATGTTTTGAAATGATTTTATTCATCGCCGCCATTTCAAATTTCACAGAGGTAGAAGCTGAACCAGACTCGTTAAGAACGCCCGGAATAAAACCAGCCTTTCTGACTATTTTCGGTTCTTCGCTTCTTTCCATCGCTTTTAAAATTGCAATTTCCATTAAAAACACTCCTTTTGGCTTCTCGCCAGTATCTATAACAATTATTAGATTGTTTCTTTAATACTATACCTATATTGGATAATGTCAAGTTTTGCTAACCTTATGATCCGCAATATGCTTAATTATTGAGCAAATAAGACATAGACAGACTTTGCTCCAAGGAGAACGTCTGCTTTTCTTTTTACGCAGGAGTATGATATAATCAACTAAAGTTTAGTGATATTTTATGTTTGATGCTGATAAATACGGACTGAAATACACACACATCACACATTAAACTATATAGGAGGACAAATATATGATCCTATATTTCAGCGGTACAGGCAACAGCCGTTATGCGGCGCAGGCCATCCAATCTGTGACCGGTGATGAACTTGTCTGCCTCAACGAACTGATTAAAAATAACAGCGTTGATGCTCTGCACTCCGACAAACCGTTTGTGTTCGTTGCGCCGACCTATGCCTGGCGGATGCCAAGGGTAGTAAGTGCATTTATAGAAAGCAGACAATTTACAGGTAGCGGCAAAGCCTACATTGTCCTCACCTGTGGTTCTGATACCGGAAACTCGGTGCAATACGCAAAAATCGCCTGTGAGGAAAAAGGCTTTGACTTTTTCGGTTTGGCATCTGTCGTCATGCCGGAAAACTATATTGCTATGTTTAAAACGCCCGAAAAAACGAAGGCCGACAAAATTGTTGCACGGGCGCTGCCGCATCTCCTCAATATTGCAGAACACATTAAAAAAGAGCAACCTTTGCCCTCTGAAAAAGTGATGTTTGTCGACAAATTGAAAAGCAATGTCGTAAATAACAGATTCTATAAGTCCGTCAGCGCCAAGGGCTTTTATACGACCACAGCCTGCAACGGTTGCGGAAAATGTGCCGAGTTGTGCTCATTGAACAATATTAATATCACCGACAGCAAGCCGCAATGGGGCAATGACTGCACACACTGCATGGCTTGCATCTGTGGTTGTCCTATGGAAGCGATCGAATATAAGCATAAAACGCAGGGAAAACACAGATATTTCAACACTGAAGTCCCCCCGTCTAATCATTGAATCGGGCATATTCTCAATCATCTTTTGCTGGCCCTTAGAAGTACTCAAAAAACAACATCTAAGCTTTATTGCTTAGATGTTGTTTTTATTCTTTAATGCCCAAATCAGCCTCAGCGCAAGTATCGCGCAGGTTGATTTATTCAACCAAAGTTGCTTAGCAATCCAGTGCTTAACTTGCTGCGACTAAATTAAAATATTATCAAAAGATGATCTAGACCGTCCGAAAATATCTGTCGTACCTTCAACTTGAAGACTGTGACAAAATCTTGCTGATTCCCATAAACTACCGTACAAAATCCAAAGTTTATGTTTACAGCAGGTTAATCAGCAGGATACTGAATGATATAATCTGCTGCATGAAACGCCTGCACAAATGTCTGGGGGAATAACAAGTAACCGTTCCTTATCAATGTGCATAAAATAACTTAGGGTTATATTAGATTGTTATAAAAAATATTTTAAGGAGTGATATTATGGCTTTGCCAGCACAGCCGTGCGAATGTCTGCCATATTCAAATATATGTTGTTGTGGTACGCAGACCGGGATAACCGCCTTACAGCCGGAGTGTCAGACCCTGCCCGATGGTTCGGTGGCTAACAACCCTGCCTTTGTTCTTGATCTCAACGCTTCATTTTGGACGTACAAATTCCTGACTGATTGCAATAGCACAACAAGAGGAATAAGCGGAATTGGAATTCCAATTTGTCTTGAAATAAATGCAACAAATATTACCGTAGAAGAGAAAATTGATGGCTGCGGTACCTTTAATACTGTGCCGTTTGAACTTATTCAGAATGATCCAAATTTCGGTCCGGCCCCTACTGGTTTTCAGTTTCTGAGGATTGAAACAGACGACAAGTATGATAAAGGCCTTTGCGTCGAATACAGAATACGCATAATCGGAGATTACCCTGAAGCAGTTCAGCCGATAAGTGTTAAAGCTGCTACTGTTGTTTATAAATTTGCGTGCACTAATTGCTTTATTGTACCCGGGTGCACGGAAAAGGGAAAACTGCTCGTATCAAAAGAATGTGCCACTGTTATCAGTAATAATCAGGCCTCATTTGAATATGAGGTCCATGTAGACAATGTTGGAGAAGGCGCTTTGAGTCTTGTGGAATTTGAAGATATAATAACAATTCCTTCGCAATTATCAATAGGAACTATTACAGTGTCTCCGTCTTCCCTAAATGTAGATACCAGTACAACAGGACGAGTAAAAATATTTGGAAGCATCGGAACGATCGAACCGGGCGGAAGAGTTGTTATAACTTATACGATTCCTGTTGTGGCAATCAGCAGCCCCGGTGGTTATTTAATAAGCAATATGGCACGTGCCGCTGCGGAAGGTACGGAATCAGCAGATTTGTGTGGAACAACTTTAAATGTTGTAAAACTCAGAGCCAATAAATGCTGCTCCGTCAATGGCAGTGTAGGAACCTTTAAAATGACAATTTCAAGTGTCGGTAATTCGCCTGATGTAATTATTGATATCTTCGATCGAATGCAAATACCCTTTGGTGTAACGGTTAATTTCTCAAGTTTCAACGGTTGTGAAGCATATTACGCTGATACGCTCATACCTATTCCTTTGAATACCAATATTGTTGGACCTGTAGGTATTGATATAATTTGCAGAAACGCTACTGTTCCTTTAAATGGAAGTTTTGAAAAAACGATTAGTTACACTCTTGTTTCAAGTTCAGTAGCTAAGGCTTCTGTTGTTAACACGATAACAAATGTATCTCCGAAAGATATTGAGAATCTTGTTTACGAGGGCACAGAAAATCTTCCTGCTACTGCAAATATAGAGGTAGAACTTCTCCAAACTTGTCTTACACCCTGTTTATAAAACATTTAAATTAAAATGCTCCCATGGGGATTATTCCATGGGAGCATTTTAACATAGTTGTATATTCCTTGATTTGCTCTTATCATTTGATCAACGAGATATTTGACGCTTACCGAGTGATACAGTTCCTAATATTTTTGCCAGGATAAAAATCCCCCAAAAAATACTATATCTAAACGGTATTCTTGTACTTTGGACCAAACGGAATTTCACTTTGTTATCCCGACCTTTTCAGGTTGGCAGAACATTTCATCGTTCGTCTCCCGTACAATCCATAAAAGTTATCCCGACTTTTTATGCTCCTTTAGCTCACTGGTATGGTTTTTCAACATTAGTCGGGATAACATCTGTGGTTGTCCTACGGAAGCGATCGAATATCTAAGCAATATTGCTTAGATGTTGTTTTTATTCTTTAATGCCCAAATAGCCTCAGCACAAGTATCGCGCAGGTTGATTTATTCAACCAAAGTTGAACAGCAATCCATTGATTAACTTCCTCCGACTGAATTAAAATATAGTCAGAAATGATACGTATCAAGCAAATCAAGGAGGAATGATTATTATGGAAAGCGCTAAATCGGCAACAAAAAAACGGCTGATCATATTTGTTGTACTAGCGGCAGCCATCAGCTGGTCGATATTTTTGCTGATACCCATCTTAGGCCTGAAATACCAGGGCAGCGGGCCTACGGTGGCAATCGTCATGGCGGGCATGTTCGGCCCGTCGGCGGCCAATATTCTCACCAGGCTGATTACCAAAGAAGGCTTCAAAAACATGTATCTGCGCCCGCATTTCAAAGGACATATCAAACAATATTTGCTGATATACTTCGCACCGACCGCCCTGATATTTGTCAGCGCGGCAGTTTATTTTCTGATATTCCCTACCCATTTTGACAGCGCGCTAACAATGCTCAATCAATCGGCAGCAGCCAGTGGTATGCGGGGACTGACCGCGGGCAATCTGCTGTTGATTACCGTATTGCAGATTATCATCGTCGGGCCGATTATCAATATTGTGCCAACAATGGGCGAAGAGCTGGGCTGGAGAGGTTATCTGCTGCCTAAGCTGCGCACGCTTTTATCCGATAGGGCGGCATTAATCCTAACCGGAGTAATCTGGGGCTTATGGCATACGCCGGTGATCGTCATGGGACATAATTACGGAACCGGTTACGCGGGTTACCCTTGGCTAGGCATTTTCATGATGGTAGTCTTCTGTGCCGGTGTGGTGGGAATTATTGAGGGCTATGCAACGATCAAAATGAACAGCGCCATCCCGGCGGCGATGATCCATTCGGTTATCAACGCCGGCGGAGGTCTGACGATTTTACTGGTCAAAGGCGCATATAACCCGCTGCTGGGACCGGCTGTCACCGGCCTTATTGGAGGACTGCCGTTTATTATCGTCTCTGTTATATTGCTTATAAAAATAGGCAATAAAATCAGCCTGGACAAAAGCGGTGCACAAACAGCGCCGTCGGAGATGACAGCATAATTGAAAGATTGCATCATAAAAAAAGCTGCATTTGCTTATCCAATGCAGTTTTTTTATGGATTAACCTCAAATATCTGAGCGGATTATTTTTTCAGGCAGAACAAACTGATATCCCCTCTTCAATATCAGCGGCAGAAACTGAGCCACAGCGTCCAATGTTTGCGCGGGCGCACCCGCCTCCGACGCTTTTCCATAACCTGAATCGTGAAGACAGATGACGCTGCCGTTCTTTGTCCTCTGTATCAGGCGGTTCAATACCTTTTGGCTTGTGCAATGTTTTTTCCAGTTCCCAATCATAACGGTCCAAAGAATAATCTTCAGATGATATTTTTTGGCCAGCCAAAGAGAGGTCAGGTTCAGATGGCCCCACGGCGGCTGGTAAAACGAGATTTTGCAGCCTAGGCCTTTCATAATGGCCAACGCAGTCGTAAAATCTCTTTCCTGGTATACCGGTCCTTTCAACCAGGGGTCTCCATGCTCAAAAGAATGCAATCCGATCAAATGGCCGTCTTCAATCATCCTGTGAATTATCGCAGGATTATCAGCCGCCTTTTTAGCAACCACAAAGAACAAGGCCTGCACTTTATGCTTTTTGAGAATATCCAATAAGCTGATGGTATATCGCGGGTCCGGCCCATCTTCAAACATTAATAAAACTCTTTTGCTGTTTTTGTCAATAGCAAACGGATGCTTTTTGCAAAACAGATAATACATAGTCGGGATTAAGCTATATATTACAAAAAACAGCAGAACAAGCCATACCAACAAAAGAATTATTTTAATCATGCGCTTTGTCTCCCGCATTGCTGAAGCAGACGGAACAGGCCGTCTTGATCCAAATGTGACTTGAATTTGCGCATGTTGGCACGGATTTCATTCAACAACTCATTATTCCACATAAGTTCCGCTATTTTCGCCACCCATTCCTGCGCATCCGCAGACAAAACAGCACCCATGTTATTAGCCAAAACAAATTCACCGTTTCTTTTTTCCGGTTCCAGGAAGGGCTTGAACATTAACAACGGCAGCTCTGCAAAGATTGCTTCAAATAGTGTGATACCGCCCGGCTTAGAAATCAAAAGATCGGCATTTTTCATATAATGGTAGACATTATTAACAAAGGCAAGCACCTCGATATTCTCATACCTGCCATTGAGCAAGTTATAAAGCTCGATGTTGTTGCCGGTAATGATCGTCGTCTTTACACCGTCGAGTTTGTTTAATTCTTCATAAAAGGCTAACGTTTTAGGCAAAAGACCCAGCCCGCCGCCCATGATCAGCAGCCTTTTCTCCCCGGAAGATTTGTCGTCAATATTTTCAGTTTTAAATGCGTTACCCACAGGTATGCCGCTAACGACTACTCGCTGCGCCTCAACACCCTTGCCTATTAGCTCGTCTTTGACTTTAGGAGTTGCTGTCATGTAAAAATCTGTGCCGGGATTAATCCAGACATTGTGGCTCCAAACATCGGTAATACAGGTTATCAGCGGTATATTGCAGTTCATTGACTGCTTGTATTCGCAAACCAGTTTAGAGCAGATCCAAAGCGTGGAAATAATAATATCGGCGTCGGTCTTTACGACCAATTCGTCAAGGCTGCGCATCAGGTATTTTTGAAACGGATACTTGTTCTTTTTATAGGAATCTTCTGTACGCCTGTATGCTAAATTATAGAAATATTTTCCTCTTTTTATCATTATGCGGAAAACATACTCATGCTTTGTTGATTTGAAGGCATGGGCAAAGAGGTCTTCTACATAAACCCGGGAATCCTGCATTTCGCCGTTGATCATTTCCGCGATGGTGTTTGCCGCCGAATTGTGTCCCATGCCAAAACTTCCGGTTAAAATTAAAATATTCAAGACAACCATCCTCTGTATTTAGGTTTTGAATATAATCGGTTTTAATATTATAACCAAAATAAAACCTATAAATCTGAAATCTAAACAGGTAAATTTCTGAAAAAATATGAAGATTTAACTATTTAAATCAAACATAAATAAATAACAATGCCACAAATTAAAATCACCGGTGATTATACTTGATAACCGGGAATGGATTTGGAATGCGCTATGTAAAATTTGCAAGTAACCCCTATTTGTAAAATCAACATAAACCAGGACGGGATGTTCATGGAGCTTAAACCGAAGTATATTACGGCTTGCGGGCGTTGGAAGGCTTTAGTCATCTCAATGTTATTTGCTGGTTTAGCGATTTTGATAAGGTTGCAATTCTATACCAAAACGAACCTTGTTGTTGGGTAAAACAGAGTGGCAGAGTGTTCTTATCAAGCTGTTATACTGACAGCAAAGTGTTTACAAACAAAATAAAGCATGCTAGAATTTATTATATATAAGTAAGAGTTGGAAGGCAGGAGATAAAATTTATGTTACATTCTTTCACGCGCAACCACGACGACCTTTCCACAGACGCGGGTTTCCAGTTTGAATTCTTCTGCGACTGCTGTGGCAACGGTTTCAAATCCACCTTTGTCGAATCCAGTACATATAATCAGAGCAGACGTACCGAACGTTTAGGACGCGGAGCCGGAGTACTCGGTGGTTTGCTCGGCGGTAAACTCGGCGACCTTGGCTGGGCAATGGAACGCGGCAGTGACCTCATCGGCGACCGCCTCAGCAATCAGAGCCCGCAGTGGCGCAAGGAGCAGGAAGCCGCCTTTGATCAGGCGCAGGCAGAGGTAAAACCCCATTTTCGCAAATGTCCTTCCTGCCAGAAATGGGTCTGCGTCGACTGCTGGAACGAAGAAGAAGGCCTGTGCGTGGAATGTGCTCCCAGAGAAAGCACTTATGTTGCCAAAGCCCGTTCGCAGGCCATGCAGCGGAATATTGATGAAGCAGCAGAGAAAGCGACGGTATGGACCGGCAAGGTCGAAAGCCGTACCACGGTCTGCCCCCAATGCGGCCATCCCGCCGGCAGTGGCAAGTTCTGCCAGAACTGCGGTGCGCCCATCGGCCTGCAAAAATGCAGCAACTGCGGCGCAGGAGTAGCTCTCGGTGTCAAATTCTGCCCTGAATGCGGTACTCCCATGAGTGCCAAAGCCGTCTGCCCCAGCTGCGGCGCTGAAAATGAGCCGGGAACAAAATTCTGCGGCGAATGCGGTACAAAACTGTAAATATGGCAAACGACGTCAATTATAAATGCTCAATGGCTTCTCCGCAACATACCGGAGAAGCCGTTGTACATATAGACAAAGACAAGCTGGATTTCCAGACGGGAAATGGGGCGTTCCTGCTGGATTATGCCAATATCCGCAGCTTTTATCTGAATAACTATCACTTTTTCCTCGATACTTCGGATGGGAAGGTTGAGCTTTCACAGATGGGTCACGATACGGAAGGCTTTTATCAGCAACTATGGCTGGCTTATAACAGTCGCAGCCGGGAGTCGCTTTTTGTGGAGACCGTACCGTTGATGGAGGCCGAGGGCGAATACAACTACACGGACGACGGCGGAAATGCCAAAGGAATAGCAAAGCTCTGCCTGTACCCGACATCTGTCTGCATTATGCCACCTGACTGCGGCGCCAGGCGCAGTCCCTTGTGCTTTGTGGACAATCTGACGCTGGACAACTACACCATCCATATCACGCTTGATACCGGTGAATGCTACGATCTGATCCGGCTGGGACGGGATACAATACCTTTTTTTGAAAACCTCGGCAAATTCCGCAAAGAAGCGCAGCAGCAATGGCAGGCCGCGCAGGCGTCATTGCAAGCCGATCTGGAAAACCGCTTGGGCGAAGCGTTGGAACGCTATCACTTTTTAGAGGATACCTGCGGCAAAGATCAGCTAATCTCCGGGCTCTTCTCTCCCGATGGCAGCGAATTTTGGATCGCCGCTGTCGGTAATGGTTCTGCTGCCGTGGAACTGATTACAGGGGAAAAATCCGCAACCTATATATACCGCTTTACCTGTGGTGCAGGGACTTTCGAAAAACGCCTGCGCCATGCCATGGAAGCAATGGGCCTGCACCGTGAAATCATTTTCATGGCAGAAGATGCGCTCAAGGCCAATCCGCTTTATGCCATGGCAGTGGAGCGGAACGCGCATCTGCGTTTTCTGCGTGGCTGCATGGCCGGACGCGTAATCCATACAGAATCATGGGGAGAAAAAGTTACAGAAAGCCTGAAACAAACTTGATAGAAGCTTTGCCAATGATTGAATATAACAAAGGCTTGCAGTTTTATGTACCGCACCAGCGGTAACG